>DUQF01000037.1 GCA_012837965.1 Clostridiales bacterium | reverse complement strand
TACCTCGAGTTTTTGTATCTATATTATACCATATAACCTCGATTTGATCTTGACTTTTAAGGGATTTTGCAGGTTTCATTGAACAAAGTCCCAACGCGAATGGTTGGGACTTTGTCTACAGTCTGTTTTGATATATCTATATCAAATTTTGGTATTGTACAATTTTTTATTTTTGCGTTAGAGTTTTATTAAAGGATTAGAAACGTTTCTCGAACAGACCAAAAACGACCCATCATAACGCATAGGAGGTGCATTAATTGAAGGATTTTTTAGTTAAAACCATTCCGGAGTTCCTTTTGGTTAAGGATGAAGCTTTGCGCGAAAAATGCTTAAACACATGGGAGCTCGCGATCAAGGAAGGAGGTTGGTGTGAGAGGTCAATATTAAAGTTGCCCTTCGTACTTACAGAACTCAAGGACTGCCCCGTACTACTCGTAGAACACGTAAGAAATGTCACCCAAACAGCGTCTATGATTGCCAAGTTCTTCAATCAAGCGTATCAGACCACTGAAAAAGTTGATGAAGACGTAGTCATCGCCGGCGCGTTGCTGCACGACGTTGGGAAACTATTGGAGTATGAAAGCAAAGACGGCGAATACGCCTACAGTCAAAGGGGTCAATATGTGCGGCATCCGGCTGCGGGAGGCATTTTAGCTTCTAAAAACGGGCTCCCCGAGATGGTTGTTCATATTATCCTTACCCACTCCTTTGAAGGAGACAAGTCCTATCAAACGCCTGAGTCCTATATTGTTAAAACAGCTGACTGGTTAAATTTTAACTACTTGGCGTTTACCTATCCAAACCAAATGAAGCATTGATAAATCAGGAGGTAAAAAATGAAAAAATTCATGTCGATAGTCTTAGTTCTAATTCTACTAATGGCCAATGTTGCCGTATCCTTCGCTGAGAACACAGACAACATCAGAAATCACAGCTGGCAGCTTGGGCATATTCTTACCGGCGCGGACAACGATAACTACCACGTCTTCTGCACGTATTTCGCCAACAATGTAAAAGAAATGAGCGGCGGAAAAATGCAAGTTGAAGTGTTGCCCAACGCTCAGCTCGGCGGTGAGCGGGACATGGTTGAAGGCATGCAGCTGGGAACCATCGATTTCGCGATGCTCACAAACGTCAACGTCAGCGTGTTCTCACCCATTCTTTACACCAACGACCTGCCCTTTATTTATCCTGACCTGAAAACAGCCCGGGAAATTCTCGACGGAGAGCTTGGCCGTGAAATGCTGGATAGCCTGGAGAAGCTCGGAATCAAAGGCCTCGCATGGGGCGAGGGAGGTTTCCGGCAGATCATCACCTCGAAAAAAGAGATAAGGACGCCGGCTGATCTTCAAGGCCAAAAGATGAGAAGCTTGGAGAACCAGCTCTATATTTCCACCTATTCAGCTTTGGGAACCAACCCAACGCCTATGGCATGGACCGAAACCTTCACCGGACTGCAACAGGGCACCATTGACGGGCTGGACATTCCCATCGGCGTCATTTATTCAAACGGCTTCTATCAAATCGCGCCTTACATTTCTCGGGTCAACCTGTACTATTCTCCCCTGTTTATCGCGGTTTCGCTCAATATTTGGGACTCCCTCAACGCTCAAGAGCAGGAAGTCCTGATGAACGCCGCCATTAAAGCAGGCCAGGATGAACGGGCCTTTAACGAAGAAATGGATGATGAATTTGTCGAAGACATGATTTCAAAGGGCGTTACAGTCATTGATGACATTGACAGGGAAGCCTTCCAGAACGCGGTGACCTCTGTTCATGACGCCTATGCCGATCAAATTGGCAAGGAGTTTTTAGACAGGGTTAAAGAAAAAGTAGAAGAGTTGCAAAATCAATAATTCTGAACGTAATTCCTTGCGGTTTATCAAAACCGCAAGGAATTGTATTAAATTCAGAAAGGAGTAAAGGCACAATGAAAAGAGTCAGTAATTATATTTATGTAGTCGCCGCCGCCCTGGCTATCGTCTTTTTCGTGGTCATGACAGTCGCCGCGTGTCTGCAGGTTATCACCAGATACGTGTTTTCTTACTCGTTTTCGTGGACGGAAGAGCTCTGTCGCTTCACGTTTATTTGGCTCAACATGATTGGCGGTTATATCTGCTACCGGCAAGGCGGGCACGCGGTTGTAGACTTCCACATCAAGGCCCTCCCCAAAAAGGTATCGAACATTATTTTTCTTGTGGGCGACATACTCATTTTCGCTTGCGGCATACTCATGATTACTCAGGGCTGGAAGGTGACAACCATAACCGCCCGTCAGCCCAGTCCCGCGATGCATTTGCCAATGAGCTATGTTTACAGTTCGGTGGTCGTCAGCGGAGTTCTTATATGCATACAGTCGGTTGAGTTTGTCATCACTCGCATCGGAGCCTTCAACCAGCCTTCAAAGACAGGAGGTAAATAATATGACTTCCGGATTATTGGTAATACTATTTTTCGCTTTCTTAATCATCGGCATACCGTTTGCTTTTTCAATCATTCTCTCCTGCGGCGCCTTCCTGTCAATAACAGGCTTTAAGCCGCTTGTGCTGATTGGGCAAAGGTTAGTAACAGGCATGGACTCGTTTCCGCTGCTGGCGGTTCCCCTTTTCATACTGGCAGGCAACCTCATGGATAAGGGGGGAATCAGCAGAAGGCTTGTAAATTGGGCGGACTATCTTGTCGGCAGAATGACCGGCGGAATAGGAATGGTTGCCGTTGTGTCCTGCATGATATTCGCCGCGCTTACCGGCTCCGGCCCCGCGACGGTGGCCGCTATAGGAAGCCTTTTACTGCCAACGATGATTCGGCGCGGATACAAGTCCCGCGACGCGGCAGGGTTGGTCGCCGCGGCGGGCGCTCTTGGCCCGATTATCCCGCCAAGTATCCCCATGATTATTTACGGGGTTTCGATGAATGTACCTATCACTAAAATGTTCATGGGCGGAATTGGCGTTGGGTTATTGATTGGCGGCTGCCTCATGATTGTAAACTATTTCTACGCGAAGAAAAACAAGATTAGTGTAGAAGGTACGGAGTTTTCACTAAAAGGCTTCTTGAAAGCAACATGGAACGCCCTTGGCGCTTTGCTGCTGCCCCTGATTATCTTGGGCGGCATCTATGGCGGTGTGTTTACGCCCACTGAAGCCGCCGCCGTCGCGGTCATGTACAGCCTCATTTTAGGGGGGCTGCTCTACAAGGAGATAAAGCTTAGCGAAATGCCAAAAATGCTGATTGAATCAACTAAAACATCGGCAATGGTTATCTTTATCATCGGGGCCGCTAATATTCTGCAGTGGCTCTTGTCCGCAACGGGCTTGCCAAGCGCTGTCGCCGCGGCCGCAATCAAGGTTGTAACTTCCAAAATCACTTACTTGTTGTTATTGAATGTAATCTTGTTCATTGCCGGCGCCTTGATCGACACGATAGCGGCCATTATTATTCTGGGGCCCATCCTGGTGCCTATCGGCCTGAGCTTGGGTTTGGACCCCCTGCACATGGGCGTGCTGTTTGTGGTGAACCTTGTTATCGGTTACGTTACGCCCCCGTTTGGCTATAACCTGTTTACGGCCACCTCCATTTCTGGCGAGCCGTTTTCAGAAGTTGTAAAGGGCGTTTTGCCTTTCCTGTTAGTAGAGGTTATCTGTGTCCTGATCATCTCGTTTGTACCTGAAATCGTTACATGGTTGCCAAGCGTCCTTCTCAAATAATCATAAACAATGACCAAAACAAATTAATTAAATAAAAAGGAGTATAGTCATGAACGCTGGAAAAAAACTCAGAGATCTGTTGAAACGGGATGAAATCCTTGTCGCTCCCGGCGCCCACGATGGAATCTCGGCAAAAATCATAGAAAAGCTTGGCTTTAACGCCATTTACGGCACAGGCTACGGCGCCTCGGCAAGCCGGCTGGGCAAGCCCGACGCAGGCTTGATGACATTAACCGAAATGACCACCCATATGCACAGCCTGGCATGCAATGTCAATATCCCCGTCATTGCAGACGGCGATACGGGCTTTGGCAATGCCGTGAACGCCATGCGCGCCGTTCAGGAGTATGAAGCCGCCGGAGTGGCCGCCATTCAGTTGGAAGACCAGGTGCTGCCCAAAAAATGCGGCCATATGTTAGGGCGGGAGATTGTTTCCACAGAGGAAATGGTAGGAAAAATCAGGGCAGCGAAATCGGCAAGGAACAACCCCGATTTTTGCATTATCGCCAGAACCGATGCCAGGACAAAGTACGGAATCGACGAAACGCTAAGGCGGATAGAGGCTTTCGCAAACGCAGGGGCCGATATCATTTTTGCCGAGTCCTTGGAATCCGAGGAAGAAATGCGGCGAGTGAATGAGCTTACCAACCTGCCTTCGCTGGCAAACATGGTAGAAAAGGGGCGTACCCCCATTCTTTCATCAAAAGAGCTGTATGACCTTGGCTATAAAATTGTTATCTGGCCCGTAACAAGCGTACTCATCGAAGCAAAAGCTTTGTTTAAAGCGTTTGAAATGCTGAAAGCCGATGGAACAACAAAGAACTTCTTCCAGGATATGTATGGCTTTGAAGAATTTAACAATCTATTAGGTTTGGAAGACATCAGGCGCTACGAACAAGAATTCGCGGGCAGGGCAGCGGAATAAAAAAGGTGAATGGAAATGAAAAAAAACAGAATTGTAATGGGTGTAATCGGTTCCGATATACACGTTGTCGGCAACAAGATTATTCACTACGCGCTTCGGCAGGCCGGATATCAGGTGACCAACCTTGGAATCTTTAACTCGCAGGAGAACTTTATTAACGCGGCGAAAGAAACAAACGCTGACGCGATATTGGTATCCTCACTGTATGGCCACGCGGAAATAGACTGTGAAGGCATGAAGCAAAAATGCGTTGAAGCCGGCTTAGGGGATGTATTGCTCTATGTCGGCGGCAACCTGATGGTGGGAAAACACTCAGACGAGGAAATCATCACCCGCTTCAAGGGCATGGGATTTGACCGTGTCGGGCTGCCCACCGATATGCCTGAGAATATTATAGCCTGGCTTGAAGAAGATCTCGGGGGCAAAAGTGAAACAAGTAATACTGCTGATTGATTTTGGGAGTACGTACACCAAAGTTACGGCTGTTGACGTTACGCAACAGGAAGTAATGGCAACAGAAAAATCCCCCACTACAATATCAACAAACGTGACCGAAGGCCTCAACAACGCGCTTGACAACCTCGGAAAAATTATTGGGAAGGACGCGTTCGCCAAAGCGTCAAAGGTTGCCAGCAGCAGCGCTGCTGGCGGCCTGCGAATGGACGCGATAGGTTTCGTTCCCCAGCTTACCCTGGAAGCCGCGAGAATGGCCGTGCTAAACGCCGGCGCGAAGCTTATCAACTGTTATAGCAACAAGCTGTTGACCGAGGATATTGAAAGCATCGGACAGGACCAAATCGACATCCTTTTGTTGGTGGGGGGAACAGACGGCGGAAACGAAGATGTATTAGTGCATAACGCGAAAATGCTAAGCAATTCTGATTTGAGTATTCCAATTGTCGTCGCGGGCAATCGAAACTGCAAAGAAATTGTTCTTGATATTTTTTCGAAAAACAACAAAAACGCAATCGTTACCGATAACGTCCTGCCGGAAGTAAATGTCCTGAATATTGAGCCCGCGAGAAACGTGATTCGCAATGTTTTTATGAAGCATATCGTGCACGCCAAAGGCATGGACGAAGTAAAAAGCTATATCGACAATGTCTTGCTGCCGACGCCCGCGGCAATCCTCAACGGCGCCAAGCTTCTTGCGGAGGGAACCGAAAACGAGCCCGGGTTGGGAGATTTGATCATCATTGATATTGGCGGCGCAACGACAGACGTTCACTCCGTATCCGAAGGGCTCCCCTCCCGCCCCAATATCGTTCTGAAGGGCATTCCGGAACCCCGGGCCAAGCGAACGGTAGAGGGAGATTTGGGCGTTCGTTTCAACGCGAAATCCATTTTGGAAAGCGTCGGGCTTAAAAAGTTTTCTGAAGATCTGGGATTATCCCCTGATATCGTGACGGATTGGATAGAAAAAATCACGAATGAAACCGAAACGGTTCCCCAAACCCTGGATGAAAAAAGAATCGACCATCATCTCGCGGTTAACGCTGTACGGATAGCAGTCGACCGTCATGTAGGCAGGCTCAAATCTCACTACACGCCAATGGGTGAAATGTTCACCCTTTACGGTAAAGACTTGACAGAGGTAAGAACGATTATCGGCACAGGCGGCGCTTTGATTCACTCGCAAGACCCCTCAAGCATCTTTCAGGCTGCCTGCTACTCAAGCAAACAGCCAAATTTGCTGAAACCCAAAAACGCGAGATTTTTGCTCGATTCAAACTACATACTGTATGCTGGCGGGTTATTAAGTGAACAGTGGCCGGACCTGGCATTACAAATCATGAAGAAACAATTGCTTGAAGTCAAAAAATTGGAGGGAGAGTCATGAATAAGACTGATTATAACTTGGCAAATAAAAAATGGGATGAAGATTATTTTCTTTCTGTCCGCCCGGAAGTCTTAGGCATGTGGCACACGGGAAGGGAAGTGGACCTGGACGACGCGGTCCAATATCATCTCGCGATGCCACGTATGAAAAACACCGGCAGAATCTTGGCAAAGGCTAAAGAAGAGGGGCGAACCTGCGTTGCCTTTAGGGGAGGCGTCGCGACAAAAGAGGGGCAGATTGAGCTATTGCAGTTCCTGCAAGATCAGGGGGCGGATTTGCTGCCGGCAACCTGTGACAGCTACACCCGCAACCTGAGATTCAGCGACGTTGAAAAAGGGATTGAAGAGAGTATTAAAAAAGGGTACTCCGTGCTTAACGGCTATCCCGGCGTTAATTTGGGTGTAGCAGGAAACAGAAGCGTTGTTGAGTCTGTCCGTTTGCCAGTCACCTGCAAGCACGGCTCCGTTGACGGCCGTTTATTGGCTGAAGTAACTTTTGCCGGCGGCATGACAGACTTCAACGGCGGAGGCATCTGTTTTAATGTGGTGTACTGCAAGGACGTACCGTTGGATGTGTCCCTGAAAAACTGGCAGTATGTGGATAGGCTTATCGGTTATTACGCAGAACGCGGAGTAATCATTAACCGTGAAGAGTCCGGAGCCTTGACCGGAACCTTGGTTCCCCCGTGTATTTCACTTTCGATAGGAATTATTGAAGCGTTGTTGGCAGCCGAACAGGGTGTTGTGTCCATGGACATCAGCTACGGCCAAGGAGGAAACTTGCTCCAAGATATCGCCGCCATACGCTGCTTGAATGTTTTGGGCGACAAATGGTTAAAAAAGATGGGATACAATGACATGGTCCTGACATCGAAATTTGACCAGTGGATGGGCGCTTTCCCCTACGATGAAACAAGCGCTTATG
Source organism: Clostridiales bacterium (assembly GCA_012837965.1). Classification (GTDB taxonomy): domain Bacteria; phylum Bacillota; class Clostridia; order Christensenellales; family Aristaeellaceae; genus DTU024. The sequence continues at coordinate 56,443 of DUQF01000037.1, read as the reverse complement.
GGGTTTTGGTTCTTGGCGCTGCCACGGCCGCGTTGGGCGGTGCGCAGCAAACCATCGTAAAGTCGCCGCAAGAGGCCATGGGCGTTCCGACCAAAGAAGCGAACGCAGGCGGAATTAGAGCCACCAAACAGGCAATCGGAATGATGACCAATCAAAAACTCGGCATCGAAGTGCCCGGCATTGAAGAAGAAATGGACTTGATTACTCAAGAAGTTAACGCGATTATTAATACTGTTTATGATATGGGAGAGGGGGACTTGGCCATCGGAGTCGTGCGGGCCTTTGAGTCCGGCGTGCTTGACGTGCCGTTCGCGCCAAGCGTCAGAAACATAGGATTGGCTATGCCAGTACGTGATGACAGAGGCGCGCTGCGCTTCCTTGACTTTGGAAACCTGCCGATTCCCGAGAAAATCAAGAAAATTCACCGCAAAAAACTGGACGCCCGCGCCAAAAAATATGGCAAGCCCGTTGACTTCAATCGTGTTGTTGAAGATATTTACGGAATCAGCAAAGGATATTTGGTGCAATAACTGTCCCTGAAAAAGAACGGGTATCGCCGCTTGACTATGAACAGAAACCCTCACGCAAAAAGGCTGTGGTAAATATGCCGCAGCCTTTTGATTTTGTAGCTTATTAGTAGCTGATGGTGGTTTTCTCCCCCGCCTTCAGGCAGATTTCCCGTTCTGTTTCCAAATAGCAAACCGTAAGCCTTCGCTCTTTTGGGCTATCAAACTCGGCGGAAATAAGCCTTCCCTTTTCCCGGCGGATGCTTGGGCTTATTTTACCGGGAAGTTTGGCGCCTGTCATTTCTCCGTCCGGCCAAGCCCCGGGCAAGGCGGGCAGGAGGATGATTTTGCCATGCAACACCTGCGCCGGCATTTTAAGATTCCTGATACTGCGCCGAAATTTCCGTCAATTTGAAAGGGCGGATGGGCGCAAAAAAGGTTGGGATAGTTGCCCCGCCGCTCGTTGTGGAAACGCTGTCGGGCAATAAAAATGCCCCGCGGGCTGTTTGTACCAAAGAATTTTGTTCATTGTATCCGAAACCGTAATTATTCCTTTCAAGGGGTCTGTCTTCAAGTTCCTATCTTGAAGTTATTATAACATAAAACAGACCGATGAATAAAAGCTCATCACCCCAAGAAGGTTCTGTCATAAAAAATGTCACCAAAGCGTCTGAAAAGCGTAAAGTGAAACGCTTGAAAACTGCTCATTGAATCTTCTGAAAAGTGCTCATCAAAACGCTTGTAAGGGATATTGAAGAATATGAAAGTGGAGAAGAGCTGATCGAAAGCAGGGCCACCGTTTCCGACTATCTAAGCGTGCTTGAAAGCTTGCATCTTATAGCCAATCAGGAGGCTTTCAGCGTCAATTACCGTTCGTCAGCCAGAGTAGGCAAGTCGGCTAAACGCCATCTTGTGGATCCCTCATTATGCTGCGCAAGTCTGAATCTGACCGTAGACAAACTCTTGCGGGATCATGAGACCTTCGGATTGTTGTTTGAAGCCTTGGCCGAAAGAGACTTGAGGATTTACGCGGATTGCCTTGATGGACGCTTGTATCACTTTAGAGATAACGCTTCCGGCGATGAAGTAGATGCCATCGTTGAGTTTAAGGATGGACGCTACGCCGCGTTTGAAATCAAACTAAGTGGCGGCGGCATTCAGGAAGCCATCGGCAGTTTAAGCACATTCTACAAAAATGTACAAAGAAAACCCGCCTACATGTGTGTTATCGTCGGGCACTGTGAGGCGGTCATGAAAGACCCTGAAACCGGAATTTTTATTACACCGCTCACATCCCTTAGGCCTTAAGCGTCTTCTTTTTTTGCAGCTAAAGAATAAACATGATAAAATATTGAAACAACAAACAAGTTTTTTAGCAAAAAGAGGGAAAATGTTTGAGATTGACATAAACAATCTATATAAAATCCTCACGGACTTTGGCATCGACTCGAAAATACAATCCGTTTCGCAACTCCAGCGCTATCATTATGAAAAGCAGGACTGTCAACCAAAAGAAGTGCGGCTGATTGTAAAAGTTAGCTTATTTAGCCATCAGCCGTTAGTGGTGCGCTTTAAAAATGAGCGGGATGTAAGCCTTGACTTAATAGAGCAGCAAAGCCGGTTTGCTAATCTTTTATATGAAAACGGCATCCAAACGCCCAAGCAGTTTACCTGTAAGAGAAAATATGCCAAATGGTATACGATCGGGAATTATCCTGTCATTGTAACGGTGGAAAGTTTCGTTTCGGGCCAGCTTGCGTTTGTAGACGCAAAAATTGCGGAAGCGACGGGAAAACTTCTTGCCAAAACCCACAACATTTCAGAAAAAGCCGCCTTTCATGTAAATGGCAGCGTGCTATTTGACCCTTTACAGGAAAATGACTTGTTCAGCGTTTCTGTTTTCCGTCAGTACGAAAAAGAACTCATGCCGCTTGATGCGGCACTGTACAAGCGTATCAAAAAACAAAGCGAAAAATGTCTCCAAAAAATCTCCGTTTTTCAATATGAGCCCCGTTACGCCGTACAGGGAGATATTAGCAATTGCAACCTGTATAAAGCTGAAAATGGCGAAATTGGCCTGTTTGATTTCAACCGCTCGGGCGACAACAACCTCTATTTTGATGCCATCATGCAAGCCATCTTCGAAGCCCGTCTGATGGATTATCCCGAGAACAAAGCACAAAATAACGAAGAAATCATTCTCTGCGCTTTTTTAAAAGGATACCATCACCAGCGCCCCTTTTCGCAAATTCAAAAACAAGTTTTCCCCTATCTATACGCCCTAATTTCCGCTTTTTGGAAAATCGACCTCCTCTATGATGAAAACAGCTTGCTAAAGGCAATTAAAACAAACGATAAAGAAAATATCCGAAAACGGCTTGAAGAAATCGACCGGCGCGTACATGCCCTGCCCGACTTTCCGGCGCTTGATTGATATAAAAAAATTTAATAAAATATTGGAAATGAATAAAAGATTTTATGAAACAAGAAAAAGAAATTTGGAATGAGGCATTATCATTAATGTTCTCATTCCGATTTTTAGGTATTTTAGTCTTACCTCACCATCTCCAGCGCGCTGTCAAGTAGCTTCCGGTTCAATTCCTCGGCTTCTTCCATGGTAGGGGCTTGGGTGTTCACATAAAGCTTTATCTTGGGCTCGGTGCCGGAGGGGCGGATGCACAGCCAGTGGCCGCCTTCCAATTCGTAGTAAAGCACGTCTGACTTCACATAGTCAAGGGGTTCTACCTTGCCGCCCTCAGTTCTTTCGGATTTTAGGTAGTCCCTGACGGCCATTACCTTGAAGTCGCCAATCTTTTCGGGGGCGCTTTCGTGCAGCTTGCCCATAATGGACGCCATCTTTTCAAGGCCGTCCTTGCCAGGCAAGGTGCTGGAGTGCACGTTTTCTGCCCAGTAGCCATATTTATCGTAGATTTCTTGCAGGCGGTCATAGAGGGTGATGCCCTCGTGCATGCATACGCAGGCGGCTTCGGCAATCAGCAGGGAGGCGTTGACCCCGTCCTTGTCCCTAACATCGGCGCCGGAAAGGTAGCCATAGCTTTCTTCAAAGCCGAACACATAGGTGTGCTCGCCCGTATCCTCGAATTGTTGGATTTTTTCGCCGATGAACTTAAAGCCCGTGAGGGTGTCGTACATGGCTACGCCAAAATCCTTACAAATAGTGGTGGCAAGCTCGGTAGATACTAAAGACTTGCAGACAGCGGCATTTTCAGGAAGCGTTCCGCTTTTCTTTTTGGCAGTCAAAATATGATACAGCATGAGGCAGCCAATCTGGTTGCCGGTGAGTGCCCGAAACACGCCCTCTGAGTCTTTGACGCACACGCCAAGCCTGTCGCAGTCAGGGTCGGTACCAAAAATCACGGTGGCGCCCACCTTTTCGGCCAGCGGAATAGCCAGCTCAAAGGCATCGGGGTTTTCGGGGTTGGGGGCGCTGACGGTGGGGAAGTCGCCATCGGGCGCTTCCTGCTCTTTGACGACCGTGACGTTCTCTAAACCGGCTTTTTTAAGCACACGCCTTACAGGCACATTGCCCGAGCCGTGCAGGGGAGTGTAGACGATGCGCAGGTTTTTACCCTCTTTTTTGAGCAGCTCCGGCTGCACCGCAAGAGCCAGCACCATTTCGTCGTAGGCATCGTCAATTTCCTTGCCGATGTATTCAAGCAAGCCTTCTTTGATGGCGGTTTCCTCATCCATGGGGATGCAGTCTTCGTAAGGGGTGGCGTAAATAATTTCGGTAATCATGGCGGCGGCTTCGGGGCCAACCTGGGCGCCGTCATCGCCGTAGACCTTGTAGCCGTTATATTCCGGCGGGTTGTGGCTGGCTGTAATCACGATACCGGCAGCAGTGTTCAGGCGCCGCACCGCAAAAGAAAGCAGGGCAACGGGGCGCAGGTCGTCATACAAGTAGGCTTTCACGCCGCGGGCAGCCAACATCAGCGCCGTTTCCAAGGCGTATTCTTTGGAATTGTTGCGGCTGTCGTAGCCGATGGCAACGCCCCTCTCCTTTTCGCCGGGGGTCATTTTCAAGTACTCGGCAAGGCCGGCGGTGGCGCGCCGTACGTTGTAGGCATTCATGCGGTTGAGGCCATAGCCCATCACGCCCCGCATGCCGGCGGTGCCGAAGGCAAGCTCCCGGTAGAACCTGTCCTCGATTTCTTTGGGGTCATCCTTGATGGCCTCAAGCTCTTTGACCAGCTCCTTGTCGTCCTTAAACAGTTTTAGCCATTTTTGGTATTGCTTCATGGTATTCATGGGCTTTCCCCCTTCCTTGTTGGGCTTAAACGATATGCCTTTAGGGCTTTTTGCCATTATATCATCATTATATAAATTAAAGCCTTAATAAGCAAGGCCAAAAAACAAAAGAATTAAGCGAAATGTTTGAAAAAATCGCTTCCCTATAGAGGGAAGAGAAAGATGGCTTAATAAGCATTTATAAGATTGGTTACAGAAACTCAATGCCTCTTGATGTTGACTTTTTCGTTCCTATGAAAGTATTATATAATATAGTTACATCTTCAAACGACAACATAGAAAGGAGAAATCTATGAAAGCAGGAATTTATCATGGCATCAAGCAAGTAGCAGTAGAGCAGCGCGACAAGCCCGCGATCGGCCCCAAAGATGTGCTGATTCAGGTCACCTACGCCGGCATCTGCGGCACGGACATCGGCGCGTACCTGCATGGCGGCGACGCGGTGGGCATTTATCCCGGCAACGAGTTTGGCCACGAGTTTGTAGGCATCGCGGCAGAGGTAGGCGCCGAGGTACAGGGTATCACAAAAGGCATGCGGCTGACCATCAACCCGACTGATCGGCGCTCGGTGGAAACCAGCGGCATGAATACCACTGAAATCGCGGACATGTCAGGCGCCTTTTCCCAGTATGTGTATGTAGAAAACGCCCGATTGAACAAAAATGTTTTTCGTTTGCCCGATACTTTACCCGATGAAATTGCCATGCTGACCGAGCCTCTCAGCGTGTCCATGCACGCCGTCAACCTATCGCAAGCTACAAAAGGCGACAAGGTTTTAGTGTACGGGGCAGGCGCCATCGGCCTTTCGGCCGTGGCCGCCCTCCAATACAAAGGCGTTACCGACATCATCGTGTCCGATATCAACGATTTCAAACTGAGTTTTGCAAAAAAGCTGGGCGCGATCCCCTTCAATTCCAATGGTAAGAGTCTGCCCGAATTCGTCAAGCAAACCTGGGGCACCCTGAAGGGCAACGCCTCGGAAGATACCTGGAATGCCGATGTTGTGCTGGATTGCGCCGGCGCGCCGCCAATTCTACAGGAGTATATGGACAACGCGAAAATCAACTCCACTTTTGTGGAGGTGGCCATCAACATGCGGCCAAGCGAGTTGAGCCTGTTCTGGCTACTGGCCAAGGAAACAGTCATCAAGGGTTCCCGTGGCTATACGCCGGAAGATATCCTGCAGTCCATTGATGCCCTCAATCAACCCGACTGCAAATTGAAAGAGATTGTCACCCACACCTTCCCCCTGGAAGAGTTGCCCAAGGCATTTGAAGTCGGCAGCAACCCCAATGAGGCGGTCAAGGTCGCCATCAAACACAGCCTGTAAGCGTTCTTATCCCTTCACTGCTACACTATAATAACTGTTTGGCGCCATCATGGTAGCTAAAAGCAGGGTTATGGGCAAAAAGCGTGTCTAAAAAGCGCGATATCCTTATGTAAGTTAAGGATATATCGCGCTTTTAATTTCGGGACTCACGCTTTGAGAGTTCTAGGCAAAATATAATCCACCCCTTTGGAAAAACCACGCTTTTAGTTGCCCACGACACCGCGTGGCAGACAGCGTCGCGTTTACTTCGCGAATTGACGCTGCCTAACCGGCATCACAACAGAAAGGCCCTGCCGCAGGCTATGGAACCGCGGCAGGGCTTTGCCGTTGGTTATTCCAGCGGCAGGAAATTGATGCCGTTTTCCTGGGCATATACTTGGGCGGTGGAGCCCTCGGGGGCATAAAGGGTCAAAGCGTCGTGACAAGCGTTGAATACGCCCTCGTTGATGGCAATATCCGCTTGCGGGATCACTACGCGCTTCAGCGCCCAGCCGTTGTTGAACACATAGGGTTCCAGTCGGGTCATGGAGGCGGAAAGGCGAACCGCTTCGAGGGTGAAGCACGCCTCGAACGCTTGGTTGCCAACGCTCATAACGCTGTCCGGAATAATCAGTTCCCCGGTGAAGCAGGTGCCGTTGAAGGCGTAGGAACCAATGGATTGCAGGTTTGCCGGAAGCGTCAGCGTACCTGAGAGGCTCTTGCAGTTGGAAAAAGCGTTTCCGCCGATCGTCAGCACGCTGTCCGGCAGGCGAAGCGCGCCGGAAATATAGTAGCATTCATTGAACGCGCGCTCGCCGATGCGGGTGATGGTGTCGGGTAGGATGATTTCGCCGGCCAGCAGATTTCCATTGCGATCAAAACCGTCGAAAGCCATGTCGGCGATGGCGGTCACCGGCATGCCCTCGATCTGCGCCGGAATCACCAGCTGACGCATCTCATCGCCGGTATAGCCGGTGATCTCCACATACGGGTTGCCCTGCGTGTCCTCCTGCACCCGCCAGTCCAATTCCTCCACGGCGGTGGGAAGCAGAGGATCCGGGATTACGGGCTGCTCTGTTTGGGGAGCGCCCAGATCTCGCTGGGGCACAATTTCCACATTCGCGGGCAGGATGATTTCGCCATTGAAATTGATGAACGCGTCCTCGCCCACCTGGGTCACATTGTCAGGCACGATCACGGTGCCGCTCATGCCGGAGCAGCCGGCCAAAGCATAGCTGCCGATGTAGGTAAGCGTTTCGGGGAACACAGGCGTTCCCATCAGGTTGGGGCAAGAAACGAACGCGCGATCTCCCAGATATGTCAGGCCGGAGGGGAAACGGATGTCCCCGGTGAGGGAAGAGCAGCCCCAGAAGGCACAATCACCGATATAAGTAACTCCATCCGGGATAACCAGAGGATTGCGCCAGGAAGAACAGCCGCTGAAGGCATTGTCCTCAATGCGCTGCAGGGTAGCGGGCAGCTGTATATACTCAATGTCGCTTCGTTCGATGAAGGCACTGCTGCCAATGACAGTGACCGGATAACCGTCCAGCGTGTCCGGAATGATGATTTGCCTAGCGGAGCCATGGTACCAATCGACGCACGCGGCGCTGGAGCCATCGCCGCTCTCTGTGAGGCTGTATACGACGTCAGCGGGGGTGAGAAGCACAGGATCAAAGGCATTTAAATCAATGGTGGCCAACTGTTCAGCCGTCAGCATGGCGGGATCCAGCTCCACCACAGGATGCCCGTTCTTCCGCGCGTACGCCATGGCGGCAGAGTCGGGACAGGCACGGATGGTGAATGGCTCCTGCTCAGGATTCAGCATGTCAAAGGCCATGTTGCCGATCAGCTGGGTGGCGGGATACACGGTAACGCTCTCTATCCCCTTGCAGGCGCTCAAAGCCATTGCCCCCACGGACTTCACCGTGGCAGGAATCTCCACCGCGCCGGTAAGGCTTCGGCAGGAGGTGAACGCGCACTCGCCGATTTCCGTGACGCCCTCGGGGATGCGAAGCTCGCCGGACAGCTTGAGGCAGGCCTCAAAGGCATAGGGGCCGATCACGGTGAGCGTGGAAGGCAGCGTGAGCGTTCCGGTGATGTTGAAGCAGTTGGAGAAGGTACGCTCGCCTATTTCCGTTACGCCCTCGGGGATCACGATGCTGCCGGTCAGCTGAGAGCAAACCATGAAAGCACGGGTGCCGATGGATTTCACCGTGGAGGGAATGACAAGATCACAGGCAATCTTTTCATTCCACGCAAAAGCGTTGTCGCCGATGGTTTTCAGGCCTTCAGGCAAGGTGAGGGAATCAAAGGAACAGCCAAGGAAGGCTCCGGCGCCGATGGATTCCACGTGGCCGGGTATGTTCAGCGGGCCGTGCAAACCGGTAGTGCGGGTAGCGAAGGCGCTGTCACCGATGGTAACCAGACTGGCCGGCAGCTTTACCGTGCCGTAAAGGCCGGAGCAGCAGTAGTAGGCGCGGTTGCCGATGCTGGTGACGCTGTCGGGGAAAATCAGGCCGCCGGTGAGGCCGGAGCAATCCTCGAAGGCAGAATCGCCGATGGTGATCAGGGTATCGGGCAGCGCGATCTTTGTCCGCTGGGTCTGGCCGAAGAAGGCGTAGGGCGCGATCGATGTGACGGGCAAGCCGTTGATATAGGCGGGGATAGCCACATGGGTATCGCTGCCCACATAGCCGGTAATTTCCACTGTATCGTTGACGATTGTGTACTGAAAACCGTCATCGCCCATCATGTCGCCGATGGTATAGTCCCGCTCCACATGGTCTGCGAATTCCTCCGTGGCCATGAAGTAGAAGTTGGTGTTCATACTATCATTCCAAGTGATGTCGATATAAAATTCCTTGCCCTCAAGCTTCACCTTGTTCCAGGAATGATATTCGCCGCCGGCAATGCCAAGGACGATTTCCGCGTCGATCCCGGCGGAAATTAAAAAGCGGTTGAACAGCGAGGCATATCCCTGACACACGGCGATGCCATCCAGCGCAGCCGCGTGGGCAGTATACTGCGGAGCGTAGCTAAGATCCTTATAGTGTTCATCATCATAGGTCACATGCTTGCAGATATGGTCATGGATCAGTTGAATCCGCCGGACGGGCTCCGTTACCTCGGTGATGCCAAGTTCCAGCATGCCCTGCTGGATCCAGGCTTCAACCGCCTGTTCCTGTTCAGGGCTTGTGCGGTAAGAGAAGCTGTAATCCAGCGTGACCTTATTGCCCTGCCAGGTGACGGCCGGGTAATAGGAAACATCCACATGCAGGCGCTGATAGCGTGGGCCGGCGGGGACGCCATTGTCAGCCCGGCCAGCTAAATGGTACAGGTCAAAGCCCAGCTCGTCGGGTTTGGAAAGGAGGCTTTTATCCGACAGGGTAAAGGTCACCTGAACGGATGTTTCCCGGTTCATCCAGGTTTCCTCGATGGTTTTGATGGCTTTGGTCAGCGCCTGGACATCCGCTTCGGTCAGCCCGGCGCCCAGCTGCCGCACGTCAGCAAAAGCTGACGCGCAAAGGAGCAGAGCCAGAGCAAGAACGAGAAAGGAAACGATCCGTTTTTTCATTACGATCACCTCTTATTCATTATTTTTTTGATGTTGTTACAGTGAGTAATTTTTCCCGACTTTGCCAGTTAAAAAATAGCGTAGGCACAGCAAGGCAATGGTTTAGGGATTATTATCGCTTAATACTATACACCCGCATCAGAAAATTTTCAAATAAAAAGACAGATTACGGAGTTGGCCGCGAGTAAAAAATCATTTGGAATGAAAAGACTAAACGCGCTTAGGATCAGGCTCAAATCATCCGAATCCATATTGATCAATTCTTTGAATCAACGATTGCGCCGATTTTTTAGCGCGCAACATTTTTGCCCCCTGCGAGAAAAATGAATTTAGACGAAAATTTGCACCTTTTTATTGAAGTTCAGCTTCATAATCTGCTATGCTTTTTCTATCGGACAAACAAAAGGATTGATTTAGAAAGGAGGCTCTTATGACAGCCGAACAGTACCTCAAACGCCCCTACGATTTAAAGAAAAAAGCCAAAACCTACCGCTACATTGCCGACTGTTATCAAAAAAGGGAGGACGAGCAAAACCGCCAAAAGTTTTTGGAAATGGCCCAGGTTTTGGAAAAAGAGGCCGATGAAAAATCAGTGCGCATCATGCGGTTGCTCCGCCGCGTCCACCCCCTGTATGCCGATGCCTTAAAGTACCGCTACCTGCTTGGTTTGACGCTTGACGAAGTGGCCGGCAGCCTCAATTACACCAAGCGGCATACCACAAGGCTTATTCAAAAGGGCTTGGCGCAAGTAGAAGACATATATGTCGGCTAATGTCCGGTTATTTACTGTTCATTTTCACAGTTTTGTGGTAAAATATTGGAAAAGCCGCCGACTGTCGGCAAATGATGAACAGGCATTTTGCTTGCCAAGAAAGGGAGTGTACTATGGTCGTTCAAATTTTCGATAACGCGAAATTGGTCAGCCGGGCCTGCGCCACCCTCATTGCGGCGCAAGTAATCCAAAAGCCGGACAGCGTCTTAGGTCTTGCCACGGGTTCTTCGCCCCTTGAGACATACAGAAAATTAATAAAAATGCACGATAAAGGGTTGGTGGATTTTTCCGCCGTCAAATCCTTCAACTTGGATGAATACATCGGCATCCCCAAGGACAATCCCTGCTCCTACCACCAGTTTATGAAAGACAATCTCTTTCAATATGTTGAATTCGCCCAGACTCACATCCCCGATGGCAATGTTTCCAGCTTGGAAGAAGAAGGCTTGCGCTACGACAGGCTCATTGAAGCGGTCGGCGGCATTGATTTGCAGCTGCTTGGCATCGGTCACAACGGCCACATCGGCTTTAACGAGCCGGACGAAAAGTTTTCATCGGGCACGCAGGTCGTGCATTTGGCCGAATCCACCATTCAAGCCAACCGCCGCTTTTTCGACTCCGAGAAGGATGTCCCCAGCATGGCTATTTCCATGGGCATCGGCACCATCATGAGCGCCAAGAAAATTGTACTCATCGCCATGGGTGAAGACAAGGCCGAGGCCATCAAGGGCACGGTGGAAGGTGAAATCACCCCCTGGTTGCCTGCCAGCATTTTGCAGCTTCACAATAACGTGACCCTCCTGTGCGACAGGGGGGCGGCCAGCAAACTTTCGGGCAAATAATCTGTGGATATTTTGTTCATGGCCTGTTGACTGTAACAAGCAGCTCCTCTTTTTACCAGAAGCCACGCGAATAATTTTCTCCACAGGCTGTGGACGGGATTTATCAACAACTGTGGAAAAGGCCGATTTTAAGGGAAAACCGCTTTTTAAAAAAGTTAAGTAAATCAAGACTTTATGTTTTTAAAAAATCACGCTTCAAGATTTTCCCGAAGCAAACCTAGCGGCACTGAAAATTCCCCGGCGGTATAAAAAATTATCAACGATTTATCCACAGAAAAAGACCGGCTGCTCAACAGTTTATCAACAAACGAAACCAAAGCGTTACCAAGCGAAAAATCGCTTTTCCACACAATCAACAGCCCCTACTACTACTACTAACTATATATTTAGCAACAGCTAAAGGATAATGAAAGAAGAGGCAACCATGCAATTTAAAGTAAACGCAAGCATCCTCACCCAGGCGGTGCAAACGGCTATCAGGGCGCTTTCCGCCCGCGCCGCGCAGCATTGGATGGAAGGCATTTTCATCCAGACTACCAATAAGGGTATTGAGCTTACCTGTACCGATGGTATCATGACCATTCGTACCAAGACGGATGCAACAATTTTAAAAGAGGGCTGCGCCTTGCTGCCCGCCCGCATTTTCTACGACATTGTCCGCCACTCGGTGGGCGACGTGGAAGTATATACCGACATGACCAAGTTGTCGGCAACCATCCGCAGCCTTGGCTCCAACACCGATTTGGTCTGCCTGGCGGCTGATGAATTCCCCGAGGTGGAAGACTTGAGGGACGGCACCACGGTTGTTTTAAGCCAAAAGAGTTTCGCTCAGGCTGTAGGCAGGGCAAGCTTCGCCCTCGCCACCGATGAAGCCCGAAGGATCCTTACCGGCTGCTACATGGAAGTAATGCCCGAAGAGGTGCGCTTTATTTGCCTGGATGGTTACCGATTTGCCATGAAAAAAATTCCGGGCAAGCAAAATATTAAGGACGACAAACAATCTGCCATCCTACCCGGCAGCGCCCTGCTTGAAGTCAGCCGCATGGCGCAGGACACGGGCGACAAGGTGGAAATTGTCTTTAACGAGAAAAACGCCCAGGTCAACTTTGAAAACACCGTCGTTTATCTGCCTTTGATTCCCGGCGAATACATCAACTACCGGCAGATTTTACCGCAGGCATCTTCTACCAACATCAAAGTCAAACGCTCCGATTTGCTCAGCGCCATCGAGCGCGCGGCGGTTATCGCCACCAGCGGCGGCCGGCTTACCAGGCTGGACGTTAACGAAGACGGCCTGACTATTTCCGCCACCAGCGAAAAGGGCAAGTCGGTGGAAAACATCGAAATTCTCTTTGACGGGCAGCCGCTTACCATCTCCTTCAACGTAAGCTACCTGCAGGACGCCGTGCGCAACATCGACACGGAGGAACTCACCATGTCTTTCCAGACCAATGTGAGCCCCTGCCTGTTTACCCCCGTAAAGGGCGATGATTTTATTTTCCTGCTCCTGCCTGTGAGGACGGTTTCATGATTGCCATCTTGGCGGCCATGAAGGTGGAGTGCGAGTATTTAATCAGCCACACGCAAAATAAAAGGGAAGTGGAGCTTTTCGGCCGGCCCTTTACTTTGGGCACGCTTTGCGGGCACGAGGTAGTGATTGGCGAGCTGTCCATCGGCAAGGTCAACGCCGCCCTTACCTGCCAGCAGGTAGTGGACGCTTTTTCACCAAGGATGGTTTTACATACCGGTATAGCCGGCGGCCTTCAAAAACACTTGGGGGTGCAGGCGGTGATTATTGGTGAAAGCCTCACCTACCACGATTTTGACCCTGAAATTAAGCGCAAGTTTTTCCCGCACGTAGAAACGTTTTACTCCGATCCTGAATTGGTCAAACTTGCGGAAAACGCCTTGTCTGAAGAAGATATTCCCTATCATAAGGGGCTGATCGTCACGGGGGACAAGTTTATCGCTTCCAACCAGGAGGTGGAGGACATTTTGTCCCGCTTCCCCGCCCTGGCCGCCGATATGGAAAGCGCTGCTATCGCCTGCTGCTGTTATATAAGCAAGGTTCCGTTGCTGGTCATCCGCTCTGTCAGCGACTTTGCCGACGACGATGCCAAAGAAACCTACGAAGAAAACAAGAAATTCTCCGCCGACGTAGGGGCGAAAGTTATCATCCACATTCTAAAACAACTAAAATAAAAATATTTTAGCGCCCAAAACAGGGGCGCTATTTATGTGCAGGGGATATCCCCGGAAAGGAACGACATGAGCAAACACTTACTCAACAGCACCATTTACAATGTTTTTGTGCGCAATTTTTCCAAAGAAGGCACCTTTGAAGGCGTAAAAAAGCAATTGCCCCGCATTAAAAGCTTGGGGGCGGATATTCTCTGGCTGCTGCCCATTCATCCCCTGGGCGAAAAACAGCGCAAAGGCGCCCTTGGCAGCCCTTACGCCATTTCTGATTACAGGGCGGTTAATCCCGAATTTGGGACGCTTCAGGACTTTATAAACCTTTGCGACAGCGCCCATGAATTGGGCCTCAAGGTCATGATCGACATCGTCTACAACCACACCTCGCCCGATTCCTGGCTTGCCCAAAACCATCCCGAATGGTTTTACCACAAGGAGGACGGCTCCTTTGGCAACCGGGTGGGCGACTGGTGGGATGTGATCGATTTAGACTACCGCAACAAGGAGCTGTGGCAGTACCAGATAGATACCCTCACCTACTGGGCGCAGTGGGTGGATGGTTTCCGCTGCGACGTGGCGCCCATGGTGCCGCTGGAATTTTGGCTCAAAGCCCATGAAGCTGTGGAAAAAGTCAGGTCGGGCGCTATTTGGCTGGCCGAATCCGTCGAAAAAGGCTTTGTGGGTTTTAACCGCGAGCTTGGTTTCCCCTGCTCTTCCGATGGCGAATTGTACCAGGCCTTTGATTTAACTTACGACTATGATATCAAGCCCCAGTTTTACGGCGCCCTGGTGGACGGAAAGGGTATTAACGCCTACATTGAAGCGGTAAAAAATCAGTTTTTCATCTACCCCGAAAACGGTTATAAAATGCGAGGCCTTGAAAACCACGATAGGGTGCGCGTCGCCCACCTGATTCGTTGCCCCAAGCGGCTCAAGGCTTGGACGGCCTACATCTTTTTCCTGCGAGGAACGGCCCTGATTTACAACGGCCAGGAATACGCCGAGCGCCACCGCCCCACCCTGTTTGATTTGGACACCATCCGGTCCACCGCCTCCATGGGTCAGGACCTGCCCGAAGGCGGCATGGATTTAAGCGATTTTATCCGTACCCTAAGCGATATTAAGAAAAAGCCCATCGTCAGGGAAGGCTGGTTTACCATCGATGAAATGAACGGCTGCGCCCTGATGAGCTACAAAAAGGACAACCAGGGTCTTTACGGTTTTTTCCCGCTGGACGGCCCCGCCGCCGCACGTGTGGACGCCCCCGAAGGCAGGTATGTGAACCTGCTTGACGGCAGCGAGGTTTTGATTGAAATGGGTATCGCCATGATCGATCGGCCGGTAATTTTTGAGGCGGAGTAATATTTAGTAGTTATAAATATAAAAGGGCGCGCTTAACAACTCGGCGGGAGGAAGTGAAAAGTGAGCGAAATTAAACGATTTGAAAACCGGGAAATTCGTTCTGTTTGGGACAATGAAAAAGAAGAATGGTATTTTTCCGTTGTCGATGTGGTTGGGGTGTTGACGGAAAGCGCAAATCCAAGAAGATATTGGAGCGATCTTAAAAGAAAACCAAAAGAAGAAGAGGGGGCAGATCAACTGTACGAAAAAATCGTACAGTTGAAATTGAAGGCTCCTGACGGAAAAATGAGAGAAACCGACGTTGCCGATATGCAAAGCCTTTTCCTTCTTTTTCATTTTTACACTCGCGGGAATCAAGAAAACTCTGTCAATCCAAAAAGCCCTGTTTCAGGGTTTTTTTGGCGCTGATTTTCGTTTATCTTACCGGTAAATGGTCGTCAAAACGGAATGATTAACCCGAAAGCATGAAACCAAAACATTAAGCTGCCGGCGCTTTTTGAATTTACGCCCGTTACGCCGGACTAACAGAAGAAATATAGAAACCGCCGGAAGCTTGCGCGTTATGAAAAGTTTTTAGTTGCTGTAGAAATAAATAAACCCTATAATATAAAAAAAGAGGAGGTGGGATATGCTGATTAAAACTTTGGTAGAAAACACATCGGTATCGCAAAACTTTGACAATGAGCATGGTCTTAGCCTATATATAGAAACAAAAAAACACCGGATATTGTTTGATGTAGGCGCAAGCGGCCTGTTCCTTGAAAACGCCGGGAAAATGAATGTGAACATTGCGAATGTTGATTTTTTGGTCATTTCGCATGGGCATGACGACCATGGCGGAGGCCTGAATTTGTTTTTTCAGGAAAACAGCAAAGCCAAAGCTTATCTCCACCCCCAAGCCTTTCAAAGGTGTTATTCATTGCGCTCAGCGGACAATCTCGTACCGATCGGCTTGGATGAGGGCTTGAAACAGAACAGCCGAATTGTATTTACCCCGGATTATTATTCCATAGACAAAGGGGTTTGGCTGTTTTCAAACGTCAGCCTGAAAGAGCCTCGACCAAAATCAAATCAAGGCTTGTTCACGGAACATGGCGGGCAAATCGTTGCCGATAGCTTTGCCCATGAACAAAACCTCGTGGTAGAAGAGGATGGAAAAATTCTCTTGGTAACAGGATGCGCTCACAATGGCATCATTAACATTGTTGAGCATTTTTATAGCCTCAAAAAGCGGATGCCTGACTATGTTATTGGCGGATTTCATCTTTCCAGCCGCGTTTTTGGAAATGAGAATTCCGACAAGATCGACAAAATCGCCCGGCATCTCTTGGGCACAAAAGCAAAGTATTATACAGGTCATTGTACGGGCCTACAGCCGTATGAAAGGCTGAAATTGGGCATGGGAGATGGTATTGATTACCTGTCGGCAGGCAGTGAAATAACCATCTAAAACAACAGGCCGCAAAAAGAAACAAGTTTTTTGAGGCCCTTTAATGAGCGTTGTTTTATGTAATCACGGCGATTGGTTGCGGCCTGAAGAAGCGTTTTTGGAAAAATGCTTCATAGGAAACAAGTTACCGCTTAGAGAGCCGTGAGGTGAAATTCCGTTTGAGAACCATATAAAAACAGATAATACCAACCTTGGACCGGGCGAAGCGGCGCTGATGATTAAAGAATATTTCAAGCTTCCGGGAGCATGAGGAAGCGAAAGGATGAAGCGGGAATGAAAAAATCAACAAAAATTTTGATAGGCTTGCTGGTGATTTTATTGGTTTTTTTCGTGCTTTTCCTGAACAGAGAAAACCTAATTCTCGGCATCAAAGGAAAGAACGGGAAAGGGATTTTCGCCAAACCAAACAGCTCAAAGCTGGCAGGCTTTACCTATACTTTTATAGGAACGCTTGGCGGTCCGGGATATATCTACAATATCGAGGATAACCGGTTTACCTATGAATTAAGGCATGATAGGGATGAACGGTATGCCGGTTATTTTGTCGAAGTGGATGATGAGCTGCTTGCGAAAATCAAGGCTTTGTATGTGGAGGCCAAAAGCTACCGGTGGGACGGCTATGACAAACGCGCCATGAATGTATTGGATGGCGCCGGATTTTCCTTATCTTTCCGCTTTGAAGACGGGCAAACCTGCGCCGCCAGCGGAATGAACTGCGCTCCGAAAAACTACAGCCGGTTTAGGGAAGGGATGCAGGAATTATTGAGGCCCCTTGCGGAAGAAATCATAGAGCGGGCGGAGGAAATCAGCTTCACCTTCAAAAATGAAATGAGGGAAGCCGATGTGTGGATCATTCACAATACCAAAGAAAACCACGAAACCACCCTTTGGGGAGCGGCCACAATATCAAAGGCGGCGCGGGGCACAGAGTATGCCGTCACGGTACCGAAGGCGAAAAACAACGAGTATCTGTTGCGTATGATTGACAGCCAAGGGATGTATTACGAATCGGGCGCGATTGTCCTGTCAGATGGCGATCGGGTAAGAGTCTATTCCGTGGGGTATGAAACGCAGCTGGAAATAGCCGACAGTACCGGAAAAATCCTGTTCAAACAAACCATTTTCTCGGCGGCCTTGTAGGGCGTAAACGGCTCAAAGAATCCATTTATTGAGAACCGCGCTATCAATGGTCGGTTTCCGTATATATTCCCGGTTTTAGGAGTTATTCAATATTAAAATGATTGGATAATATCGAAAAATATGATATAATCAATTGATAAATAAAAGAGTAGACAGAAGCCATATTTCACTTAAAACGAATGGAATAAGCAGGCTACGGAACTCTGTTTTAACAACTATAGCAGGGGAAAGTTGACTACTCCAAAAACAAGGCCCTATTCGCGTACCGTGTTAACTTGAATAAGACCTTGAACATACTTATTAAGCCCGACAACGGGTGTAAGACGTTAAAAAGGAACGGTTTTTTCGAAAGGGGTAAGAAGAGAGCGCTCGTTCTCTTATAAAAACCCTGGGGAGCGCAAAAGCGGACCATCTAATTGAAAAGGACAAGGGCATAAGGGTGGTGTTATATGAATTCAAAATTGCTACGCTATGTTGTTTCTATCGCTGAAGAGAGAAGCATTTCAAAAGCTGCCGACAAGCTGTATATTTCTCAGCCGTCGTTGAGCCAGCGAATCATATCTCTTGAAGAGGAATTGGGCATAGAGCTTTTTGATCGGGGAAGCATTCCGCTAACAGTAACTGCTGCTGGAGAATTGTATGTGGAAGCCGCGAAAAAAATTCTGAAAATCGAAGAAGATTTACAGGATGAATTGCAGCAAATGAAGTTTTCGGACAGCAAAAATGTCAGGGTTGGAATCTCCTTGTTCAGAAACTCACTTGTTTTGCCTAAAGTTATACCAATTGTTACAACAATTCATCCCGGCGCGCATATTGAAATCATCGAATCGACCAATAAACCTTTGGCAAAGATGATTTCACAGGGAGAAATCGACTTGGCTTTTTTAACCGATAAAGTGGATGATAACCTGACTTATATCAAGGTATACACTGACAGGGTTTTGCTTGCCTTGGGTAAGGACCATAAATTATCTCAAAACTACACCATAACAGACGATTATCCGAAAATAGATTTAGAAAAATTGGCGTTTGACCAGTTTACTCTTTTAGATCCCTCTTCCAATTTGCGTACAATTACCCATCAAATTTTTGAGGATCATAATCATTTCCAGCCCAAAACCGTTATTGAAACAGCCAGTGTGGAGTTCGCCAACCGAATGGCCGCCTCAAACGCGTCCGCGGCGATAGTTATCGAGTCGGTTAAGGAGCTATATTCCAGCGAGCAATCACCCAATTATTTTCGGTTTATGAAAAAAGACTATACTTTTGATGTATACATTTGCTTTAAGAAAAACATATCTTTGTCAAAATTTATTATGGATTTCGCGAATATTTCAATCCATTCATTTATGGGGAAATAGTTTGTTGGGAGCGGAAGATGATTTGTTCCAAAAATACGGCGTGGCATTAAAACCTATTTGCCTTTTATCCAACAAAAGGGAGCATGTCAATATGGCGGGGTGTCGGGATTATATGTGAATCTCAAAAGCCCGGCCATGGGTTCAAGGCCAATAAGGCTTATGCGCTCCCGCGTCTACTCCTTTCTCTTGATGCCGGCGGACAGCCTTGCCAGCCAAAGGAGGTTGTTTATGCCCGTTTCGTGCGGCAGAAAGCCCGGCCTGCCTTATCTTTCCTTCAATAAATAAAGCGACTTCACGCAAAAGCGAGGAAATCTACACGGGCTTTTTATCAGGCGGCGCTTCACCGAAGGCTGATGAGCTACATTATTTTTTTGCGAGCCAGCCCCTGAAAAGACCGCCTTGAAACAAAGAAAGTATGAAGAAAAACACATTGGCGCAGGGGACAAAAACAAGCGAGGGAATTAAAATGCGGGTGTAGTGTTTGCCAAAAAAGGAGGCTTTATTGATATGGAGCCCCATCAATAAAAGAAAGCTTATAACCCCCGCGTTCAAAAATAAAAAGACTCCCGCGTTTGGCAAAAAAGCCGCGAGGTAGCCCGTGTTCCAGAACTTTCCGGTTTGTATGCCACTTATTAGGTACAGCGCGAAAAAAATTGCCGCCTGAACCATCAAGATGACGCGGGTCACATTCAGCATCACGCCGCCGCCGATGCCCACGCCGCCTTGCCAGTTGATACCGGCCCTTTGGCAGAAATTTTCAACCACCCGCATCAAGCTTTCATTTTGCCTGCCTTCGATAAAGCCGTTGTTGGCGATGCAATAGAGATTGGGGCGCAAGCCGTTTTCCAAAAAGAAGGGTTCCGCTTCCTCAAAAAACGCCAATACGTGCGACGGCAGGCCATCCACATACAAAGGCATGCAAAGGACAACGGTGTCCGCGTCTTGAAGCTCCTGAAACATCCCCGCGTAATCGGTTTTGTTGCGGAGCTTTTTGGTTACTTTCTCCCCTTTTACAAAAAGGCGCTGAAAAGCCGCCAGATAGGAGGACGCGCTAAAGGATTTTTTGGGGCTGCAATTGATGAACAGGGTTTTCATAGGGCAGCCTCCGCTTCTTCCGCCGATGTAAAAAACAGCACCTCAGTTTTTTTGTACCCGTCGTTCAGGGCGTTTCTTTTAACCATATAGGTGAAGGTTTCTTTTTCCTTGTCGGTAATATCGCCGTACACCAGCACTTTCATGAGCCTATGCTTTTTGTAGCGCAGGACATGGTGCATTTCCCAGCCCCTGAACGTCGAAAGCGGGGTGGAAGCGCCGATGGTCCGGTCCATGACGTTTTTGATGGGAACACTATACGCGCCGTAAAGATTTTTGGTGATAATAATCAGCTCGTCCGCCCGCCCCAAAACGCGGCAGGCTTTTTGAAGCTTGTCTTTGATAAAGCATTCCGCCGGGTGCTTGGTCCAGCACCCGAAACAACCCTGACAGGGGGCGTATTTCCCGTCCGCGAAAAGGGCTTCATCGCATTTTGTTAAAAGCTGCTCATGGGATTGTAAGCCCAAATCGTGCAGGATAACTTTCATCTTGGTTTCCTTTTAATCGATAATGAGAGAGGATAAATGCCGTATGACAGCAAAGCTCTTCCTCTAAACTTTACCAATAATTTGATAATTGTATGCAAACTGCTGGTAAAATATTGTTTTAAATCTCGTCGCGTTGTGATGCGGAGGTGGTGTTTTTACTTTAATTCTGTTAGAAAAAAGAGAATATTCAAAACAACAAAGCCACACGCTCCTTGGCGATCGACCTATGTTTGATGAAATGTTTTTGAAAAACCCATACGCTTGGGCTATACTTATTACATATGAAGATAACCCAAACTATACGGCCTTTGATAGTATGCTAAAGAGCGAGTTATAGAATTTGGAAAGTTATTAAAAAAGAGGTGGCGTGAATGAATCTCCAATTTGATTTTGGTTTAACAAAAGGATATCGCTCAAAGTCTCAGATGGCAAGAGTCCTTACAGAAGATTGGATGCATAGGAACATGTATTGCCCCCGTTGCGGATTTATCCGTATTGAGCGATTCAAAAACAATCAGCCGGTTGCCGATTTCTTTTGCCCAGAGTGTAGCAACGAATACGAGCTGAAAAGTAAAAAAGGAACATTGGGAGCTAAAATCAATGATGGAGCCTATGACACGATGATTAAAAGAACAACCGGCAACTACAATCCGGATTTTTTCTTTATGACGTATTCTTTTGTTAAACAAAGGGTGAATGATTTAATTTTTATTCCCAAGCATTTTTTCGTGCCGGAAATGATTGAAAAACGCAAACCGCTAAGCCAAAACGCCCGCCGTGCCGGATGGGTGGGATGCAATATTTTGATTGATAAGGTGCCGGAGCAGGGCATGGTTTCTATCATATCGGACGGGGAAATAAACAATAAAAATACCGTGCTTTCCAAAGTGAACCAGGGCAGCAACCTTGAAGTAAAAAATATCAACAGCCGTGGTTGGCTGATGAGTGTTTTAAACTGCGTCAACCGCATTCCTGCCTCGGTATTTACACTAAAAGATGTGTATCAATTTGAGGCTGAACTACGGCTAAATTATCCTCAAAATCGCAACATTCAAGCGAAAATCAGGCAACAATTGCAGTTTTTAAGGGACAAAGGGGTTTTGGAATTTTTAGGCCGTGGAGAATATAAAAAGATTGTGTGAGAAAAAACATGGATTACATAATAATAAGAAACCATATTAAAAAAATGGCAGAAACAGATCACAAAAATTTTGTTAAAGCAGTTATCAGTATTGAAAAAAGTATACATGACGAGCTTACCTTAAATAAGCTCTATGAGGCTTATATGGAAAACGACATGGTTGATTTGCTGAACGAAGAGTTTAGTTGTATGATTGATAATTTAGAGGAACAAGGGAGATAAAAGACTTACCCTATGCTCAGGAAGAAAAGAACAACCTTGTAAACATCGCTGACAACGTTGTTTGAAATGTTGATGTTGTAAAAAAGCAAAACAAGATTTAAGGCAACTAATTTCTCGGTTGTATTAAAAAGATAATAACGACAACCTCATAAAAACATATCCATCTTCAATGCTATCTGAAAATTGAAAGCCGAACTTTTGCCAGAATTTTTGAGCGGCAGCATTTTCAAGCTCTACGGGAACTAAAACGACTTTTGCCTGATATTCTTCTTTTAAATGATGAACGCATACTTTCACGGCTGCTGTTCCGTAGCCTTTGTTTTGGAAAGCGTCATCAATGAAAAAATTGATGATCTGGCAGTTTTCTTTGCACACATAGATGGAAACAAAGCCGATGAGCTTGTCGCCTTTATAAATCGCAAACGGTTTAGTGTTTGGATAGTCAAGCCACGCTTCCGCAAGCGAATAGACAACAGGGTCTACAAAGCTTTCATTTGCAACACTTGCTTTAAGATGAATACAGTCATGAAAATTGTCTTCAGTGATATCGCGTAATTCGATCATCTTTTTATCCAGTCGCATTATTTTTCATTCGTTTAATTTCTATTTTTGCCTTGTAAGCAGCACGCTTACCCGGTCTTTCCGGTCAGGCGGGGGCATGCCGGGGGCGGAAATGTGGATTCTGGTATAATCGGCCTTGTCGTGGGGGCCATAGTAGGGGTCTAAATAGAAGTCTATATCGTAGTCGCGCCACTGGCCGCCGCTGCCTTCCCTTGGCGTTGCGGAAAAGCCTCCGCCGACGTAGTAAATAAAATCTTCGCTCAGCTTGATGTCATGTACGGCGCCGTCTAAGGTGAAGGCGCCGGTACCGTCCTCCAAGATGATGAGCTCTGCGGATTTATTGGTCATATAGTATTTTTCGCCGATCCTTGGGTCTGAAACGAGTTTGTCTTGTTCCGTCATGAGCCAGCGGCCAACGAAGTTTTCCTCAACCCACCATTGTTTGCCTTCATAATCGACCGTTGCCCTGTAGCCTTCGGCATTGCCCGTCCCGGGGACGAGGCTCCTTTCTTTGCCGTAAAGCAAAACCGTGCGGGGATTGTTGACGGGGTCAAGATAGGGGTCCAGCAGCATGGCAAGCTCTATTTCGGCCAGCGTAGCGTCCTGCGTGGACAGCTTGTTGAAGTGGTTGTACAGGGGTACATAGACAACATCGCTTAGGGGCGGCACCTGCTTGGGGAACTTGGTGAGCTGGTCGACATAGTAGGTTTTATAGCCGCTTTGCACCTTGAGGTGAACGCCCGCCCCGTAGCCGTACGTATCGCGGCGAAGGGTGTTTAGCATAGGCATATCAAGGGAAAGGAGGAGCTGGCGCAGCTCCTCTACCTGCTGCTCGTCTATATAAAAGGAAGCCTCTCTTGTTTGGATTTCGTCCCGGCGGCTTGCGCCTTTTTGCTTGGTGAAGGCAACTTGCGCGCCGAAGGGGCCAAAGCCGGTAACTTGGGCCTCAATGAGCGTGCCGTCGTATAAACCGTACCTGAAACTGATTTCCTGCAAGTCGCAAAGGGGCTTGACGTTTTCAAGGGCAAGCATAAAGAGCCGGTCAAGCTCGCCGCTTACTTCGCCATAGTTTTTTGGAAAAGACATATAGCCACACGCGCTGACGATTTCACCGGTGGTTAGCACAAAGGACAGGCCGAAGGATTCGCCGTCCAAAACGCTTTTGTCGGCCTTGTCAAAACCGTCCCAAGCCAAAAGATTGTGGGTAATAACAATTTCCTTTAAGTCTTGCATGAAAGACGGATCGGTTTCAAACGGCACTTCATCGGGCGCGTTTTCCGGTCGAACGCAGAGGAGCGCCTTGTCCCCCTCCACACGGGCGGAATAGCTGCGGCCGCTATTTTTCATCATCCCGCTGGTGTAAAAGGAGAAGGATTGCAGATCTGCCAAGTTTGCTACCGGCCTGTCTGTGTTTTCAGGTTTATTTCTTCCCGAATTCATGAAGGGCAGCCGGCCTGACAGCCAGGCCAGGCCAAGCGAGAAAAGCACCAGCAGCAAAAACATGATGGCTTTTTGTAACCACATCTTCCGTATCTTCATCTTTTATCCTCTTTTGCTAAGTTTATTAAGGGATAGGCACCCTCGGCGATTGCGTAATGTTTCACGTGAAACATTTTTTACTCAAAGGGAATAAAATATTTTGTTTATTTTAGCCTTCGGGCCGGTTTGCGTCAAGCAAGCCCGCGGTTTCAAAGCTGACGGGGATGGCCTTGCCTTGCCGCAGGGAAAACAGCCATAGTTCTTTGACGGGCTGGCCCGTTAAGGCGGCCAGCGCCCTTGCGTACCAGCTTAGCTGCCTTACGTAGCGCTCCTTGGCGGCCGCCATGTCGCGGTCGGTCTTGTAGTCGCACAGCACCCACCGGCCTTCTTCCAAAAAGCACAGGTCGCACACGCCCTGAATGTAGACCTCCCCGTGTTTATAAGTAAAGGGCGTTTCCCGCCTGAGGGTCTTTGCCGCCCTTGCCCGTTTGCCAAGCTCGCTTTCCAAAAAGCCTTTTGTCATGCGGATATCCAATACGGCGGCCTCCTTTTGGGTGAACACGTTACGGGCAAGCAGGGCCTGCAGCTGCTTTTCAAGCTCGGCGGCAAGGCTTTCGCCCGATAGGTTTTGCAGAGGAGCATAGTCGATTAGCGCTAAGAAGCGGTGGCTGAGCGAGCCCCTTTGCGCCGCCGTGAGGCTCAGCGCCCCCTCAAAGTCGGGGCGAATCAGGTCTTCGCCTTTGGTTGTCGGAACTTCTTCCTCATCCATTGCCCGCCGCTTATCTTCGGGCGTTTCCTCCTCGTCGCTCAACTCGTTTTGTACAAGGACGGTGACGGAAGTTTTAAGCAACTGTTCGCTCTTGGGTTTTGTTTGCAGCTTTTCAAGCAGGGCGGCATTTTCCCTCGGCATAAGCCTTTCTTTTCTGATGACTGGCCTTGGCATGGTGGCGGATGCCGCCTGCACGTCGCTGTGGAAAAACAGCGCCCAGCTTGCCCCCGAAATGCCGGTATAGAGGCCGTCGGTCAATTCTTTGATAGGCTCATACATGGCAAGGCCCACCCAGTCCAAAAGACAGGAAGCGCTGGCGGCGGCGTAGTCGCCCACGGGCAGCGACCAGCGGCCCAGGCGGTTGTCGATTTTTTTGAGCGACGCCACCATAATTAGCCTGTCTTCCGCGCGGGTCATGGCCACGTACAGCAGGCGGGCTTCCTCGGCCTTCACCATGCGGTCCCGCTTTTGTTTTATGACCCGATGGGAAAGGGTATCGGTTTTGGCCCGCCGCCTTTTATCGACAATGCGCAGGGCAATGCCGCCGTCCTGGTCGATGCGCAAATCGGGACTTTCGTTTTCGGAGCGGAAGTTTTTGGCCAAGTCCGCCAAAAACACTACGGGAAATTCAAGCCCCTTGGACTTGTGAATGGTGTAAATGCGCACTGCCTCTTCTACTTGGTTCTCCCCCGCGTCTTCCTTGACTTCTTGGGAGCTTCCAAGCAACAAAAATTGATCAAGGGACAGCCCCGATTCTTCCGCCGACTTTATGTAATTGCGCAGGGCTTTTTTGCGAAGGTCGCCCCCCGCCTTGATGCCTGCGTAGGCGTACAGGCCGCTTTCACGAACCACCAGCCAAATAAAGCGGCTTAGCGGTAGGCTACGGGATAGGAAGCGCCAGCGCTCCAATTTTTCAAAGGCGGCGTTGAGCCGTTCATCGTTTTCCCTTTGGTTTTCCAAGGTTTCAAACACTGGCATCCCCTTGCCCGTCTGCGCCCTGAAACGGAGCAAGTCTTCCAGACTAAAGCCAAACTGCGGGGCGCCAAGGGCGCTGATTAAAAGCTCGTCCCGGTAAGGGTTGACAAGACATTCCAGCAAATTTTGCAAATCGCTTACGTCCGACAGCAGCTCCTGCGACTTTTGCGCCATGTTGCGGCAGGCGATACCCGCCTCCTCCAGCGCCCTTTGATAGGTTTCGGCCTTGTTGGCGCCGGTCCGAAGCAAAACAACCATGTCGCTCAGGCGGTAGAGGCGGTTTTCTTTTTCATAGCGCTCGTTTAGCAATTCCTTGACGCGGCCTGCAATGAGAGCGGCTTCCTTTTGGGTGCCGTCCATTTCCTCATCGTTTTCCAAATCGGGGTCGTCGGCGTCTTCCAAACCCTCATCCACAATCAGGCGCAGTTCTACCGGCGGCTGTTTGCCTTTATATTCCTTGCCGGGGTAGAGCTTGTCTTCGTCCAAATAGTCTATTTCGGTAGCGTTCTTGCGCATGGCGCCTTCAAAGACTTCGTTGACCGCCAGGAGGATATTGGGCAGGGAGCGGAAGTTCTTGCCCAGGTGTACAAGCTCTCCGGCGCTTTCATCCTCCTTGAACCGCTCGCTTTTTTGGATGAACAGCGTTGGGTCGGCGTTTCGGAAGCGGTAAATGGACTGCTTCACGTCGCCCACCATAAACAGGTTGTTCCCTTGGTGAATTTTGCTGAGTATGGCTTCCTGCAGGGGGGAAATGTCCTGATATTCGTCCACAAAAATATGGCGGAAGCAGCGGCTCACCGCCCTTGCGACTTTTTCATCCTTTAAGGCGTGGTAGGCAAAGTGCTCAAGGTCGTTATAGTCCCTGAGGTTGGTCTTTTCTTTTGCGGCGCTGTAAAGCCTGTCCACCTCTTCACACAGCATGGCAAGCCCCCGCCGTGCCGGGAGGGACAGGTTTTCCAAGTGAAGCCACAGCTCCAATTTTTCTTCCCCTTGGGGCAGAATGTCTAGGGCTTTTTGCACGGCCGCTTTCATTTTATCCCGAACGGCTTTGATTTCTTCCACGAGGGCAGGGTCGAAAACATCGCCCTTTTTGCCGCGGCCGAGGGCTGTCCACATCCTTTTTGGCAGTACGGGGAAATAACCCTTGGTTTCCACCGCTTCTATCAGGGAGAGAACCAGGGCCCGATCGTCCGTAATAGCGTTTTGATAGTGGGCGGGGGCGTTGGGGCGAGTCAAAAGCTCTTCATTCACGCCGCAAAGCTGCAGGGCGCCCGACAGGTTCATAAGGGCTTCGTTTGCGGCATCTTGCCAGAGGGGGCTTTGAATAAGGCTGTCCCTGTCGTAGGCGACGAGGCTGTTTTTCAGCCACTCAAAGCTGTCGGGACGGGAGCGCAGGTCTTTATACAGCTTGGCCGCCATTTGCTCCAAGCTTTTGGCGGGGTACCAATCGGTCAGGGTGTTGATGTCGTCATTCAAGCTTTCATACAGGCCGCCCACAGCTTCCTTAATGGCCTCGTTCAGCATGGGACCGGTGGTGGAGTCGTCGGTCGTCCTTGCCTGGGGGTCGCAGCCCGCCTCCTGAAAGTAGCGCTTAATCAAATCGGAGCAAAAGGAGTGCAGGGTTTGAATGGCCGCCTGGTCCAGCTGTTCATAGGCTTCCTGCAAGAGGGAGTTGCCGATGGCTTCCTTTTCAAGGGCTTCAGACAGGCGCTTGCGCATTTCGCCCGCCGCCGCCTTGGTGAAGGTGACGATGAGCATCCTTTCCACCGGAACGCCCTTTCTGATTTGGTGCATAATGCGCTCGATTAAAACAGCCGTCTTGCCTGAGCCGGCGGCGGCGCTGACTAAAATTTCTTCGCTTTCAGACCGAATGGCCTGCTTTTGCTGGGGCGTCCATTGGCGGGACATGCTGTACTCCTTTGTCATGTGCATAAGTGGAGGGCGCTATTTGCGGCTGTCCACAAAACTTTGTTGATAAAGAAAATGTTTCACGTGAAACATCGGGTTTTCTTGAGAAACATTATAGCATGAAGCGGATGAAATCACGAATATTGGCAAAAAACAGGTAAAAAACAGCAAGCTTATCCACATTATCAACATGTTGTCCACAGAAGTCCCCCCCTTGTCCCTTGTTGTCCACGCGCGACAAGGGTACTTTTTTATCATAGAAAGGAGGGCTCATGCAGTTAGTCGTATCTGATAGGTTTTTTAATCCCGTATACATTCCCTATGCGAACGCCGGCCAGCGCATCCAGTTTTTCTACGGCGGCTCCTCATCGGGCAAAAGCGCCTTTGTCGCTACCCGCGTTGCCCTGGATGCCGTTATCGGCCGCAACGCCCTGTGCCTGCGGCAGCACGCCAACCGCATCGAAAACAGTTGTTTTGCTGAAATTCTTAAGGCTATTGAGCGCATGGAAGCGAGGCATTTGTATACCGTGAGCCAAAATGCCATCACGAGCAAATTATCGGGCGGGCAGATTTTGTTTTCCGGCTTGGATGATGAAGAAAAAATCAAGTCCATCTCGCCCATTTCCGGCCCCTTGACCGATGTGTGGGTGGAAGAAGCCACCGAAATTAGCTACGCTGCCTTCAAGCAGCTAAACAAGCGCCTGCGGGGACTTAGCCCGCATACAAAGCGGCTCACCTGCACCTTTAACCCCTCCAACCGCGGCCACTGGCTGTATACCAAATATTTTGCTGGCCTTGGCAGTACACCGCCCAATCTGATTGAACAAGACGACTTGCTTATCCTGCGCACCACGTACCTTGACAACCGCTTCCTGTCGTCCGAAGACCGCCATGCCCTTGAAAAGGAAAGCGACAGCTATTATTACGATACCTATACCAAAGGCCTGTGGGGCAAGAAAAGCGACGGGGTGTTCCGCCACCTGTCCATCGGGGAAATAAAGAAGAGCCTGCCCACCTTTTGGGGCCTGGACTTTGGCTTTACCGCCCACCCGTCAGCCGCCGTCCACTGCGCCTATGATAAGGAGAATGATACCGTCTATGTGCTGAAGGAAAGGGTGTACCATGGGCATTTGAACAGCCAGCTTGCCGAAAAGCTGCGCCCCCTCTTAAAGGGAGCGCCCATTTTTTGCGATAGCGCCGAGCCCAAATCCATCGCCGAACTGAGAAGAGAAGGCGTGTACGCCCTTGCGGCGAGCAAAGGCAGGGATTCCGTGAAGCGGCAAGTGGCCCGCCTATCCAAAATGAATATTGTCGTATCGCCCGACTGCCCGCAGTTTTATAAGGAAGCCGAAAGCTATACCTGGCAAAAGAACGTGGCCGGAGAAAATACCGACCTGCCAAACCCCGGCAACGACCACTTGCTGGACGCCCTGCGCTATGCCCTCTCGGGTGTATTTCAAAAGCGGATGGCAAGGTATTATGGGTAACAAAAAACCGGTCAAAACTTTAAAACGTCAACCGGCAAATCAATTTACTTTTCGCCCTCTTCTTCAGGCAGCTTATACTCTATTAATAACTCCATCACCTTATCTTGGTAGGAGGGATCTTTTTCCTTGATATCCGTTAGATACCGGTGGGTGTCAAAGGATCCGCTATAAATTTCGATCAGGGTAATGGCAATGTTGGAGCAGTGGTCGCCCACACGCTCCATAGCGTTTGAAAGGTCGGTGAGCATGACGCCTGCTTCGGCCGAGCACAGCCCTTTTTTCATGCGGCTGATATGGCGCAGGCGCAGGGCGTTATTGAGGCGGTCAATCACCTCTTCAAGCGGCTCTATCAGGCGGGCCTGCGCTACATCTTCGTTGCGGTAAACGTCCAGCGTCATGTCAAGAATTGTATTCACCGCCTCCGAATAGACCGCCAGCTCACTTAGCGCCATTTGGCTAAAGCAGGCGGGGTCTTCTTCCACACGCTGCGCTTCCAAAGCGATGCCCAGGGAATGGTCGGAAATGCGCTCAATATCCACGATGCTGTTCATCATGATATTCAGCAGGCGATTGTCCCGCTCGGTAATGTGTTTTTGGCTGATTTTGAATAGGTAGTCGCCCAACTTGTCCTGATATTCGTCCACAATACCTTCAAGGTATTTCACCCGCTCAAAGTTCTTGTTGTTATAGCTGAAGATAAGCCCGAGGGCCAGCCGCGCGCCTTCCCGCGCCCTTTCCAGCATCCGTACGCTCACCTTAAAGGCCGACTGCAAGGCCATAACGGGGGTTTCAAGCAGGCGCTCATCCAAGAGGCGGAATTCCTCGCTCTTTTCTTCCTTTTCCTTTTTGCTTTCAGGGATAATAACGTAGGTTAGCTTGACCAAGCCGTTGGCGAAGTTTGAAAGGATTAGGGTACTCAGCACGTTAAAGGCGGTGTGCGTGATGGCGATCAGGGCGGGTGTCGCCTGTGTGTCCATTAAAGGAATGTGTATAAAGGAATTGATGAGGTAAAAGGCGCTCATAAGCACAATGCTGCCGATGGCGTTAAACAGTATGTGGATGGTGGCCGCCCTTTTGGCGTTTCGGTTGGCGCCAAGGGAAGCCAGCAGGGCAGTGATACAGGTGCCGATATTTTGCCCCATGAGGATGGGCAGGGCTGCGCTGAAGGGCACAATGCCCGTAACCGACAGCGCCTGCATGATGCCGATGGCGGCCGATGATGACTGGATAACCATGGTGAGCAAAGCGCCCACCAACATGCCCAAGACAGGGTTTGAAAAGCGGATAAACAGCAGCTGGAAGCTTTTCATCTGGGCCAGGGGTTTCATGGCGTCGGACATGGTGTTCATGCCGAAAATGAGAATAGCAAAGCCCACCATGATCTTGCCGGTTGTGCGGCGGCTTTCCCGCTTGCCCATCATAATCATGAGCACGCCCACAATGGCAAGGAAGGGCGAAAAGTTGGTGGGGTTCATTAGTTTTACAAACAGGTTGTCGCTGGTGGCGCCCGTCATGGACAGCAGCCATGCCGTTACGGTCGTGCCTATGTTGGCGCCCATGATAACGCCCGTCGCTCCAAAAAGCTTCATGATGCCGGAGTTGACAAGCGACACTACCAGTGTGGTTGTTGCCGATGACGACTGAATCACCGCCGTAACGCCGGCTCCCAAAAGGATGCCTTTCCAAAGGTTGTCGGTCAGGCTTTCTAAAATCTTTTGCAGACGCTTGCCGCTTATCAATTGCAGGCTGTGGCCCATCAAATCCATACCGTAGAGGAAAAAAGCCAAGCCGCCGATAAGCGCCAGCCCATGAAAGATAGTCATTTCTGCCTCCTATACTTTCGGGACAAGTCCCGTTTCGGTCTTTGGTTGTAAATTAAGCGCAAAACATCACAAGTATATTGTAAAGGAAAAATCAAACAATTACCATAGGCGGCTTTGGTGGGTTTAGGCAAGATTCTTCCATTGGTTAGTTGAAAATCACAGAATAATTGCTCTAAACAACCTAAAAAGCCCCAAATTCATACGGAGAAAAATTCTGTTTTTTGTAAATTTCGAGACGTTGTCGGTCAAGGAGTGAACGCTCAAATCAGTTGGCCGAATTTTGAAATGACCCACGGCCATTCTCTACCTGCGCTCGGCAAACATATCATACAGTTCAGCCTCGGCTTCCCTGGCAAAACTCAGAATGCTTTCCTGAATGCTGTCCGCCTGGGCGTTGTTGGAAGCGAGAGCTGCTACGGTAATGTTAAACAGGGTATGGCTGTTTTGGTTGCCGCTTTCCGCGACCGATACGTTGAATTTATTTTTCAGCGCCGCCTGTATGCCGCGAACCTCGGAGCGCTTGTCTTTGAGGCTGCGGCACCAAGGGGCACGGAAACACAGCGTCAGGTAAACGATAATCATGGCACTTTCCTTTACAAATTGGCTATTGTTACGATGGCTGTTTATTCTTTACTCCATTAACAGCTTAAAACCACACCTATCATTATATCATACTTGCGTGTCTGCCGAAATTTCCGGTGCGTTGTTGAAAAGCGCTTTTCCGTCATGCGTCATTTTTCTCCGAGCGTCCGCCTTTACATCTTCTTCTCTTTTCTTTACAATGAAGCTTGTTCTTTGCTTTGGTGGAGCAAAACCAATGCGGAATGATTTATTCCTATAATGAATCGCGACATTTGCCTTGTTGCGTTTATAACCTTTTGAAAGGAACCAAAATATGAAACTGCTTTTAACCGCCTTTGACCCCTTTGGCGGCGAAAAGGTCAACCCGGCGCTTGAGGCCGTGAAACTGGTGAAAGACCGGATTGGCGATGTAGAGATTGTCAAGCTTGAAGTGCCCACAGTGTTCAACAAGTCCATTCAAACGGTGGCTGAGGCCATCCAAAAGGAGCGGCCCGATGCCGTTTTGTGCATTGGCCAGGCAGGCGGCCGCTTCGACATGACGCCTGAGCGTGTGGCCATCAATGTGGACGATGCTCGTATCCCCGACAATGAGGGCAACCAGCCCATTGACGCCCCCATTTTTGAAGACGGCGCCCCCGCCTATTTCACCACCCTGCCCATCAAGGCCATGGTCAAGGCCATGCGGGAAGCCGGTATTCCGGCGTCTGTCAGCAACACGGCGGGCACCTTTGTGTGCAACCACCTGATGTACGGCGTTTTGTACACCCTAAGCAAAAACCACCCCGATGTAAAGGGCGGCTTCATGCATGTGCCCTTTATCACCAGCCAGGTAGTTAACCGCCCGGCGGCCGCTCCCAGCCTGTCGGTAGACGAAATCGTCGCCGGCATAGAAGCTTCCGTCGCCGCCATCGGCCAGTACCAGAGCGATATCAAGGTCGCCGAAGGCAAAACGCATTAAGGTTTATGTAAACAAGAAAACAGCCCGTCAGTGAGCTGGCGGGCCGTTGTGTTGTAGAAGGCAGCATTTTTGCTATATTACTGCTCCCAAACGGGCGGCAATTTATTTGCTTCTTCCAGCTTGGAAGCGGGAATGTAAAAGGTATATTCTTCCAACAGGTTTCCCGCCCTTATTACCATAGCGGCGCCAAGTTTTGAAATTTTTGAGTAGGGGATTTGCGCTTCTTTTAACAGCGGCTCAAGCATCATGGCAATGGTTGTGTTTGCCTTACAGAGAAGAACGGGATCATCGGCCTTAAGCGCCTGCAGCCTGCTTTGGCACTGCGGGCAAAAGCTTTCTTCCGCTTCGTGGACGGACTGACAGTTTGAACAATAGTTTTTTACCTTCATAGCTTGACCCTCCGTTTCGTGTGAATTGATGGTTGCCTTATTGTGGAGGAAGTGAAGATCAAAAAAACAGGATTTTGGTTCATTTGTCAATTAAATTTTATCATAGATGCGCAAGAAAGCAAACCAAAAAGCGCGGGTTTTACGCTTTTTGTGTAGACACGATACATAAAACATGCGTATTTTTTATAATGGAAAGACGCAAGAGTTCCTCTACCTTAGCTTGCTTTGCTCATTCACCACCTCCGCTCCGCTGCCTATGAGAGGCAGACGGACGAGCTTTTCGCTCCCGTCGCCAATGAGCGTATCTTTGACGCGGTAGCAGCGGCAGTTTTCTTCGTTTAGGCGTTTTTTTGCCCTGTGTTGGTTGGTGGTGTTGCCGCAGACTGTGCAAAAGATTTTTTCTCCGATTTTTTCAGCGGGCGACACGGCGATGGTTACATGGCTGTAAGGGGTGGGCGCAGCGTTTTGGTTGTAGGTGTAGATGATGTCGCCGGGTTCTACCGTATGGCAGCCGATTCGCTCAATCCAGCCCTTTTCAAGCAAGGCTTTTCTCCCTCGATTGGTCCATGGCCAGCCGCTATTTTGCCAGCGGGCGGGAATGCCCTTCAGGCGGTAGTACCAGCCGTCAAACATCGGGGCTCCGCCTGCGACCAAGCACTGGTGCGCAAAATCGGCGCAATCGGCCCTGCCGTCAATGGTTAAAAAGCTCCGGTTGCGATTTTGGCAAGGCAGGGGGGAGGGGCTGTTGTCGCTATGATTCAGGGCGTACAAAACCGCCCGTTCATGGGAAAAGGGGTAGCTAATTTCGGGTAGGATGTTTTCAGGCGGATTGTCGTTTTCTTTCTCATCCAATTTCAAAAACTTTGTCATCACATAGCCATGTTTGTCTCCAAATTTTACCTTGCGCCATAGCTTTCCCTCCTTTTGCGCCCAAAGCATGGCGCCATTTTTTACTCTGCTAAGGAGTTTGGCGCCTTTGTTGGGGCTTTTTCTGATATTGAGTCTTCCGCCGTTGCCGTTTGATGCAGTATCCACCAAAACGGGAACAAAATCGCCATCAGAATGAGGCGAGCGTTCGCCGAGGTACCGGCTCATGATATAGCCCGTTTGCCCTTTGTAATGAACGAAATGCCAAGCCTCGTTAAAAACTTCACCCTCCACCATTTCGCCGTAGGCGATGCGGGCGACAATGGAAAACTTCCGCCCCGCCCCCTTGCGAAAGTTCACGGTTTCATCGGGTGGAAAGTTGCAGGTATACAGCGTTTGCATGCTTGTTCCTCCTTTTTTGTCTGTTGAAAAAAACCTAACAGAAGCAAAAAAGGACATGGAAGGACAAAAAACCGCACGGCTTTTGACCGTGCGGTAAATATAGATGAGTTTAATATAGATAAGGGCTACTCGTCAATCGCAACAAGCAAATCGCAGCGCTCTTTGACTTTCAAGTGAGCAAAATATTTTTCCTCAAGGGGTATCCACTCCTCAAAAAACCGCTTGGCCATGGCTGGCGAGTTGCGCTTTTTGATCCGCTTTTTTTGCAAATCGGGCGCAATATCCAAAAACACGGACAAATCATAATAGTTTGACAGTTCAGGGTGCATGGAATAGGCGCCTTCAATAACCGTGAGTTTTTTTGGGATTACCTCAATTGGTTGCGATAGCGTGTCGGTACCGCAATCAAACCTGCGGTAGCGAACGGTTTCGCCACGGCTTAAAGGCTTAAGTACCTCAGCCAAAAACCGCTCCCTATCCACATTGCCGCCCGCCTCCTCATAACGCCCGGCCGTTCGCTGGTAGGGTTGTAAAAAGAAATGGTCCATATGAAACACGGTGCAATCATAAACTTTAGCTAACATTTGGGCAAGCGTTGTTTTGCCGCTTGCGCTGCCGCCCTCAATGGCGAGGGTGACAGGGCCTTTTCGTTGCAGGCTATCCAATCGAACAAACAAAGGAAGAAAGGGTACAAACCTGTTGGCAATGACCCGATAGCTTGGGCGGTAGGCTTGGCGAAACGTTTCGGAATGCCTTACCGGTGGGTAACCCTTGGCCTGCCATTTGTTGATAGCCGTTTCCAGCTCCTCCAAAGAAAAGGGCAATAACCCTTCGCCCGCAAGCATTTTTGCGACACTTAGCTTTTGTTCAAGCTGCGTTCGCCCCGACGCTTCCTCTTTAGCCGAAAGAAAAAACAACCTGCTTAGCGTTTGGGCGCCTAGGCCCTCATTTAAGCAGGTCAAATGCGCCCGACTGTATTGTCCGTCCAAAGGCTCAATGAGCGCTTTGCCTTTTGGCGAAACTTCTTCATATTCCTTGACGATATGGTTGGTTGCGTCTTCTAAAGAGGTCGCCAAATGTTCGCAGCCAAAGGCGCTTTGATGCAGGAATTTCAGCACATCCTGCGCCTGCATCTTGGGGTATCGCCTATAATGCTCCAAAAGGCGTTGCCGGGTCATCAGGCTTTGCTCCGTCTTTGGTTTATTTCTTAAAGTAAAGTAGTTTGGATTTTTCCAAAATCATTACAAGAGCGGGAATTAGTACAATCTGCACCACAATGCCGGGGATGGCATTGGTAAAGGCGCCCGCCAGGAAAGCCGCGAAGGTGAAACTGCCGCCCCGTGCCGCCAGCAAAATAAACATAGCAGCCCCCCAAATAAGCCTACCTACCAGCATGGCGACCACCAAAGAAACGTAAATGTTGGGCTTGTTTTTGGGCAATATGTGATACACAAACCCCGAAACGGCGCCGTAGGCGGCGATTTCAAAGGCCATGGCAAGGGCGGCAGGATAAAGCGGCGGCATGCCAAAAAGCAAGGATCGAAGCAGCGGCGACATAAAGCCCACCGCCAGCCCCCAGGGCCAGCCGCAAACAAAACCGCAAAGCAGGGCGGGAATATGCATGGGCAATAGCATCGACCCGAATTTGGGAATCTGTCCCGTTAAAAAGGGCAGTACGAGGGCTAGCCCCAAAAACAGGGCGGACAGCGTCAGCTTGGTTACTTTTTCGTTTCTCATAAAAGCTCCTTTCTTGATACAAAAGGCGCCACCGTTTCCTCCGGAAACAATGACGCCTTCACAGCATCGTTCATCATGTGTTTAAACGAAAAATCTTTGGAAACTTCTGTTTCCACGCTGCCCTTCTTGAGCAGGCAATATCATTGTGGCATAAAGGCAAAGCAATGTCAAGAAAGGCGGGCGTTTATTAGGCTGCGCAATTTTAACAGGGCATCGGCAATCAGGTCGCCGGTGTTCATGTTGCCAACACCGGCAATGAGGTTGTCGCACTTGTTGATGGGAATAAAAATGCGCACGGCGTCCGCCTTGGCTACGGCGATGGCCATGGGGGCAGTCACTTCGCCAAACAGGGAGTCGGCCACCGTTATGCCGATGGGGCCGATAATCACATCCGCCTTGCGGCAGGCGACAATCACGGGGTTTTCGCCCGTGGCTGCGTTTTTGGCGCCCGCCTTGAGCATAGCGGCGGTGGCAACCGCGTTGGTGCCGACAGCCGTTAGGGAAATTCCCTCAAACCCCGCGAGTATTTCTTTGACCAGCTCCGCGCCCAAGCGCCCGCCGTGCCCGTCAATAACCAAGATATTCATATGCCCCCCTCGAAAAGTACTGTCAATATTATAGCACAACGGGGGACGGGGAGCCATTAACCCCCAAGCAACTCCCCCTTATTGACAAAAAGCCGCGTTTTCTGTATAAAGGAAGCGTCATCGATCTTTGCTTATAAGGGGGATTTTGGATGGAAGGTGACAGTTGGATACTGATCTTGTCTTTATTTCTATTGTTAGCGGGGGCTTCTTTTTGCGCGGCCACTGAAATCAGTTTTTCCTCCATCAATAAAATCAAACTCAAAAATCAAGCGGATAACGGCGACAAACGAGCCGCCGTCGCCACCTATATTTTAGACAATTTCGATAAGGCCTTGGTCACCTTGCTGATTGGCAACAACCTGACCCACAACGGCTTCGCGGCCATTGCCACAGTGCTGTCGACCAGGTTTTTTGGCGTCAAATATTTAACGCTTACCACGCTTTTATCTACATTCGTCGTGTTTTTGTTCAGCGAAATGATACCCAAAAGCTATGGCAAGTCCAACTTTAAGTTTGCCCTGCGCGTAGCGTCGCCGCTGAAATTTCTGATGAAGGTATTAAAGCCCTTCAGCCTGTTTTTTATGGGCATTTCGGCCATTGTATCCAAGCTCTTTCCGGGTACGGACGAGCCCGATATCAACGAGGAAGAATTTTTCCAGATTGTTCAAAGCGTTGGCGAGGAAGGCGTCATCAGCCAAAGGGACCATCAGCTCATGTCTTCCGCCCTCAATTTTGATAATAAAAAAGCCATCGACATTTACACGCCCATGGAAGACGTGGTTCTGCTTAATATCAAAGCGTCCAAGAAAGAGATCATGAACACCATTAAAAAGACCGCCTTTTCCAGATACCCCGTCTATGAGGGCGACAAGGACCATATTATCGGGTTTTTGCAGACCAAGGAATTCTATAAAAAATATTTTAAAAACCCTGAATTCGACTTGCGCGGCATTCTGCTCAAGCCCTGTTTCGCTCGGCCGGACATGGTTATCGACGATTTGATGAATGAAATGAGCGCCAGCAAAACCCATCTGTCCATGGTGGTGGACAATCGCGGCGGCAATATGGGCATCGTCACCCTGAACGATATTCTGGAAGAACTGATCGGCGAAATACAGGACGGCGGCAGGGACAGCTCCGCCAAAGAGGAAGAAAACAAATGACCGAAGTAAGCGTTATGCACTATATAGGCATCGTGGTGTGCATTGTGTTTTCCGCCTTTTTTTCCGCCTCGGAAATCGCCTTTTCCTCGGTCAACCAAAGAAGGCTAAAAAACAAGGCTGAAGAGGGCAATTTGCCCGCCCGCCTTGCCGTGTACATTGTTGAAAATTTCGACAACACCCTGTCTACCATCCTGATCGGCAACAACCTTGTGAACATCGCGGCGACCTCCATTTCAACCGTGATTGTCATAGGCTTGGTGGGTGAAAAAGCCACCCTGCCCGCCACCCTTTTCATCACCGTGGTTATCCTGATTTTCGGTGAAATCAGCCCCAAAATCATTGCCAAAAATATCCCCTTTGAGTTTGCGCTGTTCGCTTCCCTGCCCGTCAGGGCGCTGATGATCCTCCTGTCACCGGTCATCAAAATTGTGGTGGCTGTTGTGGGTGTTTTTTCCGCCAAATGGAAAAAGGAAGAAGAGGATAAGATGACGGTGGAGGAACTCACCACCATCATCGAGCATATTGAGGATGATGGCGTTATCGACAAGGAAAAGTCCGACCTGCTGCAACTGACGCTGGAATTTTCCGACATCAGCGTGTCCGAAATTGTTACCCCGAGGCCCGATATGGTCACCATCGATATCGACGAAGACAAGGACGAAATCATGGAAACCATCCTGAGCGCGCCTTTTTCGAGGCTGCCTGTTTATCAGGAC
The DNA here is from genome assembly GCA_012837965.1 of Clostridiales bacterium. Taxonomy (GTDB): domain Bacteria; phylum Bacillota; class Clostridia; order Christensenellales; family Aristaeellaceae; genus DTU024. The sequence goes on along the minus strand of DUQF01000037.1, from coordinate 18,313 downwards.
GGCATCGACAATATCATCGGCATATTGCACGTAGGGCGCCTGCTTGAAAAGCTCATCGATGCCGGCAGCGACGACTATTCCGATATTGACAAAATCATCATGGACACGATAGAAAAGCCCCTGTTTATCTTTGAAACCAAAAAACTGCCCGAAACCTTTAACATGCTTAACGCTCAAAAAATGCCCATGGCCATCATCGTGGACGAATTTGGCGGCGTCTTGGGCTGCCTGACCATTGAAGACATTGTGGAAGAATTGGTCGGCGACATTTGGGACGAGTACGACACCGCCGAAGCCGGCATCCGAAAAATCGGCGAGGGCACCTACGAAGTCAGCGGCGATGTAAGCCTGCGTGATTTTACATGGGAGCTTGACATTGACCGCAAGCTCATCGAAAGCGAATACAACACCGTCGGCGGCTGGCTGATTGAAAAATTCAAAGGCATGCCCAAAGTGGGAGACGCCTTCAGGATGGATAATATTTACGTGAAAGTCTTAGAAGTGGATACTCACCGCGTGGAAAACGTGCTGGTTTGCGTGCTGGATTTTGAGGTGGAGGAAGAGTAGGCATTATAGCCACAACTAAATATATTAAGAAAAATTTGCATGTAATAAAGCAAAACTCCTTGGAGGAAATTATGAAAAGCTATCTCTGTGAAATAAACAAGAATTATTCTTTGTGGAAGCAAATTAAACTATCTATTTTTATTTCACTTAGTCTGTTTAGTATAGACTTCTTGGATATTCCATCAGCAATAATGACAAAATATAGTTTTCCTTTATTTTGCTTAGTGCTGGTAGGTGTTGTGATCATAGCTGCCATTACCATGAAAGAAAATGGCTTTTTTGATGCTTTTAAAATCCCCTCAATTAACCATATTGATTTTTTTGTTTATGTTAGTTTATATAGCATTATAATTTATAAGGCCTTGATTGGTTTAATAGGTAAACATTACCCCTACAAAACAATCACACTTGGAATATTGCTGACAATCAACCTCATTATTCTTTTTATTCGTTTTTTGCAGTATAAAGTTGCTGAAAAACAATCAGAAGAATATCAATCGAATATAGTAGATTTAAAGGATTTATATGAAGGTAAAACAAAAGTATCCGAGGGAAAGCCTATTTTAATAGACGAAAAAGATGTTGACTATGATTTGCTAAACAGAGATAGAACGATTGGTTATTTATATGATGCCGTTGTTTCTATCAATCCAGATGGCAAATTCGTAATTAGTTTGGAGGGGCCATGGGGTAGTGGTAAAACTACAATACTTGAAAATGTGAAAAAATTAATTCGCCAAAACAATAAAGATATAGTTATCATAGACGAATTTGATCCGTGGATTTATGGAGATGAGAACGCTTTGCTATTAAACATGTTTGAGTTAATCATTCAAAAATCTGGCTTTAAATATAAAGGTTTGTTCGCAAAAAAGATTCAAGAAGATTTATCAGAATTAATATTTGGAACAAAAAAAAGCAGTTTAATCAAATCTGTATTTTTTGAGAAAGATGTTGCTTCGATAAAATCAAAGATTAATAATTTTTTGAGGCTTAGCAAGAAAAAGTATGTATTTGTTATTGATAATATTGACAGAGCGGAACATGAAAATGTGATTTTCCTTTTCAAATCAGTGGGAAGCATTTTAAATTTTGAAAGAATAACTTATGTATTATCTTTTGATGGCGATGAGGTCAAAAAGATATTTGAACAATCTTTGAAAATTAACTATGAGTATTTAAAGAAAATTATCAATTTACAAATTCGCGTACCAGAAATAGATAAATCTGTATTGTCTAACATATATGATGTTTCATTAAAAAGAATGTTAACTATCTATGGAGAGAAAGAAAAAGATTTAAGCGCTTATGATGGCTTAATTAGGTTTATCAGCGATCAAAGATTAGATGTGAGGGATTTTAAAAGATTTATTAATTCGGCAGTTAATTTTAGTTTTAAGACAAATCATTATTTGTATAAAAAAGATTTATTAATCATGGGATATATTAAGCTTTTTAATTTTTCCCTTTATACTACTATATATGAAAACAAGAAATTTTTTATATCCCATGATCAGTTTGATAGTGATGTGGCTTTTGAATTTAGTGCATCAAACTTTAATGATGATGGAAAGTCGTTTTTTACAGATTTGTTTAAAAATCCAAATAATCAAAAATATAAAACGATATTAGGAGAAGTGTTTCCATATGTTAAGAGGTACAATCAAGCTGTAGACTTAGTAGTAAATACTGGGTTGAATGTGTTACCAGACAAATCGGAACATGAAATGATAGCGAAACAAAAAAGAATATGTAGCGGGAAATATTTTGATCTATATTTTACGGATACAAATAATGTTTATGTTGGGCTGGCAAATATAGTTGATTATTTGATTAAAATAATAAACGAACAACGATCATTTGACAGTAAAGAACAAATATTGGTCGAAATCTTAAATGAGGTTCATTATTCCTACCATAAAGTCATGTTTCAAAGAGTGCAATTGCGTGTGGAAGATATCGCCAAAGAAAATATATATGATTTTATAAAAATACTTTATAACAATGTTGAGAACATTGATGATTCTAGAGAGTTTATGACCCCAAGCGCCAGAAATAGGGTGGCTTTAATTCTTCAAGCACTATTAAATAAAATTTCTGATGCCGAATACGAGATGTTTTTAGCTTCAGTCAAGGAAAAGTATAATAAGTTGGGGTTTTTACAAGAAGTAAGTTCGCGATTCGCAAATGAAAAAGAAGATATAAGTGACAATCATAGAAAGGAATTGCTTGACAAGGTTACTAAGGGAATGGCAGCTTCTATTGTAAATAATAATATAAATTTGTATGAAGATATTTATTATATGCCTAAAAACATATGGGGCATATGGCGGGAGTATACAGAAGAACAAGAAATAATCAAAAAATATATTAAGGCAATTGTAAACGAAAAAAACATATTTAGATTTTTGAACGACTTAATTGTTGTAAGTATTGGTTCTGCATATAGATACCGCATTAAAAAAGAAGATTTGGAACAATTAACGTGCAAAGATGATATTAATTCAATACTAAACAGGACTAAGCCTAAAACGGATGATGAGCAATTTGTATTAGAAGTGTATCGAGTCTATGATGAAGAAAAAAAGAATGCATGGGGAGAACAGTTGATAGTAGAGATACCCACAGAGAAGAAGCTACTTTTATGAGATAAAACAACGAAATCAACATTTCAAACCCACTAAAGCCTAAGGCGAATCAAGCCCCGACCCCCTTATACTCTTTGATACTAAAAAGTAGTATCAAAAACCGTCATCATCAATGCCAAAGCCCCCTTCACCCTTTTATCTTTTTATGGTAGCTTATAGGTAAGAAGATTTAGGGATACTTTCGTTTGCTCTTATAAAGGAGGGAAGGCCTTGATTATCGGTATCGACATGGGGGGCACTAATATTGACGGGGTGGCTGTGCGTGATGGGAAAATCGTGCGACAAGTTAAGCGGCCCGTGGATAGGAGCGATTATTTTCACAGTATTTGGCATTGTATAAAACTGCTTCTTCAGGGAGTCAACAAAGAAGACATTCAAAGGATTCAGCTTAGCGCCACTGTTTCGACCAACGCCATCGTGGAAAACAAAATTTCCAAGGTAGGGGTAGTTTTGCAGAGGGGGCCGGGGCTTAAGTGGCAGTTTGACAATTTAGGCGAAAATGTTCTGGATGTTACGGGCAGCGTGGACCACAGGGGCATACCGGTGAAAAGCGAAGGCAAGGGTGAACTTGCGAATATTAAAGAAAGTTTTCTCCAAAATTCCGTGGAAGCCGTTGCGGTGGTTGGTAAATTTTCCACACGTAACCCCGATTTTGAAAAACGGGCGGCGGAATTTTTGCGGGATAGTTTTGGGGAAATCACCATGGGGCATACCATTTCAGGCAAGCTCAATTTCCCACGGAGGGTAAGGGCTGCCTATCTGAACGCCGCCGTCCATTCCACCTTTCAAAATTTTGCCCAAAACATCAAGGAAGCCCTGAAACGGGAAGGAATCGGCGCTCCTGTCTATATCTTAAAGGCCGATGGGGGGACCATCGACTTAAAAGGCGCCATGGAAAAACCGATAGAAACCATCCTCTCCGGCCCTGCCGCCAGCCTCATGGGCATGACCGCCCTGTTAGAGGAGCAAACGGCCGACCGCTGTTTGCTGGACATCGGCGGAACCACGACCGATTTATTTTTCCTTGTGGATGGGGTGCCGGTGTTTGAGCCTTCGGGCATCGAAATTGGCGGCCACAAAACATTGGTGCGCGCCATTTACAGCGCTTCCGTTGGCTTGGGCGGCGACAGCCATGTGCGCGTCGAAAACGGCAAACTCAAAATCGGCCCGCAAAGAAGGGGTCACGCCATCGCCTTTGGCGGGAAGGACTTAACCCCCACCGATGCTCTTTGCTTTCTTGGGGCAATGGAAGCTCAGCGCAAACGGGAAAGCGAAGAGGCCTTGGAAAGCTTGGCCAAAAAAATAAACATGCCTCCCAAGGATTTTGCCGAAATGATTATCGAACAGTTCTGCAAGTCCATCAAAGAAACGGTTGAAAGCGCCCTCAACAAGCTCAACGCCAGCCCCGTATACACCATCAAGGAATTGCTTGAAAATAGAACCATCAAACCGCAGTCGGCGGGCGTCATTGGGGGACCGGCCAAAGCGCTATCCAAATACTTGGAAAAGGAGCTAAGGCTGCCGGTGGAATACCCCAAAAATCACGAAATTGCCAACGCCATCGGCGCCGCTTTCTCAAGGCCCACGGTGGAAGTGAACCTCCTTGCCGATACCGACAGGCAAATCCTCTCCATCCCGGAGACGGGCGTCTATGAAAAAATCGATAGGTATTACGACCTGAAACAGGCAAAAGAGCGGGCGCTAAGCGAAGTGAAGCGGGCGGCTGAAGCGATGGGCATTGCATCGGATATTTCAGGCGCCGAAATTACCGAGGCCAGCAGTTTTAACATGATTAAGGGATATTATGGGGCGGATAAAAACATCAGGGTGAAGGCTCAGATTAAGCCCGGACTTGCGCTAAACGAAAGGGAATGACGATGATGAAAGCGAAAAATACATTAGGACTGATCCTTTTCCCCGCCTTCGATTGGGCTATCTCGCCCACCCATCCCGAACGGGAGGAAAGGCTGCTGTACACGCAGGACCAATTGCTTGAGGAAGGCATAGAGGATGTCGAGGGCATTCACTTTTATAATCCCCTCGTGGCGACAACAAAAGACATTGACCGCGTCCATTTCTGTTACCCGAGCGCGGAAAGCGTGCTGACGCAGTCCCATTTCATCGCGGCGGGAGGAGTGATGCGGGCCTTCGACGCCGTTTTAGGCAAGGAAACGGACAAGGCCTTCGCTCTCGTGCGGCCGCCCGGGCATCACGCCCAGCGTGTGGTTTACGGCGACAGGGGCTTTTGCATCGTCAATATCGAGGCCATCGGCCTTGCCTACGCGCGGAAAAAGTACGGCGACATGCGGGTGGCCGTTGTAGACACCGACTGCCACCACGGGGACGGGACGGAAGATATCTATTGGAACGACCCCGATACCCTTTTTATCTCCTTCCATCAGGATGGGCGGACGCTCTACCCCGGAACGGGGCCGATAGAGGACCTCGGCGGCCCGTCCGCCTTTGGCTACAATGTCAACATACCGCTGCCGCCGGGTACCGGCGACGAGGGCTTTCAATATGTTTTAGAGAATACTGTATTCCCCATTCTTGAGGAGTATAAGCCCGACCTTATTATCAATTCAGCCGGGCAGGACAACCACTACACCGACCCGCTGACCAATATGAACTTTTCCGCCCAAGGCTACGCCAAGCTGAACAGCCGCTTAAACCCCGATATCGCTGTTTTGGAAGGCGGATACTCCATTCAGGGGGCGCTGCCGTATGTGAATACCGGCATTATCCTCGCGATGGCGGGGCTGGACTATTCAGGGGTTGTGGAGCCCGACTACCATCTTGGCAAATGGAAGCAATCCCAAAGGGTCACAGAGGAAGTAAAGAGAATTTCGGATGACGTTTTGAAACTTTGGCGCCACAAAGAAATTCTCAGGCAAAAGCTGTTTTCGGGCAAGCCTTCCATCAAGCGCAACCGTCGGATCTACTACGATACGATAGGCGTTTCAGAAACGCAGGTTCAGGAGTTTAGGCCCTGCCCCAACTGCCCGGGGGTGGATTCTATCCAATCCCGCAACGACAGGGGAGCGTCGCTTTACGCCATTACCATTCCCAGAAAAGCCTGCCCCGCCTGCCAACAAAAGGGCTATGACCTGTTTGAACAGGCGAAGGGATTGAATGTAAGAAAGAGATTTTTACAAGATTTGGCGCAGGATGAGTTTTTGGCGGAAGCGTAACAGTATGTGTCCATCGAAAAATAGGCTATAATAAGCATAAGAAAGCCATATTTTATAGGAATCATACACGGTTTTTACCAACAGTCCGGCAAATAAACGCGAAACAGCCCCAATCCCCAAAGCGCGTACCGCAAAAACCCGCCTGATTTTGGCGGGTGAACGAGGAGAAAAACAACGGAGAAAAGAATGATCACCATCAAAGGCGCCCACAACACCGCAATCGTATTCACAACAGATTTAGAACCACAGGCCGAGGCCCAGATACAGGCCGTTTGCGACCAGGAGGCCTTTTCGCAAAGCAAAATCCGCATCATGCCCGATGTGCATGCGGGAATGGGCTGCACCATTGGCACCACCATGACCATCACCGACAAAATCGTGCCGGGCATGGTGGGCGTGGATATCGGCTGCGGCATCGAAACGGTGGAAATTGTTCCGCATGATATCGATTTTAACCGATTGGACCAAATCATTCGCAGGCGCATCCCCTCCGGCAGGGAGGTGCGCAGAACCCCTCACCCCCTGCATGAACAGGCCGATTTAAACAGCCTGCGTTGCCGAAACAATGTCAACATAGATAGGGCGCGCCACAGCATCGGCACCTTGGGCGGGGGAAACCACTTTATCGAGGTTGCCGAGGATGGGGAGGGCGGGCTTTACGCTGTTGTTCACTCCGGCAGCCGCCATATCGGCCATGAGGTGGCCACCTACTACCAGCGGGAGGCCGTGAAGCAGCTAAGCGGCACAAGCCAAGCGCAAATTGACCGGATAATAGAGGATTTAAAAGCCAAAGGCAGGAAAAAAGAGATTGCCCGAACCTTGAGGCGCCTGAAAAGAGAGGCCGGGAAAAAGCTGCCCGTGCCGCAGGATTTGGCCTATGTGGAAGGGCGGCTCATGGACGACTATCTGCACGACATGGCCATTATCCAGCGTTTTGCCGTGCTCAACCGCCAAGCCATGGTGGATATTCTCATGGAAAGCATGGGCTGGGTGGAAAAATCCCGCTTCACCACCATCCACAACTATGTGGAGCTACAAAGCATGGTGCTGAGGAAAGGCGCCGTATCCGCCAAGGCAGGGGAAAAGCTGCTCATCCCCATTAATATGCGGGACGGCAGCTTGATTTGCGAGGGCCTTGGCAACCCCGATTGGAACTATTCCGCCCCCCACGGCGCGGGTAGGCTCATGAGCCGCTGGGCGGCTTTCAGCAGCCTGAACCTCGGGGACTACCGCTCACAAATGAAGGGCATTTTTACCACCTCCGTGAACTTGGACACCTTGGACGAAGCGCCCATGGCCTATAAGAGCATTGACTTTATCAGGCAGTCCATCACCCCCACCGCCAAAGTTTTACACCAGATTAAGCCCCTGTATAATTTTAAGGCGAGTGAGTGATAACAGAAACACCTTTTCCGTTGTGGTCTTGAAATAAGATTGCAAAAACAACTTTTGCTTCCACTTGTTGTACACAACAAAGATTGTTAATAATTTCTTCTGCATCCTGCTCGTTCACAATAGCCACTTCAGAAATCAGAGCATCTCCCAATATTATAAACCTATCATATTTGTCGATTAGATTGTGTTGGTTTTTATATTTTAAGTACTTTTTTACTAATTGTGTAGCGTTTTCCTTCAGCTCGGAAGCAAGAGGGCTTGCATCTTTGCGTACTATATAAAAACCTTTTTCATGCGGTATAAGATTAAATATCTCGGAATACTTACCTAATTCTTTCCTTACCGTATCCTCAACCTCTTGTAATGGTCGATTTGCATACTTTTTTGATAAGGAATTTTGTAGTTGATTGATACTAGTCGTTAGCTGTACAATTTCAATTCCGATTGTGTTGCCATTACATTCTTCAATTTTAAAGTCAGGATGTACTTTTTTAATGATTTTGTGTGGGGTTATGCCGGAGTATTCCAAAAAACAGCGTAGGACATGATATTCTGTAAAGTCCTTTTGCTGAGCGCTAGAGAGCTTTAAACGCAGAGGAGGTTCAAGGTTTTTAAATACGATGCCATATTCAATTTCTGATAGATTCGTTTGGTATCGAAATAGTGTAATGCGGTCGAATTCTATAAAACATTTTCTATCGGCATACTCAAATTCCAAAAGATGTTTTGCATCTTGAAAGTTATTGTAATCAAAATTCTGTAATTCAACCATTTTTTTGGCGATACTTTCAAGGCTTGAATTGCCGGTTGAAATAATTGGACTCAATTTAACCTTTTCCTTTCATTCATTTTACCTAATTCATCCTCATATCTTCCCCATTTTCAATATATGGCTATTCATGTCTTCCAAGGAAAAAAGACTTTTTTCCCAAGTTGCACCGGTAGTAAACGGTTTCAAGCAAGGTTGCCCCAAATAATACAGGGCTTATAATAATATTAAACTATACAAGCTTCGCCCCACTGTTCAAGGCAATATTTTTCGCCAACACCATCGTCGGGTCGATGAATTTATTTTGAATATCAAACCAATCGAACGCCACGGGCAGCTCCGTGCAGCCGAGGATGAACAGGTTGTCGCCGCCCTCACTTAATTTATTGAGCATATCTTTAAAAGGTGTGATATCGTAATCTTTTTTGCCGGCCTTGACGGCGTAAATCAGTCTATCAACCATCTCTTGCTGCTCCTCTGAGGGAAGGTTGCAGCTTAGCCCTTTTTTCTTCAGGGCGTTTTCGTAAAGCTTTGTTTTGACGGTGCCGGAGGTGGCAAGCACCGTCGGTTTTTTTACATTGAGGTTCAGCAGCTCTTCGCTTGTTAAGGCGATCATATTTAAGATGGGGATGTTCACGGATTTTTGAATGTCTTCAATAAAGTAGTGGGCGGTGTTGCACGGCATCGCCAAAAAATCAGCGCCCGCGTTTTCAAGCAGCTTCGCGGAAAAAACCAATTGGTCGACAGGGGATTGTCCCCCTCTTAGAATGGCGGCGGTTCTGTCCGGTATTTGCGGGTTATTATGGATGATCAAAGGAACGTGCTCCTGGTCGGAATCGGCCGCCGTTATTTTGATGATCTTCTGAAACAAATCCGCGGTGGCCGATGGCCCCATCCCGCCGATGACGCCGCATGTTTTGAAGATATTGCTCATTTTGAACCTCCGTTTCGGCTCATTTCACCGTTTGTATAGGAACAGTTTAACAGAACGAAAAGGGGACTTGCAACTGATTGGGGGAAGGTTCTTAAATACTTTGTTACGCCGGGACTGTTATTCAAGCTTTGGGTACCCGCCGTATTATTCACCCTTCATTTCCCCCGTTTTCAGCCCAAAAAAGATAACTTCCAGCATATGGCTAATCATTTTTTCCCGGGGGAAAAGACTGTTGCCCCGGTCGTACCAGTAGCGAATGGTTTCAAGCAAAATGGCGCATAGGATATTGGATTTATAATCGATCATGTTTTCCGGCTCGTCAAGGTCCAGCGACATGTACTTTTTGATTAAGCCGTTCAGCGTTTCTTTTAATTTACTCTGAAAAGAAAGGCTGCCCCTTGGGCCCAATAGAAAGCGCAGCTTTTCTCCCGAAACTTCATCATGTTGCATTAAAAGCTCAACAATTTGGCGGCCGTTTTTCGCAAAGGTCGCCTCCCTTAATTTTTGGAAGTTTTCTTCCAGTGGCAACAATTCATCTTCGATTTGGCTGTGCAAATCTTCAATATCTAAAAAATAGGCATAAAATGTGCCCCGATTGTAGCCCGCCTTATCCGTAATCATTTTCACGGTGATGCGCCCGGGGAAGTCGGCAGTATACAGCATCCAATAAGCGTCCATCAAGTTTTGTTTGGTTTGGGCGGTCAGTTCCGGTTGTTTTCTTGCCATGGTGTTTCTCCTTATTAGCGGTCAATCCGACAAAAGCTGTCCTTTTGTTTATTGCTACAGGCGATTTCATCGTTTATAATATAATTATAGCACAACATGTTGTTGGATGATAGTCTTTTACAGATTTTTTCACCCGATGACTGAAATTTAGTGTAAAAGGAGGAAACATGAGTAACACAGGCACGAACAATCAAAAAAAGACCCCAAGAAATCTTTTGTACTACTACCTGATTGTGGTTGCGATTGTTATGTTTTTTAACTTGGCCATTCTGCCCATGATTATGCAGCGTCAGGTGTACACGACCACCTACTACGATTTTATCAACGCTGTGGAAGCGGGCGAAGTAAAGCAGGTGCAGTTTTCAAGTACCGAAATCAATTATGTCCGGGAAGAAAAAGGGCAAATTTATTACTGCAAAACCGGCGTGGTAGACAACCCCGAACTGCCCAAAATGTTGCAGGAAAAAGGCATCAACTACGCTGCCGAGATTCCTGAAACCCCCAGCCTGTTCTTGACCATCTTGCTCCAGTATGGCTTGCCCATCCTGATTTTTAGCTTCATTGGGCGGCAAATTAATAAAAACCTAGTCAGCAAAATGGGCGCGGGCGGCCTGAACATCCGCGGCGGCAGCGCGGCCAAGGTGTATGAGCCCGATGCCGACACCAAGACCTTTGAAGACGTGGCCGGACAGGAAGAGGCAAAAGAAGCCCTGCAGGAAATTATCGATTATCTGAACAACCCCAAGAAGTATGAGGCCATCGGCGCCCAGTGCCCCAAAGGCGTGCTGCTGGTAGGCCCGCCGGGAACGGGAAAAACCCTGATGGCCAAGGCCGTGGCCGGTGAAGCGCATGTGCCCTTCTTCTCCATTTCCGGTTCCGAATTTGTGGAGATGTTTGTAGGCCGTGGAGCGGCCAAGGTCAGGGAGCTGTTTGACCAGGCCGAGAAAAAGGCGCCCTGCATCGTGTTTATCGACGAGATTGACACCATCGGCAAGAAACGTGATACTGGGTTTTCTACCAACGATGAGCGGGAGCAGACCTTAAACCAGCTGCTCACCGAGATGGACGGTTTTGAAGGCAACAAAGGCGTTATCATCCTTGCGGCCACCAACAGGCCCGAAGTGCTTGACCCCGCCCTTTTGCGTCCCGGCCGCTTTGACCGCCAGGTCAGGATGGAATTGCCCGATTTATTGGGCAGGGAAGCTATTCTCAACGTACACCTAAAGAAGGTAAAGACCAAAGAAAAGATCGACGTCAACCTCATCGCCCGCATGACCGCCGGCGCTTCCGGCGCCCAGCTTGCAAATATCGTCAATGAAGCGGCGCTAAGAGCCGTGCGCATGGGCGAAAACAGCGTCACCACCGCCGACCTTGAAGAATCGGTAGAAACCATCATTGCCGGCGCCGAAAAGAAAAACGCCATCCTTTCCGAAAAAGAAAAGCGCATTGTGGCCTACCACGAGATTGGTCACGCCTTAGTTGCCGCCAAGCAGTCGGGCTCGGCTCCTGTGCAAAAAATCACCATTGTTCCCAGGACCTCGGGCGCCTTGGGTTATACCATGCAGGTTGAGGAGGATGAAAAGAGCCTCATCAGCAAGCAGGATGCCTATCAAAGGCTGGAAATCCTCTGCGGCGGCCGTGCGGCTGAGGAAGTGGTCTTTGATATGATCACCACCGGCGCCTCCAACGATATTGAAAAGGCCACTGAGATAGCCCGAAACATGATCACCCGCTACGGCATGTCCGACACCTTCGGCATGATGGCCCTGCAAACGGGCGGCAACACCTACCTTGGGCATCAGGGGCAATCGTCCGTTTCGCCGGAAACCGCCCGATTGGTGGATGAGGAAGTGCGGGACCTCATCGCCAAGGCCTATCAGGGAGCTAAGGATATTTTGGAAAACAACCGTGAAAAGTTAGACGAACTCTCCGCCTACCTGCTGGAAAAAGAAACCATCAGCGGCCAAGAATTTATGGACATACTTGGAAAGTAAGCTGATTTATAAATAAAAGAAGGCATCTGCTGTATTTGGCGGAAGCCTTCTTTCATATAGTTATCGTTGAAGATTAGTTAAACTTTTCTCCCACTTTCATGGACATGCCGCTGGTAGGCAGGGCTTCCTTGATCAGCTCGCCGTCTTTTAGCACGGGCGTACCGTTGACAAGCACGTGGCGGATGCCGAAGGGCTTATCCTGATTGGGCGTGGCGGTCAGCAGCTCCTTTTCGTCAAAAACGGTGATGTCCGCAAAGGCGCCGGGCGCGAGGACGCCACGGTCTTTGAGGCCAAACCTCTTGGCGGTGGCTCCGGACATTTTCATAATGGTATTGGGCAAGGTGTCGCCCCGACCGGACAGGGCCTGCTGCAAAAACTTGGGGAAACAATCGTACATGGAGGGGTTTTGCACACCCTTAGGCTCCAGCCAGGCATCGGTCATAAACAGGGCACGGGGGTGCTTTGAAAGCTCGTCGATTATTTCGGGGGTGCTGTAGGGCCCCATGTTTACCCTGCCCTTAAAGTCGCTCATTTCGCACAGGCGCAGATAGGCTTCAATCTCGCTCACGCCCGTTTCCTTGGCGATGGCGGCCACCGTTTTGCCCTCCCACTGTTCGTTGCCGTCGCCGACGTAGGCGATTTGGATGTCGTTAAAATCAAAGCCCAACAAAAGGATGCTAGCGCGGGCCAGCACGGTAAAGCGCAGGCGGTTGAAGAACTTGCGCTTATCCTTGGCGCTCATCGCCTGGTACCAAGGGGGCATCACCACGGTGATAACGGTCGTGCCCACCCAGTGGTGGTAGATATCAAAGCCGATGTCGATGCCTTCGTCGGCCATTTGCTGAAGGATTTCCAACACTTCGTCTTTGTAGCAAAAGGTCTTGCGCCCCACAAAAATCAGGTGGGAGTAATGGAGTTTCAGCTTCGTGCCTCGGGCCAGGTCAAAAAGCTCATCCAGCGCCCGCAGGATGTGGGGGCGGCCAAGCAGCTCTTTATAGGCCATGGACACCTTGGATTCCGCCCTTGGATGCACGGTAAGCGGGCGGTCGTACTTGAGGCAAAGCTCGGCGACAGCTTTCAGCTCCTCCTGGGGGGGCGTAAAGGCCGGGGCTGTACATGAGCCCAAGGCTGATGCCGCAGGCGCCTTGTTTTAGGCCGTCTTCCAAAAGGCCCATCATGCGCTGCATTTCATCCTCGGTCAGGGGGCGGTTGGCGCTTCCGGCAACGCTTGCCCGGGCGGTGTTGTGGCCAATTAGCAGCCCTAAGTTGCAGGGCGTTTTTTTGTGCGTCCGTTCAAAAAACTGCTCAACGCTGCCGTAGGGCTTGAAGGCGTCGTCCAGGGAAAAGGTGCCGCCGCCCACTTCGGAAAGGTAGGGGCTGTCCTTTTCAAAACCGGCGGCGCTCGCCCCGCAGTTGCCGGTGACAAAGCTGGTGATGCCTTGCTGGATGAAAGGCTCAAAGCCGGGGATGGGGTCGTCCGATACGGCGCACCAGTCGTTGTGGGAGTGGGCGTCGATAAAGCCGGGCGAGAGGCTCAGGCCGCTCACGTCCCAAACCTTGGCCCCGTCTTTTGGCAGATTTTGGCCGACGGCCACAATGCGCTCGCCGTCGATTAAAACATCCTGGCGCACGGGTTCACTGCCAAGGCCGTCATAGGCGAGGGCGCCGGTTAACAATATTTTCATTGGTTCTCCTTTGTTTTAATACTATGTTGCTTTTAGAGTAGCCGTTTTATCACAGCAGATTTTCATTTTTGGCAAAGACTAATGAAGGAAGCATAGTGGATTCTATGTTGACTGAATTAGGCACAGCCAAAGAGGAAAAGGGGCGTGAGAAAAGGCTAATTTAAAGGCAACATAGTATAAGCAAGTTGCTCTTAAACTTTGTAATATTTGGATAATAGGTACAGAAACAGCCGGTTTGGTAAAATATCGTGGAGGATAACGGCGGCGCGCTGGCTAAAGGACGCCACCCGAAGGCGCATGGGCAGGCGCTTTTTGCCGAGGGTACGGGCAACTTTCTGTCCCAACCGGACAGGGTTTGACCCTTGCCCCTCGTCCCGGGCGATAACGGCGCAGACCCGCTGCAAGCTGTCCCGATAGGCGGCAGAGGTGTTTTTGGCTCGGGTGCGGTACTTGTCTGAGCCGCCCTGGTGGTCGCCTGGCTCCACTAACATGACTTCGATGCCCTTGTCACGGTTTTCCATGCGCAGGCATTCGCAGTAGCCTTCCAAGGCGTGCTTGGCCGCCACATAGGCGCCCTGATAGGGGGTGGGGAGCAGCCCATTGATGGAGGAAAAACCCACCACCTTGCCCCCGCCGTTTTGTATCATCAGCGGCAGCGTTCCCCTCACCATGCGCAAGGCGCCCATGAGGCTCACATCTAAAACGGCCAACATTTCCTCATCAGTATACTGGGCGGCGGGGCCTAAGGTGAGCACACCGGCGGCGCAAACAAGGGCCTCCGGCACGCCCGATTGACTTATAGCCTCTTCAACAAAAACGTCAACGCTTTCCTGGCTCGTCACATCAAGCGGCAAACAAATCATGCCGTTTTCATTAGCGTTTTGTTCCCCCTGAAAGGAGCGGGCGCCGCCAATCACCTGCCAGCCGGCCTTGCTTAAAGCCTCCGCCGTGGCCTTACCCAGCCCGCTTGAAGCCCCCGTTACCCAAACAACCCTGTTTGCCATAATTTCCTCCATGAAGTAAAAGTCATAAGAAATCTCTTTCCCACCTTAGGGAAAGTACCAGTATTTTAAGCGATAATGGGAAAATAGACAAGTTGAGGGGGGGGGAAAAGCAGGTTCTACTCCCAAATGTAAGGAAGTCAAACATTTGAGACACGAGCCTATTCTGCAACATCCTTGACAAATTAAGACGATTTTGTTAAAATAAACCCATCGATAATATTTTGCAATCGAATCATCAAAATAAAAAATGTTAAATGGCATACAGGTAATCAAGGTTTACAGATTACCTTCTAATAACTCAAATATTATACAATGAAAGGAGAAAAAGTTAAATGAAAGTTCTTATTCTTGGTGGAGGCGGCATGGAGGGCAGGACAGTTGCCCGGGATCTGGCAAACAGCGGTGTTAAGAAACTGATTTTGGCGGACTATAATTTAGAAGCGGCTGATTCTGTTGCGGAAACGTTAAGAAAAGAATGCGACGCTAAAGTTAAAACTGTTTTTGTGGATGCCAATGATTACGATGCCTTGGTAAAGGTCATTAAGGAAGCCGACGCTAAAGTGGCAGTCAATATGATAGGCCCCTTTTTCAAATATGGGGTACAGATTGCCAAAGCTTCAATTGAAGCAAGAGTGAACCATGTTGATATCTGCGATGACAGCGATCCGGCAAACGAAGTGTTGGATACATTGAACGAAGCCGCGAAAGCAGCCGGGGTAACCGTCTTGGTCGGCTGCGGGGCAACGCCGGGTCTTTCAAACATGTTGAGCAAATATGGGGCTATGCAGTTGGAAAAAACGGACAAAATCAATATTGATTGGCTGTGGCCCGGGCTTACCGGTGGCGGCGTTGCGGCGTTGACTCACGGTTTTAAGATGTATTCAGGTACTTGCCCGCAGTACATAGACGGAAAAGTACAGCAGCTTCCCGCAGGAACGGAAAACGTCAAAGTGAAATCTTCGGACGGTAAGTATGAAGGAATAGTCCACTATGTCGGGCATGGTGAACCGGCAACTCTTCCCCGCTATATTAACGCGAATGAGATCACCTGTATGGGTGGTTTAATGCCGGAGGAAGTGGATAAGTACTTCTTTAATTTTATGAAAGCGGGGCTTGCGGACACCACACCCATGGAAGTTCAAGGCAATATGATAAGCTTGCCCCATGTGGCAATGGGAATTCTTATCCGGGAGTTTAGCGACATGGAAATGGAGAATCCAGAAGATGGATATTGTCGCATAAAGATTGTCGGTACCAAAGACAACAAAGAACAGAAATTTGTTTATGAAGTTTCCGGAAACGGAAGCCATATGACTTCATACCCAACCTCAGTTGTTACCCAAATGATTTTGAATGGTGAAATCAACATGCCGGGAACGCATGCTCCTGAAGCTCTCAAGAAGGAGCAACTGGAAAAAGTATTCTCCGAAGTACAAAAGCGCGGCGTGGAAATCAAAGGCTTATAATTTTCATTCGACGATCGGAGTTGTGTCAGCGAATTTGACCGCATTGCCCAAAAGAGTGCAATATTTCTAAAGATAATCTTTGATCGGGTAGGACCTTGCCAATATAGGCAGGGTCCTTGCTCTATTGGCGTGTATTTGGTTTCGTATACGGCACTTCAACTGTGTGAGCGCAAAGACTTGTACCTGTATGGGAGACTGCAGCGCCTGCCTGTGCGAGCCTTTTATTTCAAGGTGTCTTTTAGCAATCGTACGGTCACACACTTGCTTCCCTTGATTCGTTGCGACTTTGGGCGTAGAACCTTCCGGCAAAATATGCTAAAATACTCTCACAATACGAACGGTTTCTTAAATTTAGAGGCAAAGGACCATTAATAAATGAACAGGTTAAAGGAAATGGAAACTTCGGAAAGGCGCAAGTACAAACTGATGTACCTGTATTCAGGCCTCATTGTGCTGGCGGGGTTTTTGCTCAGTCCTTTTCAAGAGGTGGTTGAGGGCATTGTCCGGATAGCCATGTCGCCCGCCATGCTGGTAACCGACTATTTTGCCTTGGGCGGCGTGGGTACGGCTCTGGTAAACAGCGGCGTCCTCATGCTGTTTTCGGTGTGGCTTGGCCAAAAAAGCGAGGCGCCAATGAACGGGGGGCTTATTGCCGCTGTATTCACGGTGGGCGGCTTTGCCCTGTTTGGAAAGAATATTTACAATGTGCTAAGCATTATTTTGGGCGTGTTTTTGTATAGCCGAAAGAAAAGGGAAAAGTTTGCCCCTTACATTACCGTGGCGCTTTTTGGAACGGCATTGGCGCCTGTGGTAAGCCAGCTTAGCTTTGGCATGGGGCTTGACCCCTTGCTGGGTCTGGTTCTTGGCAATTTGGCAGGGGCTGCCATCGGCTTGATGCTGCCCTCCCTTGCGGCCAGCTTTGTCAAGTTCCATCAGGGTTTCAACCTGTATAATATTGGCTTCACGGCGGGCATGGTGGGCATGGTGTTCATGTCCCTTTTCAGGTCGGCAGGCCATAACCACGAGATCGCCTCCACCATTTACCTGAAAACCAGCGTTCCCTTGGCGGTGTTTTTGACGCTGTACTTTGTGTCCATGCCGGTGGCTGGCTTTCTTACCTCCAAAAACACCCTAAGGGATTTTTGGAAGCTTTTGAGCCGCCGCGTCAAAGGCACTACCGATTTTGTGGAGCTTTCGGGCTTTCCGTCGGTCTTGTTCAACATGGGTGTGCTGGGCATTGTTTCCACCGCCATTGTGTTAATAACAAAAGCGCCGCTCAACGGGCCGCTGATTGGCGGGGTGTTTACCGTGGTAGGCTTTGGCGCCTTTGGCAAGCACCCCAAGAACTCTTTGCCCGTAATGGCGGGGGTCATGCTGGGTTACCTATTAACGGGGGTTTCCCTTTCTACCACCGGCGCCATGCTCACGGTACTGTTTGCCACCACCCTCGCGCCCATCGCAGGACACTTTGGCCCTCTGGCGGGCGTGCTGGCGGGGCTTGTGCATATGTCCCTAATATCCAACACTGCTTACCTGCACGGCGGCATGAACCTGTATAACAACGGCTTTACCGGCGGCTTTGTGGCGGCGGTGCTTGCGCCCCTTTTTCAAACTTATTTAAAGAAAAAAGGTTAAGCGCCGCCAATAGCAAAACATAAACCGCGATCAAGGTGATTGTAAGGAAATAACAAAGCGAAAGAAACAGAAAAATTCGCTGCGATAAAGAGGCTATTCTAAAAGTGACATAGTATTAGGCTGCTTTTTTGATAGTCCAGAACGATAAAGAAGGTTTTGCATCAAACCTTTCGGGTTATAGGCAAAAAGTGTGTCTGGAAAGTACTATAAAGCCTTGTAATGTATAGCGAAATCGCAGATTTAAATATTTAGGCGAATTGAGTTATAGGCAAAAAGTGTGTCTGAAAAGTGCAATATCC
>DUQF01000041.1 GCA_012837965.1 Clostridiales bacterium | reverse complement strand
TACCTCGAGTTTTTGTATCTATATTATACCATATAACCTCGATTTGATCTTGACTTTTAAGGGATTTTGCAGGTTTCATTGAACAAAGTCCCAACGCGAATGGTTGGGACTTTGTCTACAGTCTGACAGGTGCGCTTTAAGAGGGCGCACCTGTTTTATGATTTGCTGAATTGTGTTCTACTATTGCGTCAATAGTTTGTGACAGAGAGAGTCTTTACTTATTTGTTGCCTATTTTCGGAATTGTTATCCTATCATAACTTTCATTGTACACTGACTATTCCAAATTCATGGCGCATTGCTGCCCTGAATTGTTTTGATAAAACACTTGATGATGGCCGATTTCATAACCAACAGCATACCATAAGGGCTTAAATTTTTCGTCCGTTACATCCAGCGTTTGCGCCTTGATTTCTCCAACAATAAAAGCCCACAGGGTATCGAGCAGAAAGCTGCCCTGTTTGATGCGTTCCGCCTCTGTCATGCCAAAGTACTTGAGCGTGTCGGGCGATGACACGGCGTACGTCGGATCAACATAGTAATACTTCCCATCCAGCTTCACGATATTCCAGTCATGGCATTCTCCATTTTCTTGACATCCGCTGCATACGCCCGCGTCCACCCCTGCTTGAAGCAACAGGTAGGTATAAGCCTCGGCGATTTCCCAGCAGATGCCTTTCCCCGTCATGATCGTTCGGTATGCGCCGCCTTCCTCAAGCCGCCGTTCCATATCGTTGAGAAACTCATCATCATAGCGATATTCCCGGGCGAAAAAACGATACAGCCGCAGGGCTTTTTCTGCATCGCCGCAGGCAGCAGGAAGAGAAGAATTCAATAGGCCTTCCACACGTGTTTGAAAATCCGCGATCAGGCGTTGGCAGGTTGCCCGATCATAGCGGTAAATAATCTTCGCTTGACCCGAGGGATGTTTTCGTGGTGCCCCGACAGGAAAATCCGCGTATGCGATTTTGTCCGCGATTGGGAAACAAGAGCCGGCGGTTCTCCAAATCTCAAATTCAGTTTGAGCATCAGGGCACGCATAGCTGTCATCCCCGCTGAGCAGCGCATCGCAAAAACCGAAAAACAGGTCGGTAAAATCTTCTCCAAAGAATTCACGAACCTCCTCGGTAATAACGTGAGGCTGAAAATGGTAGCGAATCTCGTTTTCGGTGGTAACCTCGGCAACCATTGAGGGGCTATACATCAGAACAGATACCGCCAGAAAAATCAGGCCTATTCTTTTCATCGTTACTCCTTCACCATTTTTTGTTGCTTCATGCGTATTAACCGCAAGGAATGATACATATCTATTTTACCATACTTGCTTTTTTCCTTCTTATCATTAGACGGAAAAAATGCGTGTTTTGTTCAAGGTGGTTTCATGTTTTTTTCATAGAGCAATAAAACCCCAGTTCAAAATATGAAAACTGCGCATAAGTGCTTTCAAGCAATCACCTATCTTTTAACTTTAATACCATTGTTAAATGTTGCTGGAAACGAATGGGAAATCGCGTATGGCACCACTGATCTCACTCTAGGTTCCCGTGGCCGCTATGCTACCCGGTTGCAGACCGACTTGAGTAATGCAGGCTACAATCCAGGCCCGATTGACGGCAAGTACGGCTCTGCAACTCGTAATGCCGTTTACGACTTCCAAAGTGATAACAATCTTGGATATGATGGAATCGCAGGCCCTGAAACAAAAGCTGCGCTATACTAAGGAACAATAGTAGCCAATAACTAAACTTGCCCCCTATTCAAACCTCTGGAATGAATAGGGGGCATTAATGCTTCTGAGATTACCCATTGTTCCCTTCAATCATTTCTATTTCATATACTCTCGTTCCATGCGCATCAACTTCAGCCCGAATATAGACCGTTCCTTCGTCAAGGAGGAGTATTACTCTCCAGTAGTGATTACTTGAATCAGACACATCAAAAGCTAATTTCCATTCAGCTCTGTTAAATTTTTCTGAAGCAATATGGTATTTTTCTTTCACGGTCTCTTGGATCAAGTACTTGATTTCCTGAGGGGAGGCATCCGAAGAAGAAGGAAGACCTCGGAAATATTGCTTGCGGTCATACCCAGCACTTCTATATAGCGAATCATATGCGGCGTGTTGCTCAAAACTCATTTTGTTTTCACCACCGGCTTGATCAATAATATTTTGACTTTCAATTTTTAAGTTCGCAAACCGATTGTATTCATAAGAGCTCCAGAGATCAGCCAGTTTCCATGGGTCTTTGGGGCCTTGTTTCTGATAGTCCAATTCCAGATCCCAAACATAGTCTATAACTAATCCAGTTTCGCCATTTACCACTATTGTATACGTGCCAACTTTTGATGGATTGTATTTGTTTGACGTAAAATTAACGATCCACTCACCTCGTTCTTCTGACCATTTAGCATTAGAGTTAAAGTAAATCAAAGCATCCTCTTCAAATCCGTATTGGTCCATCATAAACTGCTTGGCGTGTTTAATAACAGTCGTTCTATAGGAGTTAATAGAACCTTCGTCCCTTATTCCTTCTGCTTGAGCTTTTGATCCGAAACTTGATTTTTTCATAATTCCATTAACGTAATATGCACACAATTCAACTTGTTTATTCGGAGATGTAAACTCAACAATATACTTTTCTTCGTCTTGATCAGAAGAATTGATGAACTCTACCACCCACAATCTCTGATTTTCGGAAGGAATGGAGAAGAAAGAGAGCAGTGTCTCAAAGTTCTTTTTGTCAAAATTTGGATTTAGCTTTTCTTTTATTTCACTGGTTGCCAACTCTATTGCATGATGTTCTTGTGTATCTGTTGGATTTGGGAGTGTATTGATTACGAAGTCTCCAATGGGATAGTTTTCATCAATTAGCATCTGGTCTAACTCTGCTTTTGCTTCAATTGACCAAGTTGCATATTCCCCATGAGTCAGTTCCATTTCTGCCTTCCGTGTTTCATAGCGCAAATCAATATCTGCAACACGTTTCTCCTCTTCAGAAGAATAGTTGGCAGATGCATTGCTCATTAGCAAGGGAGAAATTAATACAAGACAAAGCAAAAAACATGTAGATACTATTTGGTTTTTGACTTTATGATTTCCTATCATTTTAATTTTTTCCTCCTTTTGTTTCTTGTCGGTACGCATCGCTGTTCCGACACTAAGTCGAATTCATTGAGAACTATCCTGACAGATTCATCTAATCAAACTACAGCTGTTTAAGTATTGCTTCAAAACCACTATAATCACATCGCACATAACAGGACATGTTTAAGGTTTCACCGGTTATCGGGTCTATTTCCACAACATAATTTGTTAATTTCTCGGGATGTCCCTTCGTTAGTGTGTCCGCCTGTATACCACTCGCACTCATGTGCAACCGCCATTTGCTTTGCGCAGGATCTGTTACATCAAAGTATAGATAGCGCAAGTCATACATTTCCAGCTCTTGTTCTGTAAACTGGAATGCTTTTTCAATGGCCAAAACCGCTGCTTTTGTAGCTTGTTCCTGATTCAACATATTGGTCTGGGGAAGACCATATTCAAACCTGCTAATAGCAAGAAGATAGTTATCTAGCTCTGTTTCATCATGTTGCCTGATAACAGGAGCCATTTCTTGTGACCACATTGCGCGTGCTTCCAATGACCACTCCATAAATGGCCTATAGTTTTCTGTCTTCATGAAGTTCTCGGCTTGCAGCGCAATATCAGGCCAATGACGCATGTACTTCTCCTGCTGCATCCTTTGAACAAATTGATAAACATCGACATAACCAGTGATCGGCTCAACATTGACAGTCAAGTACGAAGGTACGGCAGACCTGTCATCAATACCAAATTCGAAGTGCCACTGTGCCTTCTGACCTTCAGTTGTATATTGAGTGCGTCCCTCAGCCAAGCGTGGCAAGGGAAATATTACAAAGGACGTATACACGTGATCCTGCTGTAAATCCTTTAATTGAATATCAAACCATTCACAAAGGTGTGCCATAGCGATTCGCTTAGCTTGCTCCTCTGGAATATCATTTTCGGTAGGAAACACATATAATTCGAAGTCGGGCTGCTGCACCCCGGCCTCTATCAATGTATTTGAGAACCAGGCTTTTTGTTCTACTGACCAATCCCCAAAGGTTCCCCAAATTCGCTCCATGATTGGACAAAAGGCGATGTATTCTTCTGTCGGAGCAGCCAGCCAATTCAGCAGGATGCTTTTTACAATTCCGGCGCGTTCCTCAGAACTACTGCTTGTATCACGCATTTGCCGTACCCTGTCATCGGCAGAGATATAGCCATCCGTTACCAGTGACTCCACAAGCTCTATCTGTTCCTGCTCTGTCCAATAAGCAAATTTCCCCGCTTGTTCTTTTTCTAAGAAATGGGCTCCTCTTGTCCAACCGAACACAATAGCAACCGCAGTCGCAGCCATTAGTACCATCAAAACGGCCAGTACCAATGCTACTGGAAGTTTCCTTTTCACTCTTTTTCCTTCTTTTGCCTGCGCCAGCAACATTCTGGCTTCCGAGTCGCTTACATACAGGCTGGAAAGCGTGTTGTTTAGAGCTTGTTTTATGCGATTATTCTTCATTGTCTTTCCCTCCTGTGAAAACTGTTTTCAATCGTGCTTCCGCTTGTTTCAATCTATGGTGTACCGTGGATGGCGCTATGCCTAATACCTCCGCCACCTCTCTTATTGTGAGCTCCTGATAGTAATATAACAACACTACCTGCTTCAGCTTTTCCGGCAGCCTCATTACGTCCATGGTAAGGGTGATATCTTCGTCTTCTACCAATAGGTAGCGCCCCGGCAAATCTTCCAGCGCCTTTTTCATATCTACCTTGCGAAACCATTTGGAACGACGATAATCACGGCAGACATTGATGGCGATTTTCATCAGCCGGGTTTTTTCGCTTGCGCCATTTCGTTTTTCAAATTGCTCCATTGCTTTCCACGCCTTCAGAAATGTATCCTGCGCAGCGTCCTCAGCATCGTGTACATTGGATAAATAAACAAAACAGGTGCGAAGGATGACATCGCCATACGTCTTCATCCATTCCATAAAGCGTTGCTCTCTAACCGTTTCTGCAGCAACGGTATTGTTCATCCAATCACCTCCTTGCCCTAATAGACGTAGAAAATGCGTGTTTTGTTCGAGGGAATTATAAATTCTTTTCATGCTCTAATAGTATGATCGTTGATAACAGCTACCCGCCTATATTCTCACACAGTGGGTAAGGGCAATTGCAATAATGAGACATCTCACATTTCGTGTCATATATAGTGGAAACGCTATTTCCAACAAACTATAATATGCTAAGCGAGAGAAATGTGTTTTAGCATTAGTTTTCATAAACTCTCGACACAACTATTAGGCATATAATTTCAGGAGTTCATTCACCACATCAAAATCGACAAAGAGTGCCAGTCAGGTAAACTGGACAGGATAGTACCACCAGTTCCTGCTATGATAGTAAAGTTATATTGAGCTTAGTCACCTGTTATTTCTTCAAGCGACTTGTCGTTAAAGCCAATTTTATTCATGAAATCGCTTAAAACAAACTCACTTACCCTAATCTTTTTATGATTACTTGCAATTTCCTTGGAATCAATGATTTCTTCGGTTTTGGTATTAAAAGAGTATGTGGAATTGGTTCCTGTAGCTAAATTAATGATTGTAGCCTTAAAAATCTGAGAGTTTTCATTAAGTTTCCCGAAAGAAACACTTTCAACATACCAAATCGGAGCTTCATAGACCAGAGTATACGCATATGTGAAGACTGACAGACTTAACTTATCGTCAGGATAATATGTGATATACACACGTTGATCACTGTCATATTCTATTATTGGTATTCCCGTGTTGTTCTTTGGCAATAATGCGGATGTTTCTATGTCACGTTCCCATGCTCCATTGTTATGTCTACTTTGGATACAAAAAACATCTTCTTCACCTTCAGTAGCTACATAGTAAACTCGTTCAGTATTATCCATATTCAAAGTCTTGCTACTTCGAATATCTCTGTTGTCATTCATTGCTCGAATCATCTCTAAACTCTTCTTATCAACAGAATCAAATATTTGGTCAGCTTGCCCAAACGTAGCCATTGGCAAAAACACTATGCAAGCAAGTAATAACAACCATTTCAGCAGCTTTATCATCTCATGTATCTCCTTTTCCGTTTGTAGTGTTTTGAGCTACTGCTCTTTATTGAAGGGAATCAGTTACATTGGGCTAATTCATGTGGAATATCTCTATTCATTCATATAACGAAGCATTGCCACAGAATATTGCAATGGGGCTTTTTTTCTGCAGAATCACGCCAACTACACCTTGATGTATGTTCATTATCTATCTGTTGCTGCCAATCATTGATGGCGATTTTTATCAGCCAGGTTTTTTCGCTTGCGCCATTTCGTTTTTCAAATTGCTCCATTGCTTTCCACGCCTTCAGAAATGTATCCTGCGCAGCGTCCTCAGCATCGTGTACATTGAATGAATAAACAAAACAGGTGCGAAGGATGATATCGCCATATGTCTTCATCCATTCGATAAAGCGTTGCTCTCTAACCGTTTCTGCAGCAACGGTATTGTTCATCCAATCACCTCCTTGCCCTAATAGACGGAGAAAATGCGTGTTTTGTTCGACCGAAGGCAAATATTTTTTGCAAGTCCTTTGTTCCGAGGGAAATGTGCCTGAGTAGAAAGCCGTAAGGTATGAAATGCCGTGGCTGTGAAACGCGGAGGAAATAAGCGTTTCCGCATTCGGCGGCTAATTAAAGTGATTATCTCAAATAGCGTGCTTCAAGTCCACACTATTCATTGGATGTCAATTTCCAACTTCCACCTTTCTTCCTGTTGCTAAAATGGCACATTTATGATAAAATTATGCCATCAAAGAGCGGAGACTCCAAGGAGGCTAAAACATGATCGATATCCGCCCTGTATCTGATTTGCGCAACAATTTCCGTGCGATAGAAGAAACTGTCAAAAGCGGTAAGCCTGTGTACCTGACCAAGAATGGCTATGGTTCCATGGTGGTGATGAGTCTGGAACACTATACGGCGCTCACCCAGGATATTGAAATGAAACTGGATGAAGCTGACAAGGCCGCGGAAGCAAACCCCGTGCGGCTTACGCATGAGGAGGCTTTTGACCGTGTCAGGAAACGCATTCCCAGGTAAGCGGTATCATCTGCGATACCTTGACTTGTTTGTGGAAGACCTCGGTAAGATTGTGGACTATATCAGCCATGAACTGGAAAACCCGGCAGCGGCAGACAAACTGGTCAATGCTGTGGAGGAAGCCATTCACCAACGCAGCAGCTGCGCTGAAGCTTTTGAACAGTATCCGTCAAAACGGGACAGGCAATACCCCTACTACCGCATCTATGTGCAAAACTACACCATCTTTTATGTGGTCATAGGTGATGTGATGGAAGTGCGGCGCATTCTCTACAGCCGAAGAGACCTGAACGAACATATTTAGTATTTCCGTTACCCAAAAACCGCCCTTGTGGGCGGCCTTCAGTTGACGGAGAGGGTGGGATTCGCCCGCTTTCGCGGGGCCGTTCGCTACGAAACCGTCCACTGGACGCTTTCGTTACGCTCTGTTCGAATCCTTGACTACACTTCCGCCAATACAAAACCACCCTTGCGGGTGGCTCAGACCGTAGACAAAGCGGTTTTGGCAATTATGCAAAAGCCGCTTTTTTGTAGCATAGAAACAGTCCAAAGAAGGATTTCACTAATGAATATAAAAAATATGTAAAAGAAGTCGTGCTTTCGG
>DUQF01000036.1 GCA_012837965.1 Clostridiales bacterium | reverse complement strand
GCCGATTTGGACGGCACCATGGTTTCGTCCGCCAGTGCACTTTCCACCCGTGCTTTTGCATGCTTAGGCATGGCATTTTCGTCAATGCAATATTCTTTGCGGTTTTTGTATTCCTGCGCCTTGCCGTCGTTCCAGTTTTGCACGGGGCGGTAGTAACCAGTGATACGGCTATATACCTCCGCCCGCTCGCCACAGGTAGGGCAGGTGAAGTGTTCACCGACCAGGTAGCCATGGTCCTTACACACAGAATAGGTGGGTGACAAGGTGTAATAGGGTAGATGATAATTATCCGCAATCTTTTTGACCAGCCCGGCTGCCGACTGCCAGGAGGGCAGTTTTTCACCAAGAAAGGCGTGGAATACCGTGCCCGAGGTATATAGTGTTTGCAGCTCATCCTGAATATCAAGAGCGGAGAAAATGTCATCGGTGAAGCTGACGGGCAGGTGGGAAGAGTTGGTGTAATAGGGCGTTTCCCCTTCTTTGGCGGCGGTGATAATGTTCGGGTAACGCTTCACATCATGCTTTGCAAGCCTATAGGTTGTGCTCTCGGCAGGAGTGGCCTCTAAGTTATACAAATCGCCGTACAGTTCTTGATAGTCACTCAGGCGCTCTCTCATGTGGTTGAGTACTTTCTTGGTAAATGCCTGTGCTTCCTCGTTGGCCATATCTTTTTGCAGCCACTTGGCATTCAGGCAAGCTTCGTTCATGCCCACAAGGCCGATGGTTGAGAAGTGGTTGTCAAAGTTGCCCAGGTAGTGCTTGGTATATGGATACAGTCCCTCTTCAAGCAAACGGGTAACGATATCTCTTTTGATTTTCAGGGAACGGGCAGACACGTCCATCATATAGTCAAGACGGCTGAAAAAGTCCTGTTCATCCTTGGCAAGATAAGCAATACGGGGCATATTGATGGTGACCACACCGATTGAGCCGGTGGATTCACCCGAACCGAAGAACCCGCCATTTTTACGGCGCAGTTCTCTTAGGTCAAGGCGAAGACGGCAGCACATGCCGCGCACATCGCTAGGCTCCATGTCGCTGTTGACATAGTTGGAGAAATAAGGCGTACCATACTTGGCAGTCATTTCAAAGAGGAGGCGATTGTTTTCTGTTTCGGACCAGTCAAAGTCCTTGGTGATGGAGTAGGTGGGGATGGGATACTGGAAGCCACGCCCGTCCGCATCGCCCTCAATCATAATTTCAATAAAGGCACGGTTGACCATGTCCATTTCTTCTTGGCAGTCGCCGTAAGTAAAGTCCATCTCCTCGCCGCCGACAATGCACCTCTGTTCTCTCAAGTCATCCGGAACAATCCAGTCTAGCGTAATGTTGCTAAAGGGAGCCTGCGTTCCCCAACGGCTGGGAGTGTTAACACCGAAAATAAAGCTTTCGATGCATTTTTTGACCTGATCGTAGGTTAATTGATCCGTTCTGATAAAGGGCGCAAGGTAAGTATCAAAGCTGGAAAAAGCCTGAGCGCCTGCCCACTCGTTTTGCATGATGCCAAGGAAGTTGACCATCTGGTTGCACAGTGTCGCAAGGTGCTTGGCGGGCTTGGATGAAATTTTACCTGGCACACCGCCGAGGCCTTCTTTGATCAGTTGCCTGAGCGACCAGCCGGCACAGTAGCCTGTAAGCATAGACAGGTCGTGCAGGTGAATATCGGCATTACGGTGAGCGTTGGCAATTTCTTCATCATATACTTCACTTAGCCAATAGTTTGCGGTAATGGCACCGGAGTTGGAGAGGATAAGCCCGCCCACCGAATAGGTTACAGTGCTGTTTTCCTTAACCCGCCAGTCGTTTATGTTGAGGTAGTTGTTGACGGTGTTACGATAATCTAAATAAGCGCCCTGCATTTTGCGCATTTTTTCACGCTGCTTGCGATAAAGAATAAAAGCCTTGGCCACATCATGGTAACCTGAAGCTGATAGCACTATCTCGGCACTATCCTGAATATCTTCCACCTGAATCAGGTTGTCCTTGATTTTATGATTAAAGTCCGCCGTAACCTTCAGGCTCAGCAGTTCCAAAATATCCTGTGTATGATTGTGTCCGGAAGCCACAAAGGCCTTGCGGAGCGCATCGGTAATTTTGGATAGTTGAAAAGCGACTACCTCGCCATTTCGTTTTTGTACTGAAAACATGATTTATCCTCCTTATTAAACGCCACGCAGCTGCGCCG
>DUQF01000035.1 GCA_012837965.1 Clostridiales bacterium | reverse complement strand
GAGTCTTGTAAGCCGTAGATCCTTCGCTATCGCTCAGGATGACTTTCAAGAAACACAGGGGGACGGTTCTGTTGTGTCAACCCGAGGCAGATTTTGACACAAAAGAACCGTCCCCTTGTGTTTTCTTGTGTTTCAGATTTTTTGAGGTTGTGTGGTCAGTAATGATTTTCAAGGTTGAGTTGATAAAAAAGTAGTATAATAGTCTAACCATTATAGTGAAAATATAGTAATAATTTGCTAATTAATCCATGACGCTGAGTATAAAGAAGAATTCAGTATTAGAGCGGTTTAACAATTCGACAAATCGTAAAATAATGATAAGGATGGAGGAAAGAAAAAATGAAAAACAGTCTTTTTCAAAGACTATGCGGAGCAAAAATGAGAAGATTTCTGACTGAACTTCTGGTGGTTGCAATAATCTTTGGGACTAGCGCCTGCGTTGGACAAAAAGCAGAGGGCAACGATCTGTTCACCGTGGAGCAGGAGTCAAGTCATCATGCTCTGCAAACCGCAAACGAAGCCACCGCGCTGGCCGGCAGCAGAATGTCTGAGCCGTTAGCGGGAGCTATGCTTACAGTAAAAACCACTAAAAAAGCGAACTCTCTGGTATTGGCGCAGCACACTATATTGGTGGCTCAAAACCCGCAGTTGATTAGCCCCAATGAATCAGAGGCTGAAATGAATATCAACGGCCTATATCAAGGAACATCAACCGTTACGGCTGCTAAAAACGATACTATGGGATCAGTGAATGAGATGTCATTCCACATCGTACAAAACAACAATGGAACAGCAACAATGACAATTAACGAAAACATTGTCGAAGGTACATATAACCCGGAAACGCATGAGTTTTATATGGAATACGGTTTTGTATGGCGTCTTACCTTCACACCTGTTGGAGACACCATAACGGCAAAAGGAACCCTGACCTCGAATGAGACTGGTGAAGGGTATACTCAGGAGATTACACTAGATCTTAAGAGAATTGGAGATAATGAAGTTTCTTCAAACCCAACGCAAGAACCCAACGAAACAACGAATGATGATGACGGTCCTTATGCCGTTATGCCTGGTAACATTCTGGAAGGTGGGCGTGATGTAGAAGCTGCCTTGACAAGACTTCATGAATGGTCCATGTCTTATAATTGGACGCCGGAAGAGATCAAAGAAGCGAATGATAGTACATCGATTGTCAAGATCGGCGATCTGTCCGGCGAGGTCTGGATTCTTCCAGCCGGAGCACAAGATATGGACGAATGCATATTTGCAGAACTCGATACACCTTTGCATCACGGTGATATAATCATTACCACTGGGCATGGCGGTGTGACCCTGTCCTTTTCCGACATGTCATCACTTGAAATGAAACCCGGTGCGATTGCTCAGTTGGATATCAAGAGCGAACGCAAATCCAAAATAGGTCTTGTGGCAGGAACGGCCTGGGTTAACTTAAAAAAGATGGTAACAGGTGGCTCGATGGAAGTGGAAATGAGTCAGGGCGTATGTGGTATCAAGGGTACGATTCTTGCAGCATCTGTCACTGATGCCGGTGATGAAGTATACCTTTTCACTAGTTCAGCCGACGTCACCTCAAAAGAGAATGGCGAGACCGTCACATTAAAACCAGGCCAAAAGGCTTTGATTAATCCGGCAGGCGACATGCAGGTTGATGAGTTTGACATAGCAGAGCAGGCGAAGGCGTTCGATATTCCCATGCCAGTACTAGAAGCAGACGGGTATATAAGCAGTCAAGGCAGAGGGCTGGTCTGGATATTGCTTATTCTGGCAGTTGTAATTCTGTCGATAATCATTATGTTGCTCCTGCGCAATAACAGAAGACGAGCAAAGCCCGCTCAATTAGCAGCCGGCATTACCGCCGACCCTTACGGTCAGCCCATTCCGCCGTCCCCCCAAACCATGTATTGTCCAAATTGCGGAAAGCCAATCAATGAAGGCCAGCGATTCTGCCAATATTGCGGAAAGAATAAATCTTAAGAGACTTTAAAATCCAATGGACAGTCAGCAAAAAAACACTGCTTCCGGCTTCCTTCCGGAGACAAACAAGAGTTTGATTGGAGGTTGACACACGGAGATTAGATGGTTTTGGGATCTTTGTAAAAGACATGGCAACGATGGTTCGCTTTTACAGGGATGTTCTGAATTTTGAAATCCAGGAAGATGGGAACGCATCGAATGTGTATTGGGTCAAGGATGGAACCTTGTTTTTATTATATCGACGCACAGACTTTGAAAAGATGACAAACAGTACCTTTGGATATATGAAATCAATGGGCATTATGAAATTGCCCTCAGCGTCGATAACTATGAGGCGGTTGATTTGACCTTTAAAGAAGTCGTATCCAAAGGGGCGATCCCTGCTTAATAAATACCCTAAGGGGAAACACATGGGCATTGAGCTACTTTTTCTATTCTCTAGACTTACCCTCGAATTGTAACTAGCGATCTAATTTATAATTTACCATGAATAGATGGAGTATAGACTAAGAACGTGTAAATAATTGGTTAGAATTATTCTTTTAAGGATTTTGCATAATTCAAGAAAAGCTTCAATAATGTCACTCTGAGCGATAGCGAAGAGTCTTGCCGTAGATCCTTCGCAATCGCTTAGGATGGCATTTTAAAACTTTTATTT
>DUQF01000034.1 GCA_012837965.1 Clostridiales bacterium | reverse complement strand
TTGCTGATGGAGGTGACTTCGTAGCCGTTCACTGTCTTCAAGCTACCGTCGTACATAAAGCTGCCGCTGTTTTCGGTGATGGTTACCGTTACCTTGTCGGTTACTGGTGTTATTGTCAGCGTGCCAGATACATGCGTTCCCTGAGGAACAGAAGTATCAACCTCAACGGAAAACGTATTGTTGTTATCGGAGTTATCACTGACTGTTTTAACACCATCGGCACCTTTACCTTCAGGCGTAATTGTAACGGTTTTGCCGTCATTCAGCATAAAGGAGAGCTCTCCCTCGCCTCCGGTGATTGTTTGGTCGCCGTATACTAAGTCATACTGCTGATAGGTGTGGCTGTTGCCATCGTATTGCCAAGTTCCATCGCCGGATGTTACCGTCAGAACCGGAGCCCAAATGGCATAGAGTTCGTTGGGATTCTTTGCGTCAATCATCGCAGAATCCCCGGCGGCAAATGAAGTACCTGATCCATCTGCTTCTGTATTCCACCCTACAAACTCATAATTTTCAGGCGCTACCCATCCACCAAGATCTGAATCCCCCAACTCTTTAACTATTACA
The DNA here is from genome assembly GCA_012837965.1 of Clostridiales bacterium. GTDB lineage: Bacteria > Bacillota > Clostridia > Christensenellales > Aristaeellaceae > DTU024. The sequence goes on along the minus strand of DUQF01000034.1, from coordinate 18,614 downwards.
GTGCTGTTCACTGGGAAAGGACCAAAAGTTTTAGTGGCAGGATTTGTACCGTAATTATAGTTGTATACAAGATCAACTTTTTTCGGGACGACTCCCCACTGCGCAGTCAGGGTCATAGGACCGGTCACTCGAATTTTGTCGCCGGGCTGATAAATCACACCCTTGTTTTCCCATCCAAGGAAAACTTTTCCGGTCGGCGGAGTTAGGTCTGTAGGAGACATTACATCAGCATAGGTATCCTTTGCGTATTTCTTCGTATCTTCCGGTGGTGTGCCAGTTCCACTGCCCGCGTCATAAGAAACCTTAAACTGCGCATTGTCTACATAATATGGATACAACTCAATATCCGATTGTACAAGAGTATTGAAGTTATAGGTGATATAGTTACCGTCAACCTTTGTAGCCCATCCAATCCATTTATGATCTTTCGGTACAGTGACGGTATAGCCATCATCGCCTTGAGATAGAACATTGCCTTCATGATCCTTGACCGTTGGCATAGTCGCAGGATCAATTGTATCGTTATAGGTTACTGTTACTTCTTTGGGAGTATCATCACCAGACATCTGAACGTGGAATGTACCATCAAAAACGGGCGGCGCCCATTTTACATAGATCATCAAATCATTTGAGGGCATGGTTTCTGTGGCAAAGTCGAAAGGCACAGAATATGCATTATCCTTATACCAACCTTGGAATGTATAAACATCCGGCAACTCTGCTGGTTTTGATGGTCTATAGCTAGCATAGCTGCTTAATGATGCTTCAAACTTTAAATTTTCTGTTCGAGCTACAGTATTGTAGTTATAGAAGGCAAGGTTGTAGCTGTTACGTGTATGTCTAACTTCTAATTTGTTGCTATAATTTGCTGAGCCACCCGGTGAGGTTGATCTCCAATTTCCATTATCAGCCCTGTAATGCGTTACAGTAAAGCCTGTATACTTATTGGAAAAATTAAATGTCCCACTATTTGTTTGAATTGTATTGGCTACAACCCAGGTTCCGTCCAATGCTTGCTTATAGTGAATGATCTGAGCGGTTCCAGATAGACTTTGGCGATATACTTTTATATGAGTCTTACTTCCATAGTCAGGCAAATCATCAAATATGAAGCTATCCAGAAACGTCAAAGTATTACCACTGTTCTTTTGTGCACGCCACCTATACTCGCTGGGCCAGGTATAGCCATTTTTAGCTAGGGTTTGGCCATAGAGGCCGGTCATGGTTTGATCTATTATCCATGACCCTCCCCATCCCGAAGATTGATATCGATAAAAATCAATGGTCAACAAATTTCTATCATAATAGACATTTAAAATGGTCGTTCCATCACCTTTAACGGTGACACTGGTTGATTTTGCAGAATTGTAATGGAAACCTTGGTAATTCTTATTCCCATCAGCCGTTGTCGGCGAAACGGTCGCTCCGGTTGCTGCTGTTCTAGCCACCGATTCCGCATAGTCGTAAGTCTTTACATCGTCAGCCGCGTTCTTATCATCATTAACCGACTGCTTCCAGAAGACAACGGTGTAAGGTGTATTGGTTTTTGCCGTCCAAACGGCGTAAAGCGTCACGTCAGCAATAATCGGTTGGCCGAAGGTATAAGCAGATCCGCCTTGAGTTGTGGACCAATGGCTAAAGTCATAACCAGGTCTCGTTGGTGGATTTGGCGCCACTGTATTTTCACCAGGTAAAAAGAACTGCGGTTCAATATAGGTTCCATTTTCACCGGAAACAAAATACAAATAATTGCCCGTTTCTATCTTGGGCCATAAGATTTGATTAACAGTACCAATTGTATAGTTGGTTCCAACAGGCCCATCTGTAAGGGCCTGGTCCTTATACCAACCGGTGACAGCCTGTGTTGAACCAATCGGGAGCTTGACATCGGAGGTGGTAACAGTGTCTCCTGTTTTTCCTTCTTTGGTTTTAAACACGCGGGGATTAGGTTCGCCTTCTCCTCCCACGCCATCCATAAAGAAGACGTAGTAAACCTCCTCAAATTTGGCATTGGCTACTATGTTCGTGTTTACAGGAGGAACCTCTTGTGGAACAGAAATAGGTTGGGAAAAGTCTATTTGATTAGACCCAACAAACCAACCTTTGAATTTATGATTGGGTTTTACCGGAGCCTCAGGCTCAATTAAGTATTCTCCGTCTTTTACACTTTGTCTTTCTACTTCTTCTTCGTCGTCTACCTTAAATATGTAGGTATAGGTATTTTGGGGCGGAGTTATCCCCTTGGAGCCGGCGCCTCCCTTGGATTGATCCGGATCAAGAAAACTACCCATAAAAACAGATTGGGAATCGTCTTTTGGGTTGTCGCTTGCCAAGGCATTCATGGGCAGCATCCCGATTAACATCGCTACTGTCAGGATCCATGCCATGAACCTGCGAGTTGTTGTTTTATTCATGTTCTACCTCCAGTGGGCTTACAGCCCCACTATTCTAAAATTTATAGTTGTTTAGGGGCTTGCAGCTTTAGGGAAGAATGCCGGTGATTTCCACCTGCACCCGCACAAACCATTGCGCGTTTATTTCATCCAGGATAAGATTCAACTGCTCTTCGGTTTCCCCTTCTAAATCATACCAGATGTCGTCCTGGTTGTCCAAGTATTGCCAATGCAAATTGTATTCAAGCGCTTCATATCCGATAAGTTTGGCAGTAAGACAAATGCTGTCGCCAAAAGCCGCAAATTCTTTCTCTCCCCAATACGCATAAATCTGAATGCATCTGTCCGGATAGAGCTCATCAATCAACTCAGCAATTAAAACACCCAGCTCCTCATCTTCCGAAGTTTCGGACTCGTTATCAAGCGCTTTATTCAAGGGCTTGGGGGCGGGTTCTGCGGCAGGCTCATTGGCCAATGAGGTTAGCGTATCCGCAAGATAGACTTCGGAGTCTTTGTCGACGGGTTCTTCAACCGCGGGTTCCTCGGCAGCAGCCTCTTCAACTGCGGGTTCTTCAACTACAGGCTCTTCGACTGCGGGTTCTTCGACCGCAGGTTCTTCGACCACAGGTTCTTCGACCACAGGTTCTTCGACCGCAGGTTCTTCAGCTACGGGTTCTTCAACTGCGGGTTCTTCGACCGCAGGTTCTTCGACTGCAGGTTCTTCAACTACCGGCTCTTCAACTGCGGGTTCTTCGACCGCAGGTTCTTCGACCACAGGTTCTTCAACCGCAGGTTCTTCGACTGCAGGTTCTTCGACTGCAGGTTCTTCAACTGCAGGCTCTTCATTCTGTACGGGCGCTTCGGGCAGCACATCGGTTTTTTCTTCATATAATGCGCACAAGATCAAATCGGCCTCAATAATATTTTTGAAGTCGAAAGCCTTTTGAGCATCACCTTCCAATTTATGGTTCACTAAATACCAATGCACAAACTCATATCCGCCTACTTCGGGCGCCAACGGTTTTTTCATGGTCTCGCCCTTTACAACCTCTATTATTGGTAAAGGGTTTCCATCCTTGTCAATTAAAGTGACAACACAGATCTCAGTAACCGATTCTTCGGCTGCAGGTTCTTCAACTGCAGGCTCTTCAACCACAGACTCTTCAACTGCAGGTTCTTCAACTGCAGGTTCTTCGGCTGCAGGTTCTTCGGCTGCAGGTTCTTCAACCATAGGTTCTTCGGTTGCAGGTTCTTCAACTGCAGGTTCTTCGACCGCAGGTTCTTCAGCTGCGGGCTCATTGGTTACATTTGTGGTAAGCTCGGTTCCGGGAACCTCAGTCCCCTCATCTGCCATTGCGGTCAGCACAAACAATGACAACATGGTCAATGCAAGAAGCATCGCAATGACCTGCGTCATGCGACTCTTTCGATTGGTGAGATGGTTCTTCATCACTTTAGACCTCCTAATCCAGAATAAGTCATCTGGTTTTGAAATAATATTCATCATATACATTGTTTTTATTCATCGCTCGGATTAATGGTTAACCTAAGGACATGCTTATTCTATCACACAAAAAAAGGATTATCAAGCCCTTTAGAATTATGCTGTTTTGCATATTTATGCAACTTTGCATAATTTTGAAAGAATTTTTTCTGCATATTTAACGAGGTTTTGCTCTAGTTGTTTGCGTGTTCGATAGAAATATTACATTTGCTTTATTTTGCAGTTAAATATAATACCACCAAATAGCTAAAAATAATTTTTTAAAAATTAAAAAAATTTTTTATCGAAAAAATCCCTTATAATTACAAGGAAATTGGGGGCAACCCAGAATTGAAACATTTTTTAATATACTTAATATATTCAGAAATTTTACTTTTGCCCTTTTTTGAGCATTAACGTCAAAATATAGCGAAAATTCTTCGTTTTCAGATATACTTAAATGCTTTTTCACCCAAATTCTCCATTTGTGATACCGGATGAAAAATATTTCTTATGTACCACCTAACACCGGTTAAATATTACCTGCCAAAAATCAAACCATGTCAAATAAATAATTGTCTACCTTAAATTAAGGGCGAACCACTTGATGTGGCCCGCCCTAATTATCGAATATCAGGTCATTTGCTCAAAATTATACTTTAGTATGTTTCGTTGCTGCAGCAATATCAATGGTGCATCTGCGACATCCATCGGTAAATCAAGAATTGTGGATGTCAGTGTCACTAAAGTTGGTCATGACTCACTCTTAAACAGCATCCGGTACAAATTTTCTTGTGCTTACCTTCCATTACAGAATAGTTGAAAATAGAGTACGTTGTTAATAATGCCAGATTCGCACTTCATAGGGTTCAAACAGACTCGGCACAGCTTTATGAACATAATTGCAGAGTACAAGTTGAGCTTCGACATTTTGAAGCGCAGGCAATACTTTGCGCTCGGCAGAGAGATTCATTTCCACACGGATGGTGCAAGGAGAAGCGTCTATACTTTGACTTCTCCCCTGCTCAGCTCGCACTACACGCTCCCAACAAAAATAGTCCTTTCGCTTTTCCTCAAAAAAGCGGATATCCGCATAAGCAAAGCCGGGAATACGCTTCCGCAGGCTAATCAAATTTTGTGTAAAACGCCAAACGGAATTCGCATCGTCACGTTGTGTAGCAACATTGACATCTTTAAAATACGCATCCTGCTTGATCCAGGGTTCAACCGTTGAAAACCCGCCATACAGACTATTATCCCAAGCCATAACAATACGGCTATGATCACGTGAACCTGCCTGCAAGACGGCCAAAGCCTCCTCCTCTGACTTGCCTTCATCCAAGAGTGCCCGGTACTTATTGAGGCTTTCCACATCACGTAATTCATCCAAGGAAGAAAAATCCTGATTTCCTCGGCCTAATTCCTGTCCTTGAAAAAGGAAGGGAGTACCCTTTAGCAAAAGCAAGATACTGAGTAAAAGCTTAGACAGGGGCTCGCGTAAAGCGGGGTCTGGATTGACTTTTGATGACATACGGGGATTGTCGTGATTTTCAAAGAAAAGACTGAGCCACTCATGCCCTGTTAGTGAACGTGAGTAATCAATATAGTAACGCTTGAGAAAGTTTAAATCGTAGCGATAATCATCAAAGCGCATATGACCGGGTGTTTCTAAGTGGTCAAAGTTGAAAATCATATCCAGTTCACCCCGGTCTTGCTGAGTCAGAAGTTTGCCCATTTCACAGCCTATTCCGGGCGTTTCTCCCACAGAAAAAGCCCCATAAGGTTCAAAGGCTTTTTGTCGTAATTCGTGCAGATAGCTATGGAGTTTAGGTCCATAATAATAATGCTCAATACCAGTAAATTCCATTAAGTCGCCAATAAACTGGTTGCCGTCCGGCAGGCCCGGACATTTGGAAATGTAGTTGATAACATCAAGGCGAAAACCGTCAATGCCACGTTCAAGCCACCAGCGCACAATGGCTGCCACTTCGTCACGCAAGGCAGGTGAATCCCAGTTAAAATCCATCTGCTTGGAAGAAAATAGATGGAGAGCATAGCTTTTGTCGGGCATCTCCTTCCAAGCTGAACCGCTAAAAAATGACTTCCAGTTGTTGGGCGGCCCGCCGTCTTCCTTGCCTTCACGAAAAAAATAGTACTCACGCTTGGGCGAGTTTATATCCCGCATAGCTTCCAAAAAGAAAGGGTGCTCATCCGAACTATGGTTAACTACCAAGTCCATAATAATGCGCATCCCCTGTGCATGGACAGCGGAAATGAGCTCATCCATGTCTTTTAGCGTGCCGAATTGCTTGAGAATAGCACGATAATCACGGATATCGTAGCCGTTGTCATCCCAAGGCGAATCATAGACGGGACAGAGCCAGAGAGCATCAATGCCCAAATCCCGCAAGATATCCAATCGCTGAATAATTCCCTGCAGGTCACCTAAGCCATCGCCGTTACTGTCCTGAAAAGAAATGGGATAAATCTGATAAAAGACCGCTTCTTTCCACCAGCGTGGCGTGTCTGGTACCCTGTCCGCGCGTGGTTTATCCGGCTCGCTGTTAAGAAGGTTAATCAATGTGTCAAACAAATCTTCACCCAACCTTGTGCCTAAGAACCTTTGTAATATTGAAAGGCTGAGCGAAGACACAAGTGGATTTGTTATCCACTTGGATGAGCGTCCCATTTGCATTAGAATTTTGTCTAAAATATCACGCCCTATCGGATGGGCATAGATATCTCGTAACCGACTTTGCATATTAATCATTATTAAGTCCCCCATATTTGAAATAACGGTCTACTTTCCGGTACTATTCCTGCAACTCTGCCTTTGCCGTTTCACGACGAAGGCGCAAATCTTCTAAAATCTCCGCATAACGTACTTCATCTAAGCTGTACTTCTTTTTCCAAATGACAAAACCTAATACAATCAGAGCAAGCGGAACAAGCATCATCATCACCTTAAAAAAAAGCATTCCTGATGCCGTGAGTTCGGACACGCCGCTGTCCGTCTTGATGCCTGAAATGACCAAGGTTACACCCACGAAGCCGCTGGCCAAAGCGCCGGACATTTTAAAAATAAAGGGCTGGAGAGAAAATGTCACGGAATCATTGCACCGCCCAAGCTTCCATTCTCCGTATTCCACAGAGTCCGTGATAAACATGAGCATCAAGAGTTGAATCATCGCCTGGCCGACAAAAATCAGAATACCCGCAACCCCAATCATGGCAAAGTTTCCCGCCGGTGCCAGAAAAAAGAGCAAGTAACCAATAACAACTATGGCCGTATCAAAACTATATAGGGTACTTCGCTTCCAACGCTTGCTGAGCAGCGGGAAAATGATGAGCGCCACAATTTGGGAAATGCCCAATACCAAAGCAAAAACAGCATACATATTTTCATTGCCGTAAATATATTTAAAGTAGTAGATGCCAAAACTGGTTGTGGCTGTGTAGCCAACCATAAAGAGTAAAAGACCCAAAGTAATCCAGAGGAGCTGGTCGTTACCGATAATTACACGAAAAAGATCACGCAAATCCGTTTTCTCATCTGGCAAACCCACAACCTGTTCCCTGCAGAAAAGGACGGTAATCATTTGAAAAAGCCACATGATGAGAACAAGAGCGATCGCCAGCACTTGATAGGCTTTCAAGAGACTGCCAGTGTAAGTAGCCAAAGCTTTGGTAATGGGTACAATTCCTACAACAACAGCAAAAAGACCGATATTAGCACAAATACGAGCCACCGCCCCAATCTTCTCCCGCTCTTTTTGCTCTTGGGTAAGCGCAGGTAACATTGACCAGTAAGCCAGATCATTCATGGTGTAGCTTACTTCAAAAAGAACATAGGCAACTGTGAAATAGAGAATATACTGCCAGCCTTTTAGCCCTACATCAGTAAAAAGAAAAACCATAAAAATACCAGAAAAGAAAGCCCCTACCACAATCCAAGGGCGGAATTTGCCCCATCGTGTTTTTGTATTATCCACAACGAGACCCATGAAAGGGTCGTTCAAAGCGTCAAATATCCGAAGCCCCATGTACACAAAATTGATACTCCACATGGTCTTAATAGAGACATTGAGCACGTCTGTCAGATAATAGATGAGATACATGCTGACCATCGTGTAAAGAGCATCACGACCTATCGTGCCCATGCCAAAAGCCCAGCGATTGTGATTGTTTTGGTGGTTTCGTTTCTTGTCTTGTGTTTGCATTTTGCACAACCTCCCTTTAATAGAAAAATCTAAGACGAAAAATACTTCGTTGATGATTAGATAATATTGGAATCTATACAATAATCAACCATAATTTCAGAAAATTCTCTATAAACATAAGCCGCCGGATATTCTGCCTTTAAAGACAACATATATAGCGACAGATAGACTGGATTGTGTTTTTTCATTTCTTTATTACAATATAGACACTTCACAAATACACCTTCGCAAATTCTAATATTCTTCACCGGCATTTTAGCATACTAAAGTTAGAGCCATCAAGAGCTGGCTTTTTAGGGAAAATACACCTTATTGTTAGGCTAATACATCGATAAGCAGGCAATTATTGTTTTCTTTCTGACATTAATCATCCAACAGTTGATTGACTAGCTAAGGCTAAAATTATTGCGCATATCGTACTGTCTACCCTAACCATGCATACGTTGTCTTTGGGGTGACAAAAACCCTTACGATTAAAAGTAGCTTTTAATCGTAAGGGTTTAATATACACATTTAAAATTTAGTATCCGGGCAATTCTATACCCGCTTCCTGAGCTGCTTCTGCCAGCTTATCCAGCGCAAAAATAATCTGCTCCGGTTTATGTTCGCTGATGACACAGAACCTCAGCCTCGCTTTACCTCTTGGCACAGCGGGGAACACTGCCGGGGGCACAAATACACCCTTCCCTCGCAGCATATTACTAAGCAAAAAGGCATCCTCATCACGACCCACCAGAATGGGGATAATTGCTGTCTTCCCTGCTAAGCAAGTATTAAAGCCGCGCTTTTGCGCTTCCATCGTAAAGAAACGAATGTTCTCGTGCAGTCTTTTCATGATGCTTTTGTCACTGCGCAACAAACGGATTGCCTGAAGGGATGCTGCTGCCAAGGGAGGGCTGATACCCACAGAAAAAACAAACCCTGGTAGGTTATAGCGCATATATTCGATAATTGCTCGATTGCCCGCCAAGTAACCCCCACAAGTACCCAGCCCTTTGGAAAGGGTGCCCATATGAATGTCCACATCGTTAGGTTTAAGGTCAAAGTATTCGTCCACACCGCCACCTGTTTCACCAATAACACAAGCAGAGTGCGCCTCATCCACCATCAGAAAACAACCGTATTTCTTTTTGATTTCCACAAACTTGGGTACATCGGCAATGTCACCATCCATAGAATAGGCACCTTCAATAACAATCAGGACTTTTTCATACTTATGCCGGTGGGTTTTTAAGATACTTTCTAACATAACAAAGTCATTATGCATGAAGGGGCGTGATTGCGCACGGCTTAATTGGCAGCCTTGGGCAATGGAATTATGCGCTAAAGCATCATAAACAATTAAATCGTTTGGTCCGCAGAAGTTGCCAACAAAAGTAACATTGGTCGAATGACCGCCTACCAACACTAACGCCGCCTCAGTACGTTTCCAGTCGGCAATTTCTTTTTCCAGTTCCTGATACAAGCTTTTTTCCCCAGCCAGTAAGCGGCTACCCGAGGCAGAGGTACCATACTTGTCGATGGCTTGCTTGGCAGCCTCCTTGGTTTCCTTTCGGCCCGACATACCCACATAGTTGTAGGAACCAAAGTTGAGCACTTCATGGCCGTCCATCACGCTTGTATCAAACAGCGCTGACTCGTGACATACAAAGTAGGGATTAGGCTGGCCCGAACCCAATAGCGCCTTCTCACGCAAGGCAAACTCTTGAAACTCAGGCGCTTGCGTAAAATCGGTAATGGGAATAATTTCCTTTTTTTCGTCCGCTTCCAGTGTGCGACCTGATAAGTGCCGGCAAAGTTGGTCTGTCAAATCATTCACCGTAGTACAAAGGCCGAAATCCTCCATGGGGATTAAAACTGAGAACAAATCCTCTATTTTTAGCATAAGGCTTAATACCTGTAGACTGTCTCCACCCAGATCGTTAATAAAGTGAGCATTATCCCCTACTTTTTCCGCCGGAAGCTCCAGGACTTCAGCAAACATTTCGCGTACTTGAGTACGAATTTCTTCTTTGTTCAAATCTTCCTCTCCCTTTTCTTCTTTTGCAGGAAGAGCCGTTTCCGTCATAGAGACAACACCCGATTGTAAACTCAAATCCCGGTAAGTAATGCGGCGGTTTTCAATCATGTTTTTTAAAGCGACACGCTTCACCTTAATACCGTTCGCCGTTTCGAATTTATCAGGTGTCACAATTACTCGGGTAACTTTTTTCAACACAGGCAACTTTGCGTTGATGGCCGCTACCTTACGTATCAATTCCATAAGAAACTGCTCCTCCCGATACCTATCACCTACCGATAGTACCAGGGTAATACTTTCATACTGGAGTTTGTTCCAAGTTCGAGTGGACATCGTCCGTTCCTCTTGTTGGGTACGGATACCCAGAACACAAAACTGATCCACATTCTCTAAGTCGCTGAAGTAATCTTCCAGTTCATCAGGATAGACATTTTCTCCCGATTCATTGATGATAATATCCTTGCAACGCCCTTCTACATACATGCGCATACCTTCCTCAAGGCGCACAATATCGCCTGTTGGAAACCAGCCGTCCTGATCAATGCCTGGACCAATTAGCGTACCATTTTCCAAACGTCCTGTATGAATGGAGGTACCCCTTATATACATTTCGCCAACATTTTCCTGTTGATTATCACTTTGCACCCTATATTCCACCGTACTCAGCGGTCGCCCAACAGAGCCTGAGGTTCTGGTATCTAAATCCATGTTCGTTTCCACCGAAGTAATGGCTGTTTCCGTCATGCCAAAACCGCAAATTGTGTAATAACCTAAGGATGAAATGGTTCGCATATGTTCCCGAGGAGTGTGGCTGCCACCCAGAATAACGCAGCGAACATCGGGACCTAACAGTTGCCCTACCACATCCTTAAACAGCTTCTCGCGAGCAAAATCCATACCCCATTCAGGGAACAGCGACTGCAGCAACAGGCTTAAGTTTTTAGCGAACTTGAACATGATGCGCTTCCCAGCAGGCTGCTTGGCCACCTTCTTTTGCAAGCTTACAGAAAGGCTGTTAACTAACAGAGGCACTATTACCAAGAATTCCACCTTAAAATGACGGCAGGTATACAAAATGGTTTCAGGGCTGCGATTTTGCAGGTACACTGATTCATAACCTATAAAATAAGCCCACAGAAGGCTCACCATAAAGCCAAAAACATGATGAAAAGGCAGGAAAGCGAGCGCTCGACGGGGAGTAGCGTCCACAATGCGGGGGTTGAGTTTATGTAAAAGCTCGGAGTTAAGCACCTGTTCACATATAGCCCGCTCATGATACACAAATATACGACTGGTGGCAGTAGTGCCCGACGTACACAGCGCAACGCTGTTAGCAAAAGATGGTTCAAAGTCATCGGGTGCAGGAAGCGCTTTAAACAAATCTTCTGACAATACCTGCACAAAACTTTTATCAATGAAGCGCTTTTTCTGGGTAATTACACCTATTGCACCCGCTTCTTTCAGCATATAGGCAGTCATCTCATCGCTTAAATTGGCGTCCAGCAACAGTGCATTATATCCTGACGAGATAAGACCCCAAAACAAGGGAAACCATTCCTTACAGGTATCCTGCTGGATGGCTACAAAACTACCCATGCTGTTTTCCCCAAGCCGTTTCCTAAGATAGGCTGCGTAGTCCAAAGACTTTTGTTTTAAATCTCCATAGGTATATAGCCCATCTGTTTCACCTTGAAGCCAGTGGGAAGCGGGTCGGTTCCCCTCAGCACAGATGATGGTAAATAGATTTTTCAGAGTCATATCCTGGCGCAATTGATTGCTGCGTCCCACAATATCCGTAGTATAGGGCATAAATCCTCCTTTATATAGGTGTTAATTTACCTTGTCATACAGGGAGAGAAACTTCAGAAACAAATTGAATGGCTCTACTTTCCAGCAACAAAAGCTAAAATCTATTGTCGCTGAGGGGCTATGCTTCATCTCGGTATTGACTAGGTGTCATCCCAATATGCCGCTTAAAAATCTCGGTAAAGCGACTCTGGGAAGAGAATTGACATAGGGCAGCGATATCCTGAATGGAATACCGGCTAAAACGAAGGAAGTGGCAGGCTTCCTCTGTCCGGCGTTTTTGGATGTACACCATCATGGCAATACCGGTTTCTTTCTTAAAACGAGAAGATAAATAATCCCGATGTACACCCACATGGTCGGCAATGATCTGGGCAGTCAATTTTTCCGTCAAATTTTGGTCAATAAAAACCATAGCGTTACGTACAACAGAAGATAGCTCATGGCCAACATCGTTAAGAGTTTGCTCCACATTTTCTTCCTGTGTGACCATTTTGCCGGATTGCATAAACAACTTTTGTAGCATACGCCCCAGGTAGTGCAGGGTCTCTCTACCTACCACGGAAAGGCCTGACAGATACTTGCGTAAGCTGCCTTCTCGCTGTACTACAGGACGCAGCATACGAAACAATCGTCGCATCCGGGTATCATCCATTTCCCTGAGAGTCAATGGGCCTACCAACACCAACAAATCATCCCCGGCATTAAGGAAAATGAACTCCTCGCGCCACTTGGAACGAACGTGCTGAGGCAGGAAAAGCTGCTGAAACTGAATGTCCAACGTTCGTATAGGGTCAACATTACTTAGCAGCACACTGGCCGTTGTTCGCTCTTCCGGCAGGGACAGAAAGCACCTGAAACCCCGATAGAGGGCAATGGGCACACGGCAGGCATGGTGAAATATCTGCGCATTCTGCATGGATTCTAATTGCGACATCCCATCCCTCCTTTCTGTCACATCAGAATAATAACACAAACATCAGAAAAAAGATATAGGTTTTATGTAAATTTTTTAACCTTGTTTCTTTCCGTCATAAATTCAATACTAAAAACTATCTAATTTTTATGACAACTGAAGAAAGTCGGTTCAAACTTCCTACGCTTGACTTAACGTCTAAAATTATTGTACAATCCAAATGTTCGTGAGTTTCAAATAGGATGTAAGAATACCAGCGCTGTTTTCCCTTTATGGCCAAAGGATTAACGGCAATCAACATGTTTTAAACATTTGCGCGTATATCTCTCACTACATAACTATTGTCGCATTTGCCTATCCATACTTATCAATCGCTCGTTTACACAAAAGTTTTTATGTCGAACGGCGTTATAGTTAAGTACTGTCAAGGCTAAAAGAGAGGAAAACATGAAATATAATGTTTTTGTGGGTGGTATACATATTGAATCTTCCACATTTACACCTTATCGTTCGGGCGAAAAAGACTTTTTCATAACAAAGGGAGACGAGCTTTTAAAGCGTTACCCTTGGATAGATACATACCAAGACAAAGTAAATTTTATCCCAATCATGCACGCAAGAGCGCTACCCGGCGGAATTGTGAAGCGTAGCTTTTATGACAAGTACCTGAAAGACTTTATGCAGGTGCTTGATTTAGCTTTAAAACAATTCAAGCTTGACGGTTTTTTCCTTGATATCCACGGAGCTATGAGCTTGGAAGGCTCTGTTGACGCAGAGGGCGATTTTATCTGTGCATTAAGGGAAAAAATAGGACCCAAGGCGCCCGTTTGCGCCTCAATGGATTTGCATGGCAACATATCCCAAACCTTGTTTGACTTAAGCACCGTACTAACTTGCTATCGTACAGCGCCGCATATAGATGCTGTGCAAACCCGAGAGCGTAACTTAACAAATTTGCTTACAGTGCTTGACGGCCGTAAACAAGGCAAAAAAATAGCCAAGGCGATGGTATCCGTGCCTATCCTTCTGCCCGGCGAACAAACCTCAACAGAAGTAGAGCCGGGTAAAAGCCTATACGCTCAAATACCTCAGCAACTTCTGCATAAAGATGGCGTCTTAGACACTTCCATTTGGATGGGTTTCCCGTGGGCAGACCAGCCTCGCAGCCGTGCCGCCGTTTGCGCGTACGGTTTCAATCAAGACAATACTGTCGCTTGCGCAAAAGAGCTTGCTGAAAAGTTCTGGGATTATAAGAACGATTTCACCTTTGTAGGCCCTGTCGCGCCGCTAAAAGAGGGGCTTCAAAAAGCCCTTGAATCAAAAGAAAAGCCATACTTCCTTTCAGATACGGGCGATAATCCCGGCGCTGGCGGCGATAATGACACTGTGATTGTATTGAAAGAAATACTAAATTCTGGCGCAGAAAAGAATAAAAAAATAGCCCTCGTTTCCATCAAAGATGAGCAAACCGTTCAAGAGCTTAAGGCCAATCAAATAGACGACTATGTCCATGTAAACCTTGGCGGTAAAATCAACAAGGCCTTGGGCGGCCCCGTGAATACAACCATGCAGCTTATAAATCGGTATTCGGATACCAAGGCCGGAGATAGTGTGGTTTTGAAAAAAGACAACTTAAGCCTCGTTGTAACCTCAAACAGATACCAATTTGCCACCGAAAAAAACTTCCAAAACGCGGGGCTTGGTTCCTATCAGGATTACGATATTGTTATTGTTAAAATCGGCTACCTTGAGCCGGACTTAAGCAGGGCAGCCAAAGGCTGGACAATGCTTTTGACTCCGGGTTCCGTTAATCAGGATCTAAAGAACTTAGCGTTTGATAACCTCACTCGTCCCTTATATCCCTTTGATGACGGCTTTACGCCTTGTTTAGACGTTTGTGTGCAAGAAACATAAAATGACTAATAACCTTACCAAAACCATAGACAAATCCGTTATCCGCCTAATGAAGAGGTTGAAATCCTACGGCCAACAACTATAATAAAGTGGAAGGAATCCCTCCTCCCCATAAAATAAAGGAGAAGTGTCATGAAAAAATTTCTTGTGGAAGTATGCTGCGGTTCGGCGGAGGATGCCATCCGAGCAGCCCTTGGCGGCGCAGACCGTGTAGAGCTTTGTTCCAATTTGTTTCAGGGTGGTCTCACCCCTACCCTCGGATCGGTAAAGGCTGTACGCGAGCAGTCCGATATTACGCTGAACGTTATGATTCGCCCCCGTGAGGGCGGTTTTTGCTACACCAAAACAGAGCTCCTTACCGCAAGACGTGATATGGAAACCTTCCTTGAGTATGGCGTTGACGGCCTTGTATTCGGTTTTTTAAACGAAGACGGCACTGTGGATGTAGAGCTTACACATGAATTTGTGCGCCTCGCAGGAGATGTGCCTATCACCTTCCATCGTGCCATTGACGTTGTACCCGATTGGAAAAAAGCCATTGACCAACTTGCGGACATAGGCGTAAAGCGTGTACTCACAAGCGGCCTTGCGCCCAATGTGCTTTTAGCGCTTGATACAGTCAAAGAAATGATAGCATACGCGGGTGACCGCCTAATCATTATGCCGGGAGCCGGTATTACACCCCTCACCGCAGACAAGGTGGCGGAGTACACGGGCTGCAAGGAAATGCATGTGTATTTCACCAAAACACTTACAGATAAATCCACAATGAACAACCGTGATATTTTCTATGGTTCCGCGCTCTACCCCTCTGAAACAAATTACCCTGTAATCGATTCAGAGCAAGTAAGAATAATAACACGTAAATAGTAGCATCTGAAAGGAATATTATGCGACACGATTGGTTTATATCGGGTAAATATGGTCTATTTATCCACTTTGGTCTTTATTCAATCTTAGGTGGCGAGTATCAGGGTAAAAGAACAAACGGTCTATCAGAATGGATCATGAATGACTTAGACATACCCGTTAAAGAGTATGAAAAGCTCACGTTACGGTTTAATCCTGTTCATTTTAATGCCGACGAAATTTGCCGCAAGGCTGTAGAATGGGGCATGAAATACATATGTTTCACCTCTAAACACCATGATGGTTATGCTATGTATCGATCTTTCGCAGACCCCTACAACAGCTTTGACCAGTCCGATTGCCAGCGTGATTTTGTCAGAGAGTTGGCGGACGGTTGCAGCAAATACGGTCTTGTGTTCTGCCTTTACTATTCTCAAGCGCAGGATTGGCGCCATCCGGACGGTTACCGGGCATATCAAGATAATTCTAAGAAGAATTTTCGCCGTTACCTTGATGAAAAATGTATTCCCCAAGTGAAAGAAATTTTGTCAAATTACGGCGATATCGGCATGATATGGTTTGACACGCCCATGGACATGACCTACCAGGAAAGCAAGGAACTAGTTGATATCGTACGTTCCCTGCAGCCAAACTGTCTTATTAACGGCCGTATCGGCAACAATCTTGGGGATTATATGACAACACAGGATAACCGCATACCCGCATACCCTGTTAAAAGGTTGTGGGAGATACCCGCAACCTTAAATTCTTCGTGGGCGTATAAACATTTTGATGGCGACTGGCTGCCTCCCGAGGATGTATTGCGAAAGTTTCTTCATATTGTGTCACGGGGTGGTAATTACCTGCTCAACATCGGCCCTCGGGGAGACGGCTCAGTGCCCGAAAAAAGCGTAAAAACACTCGATACTATCGGCTTATGGCTTAAAAACTGCGGCGAGTCTATTTATGGCACACAAGCTATAGACACCTACGTTTATGAAGCGCCAAATTTACGTTTTACGCATAAAGATCATGAGCTGTTTGTACATGTACTTGACCCGTACCGTTTTGCGGGCAAACAAATCTCCTTGCAAAATATAACTAATACCGTTGAAAAGATTAGCTGGGTAGGCCGTTCCGATTTAAGTACAGATAACATGTTAAGAATTTCTCAAACGCTCGAGGGCGACCCTTATTGGGGGCTTAACATACCAAAAAACTTAGATAGATGTATGGTTCTTACCGCTAAAATAGTTACAAAAGAAAAAGACTTTATACAAAAAATGCTTTAGAAAAACAAACATCATCTATAAATGTCCTTGGCGCAAGAAACACCAAGGGCATTTTAGGTACATAGAAAATGGCAAGCGGAACTAAAAAGACAGGACTACTGTTGAGTCTTGTTTATGACGTCAGTTCCGCCGATTGAAACACGGAGCGCTGTAATTTTCCGATTCAAACTATATAATGGCTTAACCGTGAGTACCCCAAACAATTTGGACGCCTTGGCCAGATAAAAAGTCAGCTGCTTGTTCCATATAGGCACAAGGCGTACCGTCACTTTTTTTGGCGCAGCCTCCAATATGAGCAACCTCTACCCCGCAACCAAGAATACGGTGCAATTTCTCCATCATGCCCTTATCTGAAAGGATACTTTGGTCACTTTGGCTGCATTGGCTACAACGCAAAAAGGCGCAAAGTGTAAGTTCTTCCCCCTGATAGCGATCAAATGATGCTTTTCTGCCATAAAAGGCTTGTAAACACGATACGCCTGCGCAGACATTATTTGCTTTGAGACAAGCAAGGATAGCTATTTTTTTCATGTTTTCTTCCTTTCCGGATAATATAGGATGCAAAGAATTCTATTGTCTTCAAGTACTCGACATCAACATTATAAACAATATAATTATTTTTGCCAATACTCCCAAATATGCCGAAGAGATCGGCAAAGACAACCCAAAGGTCAAATATAAGTCAAGCAGCTGACATCGGTTGGCAAAGTTGCTCTTAGAGCACTCACAAGTAATGGAATGAAGCCGCATATTTAACACTTGACAACCACGTTCAAAATACTCTAAGATGGGTTCAGTACCTTGTCAGGGTGTTCAGTGCTTGGCGCAAGCCAAGGTAAAAGGGAATCGGGTGCAAATCCCGAGCGATCCGGTCACTGTAATCGAGGAGCTTGCCGCAACAGCCATTGCATTTTGTGAGAAGGCGCGGTAAAGCAATGAGTCGAGAGCCAGGAAACCTGCTGAATAACCCGGTGCAATGCTTCCGAAGAAAGCGTTTTGCCCCCAGACTGCCGTATGGCTTATTTCGGCATTTTTGTGTGCACCCGCTTTTTTTCGAAAAAGTGGGTTTTTTGATTGAATTTACGCACATGTTTGCTTTCGGCCGGAGCGAATAATGGCGATAAAAATAGATTCATTCCATTTACTACAATCAAGAAAGGCATTCGAACGATGAACATTACAATCCCTCTCCTCCTATTTACAATATGGCTTCTTAGGACTCTCACTTCGGATCTATCTAAGTAAGGCCCAAAGAAAACCATCCTTGTGGTCAGTTTTGGCACCAGCTACAACAAAACTCTTGCTATATGATCATGTATGTAGCTAACCACTTAATGCAACTGTGACATAGCCTTGTTTTATGAGGTAATAAGAAAAGCCCGACAGTTTCAATGCTGTCGGGTTTTTGGGCGGAATAGTCGAAATTCGGATCCGATTTCATTTGAATCTAAAAGGGAGCTCAAACTGTCCTATTTGATTATATCTATTTTTCCGATAACACTTTTACTAGTCGAGTAGCTAATATTGTTCCTCTCGTAAACCAGTTGTGTTTACAAACACAACAACAGCAGCTCTTGTGGGTTTGTCAAATATCTTGGACATTGTGTTGTTTAATGAACTCGTTAGGTGAAAGATATCCAAGGGGTCTCATAGGCAGATGGTTGCTTCTTGTTTGCCAGGCAGCGAGCTGCCTGGCAAAATCGTCGAGGGAGTAGAAGGAA
>DUQF01000033.1 GCA_012837965.1 Clostridiales bacterium | reverse complement strand
TAAAGCAGATTCGTCCTTACACGCCCAGGCACAACGGCAAGGTAGAACGCAGTCACAGAGAAGATCAAAAGCGTTTCTACAGCCGCCATTCCTTCTACTCCCTCGACGATTTTGCCAGGCAGCTCGCCGCCTGGCAAACAAGAAGCAACCATCTGCCTATGAGACCCCTTGGATATCTTTCACCTAACGAGTTCATTAAACAACACAATGTCCAAGATGTTTGACAAACCTACAAAAACAAAAGCTTCGCGCCCTCTGCGATGTAGAAGCACCGTGCATATTGCGAATCTTGTCTTCTCCATCACGAATCTTGGTAAGACTCATCTATATTTATACTATTACAAAATCCATCTGCGATTAATCTGGCGTCGGCAAACGAAAAACAACCCCGCCGCAAAAAAAGCCAGCGCCCCAAAGGATAACGCGGGTGAAAAGGCGTTCATACCAACAATTGCGCCCTTGAGGATGTCCACCCCATAGGTAAGCGGTAGCAAGTAGGAAAGGGGACGCAAAAAGACCGGCAAACTCGCAATGGGCACAAACAATCCGCAAAGAAACAACATAGGGAAGCGGAAAAAGTTTGACAGGGTCTGCGCTTCAAACACCTGCTCGGCCGATACCGCAATCAGCAGCCCCATAAGCGCCGAGGTAATGGCAATCATCAGTACTGCGGGCAACACGACCGCCCAATGAGCAAAGCTTAAATCAATAAAAAAGCTTGCGAAAACCACCGGCACAAAGGCGTTGAACACACCAAATAGCACGGTCCCCGCCATTTTGGCAAGCACCATGACATTCAGGCTAATGGGCGCCAGCAACAGGCGCTCAAAGGAGCGGCCGCTGCGCTCAAAGGTAATGGTAACGGCCAACATGGAAGTCGTGCCAAACAAAACGCTCATGGCCATAAGTCCGGGCAGCAGCTGCAAAACATTTTTGTCAGGGGAGCGTATCAGCTGCATGAGCGTCCATGAAAGGGGAAAAATAATGCCCCGGCTGATGTTGGGAGGCTTTAGATAGTAGTTCTTGATATCTTTTTTCAGAATATTCCAAAACGCAATCCAGCTTTTCATCGTTTCCCTCCTTTTTCTTTTCTCAGCACGGAGGATTCAATGCCCGTCAGCTTGACAAATACATCCTCCAAGGATGGGCGCAGTTCCTTTGCCTCGTAAACCTCAATGCCCTTTTCATGAAAAAATTCCATGACGGGCAACAGAACAATGCGCTTGGACGATGCAATGACAACCGAATGTTCTTGCCCTATTGTAACCTTGCTCCCCTTAAAGCGGTTTTGAAGCTCGCCAGTCAAGCTTTGGGCGCTTTTGTCGGTTACAAGGCGCACGGCATACCCGTGGGAAACGCTGTGCATCAATTCGGGAAGGCTGCCTGATGCGACGATTTTTCCCTCTTTAATGAAAGCGATGCGGTCACAAATTCGCTCGGCTTCCTCAATGTAATGGGTGGTGAGGAAAATGGTAGCGCCTTGGCGCTTGAGCTCCACAATCATTTCCCTGATTTGTCGGGAGCTTTCCACATCAATGCCTGTTGTCGGCTCATCCAAGAAAAGAATTTGCGGGGAGTGGATGAGCGCCGCTGCAATGGTCAGCTTGCGGCGCATCCCCTTAGAATAGGCCTTAAAGGGTCGCTTGCCCGCTTCTTTTAACCTGAACCGCTCCAATAGCTGCTGCGCCTTGGATTCTCTTTCTTCCCTTTTCATCCCGTAGAGAGCGGCGCAAAAACAGAGGTTATCAAACCCGTCCATTTCATTGTACAGGTTGCTATCATCGGGCACAATGCCCATAATGGCCTGGGCCTTTTTGGGATACCTTCTAACATCAATGCCGCTAATCGTAATTTCCCCGGCGGTGGGGCGGGCAAGGCCTATCATCATGTTGATGGTAGACGTTTTCCCCGCCCCGTTCGGCCCTAAAAAACCGAAGATTTCGCCTTTTTGAACGTCAAAAGAGATGCCGTCTACGGCAGTAAAGTTGCCGTAAGTCTTTTTGAGGTTGGTAACAGTAACCATTTGCTTTAACTTGTTTCTTCCTGTTTTACTCGGTTCCGTGGCAGAACTCCTTGGTTACTTCATCGCACTGGCCTTTCTTGGGGCAGCCCTGCTTTTCGGTTGCGGGGCAGTCGTTACGCTCCTTGGGCTTACAGGGTACGGGCGATAAAGCGGCGAGCGTTTCAATTTCTGTGGCCAAAGCATTCAGTGCATCACGCTGGACAGCGTAGTGCATGTAGTAGCCCCGCTTTTCGCCGACAAGCAGGCCCGCTTCTCTAAGCGTTTTGAGGTGCTGGGATACGGTGGCCTCCGTTAGGCCCAATTCATTGGCCAGGGCGCGCACGCAGTAGTTGTGTTTGAGTAGCAATTTCAAAATGTTCATCCTGGTTTCATCGGCAATGGCTTTCAGTACAGTTGTCTTATCCATAAGTTCCTCCAAAATCTAATTAGTTATTTACCTAATTAGATTGTATCATGTCTTTTTAATTAAGTCAACGCCTAATTAAATCTTTTCGTCAATCCTTTTCCCCACATTCCATCAAAGCAAAAGGACCGCCGCATTGAAGGCAGTCCATACAAGTAAAATCTAAAATCACTCTTCAAACTGGCTGTTGTAAAGCCGGGCATAGAAACCATCCTTTGCCATAAGCTCCTCATGGTTGCCCGATTCAATAACGCCGCCGTCCTGCAAGACCAAAATGCGGTCGGCGTTTTTAATGGTGCTGAGGCGGTGAGCGATAACAATGCTGGTGCGGCCATGCATCAGGGCGTCCATGGCCCGCTGAATGTCAAGTTCGGTCCTTGTATCTACCGAGCTTGTCGCTTCGTCCAAAATCAGCATGGGACGGTCGGCAATCATAGCGCGGGCGATGGTCATCTGCTGCCTTTGCCCTTCACTTAGGTTCACCCGTTCGTTCAGATACGTATCATAGCCCTGGGGCAGGGTGCGAATGAAGTGGTCAAGCCCCACGGCCTTGCAGGCCCTTTCCATGATTTCATCGCCCGCGTCGGGGCGGGCAAACAGCAGGTTCTCCCTGACCGTGCCTTCAAACAGCCAAGTGTCCTGCAGTACCATGCAAAAGGCCCGGCGCACTTCTTCCCTTGGAACGGAGCGAATATCCACCCCGTTGATGCTGATAGCGCCCGAATCGGCATCGTAAAAGCGTTCAAGCAGGCTGATGATGGTGGTTTTGCCGGCGCCGGTCGGCCCCACAATGGCCGTCTTTTTTCCGGCCTCAGCGGTGGCGGAAAAATCGATGATGACCTGCTCCTCGGAATCGGGGTAGGTAAAGTCCACGTCGCTAAAGACCACCTCGCCGGCCTGTCCATTAAGCCGCTTTTTTAGGTGGCTTTCATCTTCCATCTCGGTTTCGTCCATGGTTTCAAAGATTCTTTCGGCCGCTGCCGCCGCCTGCTGCAGGCTTTGCAAGGCATTGGAGGCCTGGTTTAAGGGGCGGGTAAACCGGCGCACATACATGGTAAAGGCAATAACCGTGCCAAAGGTGATATGGCCCTTGAGCGCCATCACCGAACCTAAGATGGCCACCGCCACAAAGCCCAAGTTACCCACAAAGTTCATGATGGGAAACATTAACCCCGACAAAAACTGAGCGCGGAAAGCCGAGGCGGCAAGGGCGGTATTATGTCTGTCGAAAATTTCTGTCGCTTCCTTTTCGGCCACATTGGCCTTGACGGCGATATGGCCTGCGTACATTTCCTCGATATGGCCGTTGATCAACCCTAAATCCCGCTGCTGAGCGACAAAGTACTTTTGCGAGCGCTTCACAATTTGGCTGACGGCAAAAATGCCCAGACCCCCGCAACCAACTGCCGCAATGGTTAAGGGAATGTTGGTTACAATCATTAAAAACAGGGAACCCGCAAGGCTGGCCGCCGCTGAGCCTATGGTGGTAATGCCCATATCGATGGAGCGGCCCACGGTGTCTACGTCGTTCACCACCCGACTTAAAAGATCGCCTGTTGATGAAACATAGAAAAACTGCATGGGCAGGCGGTTGAACTTATCATTTATTTCGGTGCGCATTTTGCGGGTAATAAACTGGGAAACGGCCGTCATAAGCCAGCCCTCGGCCAGGCTGAACAGCCATACCCCAAGGTAAATAAACACAAGGCTTAAAGCAATTTGTTTGATGGCGCCCATGTTCATCGCAGCTTCGATACCCAACAAAATATGGTCGGCTATTTGTGAAATGAGTTTGGGACTTGCAAGGCTCAAGACGCTTGCTATGATGCTGGCAAATAAAGAACCGAACAGCAGGTAACGGTGAGCGCCTAAGTATCGAAGCAGTCGCTTCCAGGTGCCCTTAAAGTCTTTACTCTTTTCGACAGGCCCTCGCATGCCCCTGCCGCGTGGAGTTCGCTGTCCCTTCAGGTCGCCTACTTTATACTCGTTACGTTTCATCGGGCAAGTTCCTCCTGGGACAGCTGGGACTGGGCAATCGCGCGGTAGACTTCGCTTGTTCGCATCAATTCGTCATGTGTGCCAAGACCGGCCATCCGCCCGTCTTGCAGCACCAAGATTTTATCCGCATGGCGGATGGTACCGATGCGCTGGGCAACCACAATGCGGGTCAGGTGTCCACACTCCTCCTGAAGCATGGAGCGCACACGCCTATCCGTGCGGTAGTCCAAGGCGGAAAAGCTATCGTCTAAAATCAGGATGTCCGCTTCCCTTGCAATCCCCCTTGCGATGGACAGGCGCTGCTTTTGCCCGCCCGACAGGTTGGTGCCGCCGGCGGTGACATAGCCGTCAATGCCGTCTTCAAGCCCGTTTACAAAGTCGCTGGCAGCGGCGATACGCAGGGCAAAATCAAGGTCTTCGTCCATGCGCTTGCCTTCCGCTTCGCCAAGCAGGAGGTTGTCTTTAACGGTCCCTGAAAACAGCACAGCCTTTTGGGCCACATAGGCCACGGTTTTTCGCAAAGCGCCCATGTCCCACTCCCTGACGTCCCGACCGTTCACAAGCACCTTGCCCCGACTCGCGTCGTAAAAACGGGGAATTAGGTTGATAAGCGTTGACTTGCCTGAGCCTGTCGCCCCGATAATGGCAAAGAAGCTACCCTTGTCAATGGTGAAAGAAAGCTCGCACAGCTCAGCCTCCTCGGCATCGGGGTATTGAAAGGTAACATTTTGAAACTCCACGACGCCTTCTTTTCCGGCTACGCCTTCATGTTCGGGGCCCGAATGCAGCTGCGGCTCCACCTGCAATACTTCATTAATGCGCTGAGCTGACACGCTGGCCCTTGGCAGCATAACCACCAAGATAAGCATCATCATGAAAGCCATCATCACCTGCATGGCGTAGCTTGAAAAAACCACCATGTCGGAAAAGAGGCTGATCTTATCTACCTGGGCGGCGGAAACAATCAAAACGGCGCCAACCCAGTATATAGCAAGGAGGAGGAAGTTAAAAATAAGCCCCACCGACGGCCCCATGCTGCTCATCAGGCGGCGGGCAAAGGTGCGGGTATGGTAAATATCCGTATTAATTTCTTCAAACTTTTCTCTTTGGAAATTTTCGGCATTAAAAGCCCGAATATCCCTAACGCCAATAATATTTTCACGGGTTACCCGGTTCACATCGTCCAAAAGCGTCTGCATTTTTTTGAACTTGGGCATGGCAAAGTAAATGGATATTGAGATGAGCGCAATCATCAAGACAACGGCAGCGGCGGTGGAAAAGGTCCACTGGCTGTTCTTATCCGCTATTTTACCCACTGCCCAAATGGCCGTGACGGGCGCCTTGATAATCTGGCGGAAGGCCATGGACAGGACGCCCTGTACCTGCGTAACGTCGTTGGTGGAGCGGGTGATGAGTGAGGCGGTGGAAAACCTGCCCATCTCGGCCATGGTAAAGCGCTGTACACGCCGAAACAGGCGGGAGCGCAGGTTGGAAGAAAAAGAGGCCGAAAGCCTGGCTACCGTAAGGGCAACCAAGACGGCCACGACCATACTGCCCGCGGCAAAGACAAGCATCATGCCGCCGGCCTTGATAATTTCACCAACCGGACTGCCGGGGGTTTTGACCAGGGTGGTTACCACCGCCATATAGTCGGGAATTTTTAAGTCCATCCACACCTGCGCCAAGATAAGCAACACCATGATAAAAACAAGAAGCCACTCTTTTAGGCGCATGTACCTTAACAATCTAAACAACGAAGAATTTCACTCCTTAATACAAGCATGGGATATATTATACCTAAAAAGAGCAGGGATGAAAAGTTTTTGACTGTAAAAGTTGGCGAAATAATTGTTTTTAGAGTTACAAAATGTTCTTGTCGTTGTTATTCAATTGTGTTATTGTAAACACACGAGTTGGAAAAGACTGCCCGCCTTGAAAAGCCACGAAGTTTAGGGCTACAAAAATTACAAAGCATTAGAACTAAAAGGAGCATTTCATGGGAAATATATTGAGCGCCTTGGGAGAAACTTTGCTCCTGATAGCGGTTGTTTGGTGTATTCATTTCGTGTCCCTATTGATACACGAGCTGGGACATGCTTTGGCTCACGTTTTTGCGACAAAAGATGATCGTTGGTACGTTGAAATAGGCACGGGCAAAAAAATTCTAAAAACAAGTAAGCTTAAACTACAATTGATTGTTTTGTCCGGCCACTTTCATCCTGAAATCGGGCGATATGACTCAAAGAAAAAAACAATCATCATGCTGCTTGGGGGGCCGATCGCGTCTCTATTATCGGTGATTATTCTGGTTTTTATTCGTTTTCTTGTCCCTATGGAAACACCCAATCTTCTGAATGTGTCGGCAGTACGTTTCATACAAAATTATGCCCTCATTTACAACATTGTGCTTTTTGTCACATCAATTTGGCCGACTAAAAACATTTGGCTGTTTCGCAATTATGTCAGCGACGGGTATAAAATACGCAGGATACTGCAAAACAAAAAAAATGATACCGTCCAATGACATTGTTTTCAACAACCTTCTATCAGACATTAAAGGCTTATTTCAGCCCATCAAAAAAGATTGTATGGATAAATCCTTTCTTAACAGGCTGACATGCAAAGCCCGTTTTTCTTCCTTCTGTTCTTCATTTATTACAAAGTTGTGATATAATGTCGGCAAGGAGGTCGGTATGGCAAACAAAGTATTGATTGTGGACGGCAACAGCCTGATTTTTAGGGCCTATCACGCCCTGCCCTTAATGGACTATAAAGGCGCTTACACCAATGCGGTGCAGGGCTTCTTTTCCATGCTGTTGAAAGCCATTGAAACCTACCAAATTGATTATTGCGTCACCTGTTTTGACGAGAAAGGCCCCACCTTCCGCCACGAACAGTATGAAGACTATAAGGCCGGCCGCTCGCCCACGCCCAAAGAGCTGGAGGGCCAGTTTCCCATCATAAAGGAACTCTTGGAAGCCATGGGGCTTGGCGCTGTGAGCCTTGCGGGCTTTGAGGCGGACGACCTTTTGGGTACGCTTGCCAAACGCTGCTCAAAAGAAGGCATGGACGCCCTACTGCTAACGGGCGATAAAGATACCTTGCAACTGGTCAGAGACAATGTAACGGTGCTGTATACCAAGCGGGGCATCAGCGACCTTGGCTACATGACCCCCGAAGCCGTGAAGGAAGAATACGGTATCACCCCCCAGCAGGTGCCAGACTGGAAGGGCATGATGGGCGATTCCAGCGACAATATCCCCGGCATTCCCGGTGTGGGCAACAAAACGGCCGTGAAACTGCTTTCTGAATACGGCAGCATGGAAAAGGCGTTGGAAAACGCCGATAAAATCAAGGGGAAATTAGGCGAAAGAATCAGAGCCAACAAGGAGCAGGCCGTCTTTTCCAAGGAGCTTGCCACCATCGTGACCGATGCGCCGGTTGAAGTAAATGTCCTTGACTATCCCGTCAAAAATCTTGCCCAGGCCGTACCCGCCTTTATGCAGTATGGCTTGCGCACGCTGAGCCGACGCCTGAAAAATTTTGAATCAAGCGTACAGGAAAGCGAAACTGTCGAAACGCCCGATAACATTCCCGCCCAAACGGTGGACTTTGAAGGGTGGAAAAAGGCCTTAAAAGAATTTTCCGGAGCCTGCGCCCTGCACTTTACCCCCACCATGGCAACCGCCCTCATGGACGGTAAGCTCGTATCCCTGCCCCTACAAAGCGATTTGCCCCTGCTTGAAGGCAATACCCAGGAAAGCGCCGCCACGCAGGCGGCAAGCCTACTGCAAAATCCGCCCATCGTGCACGATGGCAAGCGATATTTATATCTCACCCAAGGCAAGGGGCAATTTTCCTTTGATACCATGATCGCGGCTTATTTACTTAGCCCGCAGGAAAAAAACTACTTGCTTTCTTCCTTTGAGGAGGACAGTGCCTTGGGTGTTATGCGCCTATATGAAAAGCAAAAAACGCAGCTATTAGAAGAAGAATTAGACAAACTCTACCGTAAGGTGGAGCTGCCCTTGGTGTCGGCGCTCTACCGGATGGAGGAAATCGGCTTTCAGGTGGATGAAGACGTTCTTATGCGCCTTGGCAACCAGTATACCAAGGAAATAGACCGCCTGCGGGAAACGGCCATCGAAAAGCTGGGCGTCGAGCCCTTCAACCTGAACAGCCCCCAGCAACTATCCAAGGCGCTGTTTGAAGACTTAAAGCTGCCGCCCAAAGGCAGGCGCTCAGCTTCCGGCTCCTACTCCACCGATGCCGAAGCCTTGGAGGGGCTCACAGGCTTTCAGCCGGGCATTGAGGAAATCTTGGCCTACAGGCAGGTAAGCAAGCTGCAATCCACCTATATTGAGCCCCTCATGCGTAACCGGGACGCTTTTTCTCGGGTGCATACCACCTTTAACCAGACGGGAACGGCCACGGGCCGCATATCGTCCAACGACCCCAACCTGCAAAACATTCCCCCCCGCACCCCGCTTGGCAGGGAAGTGCGGCGGGCCTTTATCGCCAAAGACGGCCATGTCTTGGTGGACGGCGACTACAGCCAAATTGAGCTTCGGGTGCTTGCCCACATGTCGGGCGATGAGGAAATGACACGGGCTTTTCAAAAGGGCGAGGACATCCACAGGCGGGCTGCGGCGCTGGTCAACAGCGTGCCCATTGAGGAGGTCACGCCCGAGATGCGAGCGGCGGCCAAGGCCGTGAACTTCGGCATTGTCTACGGCATCTCTGACTTCGGGCTTGCCCGTAACCTTGGCATCGGCTTTTATGAAGCAAGCGAGCTGATTAAAAACTATTTTGAAAAATACCCCGGCATCAAAGCCTATATGGATGAAGCCAAAAAGTTCGGCTACGAAAACGGCTACGCCCGCACCCTCTTTGGGCGCAGGCGGTATTTGCCGGAGCTGAAAAAAGGCGGCAATATCCGCCAGTTTGGCGAGCGGGCGGCCATGAACGCCCCCATCCAAGGCACGGCCGCCGATATCATTAAAATTGCCATGGTCAGGGTGGATGAAGCGCTTCGTCAAAACAAAATGAAAACCCGCCTGATTTTACAGGTGCACGACGAGCTGATTTTGGAGGCCCCTGTTGACGAAATGGAGCAGGCCAAAAAGCTGCTGCAAGAGAGCATGGAGTCAGCGGCGAGGCTTAGTGTGCCCCTCATTAGCCAAGTGAGCATAGGAAAAAGCTGGTATGAGTGCAAGTAAGTACGTCATTGGCTTAACCGGCGGCATCGCCACGGGCAAAAGCCATGTGTCGGGCTACCTGCAGGAAAAGGGCCTGCCGGTCATTGACGCCGATTTAATCGCCCGCCTTGTAACCCGTCCCGGGGAAGAGGGGCTGGAGCGTATCCGCCAACACTTTGGCGAAAAATACATTGTCAAGGGCGAGCTTGACCGAAAGGCGCTGGGCTCCCTGGTTTTTTCATCGCCCGAGGATTTGGAGCTGCTCAACTCCCTCCTGCATCCTTTAATTATCCAAGCCATTGACGATGAAATCGAAAAGCTGCCCCAAGGCGTTTTGGCGGCGCTGGACGCCCCCCTGCTGTTTGAAACGGGGCTTGAAAGCCGCTGTGTTGAAACCTGGGCGGTGGTTACCAGCCGAGAGGAGCAAATACGCCGGCTTGAAAAGCGGGACGGGTTTACCACGGAAGAGGCTGTCCAGCGCATTGACTGCCAAATGCCCACGCAAGAGAGAATCAAGCGGGCAGACCGCCTGATTGATACGACCGGCCCCAAGATTGAAACAAGGCAGCAGGTAGATGTCCTGCTCAATAACCTGAAAAGGAGACTGCAACTTGACTAACTACGACAGACCCCGCCCCCGCCAAAGGGGCAGGCTGCCCGACCAAGCTTATTATCCCCATCAAGGAGGCGGCAGACCGCCAGCTCCCGGCCAGGGAAAATATCCCAAAAAACGGCTGCGTCTGCACCTCTTATTGCCGGCCCTTCTGCTTATCGGCTGCGCCGCTTTTTTCTACGGCATCGCCCACACCCAAAAGGCAAGCTCCCAGGCCCGCCTTGACGCCCTGCACCAAAAACAGGCGGAAGAATTGGCCAAATTTGAGCAAAGGCGGGACAGGTACCTGAACATGCGCAAAGATTCGGGCTACAGCCAAATCCTCAAGCGCTACGCCGAGGAAAACCAGGTGAACTATTCCTTGGTATCGGCGGTTGTCTACTGCGAAAGCCACTACGATACCTACGCCCAAAGCTCGGTGGGCGCAAGGGGCCTGATGCAAATCATGGAAGATACCGGCACTTGGATTGCTGGCCGCATGAAAATCGAGGGCTACAGCTACGACCACCTCTTTGACCCGGATCTGAACGCCCGTTTTGGCGTGTGGCTTCTTAGCTACCTGTCCGACCACTACCAGGGCAACCCTGTCATGGCCATGTGCGCCTATCACGCAGGCTCGGGCAATGTGGACCTTTGGGCTCTTAAATACGCCGATGACGAACGCTTCTTAAAGCTTGACCAAATCCCCACCCCGGATACCAAAAGCTACGTGCAAAGGGTAATGGAGGCCTATGCGTACTACTATCAACACGATATTCAAAACCCCTAAAAAAACGCTGTGCCTGCTGCTGGCGCTGCTGTTTCTAATGCCAAGCGGTACAGCGCAGGATGAAAACAGCCTGACCCTTGGCATCATCAGCGTCACCAGCCAATATATGAACCCGCTGGTGCCGGTGGAGCGGGAGTTTCGTTCCCTGCAGTCATTGGTATATGAAAGCCTTGTTACCATTGATGATGACTACTTGCCCCAGCCCAACCTTGCCGAGCGCTGGGAAAGCAATGAAGACTGCAGCACTTGGTACTTTTATTTAAGGGACGGCATCACCTTCCATGACGGAACGCCGCTGACCGCCCGGGACGTGGTGAACACCGTAAAAACCATTTTATCCATTAAGGATTCCACCGAAAACCCGGGCGCCTACGCTTCGCTGCAATACTTTGTCAAAAATATTACGGCAAGCGACAAAAGAACGGTGGTTATTTCCACCAACCGCCAAAACATTGCCTTTCCATACGCCATGACCTTTCCCGTGCTGCCCTCCTCCCAAGTGCAGGCGGAAAATCCAGTGGGTACCGGCCCCTACTTTGTGGAAAAATTTAACCCCAAAGAGTTTGTCATTCTCTCGGCCAACCAAAGCTGGTGGCGGGGCATTCCCAAGGTGGATACAGTCATGGCCACCTTCCACACCACCAACCGGGACCTCATGACCAGCTTTGAATACAACCGTGTGGACGCCATCCTCACCCGCAGCCTGAACGCCGCCCAGTACCGGGGCGGCACCAGCTTCATCAACCTTGCGGTGCGTACCCATCAATTGGAAACCCTGCAAATGAACAATACCGTCCGGGAGCTAAACGACGTGCGGGTGCGCAAGGCCATCAGATATGCCATCAACGTGGATGAGCTCCTGTCCCTTGCCTACCTTGATATGGCCCAGCGCGCCGACACCCCCATGCTGCCGGGCACCTGGACTTACTCGGACATGCCCGAGCTGTTCCAGTTTAACCCCGAAAAGGCCAAAGCCCTTTTGGACGAGGCCGGCTGGGTGGACTCCAACGGCGACGGCACCCGGGACAAAATCATCGACGGCAAAAACGCCAACCTTGTTTTGCGCTTCTTGGTTTACGAGGAACAGGACAACAGCGTGCGCACCTTGGCTGCCAATAAAATCAGCTCCATGCTGCATGCCGTGGGCATCACCTGCAACATAAGCTTGGTTTCCTATGAAACGGCCAAGGCCCGCCTGAAGGCCCGCAACTATGATTTGTGCCTAGCCGCCTTTAATATGGACCCCGTGCCCGACCCCGGCTTTTTGCTGATGAGCCGCAACACCTGCAACTATACGGCCTATGCTTCCAAAGAAATGGACAACCTCTTTTCCGAGTTGCGTTCCACCACGAAACAAGAGAATTACCGCAACATCCTGTTCCAAATTCAAAGCCTTTTTGCTGAAGATTGCCCCTTCGTGTGCCTATATTACCGCCGTGGCGCCATCCTTTCCCGCACCCTGTTTACCAAGGTCCGGGATTTAAGGGAGCCGGAAGCGTTGAAGGGGATTGCCGAAGGGTTATAGGTTCCATTTGCTAATACTGAACTTGTAGATTTGTTTTGAATTGTATAAAAGTGTAATCTGAATGCAATATTTGAATTTGCAGGAGTAAGTAGTCATGAATTATCTTGAAGAATACTACAACAATTATGATGAGGAAGGACGCCTTCTTTCCCGTCATGGGCAGGTTGAATATCTTACCACGATGAAATATATTCGAGAGTGCCTGGCGGATGTTTCAGATCCGATGATACTTGAAGTTGGCGCAGGAACCGGACGGTATAGCGTGACGCTTGCAAAGCAAGGCCTTCAAGTAACTGCGGTAGAATTGATTAAACATAATTTGGAAATACTGAGATCAAAACTGGACGGTACGGAACCTATCACTGCGATTCAAGGAAATGCGCTGGATTTATCCTGCTTTGCTGATAATTTATTCGATTTAACCATGTTGCTTGGGCCAATGTATCACCTTTATACAAAAGAAGATAAACTGCGAGCACTCTCTGAGGCGGTACGCGTTACAAAAAAAGGCGGTCATATCTTGGTAGCTTATTGTATGAATGAGCCAACTATCATATCGTATGTGTTCGGTCTAAGCAAGCTGCATGAAGTGATGGATCTCAATATGCTGACACCGGATTGGCGCTGTATCAGTGAACCAAAGGATCTGTTTGCAATGGTGCGTACAGAGGATATTGCTGCCTTGGATGCAGAAGTGCCCGTCAAAAGAATCAAACTGATCGCTACAGATGGGGCAACGAATTATAAGCGAGACGATATTGATGCCATGGACGAGGAGACATTTGACAAGTGGATGGATTATCACTTCACTATATGTGAACGGCAAGACCTGATCGGGGCTTCCCATCATACTTTGGACATCCTTCAAAAAGTGTGATAAATCCTGTTTGTTTAAGCAATAAATTCCAGTTTGTTTACCAAAACCCGGGATTTAAGGGAGCCCGATGCCCTGAACGGCATTGCGGAGGGGATTTAGGCATCGCCTGCCAATATTGAAGTTGCGGATTTGATTTTTTGTATCATCGTGTAATCTGAATGCAAAATCGGAGTTTTGTGGGTGAGTTAATTGGAGAATTGTGTTTGGTGCAATCTGTCTGAAGAAGATAAACAGTATCAGGTATACGAGACTACATTCTGGTCTGTTTTCCTTTCAGATGAGCAGGATTATATCGGACGATGTATCTTGGTTTTGAAACGTCACTGCGGTTCAATGTCAGAGCTAACAGATGATGAATGGAAAGAGCTTCGCAAGCTGATTTGTAAAGTAGAAACTTGCTTAAAGATGGTTTTAGGAGCAACTCTGTGTAATTGGAGTTGTTTGATGAATAGCTTTTATAAAGAATCAGAACCTAATCCTCATCTTCATATTCATGTTAGGCCAAGATATGATGAACCAGTGACGGTTAATGGACGCGCTTATATTGATAGCGAGTTTGGCCATCATTATGCAGTAAAAAAAGGCGGAGAAATGTCTGACAAAGATAGAGAAGAATTGTTCACTCGGCTAAAGAAATGGCTAAATTGCTAAATTTCAGTTTGTTTATCAAGTTTCCTAATACCTTCGTCAGCCCGCATTCCGCTTCTTTTCCGGCGGGCTATGTCCGCCGGAGGCATCCACTACATGGTGCTTCCTCTCAATCGAAAAACTTGTTTTTCGATTGCAAAGGAGCCGTTCCGCAATGTACGCCTCCCGCATCCTTTAGGTGCGGGAAAGGGAATGAAGGGCACGGCGACGCAATTCCTAATTCCTAATTAAACTGAATTTCCTAATGATTATAAGGAGAAAACAAATCATGTCCCATACCTCCATCAACCCCAGTACCCTTCTTGCCCCCACCCCCGTGGTGCTGGTGGGCTGCGCTACCCAAGCAGAAAAAGCCAACCTCATCACCGTGGCTTGGGTGGGTACTGTTAATTCCAAGCCGCCGATGGTGTCTGTGTCCATCCAGCCCATTCGCCACTCTTACCACTTGATAAAAGAAAGCGGGGAATTTACGGTAAACCTTGTGTCCCGGGAGCTTTTACATGCTACCGACTTTTGCGGGGTGAAATCCGGGCGGGACATGGATAAATTTGCAGAGTGTAACTTAACCGCCATCAAGGCAGAAGGCCTTACACTCGCTCCCGCCGTTGAAGAAAGCCCCCTATACCTTTCCTGTAAAGTCAGGGAAAGTCTGAACCTTGGCAGCCACACCATGTTTGTGGGCGAAATCGTGCATGTGGGTGTTCGGTCAGACTTAATCGACGAAGAAGGCAAAATCCACCTGAACAAAGCAAACCTTGTCGCCTACGCCCACGGTAATTACTATGGCCTGGCCGAGCGCCTGGGCTTTTTCGGCTACAGCGTCGCAAGGCCGGAGGTATTCAAAAGGCGGATGGAGGAAGGCTAAGTTCCTCACATCAAACAAAACAAGGAGGGCACCATGAACAACATCGTCCAATACCTGATTGAAACATACAAACCCCTCTCCTTGATTGTCTACGGCTCCTATGCCGACGGCACGCAGGATAAGTACAGCGACTTTGACGCTGTGCTCATCACAAAGGATCATGAGTATTATCACGACAACTCCTTTGTGGGCAATGTGCAGCTGGATGTATTTGTTTATCCCCTTGAATACACATTGAAAGACACATATTTGGAAGAGTTCCTGCAAATATTCGATGGCAAAATCCTCTGGGACACCGACGACTACGGCCTGAAATTCAAAAATCGGGTGCTAAGCTTCCTTGAGCACCGGCCGAGAAAAAGCAGGGCGCAGGTGAACAGCTCCATTGATTGGTGTGAAAAAATGCTCCGGCGCGCGGAAAGGCTGGACGCCGAAGGCATGTACCGCTGGCACTGGGTTTTGGTAGACAGCCTGGATATCTTTTGCGATGCCGTAAGCCACCCCTACCTTGGCCCCAAAAAAACCCTGCGCTTTATGGAGGAATACTTTCCCACCGCCTATGGCTTGTACAAGGAAGCCTTGTTTTCCATGGAGGAAGACGCCCGCAGCGCCTGGGTTGCCCACCTGATGAGTTTGAAAAAATAATCTGTTTTTATATACGCTAAAAGCCGGAAACTGCTTGGGTTTCCGGCTTTTTTAAGCAACCCAAAAATCAGGCTCGGCCTTAACCCCTCTCCCTCAAAACGCTTTGCACCGCTTCCAAATCTTCCGGAGTATTAAGGTTCATAAGTACTTTTTCCGAAAACTTCTCCGGCAGTGTCATATGTACGGCGCCCAAAACCTCCATCATGGGCACGGCCTTGAGTTTGCCTGTTTCCACATGCTCTTTAACAGTGGGCAAACAGCTTTTGCGAAACACCGCGCACAGGGGATAGGCACGGCCGCTTCGGCCCGTCAGCATCAGGGCCTTTGCGGTGTCGGGCATGGCGGAAAGCATCTCCCGTGCCAAGGCAGCCGGAAAAAAGGGCATATCGCACGGCAGGGTCAGGACGGCCTCACTTTTCATCGCCGCCAAAACGGAATAGATGGCGCCCACAGGCCCGCAATCTTTTTGTATATCCGGTACCATGCGAAAACCCGTTTCCTTGGCCATGAGGCGGTGGTCGGTAGACACCAAGCGCTCGCCAAAGCCTTTGCCCACTTTAGCGAGGCGGCGCAGCAGGCTTTCCTCACCCAGTCGAATAAAGGCCTTGTCCCGCCCCATGCGACGGGACTGCCCGCCGCACAAAATGGCAAAGGCCGTGTTTTTCGCTTCCATCTATCTGTAACGCTTCCTTTCCGCTCATTGCTCTATGCAGGGCGTTCTGTTATCATAAGTTATCGCAACAACCTCCGGGAGGAATATTATGATTGAGAAAAAACTGATTCGAATGGCTATCCAGGGGCTAACGGCAGAGGATAACCCCACCTTTATAAAGTCCAAATGCCTCAACGCCAAGCAGCGCAAGTACCCTTGCACAACCTGTGTTGACGTGTGCTCATCCGGCGCCCTTACAAAGCCGTCCGGGGAAGAGGCCAACTGGGATAAGTGCGTTGGCTGCAACCTTTGCGTGCACAAATGCCCCTCGGCCGCTATTTCGCCCAGCTACGCTGACTTTAAGCGGTTACTGCAGCTTGTAGGCACCAAACGGGAAACCCGTATGATTGCCTGCCAACTATCCGACAGCGACAAAGACTACGCGCCCTGGTGTCTTGGGGTCATCCGCTGGGAGCTTTTTGCCTCCTTGGCGCTCTCTGGCAAAGCAATTATCGAACGAGCGGCCTGCGCCGGCTGCGAAAGAGCGGCCTGCCTCGCGCATTTTGAAGATTCCTTCACCCAGGCCCGGCAGTTTTTGGGGGAAGAGTTTTTCGACGCCCGTGTCACCCTGCTTCATGTGGGCGATAGTTTGCCGCCGATAGACCTTTCCCGCCGTGAAGCGCTCAAAAGCCTTGCCCTTGGGGCAGGCAAGGGTGTTGAAGCCATCCTGCCGCCCGATACAAAAAAGGCCGAAAATGACCCGCTGTTCATCCGCCGCCTTTTGGTGCATCAGCTGCAACGGGGCCTTACAAACGGGCAAACGCCGGAATACCTAAGCTGGTCTGTACCCGTTGTGGATGGCAGCGTCTGCTGGGGCTGCGGCATTTGTGAACATGTCTGCCCCCATCAAGCCTTAACAGTTTACTTGGATGAAGAGGACAATCAGCGCTATCTTCTGCATACGCCCGAGCGCTGTACCAATTGCGGCCTTTGCCAAAGCATTTGCCCTGACGAAGCCATTACCGGCTTTGACTACAAACAGTTGCCCGCACGGGTCAAATTCTTCCCGAACCCTATACAAACCGCCCACTGCGCCCAGTGCGCGGGCCCGGTAAGGCCCAAGGACGCGGATCAGCTATGCTCCCGCTGCCAAGCCAGCAGAAAAAAGCGCTGGTAATTATTGTTGCATTTCCAAAATCCGGAAACAGAGCCTCAAAAACAAAACCACATCCCTGTCATTTAGTGGCAAGCCCAAAATCTCTTGGATGCGCTCCAAACGATTCATCAGGGTATTGCGGTGGATATACAGTTCCTTGGCGGCAGCGTTGCCGTTCAGGTCATTTTCAAGGTACACATAAAGCGTTTCAAGATCGTTGCGGTCGGTTTCACGGTCGGATTCTATCAGACGGTAAAGCCCGTCGGGGCAGTAGTCGGCTGTGTTGAAACACATGGCGCAGCGGTCCAGAAAAGCATAAACCTGGTAGTTAAGCGCCAAATGAAGGCGAGTCTCCGGGTCCCTCCTGCGGGCGGCCGGCCAAGAAGCTTTGGCCACTTCAAACATGCGGCGCAGGTCGATCAGGTAATCAAACGGCATGCTCAGGCAAGCGGTAAGACTGGTAGCGTTTAGGTAATTGTTGATGGCCGCCATATAGTCCCTTGGCAATACAATTGCTTCGTTAAACACACAGACAATGTCTTCCCCGTGAACGAATGACCAAACATTGCGTAAATGTTCGCCAAGTTGCGACCTTAGCTGGGTAAGCCTGGCTCGCTTGTCATCATCCACATGGATGAACAGTACCCGAAAAGGACCGCCAAGATTGTCCAAATGCTCGGTCTGAATATCATGCAGCAGGGCTGCCCGCAGGCCGGGCTTGTAGCCCAAGAGCTTGCGCATCAGTTGCAACTTGCTTAATTGGCTCATCACCTTGATGCCGATTTGGGGACGGATAATAATGGCAATCGCCCGGGCGGCCAAGAAAAGGAAGGCTTTGTCCTCCTCAGTAAAAGGGGTGTTTACCGCGTACACGCTTAGCCTGCCGCAATGACCGTATTCCTCCACAATCAGGTCTTCTTCCGCCTTTTCTATTCCAACTAAAGCTCGGCTCAATTCGTGGGCGTTCTTGATCTTTTCACCCTTTATTTTTGCCGGGTAACAGGCCAGCAGCTGCTCCTCCGCGTCAATCAGGCTAACGGGGTTACCAAGGAGGCTGGCGGTCACATGCACCAAAATATTCAAATCGCTTGCCCCGGAAACAGTTTGCATAAACACAAGCGTTTTGTCTGCCAGCGACTGCGCTTTTCTTTTGGTCATGATCAATATCCTCCCTTGCCAGCGTCGGATTATCAAATATGCGCGCTTAAGATAGCAAAATTATACACGTTTGTCAATCATTATGTATTCCGTTTGCTATTTCGGATGTATTTTATAATAGTTAGGTTCGCCTAATTGTCCATTCAGATGACAAAAATACGCGTTTTTCGCTAAAAAATGTACAATTTTATCGCTTCTTTCTCCGGCAATATATGGTATAGTTATACA
Source organism: Clostridiales bacterium (assembly GCA_012837965.1). Classification (GTDB taxonomy): domain Bacteria; phylum Bacillota; class Clostridia; order Christensenellales; family Aristaeellaceae; genus DTU024. Next base: position 45,010 of record DUQF01000033.1, on the reverse strand, counting down.
TATTTGAGCCATGCGACAATATTCGACCTAATGAAAAGGAGGAGCATTATCTTGGCAACATATGGAATGGTTCTAAACCTGGATCATTGCATCGGCTGCTATACCTGTGTGGTAGCCTGCAAAATGTTCTACGGCACCCGTCCCGGAGTGGACTACAACGGCGTGGTGCCTGTCGAATGGGGCGAGTTCCCCAACGCCAAACAGCGCTATCAGCTGCCCATGTGCATGCACTGCATCGACGCGCCCTGCGTGACGGTGTGCCCCGTAAAAGCCACCTACGCTTCAGAAGAGGGCGTGGTACTTATGGACTACGACAAGTGCGTCGGCTGCGGCCTTTGCGTGACCGCCTGCCCCTACGACGCCCGCACCTTGGTCAGGGACGATGTTACCCACTTTGAAGGTATCGTCTTACCCCACGAAGAAGAGGCCAGCGATCGGCTGAACATTGTGGAAAAATGCACTTTCTGCTACGGCGCGGTGAAAAACGGCGGCCAGCCCATGTGCACCGTGCACTGCCCCGGCGTGTGCCGCATCTTTGGCGACGTAGACGACCCCGAAAGTGAAATTTCCAAGTACATCAAGGAAAAAAACGCCGTGCGTGTGGAAGGCACCCACATCTGGTATGTGGCTCCCGCCGACATGCCCAAAGAGTTTCTACCCATGAGCCCTGTTGAAGCGGCCCAGGCCAAAGCAGCAAAGTAAGGAGGGAAAATAATGCTCAAAGTTTCAAGACGTACCTTTTTGAAGATAGCCGCCGCCACCGGTGCCGGCGCCAGCGTGTTGGGCAAAAATATTCTGTTCCAGAGCGCTGACCCTGTCCTGGCTGCAAGCACTTCACCCGAGGTAGTTAAGTATTCTCACTGTGTGCAGTGTAACCACACTCCCTTTTGCGGGATGAAGCTGATTTTCAAAGACGATAAACTCTATCGCATTGAAAAACGCAGCGACTATAACAACAACCTGATCTGTGCCAAGGGCGTAGCCGCCATTCAAGAACTATATGACCCTGAAAGGCTGCTCTACCCCATGAAGCGCACCAACCCCAAGGGCGAACCCGGACAGTGGGAGCGCATCTCTTGGGACGAAGCCCTCACAACCATCGCCGATAAGCTCAACGGCATTAAGGAAAAGCATGGCGCCGAAAAAGTCGCTTTTATCACCGGTGACCCCAAGGAGCCCCGCAGCGCCCTGATGCGCCTTGCCTATACCTTTGGCTCCCCCAACTTCGGCACCGAGTCTTCCACCTGTTTTTTGGCGCTGGACTTGAGCAACAAACTCACTTTCGGCAAAAACCATTTTATGACCGGTCCCTGCGGCCCCGGCGGCAACCCCGTTCCCGGCAAAACCAAGGTGGCCATTTTCTGGGGCACCAACCCCGCCTGGTCGGCGCCCTTTAGTGTAGCCGGCCTTCGCAACGCCAAAGAAAAAGGCGATTGCAAGTATATCGTTGTTGACCCGAGAGTTACTCCCACCGTTCACACCTTTGCCGATGTGCATCTGCAAATCCGCCCCGGCACCGACGGCGCCCTGGCGCTGTGCTTTGCCAAAGCCCTGATTGAAAACGATGCCTATGACAAAGAATTCGTCGAGAAGTGGACACACGGCTTTGAAGAATATGCTGAATACTGCAAACAGTTTACGGTAGAAAAGGTCGCCGAAATTTGCGACGTACCTGCCGAGCGCATCCAGGAAGCCTGCGACATTCTGGTCAAGCAGGGCAGCCCCATCGTGTGCAAAACCGCCGCCGCCTGGCCGCATCACGTCAACGGCGTCAACTCTCACCGGGCTATGTGGCTGCTGATGCCCCTCACCGGTTCCCTGGACGTTCCCGGCGGCCTCAAGGTGCCCGATGAGCCCATGGATTTTGATATGTGGAACGGCAGCCCCGGCTTCAGCCGCGCCCGCGACCTGCTGCCCAAGCTGGATGACAAGCGCGTCGACCGCAAGTACGTACCCATCTGGGCCGATATGGAAGACTATTATGCCGGCCAGGGCAACTTGCAGCTTAACTTCCTTCCCGAATATGTCAGGGACGGCGAAATCAAGGCCTGTGTAGCCCTTGGCGTCAACGCCATGATGTGGCCGCAAACCCAGGAATACCAAAAAGCCTTCCAGGATATGGAATTTGCCGTGTCGGCCGATTTTTACATCCGCCCGCAAACCCATGACTATGTGGATATGATCCTGCCGGCCGCCATGTCCTTTGAGCGCGCCTGCCCAGTGGCCAGGTTCGGCCGCAAGCTGTTCCTGAGAGAGCCCGTTGTTGAGCCCGCCGGCGAAGCGCGGCCCGACTACCGCATCTGCTGCGATATCGGCACGGCTCTTGGTTTTGGGGATGAGTTCTGGGGCGGCGGTGAAAAATCCGAAGAAAACTGCCTCATCGAAACCCTCAAAACCAGCGGTTGCGGCGTGACCTTAGAAGACCTGCGCGCCGCTTCGCCCGAAGGCGTCGTGATTCCCCTCAAGGGTGAGCCCCAAGACAAAAAGTACGAAACCGGCGGCCTTCGCTATGACGGCAAGCCCGGCTTTGAAACCCCCACGGGCAAAATGGAGTTTACCAGCGAAGTGCTGCGCAAGTATGGCTTTGATCCGCTCCCCATCTATAAAGAGCCCACACAAGGCCCGGTAAGCTCGCCCGAGGTTGCCAAGGATTTCCCGCTCATCCTCAACTCCGGCAGCCGGGTGCCCATGTACACCCACTCCAAGCAGCGTCACACTCCCTGGCTCAGGGATCTGATGCCCGAACCCATCTGCCGCCTAAGCCCCAAAGCCGCCCGTGAGCGTGGCATTGAAACCGGGGACGAAGTGGAGCTGTCCACCCAGTTTGGCGCCATCCGCGCCAAGGCCGAAGTAACCAACATCGTGCGCGATGACTGCATCGACATGTTCCACGGCTGGGAGCAGGCCAACGTGAACCTGGTTCACGCCCGTGACTTTGACCCCATCTCCGGCTTCCCCTCCTATAAGGAAGGCCTCTGCCAGGTAAAAAAGGTCTAAAATCGTATAACCCTTACAACTTCGGGGCTGTAGCAACTCTGTTTTGCTACAGCCCCTTTTTTGTGGTTTTTATTCACCTTCTGAATACAGTATCTTCTAAGCCTGCCCATATACGCTGTTTTCAACTTAAAACAGCAAGCCTTTGCTTTTTAGCCCTGCTTCACCTGTTCGCCCACCTGCGCATCTTCGCTTATTTCCAGGCTTTCCTGGTAGTTGACACGGCCAATTTGGCAGCCCTTGCCTATGCGCACCACCTTGCCCGACACTTCGGGGCAGGTAACAAATTCCAAAGTAATATCGTCGCCTTCGATGGTTTCGGTTACGGCAAATTGGCCACCGGTTCCACCAAAGGAAAACAGGTTTTTAATAGCGCTGACAAAGCTCCCATTGTTGCTATCCGCACTTTTACCGATGGCGATGGTTTCACCGCCGATGGCCCTTGCCGAGCTGTCGTTACTCATGCGCACCTTCAGCGTATTGGCGTTGATAAGCCCGCCCACCTCCACGCTGCCCGACAGCTTACAGGTACCCGCTTCCAAATCCCCTGCCACAGACAGGGCGCCGGAAGCGTCAACAATTTCAGCGCTGAGGCTCCCGCCAACGCTCAAAGCGCCCGATTGCTTTACCTCGCCTTTGACCCTTACATCCCCCTGAGCGTTGGAAGCCCCGCTGAGCTTTAAATCGCCAGATTTTACTTCGTCAAACTTGGAGCTGCCCGAAGCCCTGATTTCGCCTGAGCAGTCAAGTAAACCTGTCGCCCGAAGACTACCGCTTGCCTTAAGCTTTTGGCAGCGGACGGGGCCTTCAATTTTGGTTGAGCCGGAGACCTTAATCTCTTCATACTCTCCTTTTGAGATTTTTACGCTTCCCGACTGATGAATGTTCATGATTTTTCTCCTTCAAATAATTGTTTGAATCGCTGGGTAATATCTTCCTGCTCGTCGCCCCGGCTTATCTCCACCTTTAATACGTCTTGAATGCGCAAGGTGTGTTTGCCAAAAGGCGTTTGGATAAGCATGACGCTCTGGGACTGCTCCTTTTGGGACAGGGACCGGACGATTTGCTCCAAGGTTTGGGTCTTTTGCCGTTCCAAAATCAACTCTACCCGATTAAAAATAAGCGTTTGCGGGAAAAAAGTCTCCTGACCCGTGCTGGTCGCCTTTTTTACAAACCATTCTTCGGGTATCAGCCGCATTCGCTTCCAGCGGTACAAGGTCCCGTAGGATATGCCGTACTTTTTGAGCAAATCGTTTTTGGATATCATGACCGTTTCCTGTTCCATACGCCCTCCTTTCGTAACATTGTTACTCTCACAAAAAGAATAGCATAACATTGTTACGCTTGTCAACGGGTTTTGAAAATTTCTCAAAAAAATATCACCAAGGATTGTCTTGGCGAAAATGCAGCGTATCAGCTTGAATATATCAGTCTGCGCTTATATGATATTTTTCCGTATACCACTTGGGAATGTACCTTTTAAAATCTTCATAATCATCAAAGGCCTTGAGGCAGCGCTGCGCCATGCCGTCAATCTCCTGCTCGCCGAACTTTTCCGCCCATTTGATGGAATAAAGAGAGCTATGCGCAACATCCGACACCCGCAGCAAAAGCCTCTGCTGCTCTCTGGTTTGGATGAAGTATTTTTCATCGCTCGACCAGCCCTTGGCAACCTTTTGAACGGTTTCAAATTGGTCGCTGTTTTTGATGTCAGTGAACATATTGTCCTCAAAATACTCAGTTATTAAACTTTCTTCAACTGTCGACAACTACAAGCCCGATTTCAATTGTACGATTTTTCCGTACAGCTAAGACTTATATTTCCTATCCCTAATTCCCTATCAACAAAAGCACCGTCACCACGCACACCGCCACGTGCAAAATCCAGAACCGTGACACGGTCTGGGCGTCCGACCAGCCGCTTTTTTTGCGCACATGGTCGTGGATGGGGGTGAGGACGCTGTCCATAAAGGTGCGGCTGCCGGTCAGGCGGCGGACGGAAAGTTTGAGGAGGCTTGCCGAGCCGTCGATAATAAAGGCAAGGCACAAAAGCAAAAACAAAAGGGGGTCGCCGGTATTCATGATAAGAACGGCCATCATCACGCCCATGGCGCGGGAGCCGGCGTCGCCCATCAAGTGGCTGGAGGGCGAGCAGTTGCGCCAAAGGTAGCTTAAAAGAACGCCAAGCAATAGCAGCCCCATGGAGAAAAAGGCCCCCTCCACCTTGAGGATGCCGTACACAACCAAAACGGCGGCTACCGTGGTAATGGCAAGCGTGGAAGACAGGCCGTCCACCCCATCGGTAATGTTGGTGGCGTTGATGGACCACCACACCATGCCGCACAGCAAAATAAAGCTGAGCCACAGGGGCAAGGAGTAGGCGGGCCGCCCCGGTATCAGGCTGAAAATAAAGTTGGGTCCCTTGTCCCAAAGGTAGGCGCCAGCAACTAACATGGCGGCGCCAAGGTCGCTTAGCCCCTTTTTCAGCTCCGCCCACGGCAGGTGGGCGGTATCGTCCAAATGGCCCAAAACCATTTCCAGCATCATGGCGGCAAGATACAACCACATGGCTTTTTGTACAGGCGCCAAGAGCGCCACCAGCGCAAAGTAAGCAATATATAAAACAAGACCAACGCCCGTTCGCTTGCCCTTGGACTTATCGCCCTCGAAGGCAAGGTCCCGCCCCCTGTCAAGCGGCATAAAGCGGCTGAAAAGTTTCAGCGAAAGCGCCCCAACGGCAAAGCCGATCAGGGGAAAGAGCGCCCGAAAATTTGTAAAAAACGAATGCAACATGTCTGTCTCCTTCACAGGGCAGGCAGCTTGATGGGCGGGAAGTCGAGGGCGCCCGTCAGCTGGAAAACTATCACAACAACGCCCACCGCCACCAAGTAGTAGGCAAAACCGTTGAGGGACTTGCGCTCAATGATTTTGAGCATAAAGCGGATGGCAAGGTAGCCCACCACCGCCGACACCAGCACCCCAAGCAGGATGGGGCCGGAAAAGAGACTCGAAAAACCCGACGTTTCGGCGGCGTCCTTCACTTCCTTTAAGAAGCCGCCAAGGATGGCCGGCGCGCTCATCATAAAGGAAAAGGCGGCCGCTTTCTTTCGGGTAAGCCCCGCCACCATGCCGCCAAGCACGGTGGAACCGGAGCGGCTGACCCCAGGCAAAAGGGCGATGGCCTGAAAGCCGCCCATGATGAGGGCTGCCTTCACATCCACCTCATCGGTTTTTTGCTTGCCGTTATGGCTGACCTTTTCGGCAAGCCACATAAACAGCGCCGTGATTAAAAAGGAGGGGCCAAGGAACCAGCCGGTAAAAAGGCTATCAAACAAATCGCCCAAAAGGATCACGGCAAACAGCGCCGGAAGCGAGGCAATAAAGAGCAAACCCAAGGTTTTATTTTTGATGGGATGCAGGAGCATATCCACCCAGTCCCCAAAAAACACCGCCGCCACCGCAAACAGCGTGCCCATGTGCAGCATGGTGAGCAGCTGAGACGAGGACACGGAATTGTAGCCAAGGGGCGCCAGCAGCTTTTCAAAAACAAGCAGGTGGCCGCTGGATGAAATGGGTAAAAACTCGCTTAGCCCCTGGACAACGCCAAGGATGAGGCTGAAAATATATTGCATGATTCCTCCTTAGATTTCAAGCCCGTCTTTTTCAAGGATGAAGCGGCATTCATCAATCTTGGCCCGCTTTTCTCCGCTGAGTTCGGGAAATTGGGGGTTCATCTGTTCCAATTTTTGCGCCAAAACCTGCGACACCAAGTAGCGGGTAAACCACTTGCTGTCAGCCGGCAATACGTACCAGGGGCTGCGGGCGGTGGAAGTGGCGGGCAGCATGTCCTCATAGGCTTGCATATACTTATCCCAATGTTTGCGCTCTTGGATGTCGGAGGCGGAAAACTTCCAGTTTTTGTCCGGGTCGTAAATGCGCTTCAAGAGGCGCTTGCGCTGCTCGTCTTTTGAAATATGCAAGAAAAACTTAACCGTTTCCACGCCGTTTTCCCAAAGATACTTTTCATAGTCGCAAATCTGCCGGTAGCGGGTAGTCCAAATATCAGGCCGCAGGCGGTCTTTGGGCATTTGGGAGCTCTGTAAAAGATCATGCACCCTTGACACCAACACATCCTCATAGTGGCTGCGGTTAAAAACGCCGATTTCCCCACGGCGGGGCGCCTTTTGATGGATGCGCCAGAGGTAGTCGTGGTCATTTTCCTCGGAGCTTGGAACCTTGAAGGAAGATACAAACACGCCCTGCGGGTTGATCCCCGTCATCACGTGCTTGATGCAGCCGTCCTTGCCGGCGGCGTCCATGGCCTGAAAAACCACCAGCAGGGCGCGGGTGTTTTCGGCATAAAGCCTTTCTTGAAGGACCGACAGTTTTTGAATGTTCGCGGGCATGAGGCAGTCTTCAACTTCCCGCCTGTCCGCCGCCTCATCCCTTTTGGTGGAATAGTCCTGAAGGCGGATTTTCGCCCCCGGCTTTACCTTGTAGCGCGCTGTGTCTATCATAGCTTCCTCCCTCTAAGCAGTTGTATCATCTCCTGGTGGCTGATGCCCTTTTGCCAGCGGCGGCGGTCACGGGCGGTCATGGGGTCAAGGCGGCACAGCCCCTGAAAGCGGCAGTAGGCGCAGGCGCCCACGTCCTGGCGGTTAAAAACATAAGGCTGGGCCTTGGCCTTGCCCGCCCCGATTTCTTCAGCGGCTTCCTTGGCCTTCTTTAAGGCAAAGTCGCAAAGCAAATCAAAGTCTTCAGGGCTTAAAATCCTGGCGCTTTTCGCCGGATCCCCCTCTTTTTTATAGACTTGGGCCATAGACTTGGGCGGATTGTTGGCGTCCATTGCCTCAACCACTTTGGGATCATCAAGGACTGCGCCTTGCATTTTGAGGTTGCTGATCGCGTCCATCTCGGTCGCCTTTTGCCATTCCTGTTCCACCTGCATTTCATCTTTGATAAACTGGTAGAAAAAGCCCGCAGGTTTGTGGCCGGGAAAGGCCTCCCTTGCCGCCGCCAGGTACAACAGCATTTGAAGCTGAACGCCCGCCGCGATTTTGGTGGGTTGGTAAGTATCGCTGCCGCTTTTATAGTCGATAATGCGCAGGTAATCCTGCTCCTCAACCTGTGCGGTATCAATGCGGTCGATGACGCCCTCAATGGATAATTCGCCCCGGCTTGTCTCGGTTTTGGGCCCGGGAGCGCCGCCCGCCCTGCCAAAGGCCCATTCGGTATAGGCGGTTTCAAAGGCGCTGTCTTTCATGAACGCCTGCACGGCGCCGGCTAAAAGGCGGCAGGTACCCTTGGCCCTGTCCACCTCGGCTTTGGCTCGGGGGGTGTCGAGCATGGGGGTATTTTCCCACGATAGGGTCATTTCGTCAACCACGCTATCCATCACGGCGTCCACATCGGCGGCCTGCGCATCCGGCCAGCCGGAGATTTCGTCCGTGCGCTTGGTAAATTCCTGCATGGCTTGGTGGTAAAAAATGCCCCAGTCCCGGCGGTCCACGTCCCATTCCCTGGTTTCCTGCGGCTTTAGAGCGTACTGGATAAAGTAGCGCATGGGGCAGCGGTAATAGCTTTCCACCTGCGTCGCCGAAAGGCGGCCCATTTCAAGCAAACGCCTGACCAAATCGGGGGCAACCTCACTGTCGGGCTCGGTTTCGGCGGCCAAAAGAGCGGCCGTCACCCGCTCCCGATATTTTTCATCATACAGCATGGCGCAGAGGAGATTTTCGTCTTCCTTGGAAAAATCCTCACTTCCCAGGCGCTCAAGCGCCCCTTCAAAGGCGCTTTCAAGCCCCAAGTTTGAAGCGGAGCCGCCCAAAACAGGCAAATTGGGCAAGATACGCTGCACCCGCTTGAGTTGATACAGCGGCCCCCGGCTTTCGCCCCCGTCGCCTTGCAGGGCGTAGGAAAGAAGGAGCTCTTTTTGCGGGGCGCTCATGGCCTTCCACAAGTCAAGCAGCTTCATCTGCCCCTTTTCCTTGGCGCTGGTCGCCCTGTGAATACTGAGGGCCTCGGCCAAGTCGGCCTGCTCCCTGTCGTCAAAAATGAGGCTTTCTTCTTCCCTTAAAACGCCATCGTTCAGGCCTAAAATCATGACCGTTTCTTTGTTTAACAGCGGCACATTGCCAAGGGCGCCCACTTCCACTTGCCCGGGCCTCTGGGGCAGGCCTAAAATGTCGGCGTCCTTGAAGGCGCCTTCAACCAAGCTCAAGAGGTCGTTCGCGTCAAGCGGCCTCCCGCCCGCCACCTTGTAGATTTCTTCCAAGGCCTGGGCGATTTTTGCCGCTACCTGCTCTGAAATTTTGCTTTCTTCCAAAAAGCCGAGGGCGAACAGCCTGTCCGTTTCTTCCTGCAGTTTGTCGTAAGCGTTCAGGCTTTCCATGTAAAAAATCAGGGCTTCCAAGGTTTCTTTGGCGGGGCGGGCGGGTTTTAAGGCCTTTGCCAGCGTTTCAAGCGGGTCAACAAGCTTTTTGCGCAGCGCTTCCATTGTTTCTATTTCTTCGGGCGCGCCTTTTTTGAACGGCCGCTTCCACTGCCCGTAGCTAACGCCCTTTTCACGGATATAGTTTTGTAAGTGGAAAATTTCTTGGTCGCCTAAATCAGCATAGCCCGATTGCAGCAGCAGCTGCATATCTTGGGGCAGATAGCCCAAGGTGATGATTTTTAGGGAAGCGATAAGCATGCGGGCAAGGCCGTGCCCCGACAGCGGGCGCTTTTGCGACAGATAATAGGGCGCCCCGTGCGCTTCAAGGCGGGCCGCCAGCATAGGGGCGTAGCTTTCAAGCTCACAGCACAAAATGGCGATTTTTTCGGGGTCCTGCCCGTTTTGAATGTTTTTTTGAACCAAGGCCGCCGCCCGGTCGCACTCGTCAAAGGGCGTTGGGGCGGCGTGCAGAACAACGCCCTGGTCCATGGCTTCTGATTCATCGGGCAGAAGACGCAAAAAGCCTTTTTCCAGCGCTTGAATGCTCGCAGGCGCTGTCGAGGCCTCTTCTTTTAAGATGCGCACCCCATAGGGCGAGCCCTTTTCATTCAGTTCGTGATACAGTTTTTGCAGGCTGCGGCGAACGGGGGCAAAGGCCCGCCCATCCGTTTTTTCTTCGCCCTGGCAAACGATGAGCAGGTGTACCCTGTCGGTTTGGCCGGCGGCGGCGCTAATGAGGCGCACCAAGGCGGGGGTAAGCATGTCAAAGCCATAGAGGATAAACACGGCGTTTTGGATAAAGCTTGTTTCGCCCAAGCGGCTTAAGCTGTCCCTCTCCTGCATGGCCTGGTCGCCTAACTTATCGCCCAAAATATTTTGGTAGGCAAGGGAAATTTGCCCAAGGTCATGCATCTTGGCGGAAATGGGGGGGTCGGCTGCCTTATCAGCCGCCGCAATCAGGCTTTCGCCCGAAACGCCCTCATCCAAAAGGCGCTTGGTTTCCTCCAAGCAGGCATCCACAAAGCCTTGCATGCGGGTTGCCCGGCGGTAGTATTGCAATTTGTCCTTGCTTTCCCGCAAGGAAAGCGACAGGGCAGCCCGCTCGCCTACGCTTCCGATCACGATTTTTTCCTTGGCGCCCGCCTCCTCCCGGATGCGGGAATAAAGGCGCTTGGGGGACAGCACGTTGATATCGAGTAGCCCCGACAGTTTCAGGCTTTCAATCAAATCCCTTTCGCACTTTAAGGTATACTGCTGGGGCACCACAACAAGGCAGGGCAGGTTTTCATCCATCGCCCCTTGAACAAGCCTGATGAGCTCTTCCCACAGGCTGCTTTGCCGCCGCGCCCAAACAATGTCCGTCATGTTGTCACCTTGGAAAAGGCCCTCTCCAGCGCCAACATCCCGTGGCTTAGGCACAGGCCGCCCTGCAGGTAGGCCGTATAGGGCGGGCGCATGGGGGCGTCGCAGCTAAGCTCGATGGACGCCCCTGGAACAAAGGCGCCCGCCGCCATGATCACCTCATCCTGATAGCCGGGCATGGCCCAAGGCTCGGGGGTGACAAAGGCGTCCACGGGCGATGCGTACTGGATGCCCTGGCAAAAGGCGATGAGCTTGTCCCTATCGCCAAATTGAATAGCTTGGATGATATCGTCCCGGTCGCTATCTGATGCAGGGCTTGTTTCAAAGCCAAGGTTTTCCGCCATTTTGGCGGCAAGGGCTGCGGTTTTGAGGGCCTGACATACCGTGTGCGGCGCCATAAATAGCCCTTGGTAAAACAGGCGATAGCCGCCCTGATAGCTGCCCGTTTCCCGTCCGATGCCGGGGGCCGTCAAGCGGGACTCAATGCGCCCGATGGCCTTTTCCGCGCCCACGATATAACCGCCGGTTGAAGCAAGGCCGCCGCCGGGGTTTTTGATAAGGGAGCCTGCCACAACGTCCGCCCCCAAATCGCTGGGCTCCAGTTTTTGGGTAAATTCGCCGTAGCAGTTATCCACCATGATGTAGATGTCCGGGCGCACGGCTTTGATTTTTTGAATCAGGCTTTCGATTTCTTTTAGCGTCAGCGCCTTGCGCCAGCTATAGCCCCGGCTGCGCTGAATGAGCGCCACTCGGGTGTTGGGCCGCAAATTTTGAAGAACGGCTTCTTCATCCACCCTATCTTCTTTCATGGGTACGCTTGAAAAAGTAACGCCCAGTTCATGGAGCGTGCCGGGGATGCCGTCGCCTTTCTTGCCAATGACCGTTTGCATGGTGTCATAGGGTTCGCCCGCCGCCGACAGCAGGTGCTCGCCGGGCAACAGCAGGCCAAACAAACACAGGCTTAAGGTGTGCGTGCCGCTTGTGAGCTGTGGGCGCACGATGGCGGCCTCGGCGTTAAACACATGGGCGTATAGCTTTTCCAAGGTGTCCCTGCCTACGTCGTCATAACCGTAGCCTTCGGAGGGGGCGAAGTGCCGCTGGGCAATGCGCAGCGCTTCAAACGCCGCCTGCACCTTTTGTAGATTGTGTAATTCCGTTTCTTCCAGCCTTTCAAACACGGGCCGCAAGTCACGCTTTGCTTGTTGTACTAAAACTTTCATACCGTTCCTTGATCTGTTGCGCATTGTCCTCGGGAGGCGCATCGCCTTGAAGTTTGATGATGCGGGGGTCTTGCTTGAACCAGGTTTCCTGCCGCTTGGCGTAGTTGCGGGTGCGGCGCTTGATTAGCTCCTTTTGGGTTTCAAAGTCGCTTTCGCCCCGAAGATAGGGCAGCCACTCCTTATAGCCGATGGACTGCATGCTCTGGTGCTCTTCCTTGACGCCCATGTTGAGGAGATTTTTTACCTCATCCAGCAAGCCCGACTCCACCATCCTGTCCACCCGCTGGTTGATGCGCTCGTACAAAACCGCCCTGTCCCAGACAAGGACAAAGGGGAGGATTTGATAGGGGCCGTCGGCGTAGGAGGGCATTTTCTGGTCGGAAAACTTTTGTCCCGTCAGGTCCATGACTTCAAGCGCCCGCACCACCCGCCTAACATCGTTTGGGTGAAGCTTCCCTGCCGCCTTTTGGTCCCTTTGCAAAAGCAAGCCGTGCAGGGCTTCATTGCCGTGTTCTGCGGCATAGGTTTCGTAGCGTCGGCGGATTGTTTCATCCCCGCCCGTTCCGCCATAGCCAAGCGGCATGGATAGGGCCCGCAAAAACATGCCCGTTCCGCCTACCAACAAGGGTAGTTTATCCCTGCCTAAAATTTCGTCTATCTTTTGCCTGGCGTCCCGTTGGTACAGGGCAACTGAATAGCTGTCCCAAGGCTCCACCACGTCAATCATGTGATGAGGAATAAGGGCCTGTTCTTCCTTGGTGGGCTTGGCGGTGCCGATATCCATGCAGCGGTACACCTGCATGGCGTCCATGGACACGATTTCAAGGGGTAAAATCTTGGCAAGCTCAAAGGACACCGCCGTTTTGCCGCTTGCCGTCGCCCCGCAGAGGGCTAAAACTTTAGGTTTCATGAGCCAAGGCGCCCAAAGCGCTTTTCAAGCTCCCGCTTGCTTATTTTCAGCATCAGCGGCCGCCCGTGCGGACAGGTGGGGACGATGTTGTCGTTCAACATTTTGTTGACCAGCGCCCTGACATCGTCCATGCTGCGGCGTTCGCCGCCCTTGATGGCGTGCTTGCAGGCGCTTTGAATCAGGCGGCTTTCTTTTTTGTCTTGGCTGAGTGACCCGCTTGCCTGCAGCTCGTCCAAGGCGTCCTTAAAGGCCGACTCCGCTTCCGGCTCGCCTAAAATAATAGGTACCGAATGCAGGCGCACGCTGCGGTTGCCAAAGTCCTCGGCATCAAAGCCGAAGGAAGACAACAGGGCCTGATTTTCAAGGAAAAGGTCGTATTCCCGCAGGCTCAAGTCCACCGCCCTTGGGACAAGCAGCATCTGCGCCGCCGTGCCGTGTGAGTGCGCTTCCATGAGTTTATCGTACAAAATGCGCTCGTGCAGGGCGTGCTGGTCGCAAAGGATTAAAAGGTCGCCCGACTCAAACAAAATATAGGTATGGAAGGCAACGCCCAAAAATTTGATGGGTTTTTCGGCTAAAGCGGGCGTAATTTCTATGGCGGGGGCTTTCTGACCCGCAAGCTCCCTGATTTCTTCCATGGTTGGAAGGGCTGGCTTTTCCGCTGTCGCCAAAGGCGGCTTGGCCGGTGAGCTTACAAACAGAGTGGTTTGCAGCTTTTCAATGGGCAATTCCGCCTTGGGGCTCGCCTCCACCGCCTTGGGCGCCTCGCCTTCCATAATTTGAACAGGCGCCTGCGCCTTTTTCACTTCTTTCACTTCTTCGGGCGGAAAAAAGCTAGGCGGGACAATTTCCGCCGCCCCCTCGTTCAACGCCCGCTCCACGGCCTCCCTTACGGTATCCAGCACGGCCTTTTCGTTGGCGAAGCGCACCTCCCACTTGTTGGGATGCACGTTAACGTCCACCTGGTGAAAGGGCATTTGCAGGTACAAACAGCAGGTGGGATAGCGGCCGATCATGACCCGCTGGCGGCTGCCCTCTTCCACAGCCTGCGATAAAATAGCGGAGTTAATGGCCCTGTTGTTGATGAAAAAGTTTTCATGGCTGCGGTTGCCGCGGGACAGCTCGCCAACGCCGACAAGGCCTTCTACAATGATTCCCTGCTGGGTGAAACTCACTTCCTTGGTTTCCCGAAGCGCCGCCAAGCCATACACCGACAAAAAGGCGCTTTGCACCTTGCCGTCGCCGCTTGAGCGGTAAATCAGTTTGCCGTCCGACTTAAAGGAAAAGGCGATTTCGGGGTGGGATAAAATCATCTGCCGCATGAGGTCGGACACCAGCGCCGCCTCCGACTGCGGCCGCTTCAAAAACTTGCGGCGCACGGGGGCGTTAAAAAATAAATCCTCCACCAAAATGGTGGTGCCTTTTGCCATGGCTTTGGGGCGGATGCCCAAGATTTCTCCGCCCTCGTTCTTGACTTCCACGCCCAGTTCCATATGGTCCTGGCGGGTGGAAAGCCTGACCCTGCCCACTGCCGCAATGGAAGACAAGGCCTCCCCCCGAAAGCCCAAGGTGTTGATGTGGCTAAGCTGCTGGGCGGTAGACAATTTGCTGGTGGCGTGGCGCTCAAAAACCAAAGCCAAGTCTTCCTCGGCGATGCCCGAGCCGTTGTCGGACACCCGAATGGAGTCGATGCCCCCGCCCTTAATTTCCACCGATATGGCCTTGGCTTCGGCATCGATGGCGTTTTCCACCATCTCTTTGATGGCGGCCATGGGCCGCTCCACCACTTCACCGGCGGCAATCTGGCCGATTACGTCTTTGGATAGTCGCTTAATTTTCGCCATTACAGTTTCCTCGCCTTTTCTCTAAGGACAAACAGGGTATTCAAGGCATCCATGGGGCTCATTTGCAAAACGTCCAGGGAGGAAATTTCTTCCACCAGCTCGTTTTTGCCAACGTCCATCAGGCTCATTTGCTTGTTTTGCCGGTTTTCCTCAACCACGCCGGCGGCCAAGGCGTCGTGGTTGATGTCGCTGACCGACAGCCGGGTCTGAATTTCCTTGGCCCGCGCCAAAACGGAGCGGGGAACGCCCGCCAATTTCGCCACATAGCCGCCAAAGGAACGGTCGGCGGCGCCCTCCACAATTTTGTGCAAAAACAGCACGTCGTCGCCCATTTCCTTGATGGCGACGGAATAGTTTTTCACCCCGTCCACCTTATGTTCAAGGGCGGCAAGCTCGTGAAAGTGGGTGGCAAAGAGGGTTTTGGCGCCTGATTTTTCTTTATTTGCCAAGTGTTCAACCGTAGCCCAGGCGATGGACAGGCCATCGAAGGTGCCTGTGCCCCTGCCGATTTCGTCCAAAATAATCAGCGATTTCTCGGTGGCGTTTCGCAAAATGTAACTGAGCTCGCTCATTTCCACCATGAAGGTGGACTGGCCGCCCGACAGGTCGTCGCTTGCCCCGATGCGGGTAAACACGTTGTCGCACAAGGGAAGGTCGGCGCTTTGGGCGGGAACAAAGGAGCCCATGTGCATCATCAGCACAATCAGGGCGGTTTGGCGCATGTAGGTGCTTTTACCGCCCATGTTGGGGCCGGTGATGATGAGCATGCGCTCATCATCGTTCATCAAGGTGTCGTTGGGCACAAAACCGCCCGCAGGCAGCACCTTTTCAACCACCGGGTGGCGGCCGTTTTGAATGTCCACCCGCCCTTCTTCGTTGATGGCAGGGCGCACATAGCCGTGCTCCCTTGCAGCCTTGGATAGCGACAGCACGGCATCCAGCGCCTTGTAGCCGGAGGCCATGACTTGAAGTCGGGGCAGGTGGTTTTGAATTTCTTCCCGGATGGAATCAAACAGCTCCGTTTCAAGCGCTACGGCTTTTTCCTGCGCCCCCGTTACCTTTTCTTCGATTTCTTTTAGTTTTTCAGTGGTATACCGCTCGGACGAGGCCAAGGTCTGGCGGCGCACGAAATAGTCCGGCACCAAGTGATAGTTGGATTTGGTAACTTCCAAATGGTAGCCAAATACCCTATTATACTGTACTTTCAGGTTCTTGATGCCCGTTTTTTCCCGTTCTTCGGCTTCCAATTCCAGCAGCCACTGCTTGCCTTCCCGCTGCGCCTGGCGGTAGCCGTCCAGTTGCTGGTTAAAGCCATCCCTGATAATGCCGCCTTCGGTCATCACGATGGGGGGCTCGGGGTGAATGGCGGAAGATAAAAGGCTTTGCAGACTATTTAGAGGCTCTAAGCGGTGGTAAATGTCGCTTAACAACCCGCTTTGACCTTTCAGGCGCTCCCTCACGGGCTCCGCCATCTTTAAGCTGCGCTCAAGGGCTAAACAGTCACGGGCGTTGATGGTGCGGTAGCTGACTTTAGACACAAGGCGTTCCATGTCGTAGACTGACTTTAGCTTTTCGCTGACCTCGGCTTCTTCGATGATGTTGTCAAAAAAGTAGCTCACTGCGTCCAGCCGGTTTTCGATATCGGTTCTATCGGTTAAGGGGCGCTCCACATAGGAGCGAAGCTCCCTGGCGCCCATGGCGGTGCAGGTTCTATCCAACGCCCACAGAAGGCTGCCCTTCACGCCCGGGCGCTGCAAATTCTCCGTCAGTTCAAGGTTGCGGCGGGTGGCGGCGTCAAGCGGCATGGAGCGGTTTTCCCTGCGGATTTGCAGTCGGGTAATGTGCGGCAGGGCGGTCATCTGCGTTTGCTCAAGGTAAGAAAACAAGGCCCCTAAGGCCTGAACGCTCAGCCTGTCCCTTGATTGGAGGCCCAAGGCTTCCAAGGCGCCCACCTTGAAATGTTCAAGCAGCCGCCTTTTCCCTTTGTCGTAGGAAAAAGCCTGACCGTCCACCTGCGCCAAGTAATAGTCGGGATAGTTGTCGGCCTCCTCCTTTTCCACCACCAATTCCCGTGGGTTGTAGGTGGCAAGAACGCCTTGCAAGTTTCTTTGCTTGTCGTCCACAGGGCAGACAAAGCATTCGCCGGTGGTGACGTCAACGCCGGCAACAGCCGCCCGACGCTTGTTTTGGGCAAGGGCCAACAGGTAGTTGGACTGCTTTTCTTTCAGCTGGCTTTCGTCTATCACCGTGCCGGGCGTTACCACCCGCACAACGCCCCGTTTCACCAGCCCCTTGGCCTTGGCGGGGTCCTCTAACTGCTCGCCGATTGCCACCTTGTAGCCCTTTTCAATAAGCCGGGCGATATAGGTTTCGGCGGCATGCCAGGGAACGCCCGCCATGGGTGCCCTTTCTTCAAGGCCGCAGTCTTTGCCTGTGAGCGTCAGTTCCAGTTCACGGGCAGCCAAAATCGCATCGTCGAAAAACATTTCGTAAAAATCGCCGATGCGGTAAAAGAGGATGGCGTCAGGATACGCTTGCTTAGTCGCAAGGTAGCTGCGCATCATGGGGCTAAGGGCCATTAGTTACAGCCAGCGCAGCTTGCGCAGGAGCCCCCGCAGGCAGACTGCTGCAAGGTTTCAGGGGCAAGCACGCCCTGAAGCTCCCTGTTCACAAGGTTCATCAGCATACTGAACTGCTCACGGGTCACCCGCAGCGCTTTCATGGCAGGCTCTCCGTTCAGCTTGGCCTGCACCTCATCCATGGCCTTGGACACTTCGCCAATTTTGTCGTAATCGGGCTCATCTTCAATCGTCAGGGCCTGCATTTGAGAGCGCAGGCTTTCATATTCCTGTGAGAGGCTCAAAAGCGTATCGTTGCCGTTTGCGCTTTCTTCCGCCTTGCGCATGGCCACAAATTGGTCGGAGTCCCGAAGCAAGGCGCCCAGCTCCCTTGCCTTTTCAAAAATGTCTTGGTTGTGCATAGTTTACCTTCCTTTCATTTTTCCCCGCAAGGTATTGCTTGCGGTGGCGGTAATTTCAATTTCTTGAACAGTGCCGACAAATGTTTTGTCGCCTGCAAAATTGACGGAAATATTGCGCCCCGATTTGCCGGTGAGCGCCTTGCCACGGGCGGAGGGGCCGTCCACCAGTACATCCTGCACGCTGCCAACAAGGCTTTGAAGCCTTTCCTGAGTAATTTTTTCCTGCAAATCAATCAGCTTTTGAATGCGCTCCGACGCCACTTCCTTGTCGATGCGGCCGGGCAGCTTTTCAGCCGCCGTTCCCGCCCTGGGGCTATAAATAAAGGTAAAGGCGGAATCATAGCGCATAATTTTAACCAGCTCCAAGGTGTCGTTAAAGTCCTTGTCGGTTTCGCCAGGGAAGGCCACGATGATGTCGGTCGTAAGCCCGATATCAGGGCGGGCCTCTCTTAATAGCCTTGCTTTTTCAAGGTAGGTTTCCACAGTATATCTGCGGTTCATGGCTTGGAGTATTGCGTTTGAGCCCGACTGCACAGGTAGGTGCATGTGGGGGCACAGGGCCTTATTGCGGGCAAACTCTTCAATCAGCCTGTGCGACAAGTCCTTAGGGTGGCTGGTCATGAAGCGGATTCGGGGAACGCCTATTTTTTCCAATCCCGACAGCAGCCCCGCAAAGTCCTGTTCGCCCCTGTCAAGCCCATAGGAATTGACGTTTTGCCCAAGCAGGGTGATTTCCTTGACGCCCTCTTTTAGCAGCCCTTCGGCCTGCCTAAAAATATCGTCGGCCTTGCGGCTGCGCTCCCGACCACGCACGTAGGGCACCACGCAATAGGTACAAAAGTTGTTGCAGCCGTACATGATGTTCACATAGGCCTTGTGCCCGCCCTGTCTATGGATGGGCATGCCCTCCACCAGGGTGCTTTGCGGGCAGTCAATCTCAATGCACCGGCCGCCGGTTAAGGTATGGTACATGATTTTGGGCAGTTGGTAGAGGTTGCCCGTGCCGAAGGCAAAGTCGATAAAAGAATATTGCTTCAACATTTTTTGGGCCATGCCCTCTTGCTGCGCCATGCAGCCGCAAACGCCCACCAAAAGTTCGGGCCGCTGTTTTTTAAGCTGATTTAGCCAAATGATATTGCCAAGGGCCTTTCGCTCGGCATTTTCCCGGATGGCGCAGGTATTAAACAATATCACGTCGGCTTCTTTTTTGTCCTTCTCCCGCATGCCCATGGCTTCAAACATGCCCGCCAAGTTTTCCGAATCGTGCACGTTCATCTGGCAACCATAAGTAACCAAATGATAGCTTTGAGGGCGGTTTATGAGCGCCCTGACTTTTTTGGCAAAGCCTTTCTGCCTTTTTAGTTCTTCCGGCGGTAGGATGAGGATTTCTTCCTTCATGGCGCTCCTTTATAGATAATTTTCCTGCTGACGGCGGCGGGTCATTTCAAACAGTCCAAGGCGGGTGAAGCCTTCCAAGGTGGTTTGGACGGGATCGGCGAGGAAGGCTTCCCGCATGGCCTGCGCCACAGCCTCCCTGTGGCTAACTTTGCTCCTTTTCAGAAAATCAATCACGATGACGCCGCCCATGTGCCGCAATCTGCATAAGCGGGCAATCTCCTTGGCCGCCTCCTTGTTGATATCAACAGGGCTTTTGTCGCCGGCGTTTGCCGAATTAACGTCTATGGCCGTGAGCGCCTCGCATGGGTCGATTGTAATTACGGCGCCCGACTTTAGGTAATGCTTGCGCCCGCTTGCTCTTTGCAGCTTTTCACGGACGCCAAAAAGCATAAAAGGCGAGGGGCGCTGCTGATAGTCGCCCTGCCACCAAGAAAGGGGGCGGTTGGCCAAAACCTTTTGGGGATAATGGGGGGCGTCCCTGAGCATCTTTTGTACGGCGGAGAGCGAAGGAATCAGCAGTTTGGGGCTTTCGCCCAAGTTCCCTTCTAAGTATAACCCTTGAAGCCTGAAGGCTTCAAGTTCACGGGCAATCTCCTCAGCTTCTGCGCTTAGCGCCTGCCTGCGTACAATGACGCCGCCTTGGAGCTTCGTTTCCGGCAACTTGGCTTTGAGTTCCGCCCGCTCATCCTTAGTCAGCCGCTTTGAAAACTTGATGCCTTCGCCTTTGGGCAAATACACGAGGGTTCGCCCCGTTAAGGCGATTTCTTCCCTTAAGGAGCAAGCCTTGCCCGCCTGCCTTGCCCGCCTTACCTGCGCTACGATCAAGTCGCCGCCCTTGGGAAAGGGGGCGCCCTTTTGAAGCGGCAAAAAGCCTTCCATGCCGCCTTCCATCCTGACAAAGGCGGAATTCAGGCTCTTCATGATGCGCTCTACACGAACCAAATGTACGCTTTCAACGCTGTCAGGGGCGGGCATGCCGCTGATGACATAGTCCACCAGCGCCCCATCTTCAAGCAGGGCGCATTCCACGCCCCTGTTGGTTTGTTCAACAATCAGCATAAGAATCCAAAGGCTTAGCCTTTTTATCAAGCAAGCGCACCCGAGTATATATTACCTGCGGCGCCTCGCTGACGCCTGCGAACCGGCACAATTGTTCAAGGAAGTCATCGCACCGGCAGGCGCCGCCCTCCCACAGGGAAAGGGTGCAATGGAGGCTTTGGCCTTTCAGCTCGGCCTGCATAATCAGGGGGCGCATATCATAGCTTCTCTTGCCCTTTTTGGTGGTTTTGACAGCCGGAATTTCTGTTTGCGAAAGGAAATCTGATAATTGCCTGGCGGAAAACGGCGGCTTGCCGTAAAAATCCACCCGATAGCTTGCCATGCGCACAAGGGCGGGCAGGGCGGCCGCCTTATCATCCCGCAAAATCAGGCCCTTTAACGCCATCACTTCGGGCAGGGCTTTTTGGATGGCCTCTTTAACCGCTTCACGGGGCAGGGGCTCCGTCAGGGTAAACTCCATCAGCTCATTTTCTCCCGCCATGCCCACCGGCTTTGGCGCAGCAAGGCTCATCTGCACATGAGGGTTAAAGCCTTGGGAGTACTTGATGGGAAGCCCGCTTCTTCTTAATACCCTTTGCATGGAGCGCATGAGGTCCAGGTGACCTAACAGCCTCAAGCTTTCAGGCACCTGATATACGGCCCAACACTTCATGTGCACACCCCCTCAAGTCTTTGCAAACCGCAGCCACGGCAGCCCTGCCTGCAATCGGGGGTAGTAACCCCTGCCTTGGCCTTTTCGTTTTCTTTGCGTAAAAAGTCTTTGGTCACGCCCATGTCGATAAAGTCCCAAGGGAGGATTTCGTCGTAGCTCCTCTCCCGATTGGCGTAAAACGCAATATCCACGCCCACCTTTTGGAAGGCTTCCTGCCACCTTTCGTAGTTAAAGTGCTCCGTCCATGAATCCAAGCGGCAGCCCAGTTTCCAGGCTTCGTAGATAACGGCGCCCATGCGCCTGTCTCCCCGTGAAATGGCGGCTTCCATCCGGCTTTGCTGCCAGTCGTTCCACCGGAACGCCAGCCCCTTCATGCGCAGCTTTTCCCGCAGGTACCGCTGCTTTTCTTCAATCACCTGAGGAGCATCCTGCCCGCACCACTGAAAGGGCGTAAAGGGCTTGGGCACAAAGGTGGAGGTGGATATGTTAATGCGAAGGCCGCCCGGGCGGCTTGCCTTGGGCAGGTTAAAATAGGTTTGGCGAACAAGGGCGGCAAGGGCCGCAATGCCGTCCAAATCCTCATAGGTTTCGGTGGGCAGGCTGGTCATGAAGTAGATTTTAATGCCTGCGTAGCCCGATGAAAAGGCGTCGCTCACGGCGGTGATCAGGTCGTCCTCGGTGACGCCCTTGTTGATCACGTCCCGAAGCCTCTGGGTGCCCGCTTCGGCGGCGAAGGTGAGGCCGCCCTTTCGCACCTGCCCCGTTTCTTCCAAGGTTTCTTTTAAGCTGCCGTCCACCCTGAGGCTGGGAAGCGACAGGGCTACCCGCCGGTTTTGAAACCGCTTGTTCAAGCCGGCCACCAATTCCGCAAGGCCGGTATAGTCGCCCGTTGATAGCGAGGTGATGGACAGTTCCTCATAGCCCGAGGAAGAAATCAGGCTTTCGGCAAGCTCCATCACCCGCTTTGGCGAGCGCTCCCTAACAGGCCTGTAAATATAGCCCGCCTGGCAAAAACGGCAGCCACGGGTGCAGCCCCGCATGACTTCCAGCGCCACCCTGTCATGCACAATCTGGGTGTAGGGGACGATCATTTTTTCGGGATAGGGGGCGTTTTCAAAGTCAAGGTAAATACGGCGCCTCACCACGGGCGGTACGCCTTCCCTGATGGGGCCGAAGCTACGAATGGTGCCGTCCTCATTGTAGACGGCTTCATAAAACCTTGGCACGTAGACGCCCTCGATTTGGGACAGGGCAAAAAGGATGTTTTCCCTCGTTTCGCCCTTCTCCCGCAAGGCTTTGACCAACTGCGTGACTTCCACGACGCTTTCTTCCCCGTCGCCCAATAAAAAGGCGTCGATAAAAGGCGTTAGGGGCTCAGGGTTGGCAGCGCTGGGCCCGCCTGCAAGGACGATGGGGTCGCTTTCCTTTCGGGCTTTTGAAAGCGCCGCAACGCCGCCTAAACTTAGCATCTCCAAAACGCAGGTGAAGCTCATTTCATATTGTAGGGTAAAGCCGATCAAGGGAAAGTCTTTCAGCGGGCTTCTTGTTTCAAGGGAAAATAGCGGAATGCCTTCCCGCCTGAGGCCATCGGCCATGTCTACCGCCGGCATGAACACCCTTTCGCACCTGACATCGTCCAAATCGTTGAGGATGCGGTAGAGAATTTTCATGCCAAGGTGGCTCATGCCCACCTCGTAAGTGTCGGGAAAGCAAAAAGCAAAGCCAAAGGAAGCCTCGGGCTTATAGCGCTGGTTCATTTCGCCGCCCAGGTAGCGCACAGCCTTTTGTACGCTATCCAGCAGGCGTTCAAGTTGTTGGTTTTGTTCGTTGGTTAACATGGCGCTCCGATATGTTTTAGACAAAAAATCGCTCCGCCTTGATGGTGTCGGGCGTTAAGGTGAGGACGGCGTAGGAGCCGCTTGCAAAGGCGCCGGGGTTGAGCATAAAAACGCCCTGGCAAAACTCCTCGGTGTAGCGGTGGCTGTGACCAAAGAGGGCAACCGTCGCCCCAAGCTCCCGGGCGCGCAGGCACAGGCTCATCAGCCCGGACTTAACGGACCATTGATGTCCGTGACAGAGGTAGACTTTTTGCCCGCCAAGAGAGAGTATCATTTCTTCCGGGGCGTTTGCCATAAAGTCGCAGTTGCCCTTAACGGCTGCCACCTGCTTAAAACCTCCGCTGTAGCGGTGCAGCTCGCTCAGGCCGTCGCCTAAGAAAAGCAGCCCCTCCACGTCAGGGTGCTTGTTTTTCAGCCGACTAAGAGGAGATAGCCCTCCGTGGCTGTCCGATACCACCAGCCACTTAGCCAAGGTGGTCTTTCAGCTTGGCCATCGCACGGCTGCGATGGCTGATGCTGTCCTTCTCTTGCTTGGTAAGCTGGGCAAAGGTTTTATCGCCCACAATAAACAGGGGGTCATAACCAAAGCCGCCCGTGCCTTTTTCTTCAAAGCCGATGAGCCCCTCGCAGCTGCCGCTAAAAATCCGGGTCTTTTGGAAGGGGGAAGCAAGCGCTATGGCGCTGACAAATCGGGCGGTTCGGTCTTTTTCTTTTACTTGCGCTAAATCCGCAAGCAACTTTTGATTGTTCTTTTTGTCATCGCCGTGCTCACCTGCATACCTTGCCGAGCGAATGCCGGGCGCGCCGTTCAGGGCATCCACTTCAAGGCCGCTGTCGTCAGCTATGGTTAAATAACCCAAAGCCTTGCACACCGTTTCCGCTTTCATAACGGCGTTTTCTTCAAAGGTGGCGCCCGTTTCGACGATGTCGTCCACAAAGCCCATTTCCTTCATAGAAACAACCCGGTACTTCTCGCCCGCCATGCGGGCAATTTCGTCCACTTTATGCTGATTTGCGCTGGCGATGACCAAGGTTGGCTTTTGGCCGATTAAATCGGCCGCCTCGCCCAAGGCCTCCCGCTGTTTTTCCATGAGGTGATGAACGCCCTTTTGCGCATAGGACAGCAGGGTCTGAAGCTCGGACACCGCCATAGGCATGCCTTCGGCAGCGCCTTGAATTTCAATCAGCTTGCCTGATTCATCCATGACCACGTTGCAGTCGGTCTGGGCGGAAAAGTCTTCGATATAGCATAGGTCAAGCAGCGCTTGGCCATCAACAATGCCCGCCGATATGCCGGCCACCTGCCTGATGATGGGGCTTTCTTTTAACTGCCCCTCCGCCATTATTTTTTGGATAGCTAATACCAGCGCCACAAAGCCGCCGGTGATGGCAGCCGTTCTGGTGCCGCCGTCAGCTTCCAAAACATCGCAGTCGATGGTGATGCTTACATCGCCCAGGCGGCTTCTATCCACAGCCTGGCGCAGCGCCCTGCCGATGAGGCGGCTGATTTCAACGCCCCGGGAGTCCCGCTTCAGGCCGTCCCGCCTTTTTCTTCTGCCCGTGGAGGCGGGCAGCATGGCGTACTCGGCCGTGACCCAGCCCTCTCCCGTACCCCGCAAAAAGGGCGGCGCTCCACGCTCGACGCTGGCGGTGCAAATGACCCTTGTTTTGCCCGTTTCAATCAGGCAGGAGCCATCCGCTGCGCCTACAAAGTGCGGGGTAATCATTACTTTTCGGCCCTCATCGGCGTTTCTGCCATCGGGCCTTACATATTGTGTTTGACTTTTTTTCATCATTATCTCTTTCTTGTTAAAAAAGCACCGCAAATTTGCGGTGCCTTGGGCAAATCTGCCTTGACGCAATAAGCTTTACTTAAACGATCAGGTCACCTTCGTTTTCGACGGTTTCCGTGTCTACGTTGCGCACTGCCCAGCGGGCAATGACCATGGGGGTATTGTTGACGCCCACCTTCAGGTGCACTTCATTTTCACGAAGACCGGAAACGGTGCCGTAAATGCCGCCGATGGTGCAAATGCGGTCGCCTACCTTGAGGTTGTCCAGCATTTCTTTGACCTTCTTGTCCTTTTTGCGCTGGGGGCGGATGAGCATGAAATAGAACACCACGAAAATCAGGATCATCGGGAGGAAGGAAGACAGGAGGGCCGCCGCCGCATTGGGTTCGGGGTCGGGAGCTCCATTCGTCTGCGTTTCCGCTATCGCTTTAGCGATACCAAAGAGCCAATCAAACATGTACATAAAACCACCTTTCATTAATACCGGAATATTATACCAAAGGAAGGGGTCATTGGCAAGCATTATCCGCCCTTTTTGGGCATTGCCCGCTCCAATTGATGTGTGATAGACTATGATTATCGATCATACATTCATGTTTTTTCGAGGTGCCCACGATGAAAGTTAAAAAAGCCAGAAGCTTAAGAAACGCTTTGATGGTTGCGGGAGTCATCATCATGCCATCGGCGTACCTATATGAACCCTTGTTTTTTGTTGCCTTGGCTGTTACCTTTTCCGCTCTTATTCCGCATTTTCTTTACAATAAATGCCCGCGTTGTAAAAAACAACTCGGCAGAAATGAAGGGGATTTCTGCCAGTTTTGCGGGCAAAAAATCAGCGATTGAGGTGTGACCCCTCTAAATCAAAACTAAATCAAAAAAGCTTGCCGCCTTCCCAAGCAGCAAGCCTTTTTGTTTAAACCAATTTTTAATTAAATACCGCTTAAACGATATCCAGCAAATCGCCAAAGCTCTCTAAGTGATATTTGGCCTCGGGGCTTGATTTGGCGTCCCCCATTGCGGCGCAGTCAAAGCCTCCGGCCACCGCCGCTTCAACGCCGGCGTGGGCGTCTTCCACCACCAGGCAGTCTTTGGGCGCAAGGCTTATCATGTCGGCTGCTAATAAAAACACCTCGGGGTGGGGCTTGGAGTGAGTAATGCCGTTTCCATCGGCCACAGCCTGAAAAAAGTCCGCAAGGCCGATTTTTTCCAATATGTAGGGCGCGTTTTTGCTGGATGAACCGATGGCAAGCTTTAAGCCCTTGCGCTTAAAATGATGGAGGGCGTTTTCCACCTCTTCCGATAAGTCGGCGGTGGACATCCGCGCAAGCAGCTGGCGATAGGTGTTGTTCTTTTCCTCGGCAAAAGCTAACTTTTCTTCTTCAGTATAGGCTATTTCACTCTTTTCCAAGATAATGTTCAAACTTTCCATGCGGCTGACGCCCCGCAGGAGGTTGTTGCGTTCCCTGTCAAAGGGGATGCCCAGGCGGTCGGCCAGCGCCTTCCAGGCTTGGTAGTGGTATTCATCGGTGGAGCAAATAACGCCGTCCAAATCAAAGATGATGCCTTTATATTTCATAATACTTCCTCCTTAAACGATGGGATTTAAGCCGCTTGGTTTGCCTGCTCGGACTTTTCCGGCCGCTGGGCAAGGATGATGGAAAGAGTAATCAGCAACCCGCCAAGCAACATGGTAAATCGGAAGCTTTCAAGACCCAATATCAGCGAAAACAGGGCGCCAAAAAAACCTTCGGCCGACAGGATAATGCCCGCTTGGGAGGCCCTGACGTATTTTTGCCCCCAGGTTTGCAAAAAATAGCAAACGCCTGTTGAAAAAACGCCAAGGTATAAAACAGGCAGCAGGCCTTTTTGCATTTGTTCAGTCTGCACAGGCGTTTTGGTTATAAACACCACAACCGCCCCTAAGATACCCGCCGTCAGCAGCTGCCAAAAAGCAATTTGCACAGGCTCGTCGTTTTCCCCGCAGTAGTCAAGCCAGGTGATGTGCATGGCAAAAAACAGGGCGCATAAAAGCACAATCCAATCCCCCTTGGTAAAGGAAAGGGAAAAGCCGCCCTGATAGGTTAGTAATATAACGCCCAGCATGGTTAAAAGGCAGAGGGCGAAAATGCGCAGCGGCGGGCGTTTTTTGGTGAAAATCCACAGCAAAAAGGGAATCATGATAATGTTGGTAGCCGTTAAAAAGGCGGCGTTTGAAATGGTGGTCCGCCCCTGTCCCACCGTTTGCGTATAGAAGGCGATATACAAAATAAAACCCGCAACCATGCCGTGTAAAACGGTGCGCTTGGGCGTTGGCGCAATGCGTTTTCTAAAAAACAAAAAAATGCACAGGGCGCCCACCAAAAAGCGAATCATCATAATCCAGGGGGTGGGCATCTGTGAATCAATGGCAAACTGGGTGGCGATAAAGCCGCTGCCCCAAATAACAGTTACGGCAATCAGGGCCAAAGTCGCCAAGCGTTGAGTTTTTTCTTTCATGTACAAACCTCCCTTCATCCACTTTACATTTTACTCAAGCTGTTCGTTTTTTCAACCGGTGGGTTTTCTGAATTTTAGTTTTGATTTTGTTCCAAATTGTTGATATTCTTGAAAAAAGATGATAAAATGGTCAATAATCACTCAAAAGAAACAAAAATAAAACATTCTTAAAAGTAAAAGATGTCGGAATATTGTAAGTTTTTTCTTAATCTTCCCTTTACGAAAGCAAAACATGCGGAATATAATAGGTTTAGCATCAGTTCCCCAGATAGTTTCTTGACCGCAAAGGAGGGACTTGAATGAGTCAAAGCAATCAAGTTCGGCTGAGAAATCAGACTCGAAAACAATTCAAAAGACAATTGCCCTTGCATCTGTTTGTGTGGGCGGGCATCCTGTTCTTGGTGCTGTTCAGCATCATTCCAATGTCGGGTGTTATCATAGCCTTCAAAGACTATAACATCAAGGCAGGCTTCAAGGGCATGTTCACCGCGCCGTGGACAGCCAACAGCGGGTTTAAGCACTTCATTACCTTTGTGACCAACCGCAAGTTTTCCGTCCTTGTTCGAAACACCGTAATCATCAGCAGCCTGAAGCTCCTGTTCGCCTTCCCCTTTGCCATTCTCTTTGCCATTATGGTAACGGAAGTGCGCTCCAACGCCTACAAGCGCATTGTGCAAACAGCCAGTTACCTGCCGCACTTTGTTTCCTGGATAGTCGTCGCGGGTATCGTATACGCCATGTTCTCAACCAACATCGGCGTTATTAATGAATTGCTGCTGAAATTGGGGTGGATTAAAGAGCCCATCCCCCTGCTGTTGGAAGCCAAGTATTACTACCTCTTGGCCACCGCCAGCGAAATCTGGAAAGAAACGGGCTGGAGCGCCATTATTTACCTGGCTGCCATCGCCGGCATTGACCCCGCGCTCTACGAAAGCGCCCAGGTGGATGGGGCGGGCCGTTTGCGGCGCATCTGGCACATTACCCTTCCGGGCATTCAGGGCACGGTCGCCATCCTGCTGATTTTGTCAGTGGGCAGCTTGTTTTCCGGCAGCTTTGACCAGGCCATGATGCTTGGCAACGACATGAACCGCTCCCGCAGTGAGATTTTGGACGTGTTCATCTACCAGACCGGTCTGAGCAAACAGCGCTACTCCTACGCGGCAGCTGTTGGCCTGTTCCAATCGGTCATCAGCCTGATTCTTGTTATCCTCGCTAACGCCGGATCTAAAAAGATCTCCGGCTCATCACTATTTTAAAGGAGGAAAGCGACATGACAGCATTACAACGCAAGCGCCGCATCAAAAGATCGGCCGAAGATATTATTGTGGATGTAGTCGTCCACCTTGTTACCTTCCTTCTTTTGGTGGCCACCATTTACCCCTTCTGGTACGTTATTGTTCTTTCTTTGAACGACGGCGTCGACGCCCTGCGCGGCGGCATCTACTTCTGGCCCCGCAAGTTCACCTTTGCCAACTATGAACAGTTCCTTGGCGACCCCAAGTGGATAGACGCCATCTTCATTTCCGTTGCCAAAACCTTAGTCGGAACGGGGCTTACCATCCTGTTTACCTGCCTTGTCGCCTACGGCCTATCAACAGACGGCCTGGTGTTCAGGAAGTTTTACAGCATCATCCTCCTGATTTGTATGTACTTTTCAGGCGGTTTGATTCCTTACTACCTGACGCTTAGAACCTACGGCCTGCTCAATAAGTTCTGGGTGTACGTCATTCCACCGATGTTCTCCACCTACTACTGTATGCTGGCGATGAGCTTTTTCAGGGAGCATCCGCCCGCCCTTGCCGAAAGCGCAAGGCTGGACGGGGCGGGAGAAATCACCATCTTTTTGCGCATCATTATGCCGCTGTCAAAGCCCCTCTTGGCGACGCTCGGCCTGTTTGCCGCCGTTAGCCAGTGGAACGCCTGGTCGGACACCGCCTTCTTCGCGCCCTCCAACCCAGGCCTGCGCTCCCTCGCTTTCCTAATGCGTGGCGTTATCGTGCAAAACCAGGTGGATACTTCCTCAAGAGTCGCCATGATGAAGGCAGCCCAGTATTCGGCCACCACCGCCACTTCCATTCAGATGGCCGCCATGATTATTGCCGTTCTGCCCATTATGTGTGTATATCCCTTCCTGCAAAAGCACTTTGTCAAGGGCATCATGCTGGGCGCCGTAAAAGGCTAAAACTCGTCAGAGCGCGCTTCGTTTCTTTTCCGCCATATTTTAGGCGCGAAAGATAGTGTAGTGTACTGCGACGCAATTCCTAATGAATAAACTGTCTCTTTTGGGATGCAACTCCCATAAATTATAAATAGGAGGATTAAAACATGAAACGTATTCTTGCCATGATTCTATGTCTGATGCTTGCGCTTTCCACCGTAGCCATCGCGGAACGTAACCCCCTGTTTGCAAATCTGCCCGAGCTGGTTGAGCTTGACCTGTGGGTGGACTGGAACTGGGTAGGCTTTGATACCTACGAAGGCGGCATCTGCCAGGAGTGGATGATTGAACAAACGGGCGTCAAAATTAACATGATGAAGGCCATCGACGGCGAACAGCTGTCCATGATGATTTCATCCGGCTCGCTGCCGGACCTGGTAGTTTGCTCCAGCAGCTCCAAGGTACGCGCCCTCTCCGACAGCGAACTCTGCTATCCCCTGCAGGAGCTCATCGACAAATACGTGCCTGAGCGGGAAATCTCCGATACGGAAAAAGCGATGAACGCCTACTACTCCGAAGACGGCAACTTCTACATGCTCAAAAACGAGTACAACACCGCCGAAGAAATTGCTGAAGCCAGCAACATGGCCCTCAACTTCGGTCAGTTCCATATCCGTAACGACATTTACAAGGCTATTGGCAGCCCCGAAGTGAAAAACGAGGAGGACTTCTTCAGCCTCCTGGCGCTGGTTCGTGAAAACTATCCGGACATGATCCCCCTGATCTTTAGCCCCCGCGAGTCCGCCGCTTTCGGCTCCATGGTAGGCTATGATCCCGTCCGTCCCACCGATGAAGAAGGCAACCTGGTTATGTCCATCAGCGACCCTGCCTATAAGGAAATGCTGCGGGTCATCAACCGCCTGTATCGTGAAGGCTATATTTCCAAGGAAAACTTCTCCTACACTTCCGATGAGCAGGCTTTCCAGCAGTGGTACGCAGGCAATGTCTTTATGGTTACCTTCTTTGCCGGCAACGACGAACAGACCTTCCAGGCCAAGATCCGTGAAATCAAGCCTGAAGCCGAAGTTGTGCAGCTGCCCCTGCTTGACAACTGGAAATACACCTTGCCGGTATCGGGCTGGTCGGCTCTATTTATTACCAGGTCCTGCGAAAATCCCGAAGCCGCCATCAAAACCCTGTACTGGGCCAAACAGCGTGACAACTCCCTGGCGCTCACCTATGGCGTACCCGGCATTGACTGGGAGTGGGATGCCGACGGCAACCTGACCATGCTGGACAGGTTCAAGGAGCATCAAGAGGCCGGCGACGCCGAGACCTTCTATCGTGAGCTGGGCTACATGCTGTCCGCCACCGACTATATCTCCATTTACCTTGGCTACTACGCAGCCGCCACCGACGCCACCCGCGCCATCTTTGACGACGCGGTCAAGCGCGCAACGGTTTCCAACGTCATTTCGCTTACCTACCCGGCAAGCAACACCGACATGGGCTTCCTGATGGACGACGTATCGTCCCTCACGCGTGAGCACTTCTCCGACATCTGCACCGCGGAAACCGAAGAAGACTTTGAAGCTCTCTTTGAAGAAACCTTTGAGCTTGCCAAGGATAATGGGCTTGATGAAATCAACACCTACCTGACCGAAACCTATAAAGAGCTGTGCGAGCGCATGGGCGCCCAATAAGCACCCAACGGCTTTTAAGCAAGTTTGAACAACGACGCCGCCGTATGCTTTCCGCATGCGGCGGCATTTTAAAGAAAGTTAGGAGAGCAAATGGAAAAGGCCATCGGCTTTGACAGGCTGTGCCCCACGGTTCGGGAAGCGGGCATGCAGCTAAACGACTTTTGGCAAATACCCCGCCTGATTTACGACTACCAGTTCATGTACTGCCTGTCCGGTCACGCCGTGATGACCATTGACAAACAAAAGCATCGCATGTCCAGGGGGCACCTTGCCATCATTCCGCCAAACGTCAAGCATACCCTGGTGTACGAAGACGAGCAAAGCGCCGAAATCGCCTGGATGCACCTTGATTTAATCGATCAGGAGGACGGGGACTGGATTTACCGCTTTTATTCAACGCCCGACGCCTATGTGCTGCTTTTTGGCGACAGGCTGCCCCACCCCGAACATATTAGAAAGCAGCTGATTTTTCACGGCGGCTTCCGTTTGCCTAAGTTTGTAATCTTTGACGATCCTGAGGAAATTGCCAGCATGTTTCGTTCGGTTCTCAAGGCCTTCGCGGCGGAAAAAAGCTACTTTCAGCTGCTTTCCAGAACCGTAGCGCTGCAGCTCATCGACGCCATCCTCACCCAGTGCGGCTACTGGCAATCCTCCGGCAAGCCCATCCTGGTATCGGACGTGATGAAGCAGTACATCCACACCAACTACATGAAAAAAATTACCTTACAGGATATTGGCGAGTGTACCAGGTACAACCCCGACTACGCCGGCAAGCTCTTTCGCAAGGAAACGGGCAAGACAGTGGTTGAGTATATCAACCAGCATCGCATCGCCAAGGCCAAGGCCATGCTGCTTGACCCGTCGCTGCCCATGACGGAAGTCGCGGCCCGGTGCGGCTTTCAGTCCATCAACTATTTTAGCAGCGTTTGCCGGCAATTAACGGGCAAAAGCCCCCGAGCCCTCCGGGCGCATTATTTGACCATTATGGACGAAGTTCCATCATCATAGAAAGAGGTAATTGTATGCAGTTTTTGAGCGCTCAACCCTGGTGTAACCAGCAGGTACTGTCCATCAATCGCCTGCCTTCCCGTGCCCACTTTTTAACGGCAACCAGTCAAGACAAGGCCTTGCAAGGCCGGTTTGACCGTGCACGAAACCTGAACGGCATTTGGGATTTTTATTACACCGACCGCACCCCCATTGACGAGCAGGCCTTTGTGAACGGCAGGGATAGCCTAAGCTACAACGCCATCCAGGTGCCCCGCTCTTTCCAGATGGCGGGATACGGCCCCATGCACTATACAGATGAGGACTATCCCTTCCCCATCGACCCGCCGTATGTGCCCGCACAAAACCCGACGGGCGTGTACCGCAGGAGTTTTTCCTATGCGCCGGATGGCGACAGGCTTATTTTGCGCCTTGAGGGGGCGGAAAGCTGCGTTTCGGTTTATGTCAACGGCGCTTTCTGCGGCTACACCCAGGGCAGCCGTCTGCCTTCGGAGTTTGATATTACCGACCTGTGCAGGGAAGGCGAAAACGAGCTGTTTCTCATTGTGCGCATGTTCTGCGACGGCGTCTATTTAGAGGACCAGGATATGTGGTGGATGGGCGGCATCATCCGGGATGTGCTGCTCTTAAAGCGCCCTCAAGAAGGCAGAATCCGCGATATTCACGTAAAGGCCGACTATGACCACAAAACGGGCAATGGCGCCCTGCTAATTACGGCGGAAAATGCCAATTTCCGTCTTCTGGATAATGAAGGAAACGAGCTTTTGTCAGGCCTTTGCGGCACGGAACATACCTTGCCGGTCACCCCTTGGAACGCAGAGCAGCCAAATTTATATACCCTGCTTGTTTTCACCAAGAACGAAGCCGCGAGATTAAAGGTGGGCTTCCGTCGGGTGGAAATTGTAAAGGGCGAATTGCGCTTAAACGGCAAGCGCCTGATGCTCAGGGGCATTAACCGCCACGAGTTTTCACCCGTTGACGGGCGGTACGCAAGCGTGCAAGACACCATCAAAGATATGAAAATGATGAAGGAGGCGCACATCAACGCCATCCGCACCGCTCACTACCCCAACGCCCCCTTCTTTTATGAATTGTGCGACGAATTGGGCTTTTACGTGATGGACGAAGCCGACCTTGAAACCCACGGCTTTGAAATTGAAAACGAGCCTGCCAGGCTGGCGACCGACCCCACATGGCGCAAGGCCTTTGTTGAGCGGGCCGAGCGCATGTACATGCGGGATAAAAACCACGCCTGCGTTATCATGTGGTCGCTTGGCAACGAATCTTTCCGGGGCGAAAACTTCGGCGCCATGTACGACTATCTCCGCTCGGTGGACGACCGTCCCGTGCATTACGAGGGCGACATTTCCTACAAGTATTCCGATGTGATTTCCACCATGTACACAAGCCCCGCCAAGCTTTTTGAGCACGACGCAGCGGGGCACGGCAAGCCTGCAATCCTGTGCGAATTTGGCCACGCCATGGGCAACGGTCCGGGCAGCTTGAAAGAATACCGCCAGGCCATTGAGGGCTCAAAATCCATTCAGGGCTACTTTGTGTGGGAGTGGCGCAACCACGGCATCTTAAGGGATGGCGTGTACCTGCACGGCGGCGACTTTGACGCCCCCTATCACACCGGCAACTTCTGCATGGACGGCCTCTTAAACAGCGACTGGACGCCCACGCCCGGCTACTTTAGCTATAAAAAAATGAACGAACCCTTGAGGCTGAAGTTAGATGAGGATACCTTAAAAATAAAGAGCGCACTCACCTTCCGCGCCGCAAAGAACGTTGAGGTAAAGGCCTCCTTGTTGTATGAAGGCAAGGAAGTGAAAGCATCCAGCCAGATGATTGAAACAATTAAGCCCGATGAAAAGGTCAAGATTAAGCTAAATGAGGAGCTGTTTAACCATCCTGAAAACGGCCTGTACACCCTTCGCCTGGAGCTGATGGAAAATGATTTCAACTTGGCCGACCAAACCTTTGTCTTAAAAGAATATGCCCCCAAGGCCGCCCAGGCCGAAGCCGTACCCGCCTGGCGAAAACAGGGCGACTTCTACGCGCTAAAAGGCGACGACTGCTCCTGCGAGGTA
Source organism: Clostridiales bacterium (assembly GCA_012837965.1). Taxonomy (GTDB): domain Bacteria; phylum Bacillota; class Clostridia; order Christensenellales; family Aristaeellaceae; genus DTU024. The sequence goes on along the minus strand of DUQF01000033.1, from coordinate 11,069 downwards.
TCGCTGGTGGACGGCCGCCTGTACAACTATAAGGTGAACGGCCAGACCCTGCTTGAAAAAGGCCCGCTGCTGTCGCTATTCCGGCCCGCCAACGACAACGACAAGCGCCGCCGTGACCGCTGGAAGAGGCTGAGCCTGCACTCCATGACCCCCGTTATCCACGAAACAAGGGTGGAGGGAGACACCCTCTACGTTAGCGGCAACCTTGGCGCCAACGCCCGCATCTGGTGGGCGCCCTTTGAGGTGGGTTACACCGCCCTCCCTGGCGGCAAAATCAGGGTACGGCTGTCCGGCCGCTTTGACGGCTGCTTTGGCGAGGGCAGGGACGATATGATTCCCCGTATCGGCACCGACAGCGTTGTGCCCAAAGAGTTTAGCCGCATGACCTTCCTTGGCAAGGGACCTGGCGAAAGCTACTGCGACAGCCGCTTCCACTGCCACTATGGCTGGCACAGCCTGCCGGTGGATGAAATGGCCTTCCCTTACGACTGCCCGCAGGAATCGGGCAACCGCACAGGCGTTCATGTGGCCGCCTTAACCAACCAAGAGGGTAAGGGTCTTGCCTTCGTATCGCGGCAGCCTTGCGACACGCAGGCCTCCTACTATACCGCCAAAGACATTGACGAAGCCGGCCATCCCAAGGATTTAATCAAGCGGGACAAGGTTTTCTGGCGTTTTGACTACAAGCAGGGAGGCCTTGGCTCCAACAGCTGCGGCCCCGAGCCCCTTGAAAAATATATCGTGCGCCTTTTGCCCTTCCACATGGACTGGGTCATAGCGCCCGTCACCTCTCAAACCTTAAACAATGATGCAAAGAAAGCGTGGGACAACTTATGCTAAGAAACACATTCAACAACGAAATCGCCTCCTTGCTTGCGGAGGATAACTGGCTCCTTGCCCAGGAGGAGTACGACCGGCAAGAAAACCTCAACTGGGAAAGCCGGTTTGGCCTTGTAAGTGGCTATATGTCTTCCCGGGGCAGCGAAATTTGCGCTACTTCCCGCCCAACTTTGCCGGCCACCTATATCCACGGTATTTTTGACCGCTCGGAAGCTTTTATGCGGGAGCTGGCCAACATGCCCGACTGGGCCAAGCTGAAAGTCTATGTCAACCGCCAGCCCATCGGCGTTGAAACGGAGGGCCTTGAAGATTACCTCAGGGCGCTGGACATGAAAAACGGCTTGCTTGCATCCCATTATACTGTGAGCGACGCATCGGGCGCCCGCATTAGGGTGGAAAGCCTGAAGCTGCTTAGCCGCGCCCATCCCCAGTGCGGCCTGATTCGCCTGTATTTGACGCCGCTTGACGGCGACGCCCACTTTGAGCTTGAAAACCTGATTGACGGGACAGTCGCCAACTTCATAGACTATCCCCGCTTTCGTACCCGCCACTTTGAAATCACCGAAAACGGAAAAGGGAAATTGGGTGTCTATATGGAATGCCATACCCGTGACTTCAAAACCCCGGTAGGCATCGGCGCCTGTGTGGAGGGCGAAGGTATTAGCAGCCGCGCCATCAAACCCTATGGCGAGGTGGCCTGCGAGTTCTTTGACCTGCACGCAAAGAAAGGCCAAACAGTGCGGGTAGACAAGTTTGCCGCCATCGCCACCGGGCGGGATACCGACGGGGTCAAGTGGCGGGTCACCCGCTTGCTGGAAGAGGTTACCACCCGTGGAGCGGATGCCGAAATCAAAATGCATATCGACAAATATCAGGAGCTTTGGCGGATGGCCGACCTTGAAATTGAAGGCGACGACAAGATGCAAAAAGCCATGCGCTTTAACATCTTCCACCTGATGAGTACGCCCAATCCCTATGACGATAGGGTGAACATCGGCCCTAAGCTCATGCACGGCGAAGAATACGGCGGCCATGCCTATTGGGATACCGAGCTGTTCTGTCTGCCCTTCTTTACCTGGGTGTTCCCCAAAATCGCCCGCAATTTGGTTAATTATCGGGGGCATTTGCTTGATGCCGCCCGCCGCAACGCCCGGGACAACGGCTACCTTGGCGCCAAGTACCCCTGGGAGTCGGCCGATACGGGCGATGAAGAGTGCCCGTCCTGGTCGGTTGAATACGATGGCACCTGCACCCGATGCTATGTGGCCGACTATGAGCACCACGTAACTTCCGCCGTCGCTTTCGGCCTGGTTGACTATGTGCGGGTGACAGGCGACAGGAGCCTATTTGAAGAATTCGGCCTTGAGCTGCTGCTTGAAACCGCCCGCTTCTGGTCAAGCCGCATGGTGTGGAGCGACAAAAAACAGGCCTATGAAATTTTGCAGGTCACGGGGCCGGACGAATGGCACGAGCCGGTGGACAACAACTACTACACCAACCGCATGGCGGTGTGGAACATTCACACGGCTGTGGATGAGCTAAAAGCCATGCAAAAGTCCAGGCCTGATTTGGCGGCGGCCATTTGCCAAAAAATCGCCTTGACGGACGATGAAATCAACCTTTGGCTGGACAGGGCAGCCAAGATTTACCTGCCTGATACCACCGGCGTTATCGAGCAATTTGAAGGCTACTTTGACATCCCCGACGCCGTCATTACCCAGTGGGACGATAAGGCCATGCCCATCATGCCTGAAAGCTGCGTCGGCAAAGAGCGCAAAGACCACCCCATTCTAAAACAGGCGGACGTGGTCATGCTCATGAAGCTATTGCCCGACGAGCTAAGCCTTGAAGTCCAGCGCCTGAACTATGACTACTATGAAAAGCGCACCCTGCACCGCTCATCGCTTTCACCCTCCGCGCATGCTCAGGTGGGCGTGCAGCTTGGTCTGGATGAGCGGGCCTATCAGTATTTAGAGCGCTCCAGCTATGTGGACATTGACAACAACCAGCGCAACCTGCGGGAGGGCCTGCACGCCGCGTCCATAGGCGGCACCTGGCAAGCCATTGTTATGGGCTATTGCGGCATGCACTTGGATAAGGAAGGCGAGCTGGCCTTTAGCCCCAAGTTGCCCGAGCAATGGAGCAAGGTACGTTTCCGCATCAACTGGCGAGGTAAAGATAAGCTGGTAACCATTGAGGATAACAAGGCTACTGTTAGCGATTTAGCGTAAATTCCGTCAAAAAGGGGCTGTAGCAAAATTGCCAAACAGCTACAGCCCCTAAGTGATTACCTGGCCTCGTTGCTAAATAGCTTCAGCTGCGTATCCCGCCCCGCGACGCCATCGGGGGCAAGGCCGTTGTTTTGCTGGAACTGCTGCACGGCTTTTTTGGTGCCGGAGCCAAAGTTGCCATCGGCCTCGCCTTCTTTGAGGTACTTTAGCTCAATCAGGCGTTGCTGTAAGGCGCGCACATTTTCGGACTTGTCGCCCTTGCGCAAGGTAATAATTTCCGTGGGGCGAGGGGTGGGGGTAGGCACGGCGGTGGGCGTGGGCGTGGGCGTGGGTATTTCGGTGGGCACGTCGGTCGGGAAGCCGCCTACCAAGTATTCGGGCGGCACATCGGTGGGCAGGCTCATCACCACGCCGCTATTGGGCGTGGGGGTACCTTGGCCTTCCACCGCCTTCACGGAGCCGGGGGCGCGAACTTCTCTGATTAAAAGCGCCACAACCACGGCCAACAGCACACACAGGCCGGCAACGACCGTCATGCGAACCCTGGGTTCGTTCATTCTTTCGGGGCTTGAGTACATGGTTTCTCCTTTACTGCGCATACAAGGCGGGAAAGCTTAGTCTCTAACAAAAAGGATAGGCCAACCATAAAAAATTGTCAACCTTGGGAAGTAAACTGGTTGTCCAGGCGAATATCTATCAGAGGATAGTCTTTTTTAAGCTTTTCTTCCACCAAGGCCTTGAGCCGCTCCCCCTCTTCTTCGGGTACAACCAAGTCAAAAGTGAGGGTGTCGCCCTTGATGTTTCTGATAAACTGCAAATCGTGGTAAGAAAGCTTCGGGTCAACAGCTGCCAACGCCTCTTCCACCGCATGGATGGCGTTTTCCCGCTTGATGCCGGGGAGGATGGGGTCGATATGCACCTTTAATTGCACGTCCAAATCCCTTTGCGCGCTGCGCTCAATCCGATCAACAATAGCGTGCGCCTTTTCCAAGGTTTGACGGGCATCCATTTCACAGTCGATGGTGGCATAGCGCTGAAAAGGGCCATACTGGTGGATAATCAGGTCGTGGGTGCCTAAAATGCCCTCGTGGCTTTCGACAAGCCTAATGACCTTTTGCGTCAGCTCCTTGTCGGCCGACTGGCCAAGGAGGGAGGAAACATTGTCTTTAATCACTTCATAGCCCGTTTTTAAGATGAACAGGGACACGACAGCGCCGGCAATATTATCCAAACGGATGCCAAAAATTTTTTGCGCCACAAGGGACAAAAGCACTGACATAGTGCCCACCACATCGGACAGGGAGTCGGCGGCGCCCGCCCGCAAAATGGCTGAGGAAACGGCGCGGTCACCCTGCAAATAAAAGAGATACAGCCCAAATTTCACGGCGACTGATAGGAACAGCAAGCCTGCCTGCCCCCAAGAAAAATGAAAGCTTTCCTCGCCGGGCAATACCGATGACAGCAGGGTTTTAACGCCCAAATACACAATCAGTCCGCCCACAACAAGACTTAGCAGCTGCTCAAACCGGGAGTGCCCAAAGGGGTGCTCATCGTCCGCCGGTCTGCTGGACAGGTGGAAGCCCACCAGCGTCAACAAGCTGGATAGGGCGTCGGACAGGTTGTTGACGGCGTCTGCCAAAACCGACTTGGCGCCTGAGGCAAGGCCAAGCCAGGCCTTAAAACCGGCAAGCCCAAGGTTTACAAACAGGCCGGCAATGCCTGAAAGCCTGCCAACCCGCTTGCGGTTTTCTTCAGGGTTTGGTAAGAAGTGCCAAAGGTTCATGCGTTTTCTCCAAAGATTTTTAAAAATTCAGCAGCCAAGCCGCAAGGACACCCGCCGCAACGCACAGGCCGCGGGGAAGGCGCAAGTAGCCCAGCCCGGCGGAAACGATAAGGCATATAAGACCCGCCAAAGGCTTAAAGGCGCTTAGGGACAGGCTTGCTGGCAGCAGCAGCGCCCCGACAGCGGCATAGCTTAGGTTGTTCAGCGCCCGCTTGATATAGGCGTCGTCCAAAAGCTTGGGCTTTCGCAGGGCATAAATCACCCGGGAAAGATAGGCAATAACGGCAATAATAAAAAGACTGATATACATATTCTCACCCCACGGCAAAGGCCGCTATCAGCATGGCCGGCAGGGCGGAATAGCCCTGGGGAATCCAGCGGGACAACAGCAGGGCAAGAAGGAGGGACAGCGCCAGAACCAAAAGGGGAGCATACCTTTCTTTTTCGCTCTTGGCCTTAGAGCCCGCAATCTTTCGGGCGGTTTCCTGCGCGAAAAAGCAAAAGAAAGCAAAACCCGCCGCCCGCATGAGGGAGGGCGGTAAAAATTGATAAGCAAGGCAGCCTATCAGCGTGCCCAACAATTGGGCCAAAAACAAGGCGGCCTGGCACCCCGCCAAAAAGGCGGGGTCACCGGCCTGTTTTTTGTTGCGGAGCAGCAACCCGCCGGACAGTTCGTCCAAGCGGAAAGCAAGCAGCAATTTGGTCGTGTCGGGCGCTTTTTGGATGCGCCTCATAATCGCCCGGCTGATGGGCAGGTTGGGAAGGGCAAGCAAGATTGTTGACAGGATAGGCGTATAGGGCGACAATCCAAAGGACAGGGCGTGCACAAAGCCCAGCTCAATCAAGTGGCCGCCCGCCGCGATGGACATGACCACCGCCGGCGCCAGCCCCATGCCGACGCGCATGGCGCACAGCCCAAAGCAAAGGCCAAAGAGCAGCTCCTCGCCCCCGTAGCGTAATCCCGTGTTAAAACCGGCCCGTGAAGCAGTCATAGCACCCTCAAAAACAGCGGTAACAGCAAGGGAATGGTCAGGCCCGACAGCAGCGTGGAAAAGGCAATGGACTGCGCCGACAGGGGCGCGTCGCCGCCATAGTTTTCCACTAAGATGCCAAAAGAGGCTGAGGCTGGCGTCGCAAGAAGCAGAGCCGTTACCACCTTCACCTCCCTGGATACGGGCAGGAAGTACAGAATCGCCAAAGCGATCAGCGGCGTTATCACCAACCTTAACAGACAGGCAAGCAGCAGTCCCTTGTCTTTTAAGGCAGAGGGCTGAAGTTTGGTTAAGCCCGTACCGACAACGAACAAAGCCAAAGGCGTTGTAAGCGAGGCCAGATACTCCATCGTTTTATTGACAACCGATGGCAGGCGGATACCCAACAAGTAAAGCAGCAAGCCTAAAACGCTCGCCGCCATGGAGGGGATTTTTAATACGGACAGGAAGTTTCCCCCGTCCTTGACCAAAAGCCGGACGCCCACGCTCCAGATCAGTAGCCTGAAGGCCGCCACGAACAAGACGCCGTAAATGAGCATATCCTCGCCAAAAGTAGCCACAATGAGGGGATAGCCCATAAAGCCGGGGTTTCCAAACATGACCATGCCGGTAAGAACCCCCCGCCGCTCTGGAGCTTCCTTGCGGAAAACATAATAGGCAATCAGGCCAAACAGCAGCATGAACGCCGCGCCAAGCACCAGCATGCCGATCAGGTCTTTCATCATTTGCGGTTCTCTATCCACCTGTAGCTTGACAATGGACAAGCTGGGCAAGGCAAAAAGCAGCAAGATTTGGTTTAGGCCATTGATACCTTCCGAGTTTATCCAGTTACGCTTTTTGGCGATAAAGCCGCAGAACATCAGCAGCATTAACACCATGATTTGAGAAATAATTTGCATAACAACTCCTTTGCGTAAAGCACGTCAAAATAGTAATAGGGCGGGAGCAGCTCACGCGGCCCCGAAAGGATTTAGAAACGCCCCGAACATACTATTGACTATAGGATAACCGGATACCCCTTGGCGGCTTGTTTCATAGCGTCTTTAAAAACAGCGGCAACAGAACGGGAATGGTAAGTCCCGACAGCAGCGTGGAAAAGGCGATCCCCTGCGCCGACAGGGGCGCGTCGCCGCCATAATTTTCCACCATGATGCCGAAGGAGGCCGCTGCAGGCGTCGCGACAAGCAGGGCCGTTACTATCTTTACCTCCCTTGATAGGGGTAAAAAGTACATGATCGCCAAGGCAAGCAGCGGCGTTATCACCAGCCTTAACAGACAGGCAAGCAGCAGTCCCTTGTCTTTTAAGGCAGAGGGCTGAAGCTTGGTTAAACTTGTGCCGATGACAAACAGGGCCAGCGGCGTTGTCAGCGAGCCCAGGTACTCCATCGTTTTGTTTAAAACCGAGGGCAGGCGGATGCCCAATAAGTAAAACAGCAGCCCCAAAATGCTTGCCACCATGGACGGGATTTTTAATACGGACAAAAGGCTCGCCCCGTCCTTGACCAAAAGCCGGACGCCAGCGCTCCAAATCAGCAGGTTAAAGGCCGCCACAAACATGACGCCATAAATAAGCATATCTTCCCCAAAGGCGGCCGCCACCAGGGGAAAACCCATAAAGGCAGGGTTTCCAAACATGGCCATACCGGTAAAAACCGCCCGCCGCTTGGGGCTTTCCTTGCGGAAAACATTATAGGCAATCAGGCCAAACAGCAGCATGAGCGCAGCGCCAAGCAGCAGTGTGCTCATTAAATCTTTCATCATTTTCGGGTCTTTGTCTACCTGAAGCTTGACAAAAGACAGGCTGGGCAAGGCAAAGAGCATCACCATTTGATTGAGCCCCTTGATACCCTCTTCACTAATCCAGTCGCGCTTTTTGGCCACAAAGCCGCAAAGCATCAACAGCATCAACACCATGATTTGAGAAAAAACTTCCATGAAATCTCCTTATATCAAGCGCGATAAAAAAAGCAACAAGGCGGTAAACACCCCGCACATCCCCAAGGTTTTAAGCAGCCCCTGGTCATAGCAGTCGTTCGCCAAAAGGCCCGGCACAAGCGAAAGCGCAAGCCCTATGCCCCTTTGATAGGCGCCAAGGCCCGGCACAAGCAGGGTGGCCACAAAAAAAAGCGCGATGGACAACAGCATATGCGCCCCGATGCGCCTGCGCCCATAAAGAACGCACACCCTTTCAAGCAAAAGCACCAGAAAATAATTAAGCGCGGTGATTACCAAAACACTAAGGTACAGGGTTTTGTCAAAGCCCGCCGCCGCCAAGACGCCTATGGCGACAAGGTCGCCCATTAAAACAAAAGTCCACTGGTTCATCAAAAAAGCAATGAGAGCGCCGGCCAATAAAATGGGCAAAAGGTTAGTTTCCATCGTTTGAACCTTCCTTTAAGAAAATGTCAATGAGCTTGGCGCCCTCCCCCTTAATGTTGCCAAGCAAAGCCACGTCGCTCAATCCCTGAAAGTGACCAATTACTTCTTCCGGAGCGACAATGGCAGGGGAAAGGCCTTGATTTTCAAAGGCCTTATAAGCCTTTTCTTTGTCGGTACCCATAATGGCCACCTGCTTCATGCCAAGGTTTTTTAATAGCTTGGCAAAGGCGGGCGTCCGGTAGCCGCGGTCAGCCCGGCTGTTGTATACGGCGCCGATACCCTTGGGCAGGGATAAAAGCAGCTGCCGGGCGCAGTGGATATCGTTGGCGGCAAAGAGGTTGTGATACAGCGTGTTTCCGGCTTTGAAGGGCCCTACCAATCCCTTGTCGGGGGGAGCCTTTCGCATTCCTTGCAAGGCCTTTTCCCTAGGGACGGACAGGCTTTCAAGCACCTTGACAGCCGCCCCCACGCAAACAGGGTGGGCGGGGAAAAGAAAGCCTTGGCAGTCCTCCTCGGGCGCCGCGGGGGTCACAACAAAGCCTTGCTTTTTCAGGGAAAAGTCTTCCCCCACAAACACTTGGCTTTCTTTGGTTACGCAGCCCAAAAGCGCCCTGGCGGTAGTCTTTCGGGTGTTGCCCATGGCGTCCACATGGTCTACATAGTCATTCAAAATCACAACGTGCGTAGGCTTCAGGATGGACCTTGCAAGCGATTTTTGCAAATCAGGGCGCACGGCCATGCACTCAACCACCACCGCGTCGCAGCCCTTTCGCGCCGCGCCTTCCACAAAGCCCACCACCTCGCCTATGGAAACCCAGCCCCTCTCGCGCTCAAGCGGCATGGCGTTGAGGTTTTCGTCCAAGGTCATGGATTCGGAGCCCGTGGACTTGGCGTGCGCTTTGTAGCCCGCCCCCACCAAACCCGCGTGGATCAGCCTGGTGGTGGTGGTTTTGCCCCGGGTGCCGTTGACCAAAACGCGAATGGGAATGCCGCGCAACAGCTTTTGGTATTCGCGGTCCTTGATGAAAGCCACCGCCGTTACCGCAATCAAGCTTAACAGGGCAATAAGTCCAAGCACAGCAGGCAGTTTCATGCTTAGATGGCCTCGTAAGTGAGGGTGCTCAAGCGCACCCGATAACCCCGCCCGTTTTGGGGTTGCCATTCAAACATGCTTTTGTTTTCTTCGGGAAACAGGTAACGCATAATTTCATACACCACCCCGCCGTGGCAAACCAGCGCCACCGAACCCTCTAACTCGTACAGCCTTTGGAAGCCATGCAGCACCCGATGGCGAAACCCTTGGTTGCTTTCCCCGCCGGGGGTCAGGTAGTTGCCCTCCTCGTCGCCCAACCAAAGCCGGTAACGCTCATCATCTTTCAGCTCCTCATAGGTGAAACCCTCAAACTCGCCAAAGCCCATTTCACGAAAGGCGGGAGTCTGTAAAAAGGCCGCTTCGGGAAAAAGAATGTCGGCCGTTTCAGTGGCCCGCTTTAAGTCGCTTGAAAGGAAGTGGTCGGGCTCTATGCCCTCATAAACGCCTTCTTCCATCAGGCGATAAAGTTCCTGCGCGCCTTCTTCCGTCAAGCCCCCGTCCCGCCAGCCTCCATAGCGGTGGTAGACATTGTCAAGGGTTTGTCCGTGACGGATTAAATATAGTTCGGTCATGCTTCGCTCCTAACGTGTAAATAAAAAATTTTTTGCCGTCCTTAAAAACGGTTTTTTGTTCCCCTTACCCACCCTCATCAAACAATCGACGCTCGGTAGTATTGCTTGTATGTCAATAAAAAATATAACAATGCTGGGCAATATTTGTATCATGGGGAATCGAACCCCGTATGCGCCCGGCATACGCCACACTTAGACCTTCGTCTTTTCGCGCCCGCCTTGCCTGACTAACCAAAAATTTTTATTGCTCGATTAGTTCAGTTGTCCAGTTGGTTTCCTGGATTTTTTCGTCCAGCAGCCGTAGGTCCTTGCTTAAATCATCCACCTGTTTTTGCTGCTCTTGCACATCCACCGTGGAATGAATCAGGATTTCGGAGTTGGAGTAGCGGGTCACCTTGTTAGATGCCTCGCTTAAAAAGCCGCGCAAGGCTCCAAGGCGCAACTTTTGGGCGTCCCTCCTTGCAAGCAGCCGGCTTAACGTTTCTCCCTTAACCATGGTTTGGCTGTTGGTTAGGTTGATGGCGGCAATCAGCTCTTCCAGCTCCCCGCACGATTCGTCCAGTTCCTTTAGTAAATCGGCAGGGTTTTCCGCCGGCTGCTGGCCTTCCTGCACCTTGGCGTTGCTTTCAAGGCGGCGGGACAGTTCGGAAATTTTTACCTGCAAGGCGGCGCGCCTTGACAGGGCGGTAGCAAGTTTCATAAGCTCTCCTTTTTTCTTGATTTCGTGGAAAAACACATAAAAAACGGAAAAGCCGCTTGGCTGCCTTTGGGTTGCGGACGGGCTGTTCTCATTCTTTTCAAGGCGATTATCAACCCCGCCTTTCTCTGTCCGCGCAGCCAAGGAACACCTCCCCATTTTCCTGTTCAGTATACCATTTTTGGTTTTACCATACAATATAACAGCAACTTTAGTTCCTTGACTTGACAAAACACGAATTGCCGTCTATTATTCTCAGGCGCGACAATCGTAAAACAGAATAACAGGCATCATATTGACAAGGTACATTCGCCCAAAAAGAGCAGATATAGGTATTTTGATATATCTATATCAAATCAGACCGTAGACAAAGCGGTTTTGGCAATTATGCAAAAGCCGCTTTTTTGTAGCATAGAAACAGTCCAAAGAAGGATTTCACTAATGAATATAAAAAATATGTAAAAGAAGTCGTGCTTTCGGGT
>DUQF01000032.1 GCA_012837965.1 Clostridiales bacterium | reverse complement strand
GTCATTTTATTTATTAACAATATTATATTTGCTTTTTCTTGGACAGTATATACGGACTATAAATTGTTTGCGGATATGAAAAGGCTCAAGCGGATATTTCCCTTTTTGGCTTTACCTGCCGCCCTGGTTATCATCGGCTGCTTAATAAATTTAGCGACACCTGTATTTTTTGAGGTCGACCAACATAATATTTATCAAAGAACGGGTTTGTTTTTCATTCCATATATTGTTACTTATTCTTATCTGGCGCACGGGGTTGTATTTGTCTACTCATATCGTAGGAAGGTACATAAGTATTTGTTTCTGCCTGCTATTCAGTTTATGCTTCCTGTCATGCTCGGAAGTTTGTTGCAGTTCTTTTTTTATGGATACTCCCTTGTGTGGCTTGGCGTGTCTATAGGGATGGTTGCTTTATTCGTCAATATTCAAAATGAATCATCCTATGTAGATGTGCTGTCGGGATTGTTTAACAGACAGTACTTAGGCAACCTGTTATTAATGTGTGGCGAAAAGAAAGATTGTGGTGTACCTGCTGCAATTATGTTAGATATTGATGGCTTAAAAAATATAAACGATAGCTTCGGGCATGTTGTAGGGGACGATGCTATTTCTACGGCCGGAAGGATATTACATAAGGCTGTGGGTGATAAAGGGGTATTGTGCAGGTATGGGGGAGATGAATTTATCGCGTTAATGCATATAAACTCTCAGGAAGAAATTATAGACATGATTGACCTGATTAAAACACAAGTAGCGTTGTTCAATGATTCGAAAAAGAAACCTTATGAGATAAGCTTTTCAATTGGATACAGTATATACGAAGGCAAGCGTGAGTCAATAGATGATTTTTTAAAGAAGATCGATGCTTCTATGTATGAAGACAAGAAAAGAAAAATTAGTGAAAGAATGGTTTTTGAACTAAAAGATGAAATTGCTCAAAATTGATAGGTTATCCGCACCTTTTTATTGTGGAAGTTTACAAGAGGGAGGCTGATCAATCGGTCTCGCTTTTTTCTTTGATAATCTTTTCTTTACCGGTGGAATAGCCGCAGCCTTTTTGTTTGAGTAACTCAAGTTCAGCATCGGGTGTCAGTTTTTTCCAATTTTTGTATACGACAACGCCAAGGATTAGCAGGCCTACCGCTCTAAACAGGGTAGTATATTGTACGGCGGTTGTGGGGAATCCCCAAAGATAGATAACAGTTTTTTCACCAAAGAGCTTGCACCAGAGGGTACCGGACATGAGGCCCAAAAAGGCGCAAACGTTGCAAAAGACAGCTTGGAAACAAACGTGAGTGGTGGAATTTTCCTTTGGCAGGTTTAGATACAGAACATTAGCGTAACTAAGGTTGACGCCCACGCTGGCGATATGAAACAAGACAGCCAGGGGCAGGTATAGCCAAGGGGTACGCGCCGTAACGAAGAAGAAGGCGACCTCAAGGGGAACCAGCAACAAAACAGAAAAGGCGAAGGTGCGCAGCCATGAAAGACGATAGAGGATCCGCCGCCAAAGAGGCGTTGTCAGCAACACACACAAGCCATAAAGACCCGCCGCGAAGGTGATGGTACTGTAGTTGAAACCGACGCTGGTTAATAGGTAATAGTGCCACAGCCCGTTGTTCAGGTTGGCAAGATAGTTCCATGCAAACATAATGAGCATGTTGCCCATGAACTTTTTATATTTCATTGGCAAGATGAAAACATCCCTGACGCGCATTTTACCCGCCTGTACGGGATAAGGATATTCTTTGGCTTGGGCCTGGAAGTAAACATCCACCAATACCAAGACAAAGGCAAGGTAGCGCATGCCAAGGATGATGTTTTTTTGTACAGAGGGGTTCTGAACCGCCGTTGCCAAGACGCCTGATAAAATGGTAACAACGCTGGTTATTATGGAGCCGAAGATCTGATTGTAGCTAATGAAGTTGGTGCGCAAAATGCGGTGCTGAGGGTAAAAATTGTAAAACCACGAAGTCAAGCCGGAGTTAAACAGGGCGTAGACAGCGCTTGCCAAAAACTGCAGGAGGCAGAACCAAAAGATGCGTCCCTGTGACGATGTAACAAACAGAGGCATGATATTGGTTGCAATAATGACCATGAAATAGTAAAAAATTTTGGATATTAACAGAATGTTTTTTCGCTTTTGAATTCTTTCCAGCACCACAGGAGAAAAGAGTATAAAGCAGTTGGCCAGCGGGTTAATGAAGGTAACGATGCCAACCCCCACCAAGTCAATGCCGTACATACTCAAAAAGCCAGTATAAAAAATACCGGTAATAAATACGTTATAAACCCCAATCAGCAAGGTGTTAATCAAAATGATGGTGCGACCCTTTTGGCGCTCGTCTTGCCAACCGTAAATCAAACGGAATTGCGAGTCGGGGGAGATGCGGAACATTCCTGTACTCCTTTATGTGACGAAAATATTTAAACGGTTTTGATCTTATATGGCTTTATATAACCGTTATGATTAGTGTAGCATGCCTTTGATATCGCTTCAAGCCAAGAAACGACTTTTTTGTAGAGAATCGGGCGTATTTCTATGTTTTTAAGATGAATTTCATGTGTAAACCGCGCGACTGGACAAAAATGATTACAAACAATGAACAGGAAGAAAACAAAAGAATACACGCATAAAAAACGGCGGCTAATCATGTTGCGAACCTGAGCCTGTTGTTCGTAACCGTTATGGTTCAAATCGCTTAAGATATTCTTTTTGTTCTTTGCTTAATCTCAGGCTATCCCTTGCTTTTTGCAGAGTCATTTTTCGGATGATGTTTGGCAGCAGGCCTTTTTCAAGAAAGGCGACGGCATCGTTCCACTGTTTGGCTAAGGCGGTTGCGTAAAACCAAGCCAGCATCATCTGTACATAATAATGGTCTGAATGAAGGTTTAAGGCATGGAGGGGAAGGAATAAAATATCTGCCTGGAAGCGTTCGTCTAAGAAGTGGGTCATGAGCAATTTGACGGAAAATCGGCAGGTGTAGGGGTGGGCGGAATGGATATTTTGCAGAGAACAATCAAGGGCGGATGTGGGCTGCTTTTGAAAAGCCTTGGGCGAGAGTACATCGCATACCGCCCAGTTATCCACATAAGGTAAAAAACGGCCAAGCGTCTGCTTCAGGGCATCAAGGTCTTTGATTTCGTTGATGATTAGGGCGCAAAGCAAGTTTTCTTCTAAATAGGTATGAGGCAATTGGGCAAGAGGTTCATTTTCTTTGCCTTTTTTAATCAGCTGCTTTGCAAGGCGACGAAGTTGCGGCGTTCTAACGCCAATGATAGTTTGAGGGTTGACAGTTGGAATAAGTTTTCGAATAAAATTCGCGTAGGCTTCATCTCGCAAAGAACAAAGAGTGTCTTTTATCACAGGGCTCACCTCCACTATGATAGTGATTATACAGCATTATCGTTACATGAGCCAAGCTTTCTTTTCCCTCGTGTGAGGGCGTTTTTTATGATAAAATATAAGTGGAAATCCTCTTAAAAAACCAAGAGAGGTGGAGATAATGATTAGGAGAATGGATAAAAATACGCGCGACCAGGCGACGGATGCGGCGCTGCTTGTGCTTTTGGCTCAAGGTATTTTGAAGCTAAAGGAAGACCCATCGCTTCATTTGCCTGTGCAGATGTCAAATCTTTTTGCCAAAATAGAAAGTGAAGGCAGAAAAAAAGTTTTGCTTGAAAAGGCAAATCAAGCGGGTGCCTTTAAACAGGTTCAAGTGCTTGACCTGAACGATGAAGTGGGTGCTGTTCTTTATTGCCTTAAAAAGACGCGCACATATTTGTTCGCCTTTTGTAGCACCAGGCAGGACCGTGGCGAATGGGCGGACAATGCTCAGGGTATGTATACTACCCAAAGCCCGTTTCAAAAAATGGCTGCCGATTACTTTGACCGAAAATGCGAGTCTTTGCCAAAGTGGGCAAGGGTGATTGTGGCAGGGCATTCTAAGGGCGGAAACAAGGCGCAATTTATTACCATGTTTGCCGATCACCGCCAGCGTATTGAGCGCAGCTTTTCCTTTAACGGGCAGGGATTTTCCCATGAAGCGATGAAAGAAATATCCCTGCTGAAAGACGCGGCAAAGCAAAGAGAGTTGCTTACCCTCATCGCTGGCGAAAATGACACCGTGCATCCTATGGGCCTGCGTCTTGCGCTTGAAGACAATACCTATTACATTCGCACAAATCGACGCGTGTTCGAAGCTGAATCCAACTTTATTGTGGAGGACCATAGCCTTGTGACCATGTTTCAGGGTGATGGAGGGGATTTGCGTCCCTTCCTTCAAGAAGAAACGGAGCAGGGGCCGGTGAGCCGCTTTAGCCAAAGCCTTTCTGAAGCCATGATGGATATGGAGCCTGAGCATCTGCGAAAATGTACCGACGGTGTCATGGCCCTGATGGAGGGTGACCAAAGCGCCTTTGATTATGTGGATATTATGGCGGATCTTATCTACTATGCGGGGCCGGAGGTTTTTAACAAGCTCAAGAATTCTCCCGAAGGCGAAGCGCTGCGTAATTATCTAAAGGGGCAAGGAATTCAAAATGCCAAGGAAGAGGTTTCGGAGCGACTGGAGCGTTTCTGGAATGTTTATGAGGCCTTGTCTGATGAAGTTCGCTCCTTCGCCGCTGATTCTCTTGAAGATGTTAAGCGGCTGATGCGTACGTCTTTTGATAGGCTGACCGACCGCAACAGGAACAATGAAAACGAGTCGATTAAAGGTATAGATAAAGAAAATCCGAAGAAAACCAATTGTCAAATAAAGAAAAGAGCGGCAGATAAAAGGTTTTAAAAACGACACGATGGGTAGCTTATAGACGTAGGGAAGGATAAATTTCCTCAAAAGCTTGATAGGACTTAACAATTTGTGATAAGATTAAAAGGCTGCCCTAAGGGCAGCGACAAGCGCTTAGGAGGAAAGAAACAAGTATGTCTTATACTGCAAAAAAAATTTCAAGCAACCAAATGAAATTTGATTTTACCGTGCCCCATGAGGAATTTGAGGCAGCGGTTCAAAAAGCCTATTTTAAGGACAAGGGTCGCATTTCCGTGCCTGGTTTCCGCAAAGGCAAGGCGCCCCGCAAGCTCATCGAAAATATGTACGGCAAAAGCATCTTTTATGAAACGGCCTTTGATCTTTTGTTTCCCGATATGTACCGTGACGCCGTCGAAAAGGAAGAGGCGAAAACCGTCGATCGCCCTGAAATCGATATAACTCAAATCGGTGAGGGAGAAGACCTGAAGTTTACGGTCACGGTTTATGTGCGCCCTGATGTTACTTTGGGCAACTATAAGGGCCTTGAAGTCACCCGCGTTGTACCTCCCGTTACCGATGAGCAGTTGGACGCCCGCATCCGGCAGGATGTACGCCGCGCGACCACCTTGCAGGATGTATCCGATCGACCTGTTGAGGAAGGTGACATCACTGTTATTGATTATCATGGCAAGCTGAACGGTGTTTCCTTTGATGGCGGCCAAGCCAATGAACAGCGCCTAAAAATCGGCTCCAATACTTTTATTCCCGGTTTTGAAGAACAAGTTGTCGGCATGAATATTGGCGAAGAGAAAGTCATTACCGTTACCTTCCCCGAAAAATACCAAGCCGAACACTTAGCCGGCAAAGAAGTCACCTTTGATATCAAGCTGCACGGCATCCAAGAAGAATTAATTCCCGAGTTGGATGATGATTTTGCCAAGGACGTTTCCTCCTTTGACACCTTCGACGAGTACAAGCAAGACTTAAAGCGTCAGCTGGAAGAAAGTCGTGATAAGCAGGCAGACACCCAAGTGGAAGAGCAGCTGATTCAGCAGGTGGTGGACGCGTCCGACTGCGATATTCCAAGCGCCATGATTGAAGACGAGGTGGACAACAAGCTGCGTGTCATGCAGATGCGTATAGCCTATCAGGGCATGCGTTTTGAAGACTACTTGCAATACACCGGCATGCAGGAGTCGGATGTGCGATCCATGCTTCAGGGCGAAGCGCAAAACGCCGTCAAGGGTGATCTGGTTCTTCAAGCGATCGCCAAGGAAGAAAAGATTGAAGTATCTGATGAAGATGTTCAGGGCGAAATTGCCGCCTATGCCGAAAGTGTTGGCCGCACCCCCGAAGAATATGAAAAAACCTTGGATGATCACCAAAAGACCCACTTTAAGGAGTTATCTCTTGTGCACAAGGTTATTGATCTTGTGAAACAGAACGCGAAGATTACCGAAACGGACAAGGCACCCGAAGCTATAGATGTAGAAAAGGTAGCCGAAGAAACCGCCAAGGCTGTTGAGGAGGCTGAAAAGGCCGAAAAACCCAAGCGTACCCGCAAAACAACCAAGAAGACCAAGGACGAAGACCAGGAATCCGCTGACAAGATTGACCGAGAAGCTGAAAAGGCGGAGAAGACTGAAAAAGCTGAAAAACCCAAGCGTACCCGCAAAACAACCAAGAAGACCAAGGACGAAGACCAAGAAACCGCCGATAAGGCCTAAACATTGCCGCTTCGTCCTGAAAGGACAGGAGAATTATGGCAGAATATTTAATCCCTTATGTAATTGAACGCACCGGTCAGGGTGAGCGCTCCTACGATATTTACTCAAGGCTGCTAAAGGACCGCATCATCTTTTTAGCCGGCCCTATTTCCGATGGCATGGCAAACGCCATTGTTGCCCAGATGTTGTTTTTGGAGATGGATAATCCCAATGCCGATATTTCCCTTTATATCAATAGCCCCGGCGGCTCCGTCTCGGCGGGCATGGCTATTTTCGATACCATGCAATATGTCCGCGCGCCTGTTCGTACGGTGTGTGTTGGTATGGCGGCGTCCATGGCGGCCTTTCTTTTAATGGCGGGTGAAAAAGGCAAGCGCATGGCCCTGCCCAACAGCGAGGTTATGATTCACCAGCCTCTTGGCGGTGCTGAAGGTCAGGCCACCGATGTAATGATTCGGGCGCAGTGGCTTGAAAAAACCAAGAAAAAAATGACCGACATGATAGCTGAGATGACCGGCCAAAGCCGTAATAAAGTCGCTCAGGATATCGAGCGGGATTACTTCATGGACGCCAAGGAAGCCAAGGCCTACGGTATCATTGACGAGATTTTTAAACCCAGAGATAAGTCAAAGGAGACTGCTGATGCATAAGACGACCGATTTGCTGGAATACTGTGATTTTTGCGGCAAAAGCCAGCGGGAGGTTGACACCCTTATTCAGGGAGACGATGTCAACATTTGCAACGAATGCGTGCAAAGGTGTCAGTATATTCTTGACCAAACAGGCGCAAAGAAGAAGCGGGTGGCGTCCCCGCTTGTTCAGGGCGCCTTGCCCACTCCGCAAGAAATGAAGGATCGGCTGGATGAATATGTGATTGGCCAGGATAAGGCCAAACGTGCGCTATCGGTTGCCGTTTATAACCACTACAAGCGTATCCGCTCCAACCGTATTAGGGATGATTTGGAACTGCAAAAATCCAACATTCTCTTGGTCGGACCCACCGGCACGGGCAAAACCTACTTAGCCCAGACGCTTGCTAAAATTCTGCAAGTTCCCTTTGCTATCGCCGATGCCACCAGCTTGACGGAAGCCGGTTACGTGGGCGAGGATGTTGAGAATATTCTCCTCAAACTCATCCAAGCGGCGGGTGGTGATGTGAAAAAGGCGGAGCAAGGCATCATCTACATTGACGAAGTCGACAAGATCGGACGCAAGAGCGAAAATGTGTCCATTACCCGTGACGTGAGTGGCGAAGGCGTGCAACAGGCCTTGCTTAAAATTTTGGAAGGTACTGTGGCCAATGTGCCCCCGCAGGGCGGGCGCAAGCACCCCATGCAGGAGCTTATTCCGGTAGATACTACCAACATCCTTTTCATTTGTGGCGGCGCTTTTGATGGCATGGACAAGATTATCCGTCGGCGCCTTGGCGCGCGTTCCCTTGGTTTTGGCGCTGAGGGCGCAGAGGCCAGAGAGGCCGATGACAATGCCTTGCTTGCCAAAATTGAGCCGGAAGATTTGGTGCACTTTGGTCTGATTCCAGAATTAGTCGGCCGCTTGCCTATGGTTGTCAACCTTGACGGTTTGGACGAACAGGCGCTTGTGGATATTCTCACCAAACCCAAGAACGCTTTAACCAAGCAGTTTCAGTATTTGTTTGAGCTGGACGGTACGGAGCTTGTTTTTAATGAGGATGCCCTTCTTGCCATCGCCAGCCGAGCCAAAGAAACCAATACCGGCGCTCGGGGATTGCGTGCGATTATGGAGCAGGTTTTGCTGGAACCTATGTTTAACCTGCCAAGCCATCCAGAGTACAAAAAATGCACTGTAACCAAGGAAACCATTACCGAAGGGAAAACGCCGCTTTACACTATTGCCGGTGCGCCCAAAAGGCGGTCCAAGCAACAGGTGAAAGCCAGCGAAGACACCCCAGCGTAACACATGGCATTGCCGCCACAAGCGAGCAATGCTTTTTTATCAAAAGCCCGCATCTTCGGGTTTGGAGGAAAAATGGAACAAAACTTAAACCTACGCAGCTTACCGCTATTACCTTTGAGTGGGGCGGTGCTGCTTCCCGGAAACCTAATGAATTTTGATGTAAGAAGCCCCGGCGGCGCAAGAGCCGTGGATATTGCTGTCCATGCTGACAGGGAGCTGTTTGTCCTATCCCGCAAGGATGAGGGGGATGAAGGGGAAGAACAGGAGGGTGCAGAGATTTTGCACACGGTAGGCACAACGGCTACCGTCAGGCAAGTGCTGCACCTGCCCGGCGGCAACCTGCGTGTGATTGTCGAAGGGCTGAAGCGAGCCAAAGTGCACCAAATCGATAAGAAAGATGGTATTCTCTACGCTCAAATCGAAGAGTGGGACGATACTGTTTCCAAGCCCTATTCGACGGAAATGGTGGCCCTGATTCGTGCGGTCAAGGAGGCGTTTGCGCGTTTTGGACATTCAGGCGCTCCTGTCGCAAGCGAGTTGATGAAATCCATCCAAAAGATTAAAGACCCCGTACAACTGGTCGATACCATCATCGGCAACGGCCTTCCCCAAGCCAAGGACAAGCAGCGTTTTTTGGAAGAGGAAGATGTAACTACCAGACTTAATATGGTTTATCATCTTTTGCTTAAAGAAACGGCCTACCTTGATTGGGAAATGCTCATGAAAGCCAAGGTCAAATCCAAGATTGATAAGGACCAGAAAGATTATTACCTCAGGGAGCAGATGCGCCTAATTAAAGAAGAATTGGGCGAGGATAATGATGATGCTCTGGAGGATCTGGAAGCAAAGTTGGAAGCCTTGCCTCTAAATCAAGAGGCAAGGGATAAGGTCAACAAAGAGCTTGACCGGCTATCCCGTACCCCTATCGGTTCGCCCGAAAGCGCTGTGCTTGAAAATTATTTAGATACCATTGCCGAGCTTCCTTGGGGCGTTTACACCAAGGACAGAATCAACTTAAAGCGTGCCCGCCGGATTCTTGACCAGGATCACTATGGCATGGAAGAGGTCAAGGAGCGCATTATTGAATACTTAGCGGTACGCTCCCTACGAGTCAAAAATTCGGGCGATGATAAGATGAAAGGTTCCATTCTCTGTTTTGTAGGACCGCCGGGCGTGGGAAAGTCGTCCATTGTCAAGGCCATTGCCCAGGCGATGGATCGCAAGTTCGTGCAGTTATCCTTGGGCGGAGTTCGGGACGAAGCGGAAATTTTCGGCCATCGCCGCACCTATGTAGGCGCTATTCCCGGTCATATTCTAACGGGCATCAGACGAGCGGGCAGCATGAACCCTGTATTTTTGTTGGACGAAATAGACAAATTGGGTCGGGATTTTCGTGGAGATCCGGCAAGCGCCTTGCTGGAGGTGCTTGATTCCGAGCAGAACGCTCACTTCCGGGATCACTACTTGGACCTGCCCTTTGATTTATCTCGGGTTATGTTTGTGACCACTGCCAACACCGCTTCGCAAATTCCAAGGCCTTTAATGGACAGGATGGAGATTATCGAACTTTCTTCCTATACGGAGGAGGAAAAGTTGCAAATCGCCAAAAAGCATTTAGTTAAAAAGCGGGTGGCAGAAAACGGATTAATGCCGGGCAGTGTGACCGTTAACGATAGAGCCATTCGCCAAATTATCGAAGGCTATACCCGTGAGGCGGGCGTACGCAACCTTTCCCGTATGATAGACAAGGTGGTACGCAAGGCTGCTGTTGAAATGATTGAAACGGGCGCCGTAAAAATTAGGGTTAATGCCAAAAAAGTTATTGAATATTTAGGCGCCGTGCGCTTTACTCGTGATGAGCCTTTTAAAAATCCCATTGTGGGTGTGGTCAATGGTCTTGCGTACACAGAAATTGGCGGCGAGATGCTGCAAGTGGAGTGCGTGACCATGCCGGGGACGGGCAAGTTAAACCTGACCGGTCAGCTTGGTGATGTCATGAAAGAAAGCGCCCAAGCCGCCCTATCTTGGGTCAGGGCGCACCAGAAAGAACTTTCCATTGACAACGAAAAGTTTGAAAAGCTGGACATTCACGTCCACGTACCCGAGGGTGCTGTCCCTAAAGACGGGCCCAGCGCAGGCGTTACCATGGTTACAGCGCTTTCGTCGGCTTTTACCGGCCGCAGCGTTCGGCAGGATATAGCCATGACAGGCGAAATCACGCTCACAGGCCGTGTGCTGCCCATTGGCGGCGTGAAGGAAAAGGTGCTGGCCGCTTTCCGTGCGGGCATTAAACGCCTATGCCTTCCCAAAGAAAATGAAAAGGATTTTGCCGAATTGCCCGAAGATATTCGAAAGAATTTTACTGTCCACTATGTAAGCGCCATTGAGGATGTATTAAAGCAGGCGCTTATAGAGGAGGAACTATGAACATTCAATCGGCAACTTTTGTAACCAGTCTCCCTCGCTACGGCGATTTTCCCGGTATCGGTTTGCCGCAGATAGCGGTAGCAGGTAAAAGTAACGTGGGAAAAAGCAGCTTAATCAATGGTTTATGCCGCCAAAAGAATTTGGCCAAGACCAGCTCCACACCGGGCAAAACTCGCCTGATTAATGTGTTTTTACTCAACAACGCTTTTCACCTAATAGACCTTCCCGGCTATGGCTATGCTAAGGTTTCCAAAAAAGAGAAAGCGACTTGGGGGCAAATGATGGGCGAGTATTTTAGTTTTTCCCAAACGCTAAAATCCGTTATTCAATTGGTGGACATTCGCCACCTTCCCTCCAAAGAAGATGAAGAGATGGTGCAATTTCTGCGTGCAAACGATATCCCCTTTATTTTGGTTGCCACCAAGGCCGATAAGCTGTCCCGTGCGCAAAGGCAAAGGAGCGTCAATGATATCGCCCATAAACTGATAATACAGCCCTGGGAAATTACGTCTTGGTCGGCTCAAACAGGCGAAGGAAAAGATGCGATTCTTCAACAAATAGGAAAGGCGTTGGAGTAAACACGAACAAACCACCTCATCAATTCAAAACATTCGCCTTCTATTTTCATATAAACACCGTCAATTCTTTTGTGTAGAATAAGAGAGGGGATTGTTTTTCTTTTATTTTACCGGAGTCATTTTACTCTTCTTACAATTCAAAACAATCGTAAATTTTCGTAAATTTTTTTGTATTTTTCCTTGACATATAGCTTGTCGTTTGTTATTATATTCAGGCTCACTCAAAAAAGACAGTAACCAAGTTGTGTCTTTTGCGGTGTAGTAAGTACCTTGAAAACGATACAGAAAGAGAAGCAAAAAACGACAGTCGATTCGATTGAGAGCTTTATCGCCGTACTTTGTTATTAAGTATGCGTGTTAAAGGGATTAAACACAAGAGTTTGATCCTGG
>DUQF01000043.1 GCA_012837965.1 Clostridiales bacterium | reverse complement strand
CATCACTTCCTCCCAAAGCGGAGATGGTGGTATGGATATGACTTGAATTACTTTGATATGAATTTTGCAACTCGGCGGAAACAGAGGCATCTGCTTTTACTATTCCGCCATAACTCATCTTTGCATAGGCTTGCAGGTCGTAGCTGTTTTTTATTTCGCTGACATCTACCCGCATAGAGTATTTTATCCGTCCTCCCAATTTGGCCTTAAAGACCAAATGGGTGCCGTATGCATTGAGTAATTTATCAAAACCCGATTCTGTGGAAGGATAAGCACAGGCACTGTCTTTTCGTTCGCCACGTCTGTTCAAACCATTGATTTCTCTATATGCCTCGGGGGTCATATAATTTTTGCGTAAATCTTGAATACTTTTGGTGGTTGTAACACTTCTTTTGGCCAAATTGATATAGGCGATGGCATATTCATATTTGTTGCTTTTGAAATCATTCTTGTTGAAAGACGCTCCGGCTTCGCCTTTAAATCCCCAGCCGCCGCCTGACACATTAGCCGATGCATTCAATTTGCTGCTCAATTCCATTGCGCTTGAACCTGTAATAATGTCTGCTTCAAGATTAAGTTCAAGAGGTCCCGCCGAAATATGAGCACCTTTTATAAGTTCTGAGGTGCGCAATATTTCTGCCTTTAGAGAATTGGGATGTGCCCATCTGTCCCGGGTGTCATAACCATATCCTACAGCATAAATATCATTTCCCTGCTTTAACTCATCGGCATTATCGGGGTCGCTTTTTTTACCCAATTGTCTTAAAGGAATGATTTTGTTGCTCTCTTCATGTCCCGGGAAAGTGATGCAAAGATTTGCTGTGCGGTCTTCGTCGTGACGGTTCGTTGATGTATAAAGAGTAATTGTCTTCGAACCGGTTCCCGCTGTGTCATCCATTGCCACATAGCCTAAAATATCATCTATGGAAATCTTCCAGGCGGCATTACCTTCGGTTTTTATATGGACTTTGTATTCTTTTGCCACACGTGCCAATTCCATAAAGTCTGTCCCGTTTTCAATTTCAATTTCCGTCTCAATCATTGAAACTTCATCTTCCTGGCATGACACCGCAGTTATAAGGGTCATACCCAGCAGTATGATGGATGATACCATCATTGCTGCTTTTTGAGATCTTGTTGTTTTCATTTTCTTTTTATTCAGCGTTTACCGTTTTATAGTATATGATCTGTTGTACAGTCTGCGTTCTTTTTGCAGTGCATTTCGGAAAGCATCGCCTCCCGATGATAATTTAGCATCGTTTGGCTGTGAAAAAAGGACTATAGAATCCTTGCCGCTCTCTGTTAAAATGACAACCCTGAGATTCGCCGAATGATCCAGCGAATAGACCTTACCGTCAATAACTTCAGGATGATCGGCTTTAGGCTTTGCAATCACAGTCAAGGCAACCGAGTCAGGAGCCTCGATCATGGGCAAAGTCATAGACTCAACCTGATCCGTTGCGGCGGTTTCTGTTTTAGGATTGCCGCCGGGGCTTGTATAGGTCATCTCTACATTATAGAACTCATACCATGTGTCAGCAAGATCTATAGAGTAGGTAACCTTAATGTTTACTGCAGCCTGCCGATCGTCAACCGCAGAGTCGTCATCATCTTGACAAGATGTAAGAGTCACAGGCAGTAAAATGGCAATTATTGCCATTAATGCCGAAAAACAATTAATTCTATTCATAAGCTCAAATTTATTCTACCATCCGTTTCTTAGCTCAACACTAAGATAACCGGACAAAAATCGATTTACCCTTAATGCAACAAAGTTAAAAATAATATTCAGAGATATACAACCCGTGTTCCAAAAATATACATACAAAAAATAACGGAACAAGCGCTGTCTGCCTGTTCCGTTATCCCGTTCGTTATCGGTCCGTTGGCCGTTAATGTTATCTGACTATTCGTTAGATGTTACTGCTTCCTTATTTTCCTCTGCTTCAGCAAACTGGGCTTTGAGTTTGGGTAGCCAACCTTTACCCAGGACTATGCCGCAGCCAATTACTACACCAAAGAATGTCCACATTATCAAAGTCTTTGAACGGCTGTTGGAGGACTGTATGGGAACTTTAACAGGCTGAATTATTGTGAATACGGGCGTATCTTTTTTAACCTGCATCTTGGATTGTTCAAGCTGCTT
>DUQF01000031.1 GCA_012837965.1 Clostridiales bacterium | reverse complement strand
CCTGAAAGATTACCGGTGGTAATGGCGAAGGGGATCACCTGTTCTCATCCCGAACACAGAAGTTAAGCCCTTCAGCGCCGATGGTACTTGGCTGGGAACGGCCCGGGAGAGTAGGTCACTGCCGGTTGCTAAACAAGCAAAAAGCGCTCCAACTAAATAGGGGCGCTTTTTGGTATATAAAAAATACACATTTCCTTTCATTGACAATTAAACAAAGATTTCGTTATACTGATTTTAGAAAAAAGCTACTTTTATGAGATATAAGCTAACAAGCGCTAGTATGTGTCAATGATTAAAACAACAATCAAGAAAGGGGGCGAAATTTGAAGAAATTGAACGATAGACAAATTGATTTCTTGCGAAGAAGGGTTTACCCATTCATTGAGGAAAGCAACACTGATGCTTTAAGGCCTGAAGGCGAGCCTCCTTCACCTGATAGTCTCAATCGAGAGTTGCATCCTGAATGGTGTGAGTTCATAGGCTCTATGTGCGTAGACTATGAGGTTTCAGAGGCTCAATCAGCGCATGAAAGACGGAGCGTTCTGTCCGAAGATGGCGAAATCGCTGTAGAACTTGTAAATCTTTTGTACGCAGGATAAACAAGGGAAAATACAAAAATCATAACAAGGAGAACCGGCGTTGACTGATAAAACAATTCTTGACAGCATCCGTGATATCATCGCTCGTGCAGATGAGGCAAAAGCAAATGATGACGGTAGCGACTATTCCAAAGGAAGATTGATGGGATTAGCCGAAGCACTCAGCATCCTTCAGATTGATTTTGTGGGTGTTGAAGAAATAGAAAAACTGATTGATTTTGATATTGACAAGAAATATCTGTTATAAGCAACATAAGTTGTGTAAATATTTAAGGAGTTAAAACAGAAATATAGGTGTCGATAAAGAAAAAATGAGGATAATGACTGATGTTTGAACTGCATCGTATGCCGGCCAAGGATGGCTTATATTATGCCGTTTTTGTAAATTATGAACAAAGAGACGAACAAGAGATATTTAATGCCGCAATTAATAAACTTAAAAGTATACCAGAAATAACGCTAACGGAAGTACAAATTGTTCCATACGCTAATTATATTACAGGCATCGGTCCAGAAGGAAAATTTGACATCTTCTTAGACATTGACTATGGAACTGATGTACGGGCAAGATCGGAGGCGGCATTAAACTATGTCATAACTGCGTTGACTATATAACCCCAAACAAATGTAAGGGACTTTCTGATTGGCAATTTTTCATCTGTAATGTGGCTTTTATATGTACAAAATTCGCTATCAGGAAGATTTGAGAGTAGTGTAAATTCGTAGGGAATAGAAAGCCACTATCATATACCACGCTTGCAAGAATCGCCTCCGTGGTATATAATTGTATCGTAATTTAATATTTCTTATCCAGAGTAGGGGAGGGACCGGCCCGTTGAACCTCGGCAACCAACTAAAACAGTAAGGTGCCAAGTCCGGCAGCGCAAGCTGAAAGATAAGATCAATGCGCTTATCGGCTTGCCGGTGAGCTTTTTTAATTTGAAAGGAGAAACATGATTAGACAATTTACTTCTGAATCCGTGACCGAAGGGCATCCGGATAAAATGTGCGACCAGATATCCGATGCCATATTGGATGCCATTTTAGCCCAAGACCCAGAGGGCCGTGTCGCCTGCGAAACCTGCGCAACCACAGGGCTTGTGTTGGTGATGGGTGAAATTACTTCAAAAGCGACGGTGGACTTTCAGCAGATTGTGCGGGATGTTATTTTAGATATCGGCTATACCGACGGAGCCATGGGGCTTGATGGCAATTCCTGCTCGGTGCTGACTGCCATCCACAAACAATCCGCCGATATTGACAGCGGCGTTTCCCGTGCCAAGGAAACAAGAGATAAGGCTGAGGATGAGCAGCAGACCGGCGCGGGCGATCAGGGCATGATGTTTGGCTATGCCACCGATGAAACCCCTGAACTGATGCCCATGCCTTTGGTGCTTGCCCATCGCATTACCCGCCGCATGGCCCAGGTGCGCAAGGACGGCATCTGCCCCTGGATGCGCCCTGACGGAAAGGCTCAGGTAACAGTGGATTATGACAACGGCAACCCGATCGCCATAAACACCGTGGTACTATCCACCCAGCATGACGAAACAGTCACCCAAGAGCGGATTGAAAACGATATGCTCAACAAAGTTATTTTGCCCATATTGCCTGAAGAACTGGTGACCGAGGCTACCCGATATTTCATTAACCCCTCGGGACGCTTTGTGATTGGCGGGCCTACGGGGGATAGCGGCTTAACGGGCAGGAAAATTATTGTTGATACCTATGGCGGTTTTGCCTCTCACGGCGGCGGCTGTTTTAGCGGCAAGGACCCCACCAAGGTCGATAGGTCGGCTGCCTACGCCGCCCGCCATGTGGCTAAAAACATTGTTAAAGCCGGCCTTGCCAAGCGTTGCATGGTATCGCTTGCCTATGCTATTGGCGTTGCGCAGCCCGTTGGTTTCGCGGTAGATACCTATGGTACGGGAGTGATTGAGGACGATACTTTGTCCCGCATCATTCATGAAAAGATTGATTTGCGTCCCGACAGCATCATTCGCCGCTTTGATTTGCGCCGCCCCATTTACCGCCAGACGGCTACTTACGGACATTTTGGGCGGAATGATTTGGACCTTCCGTGGGAAGACACGGCGCTTGCCAAAAAGCTGCTTGAGTGGGTGAAGGAGGCAACGAAATAACCATTGATAGTTGGATAGGCTGTTGTATTGATAGCATGGAACATCAAATCAATTAAATCGGTTGGTTTTTATCAAAGAAAAACGCTTCTCTTTTTAGGAGAGGCGTTTTTGTAATGATTTTAAAGAGATGATTTTTAAAATTGGGCAGACTTAATATTTAACAGTCATCCCCATACCGTTCAATAATTGCTTGCGTTCCCAAGTCGCCTTGGCCTTTTTCTTCCATTTGCATATACATTTTCAGCGCCTTTTTGAGGATGGGAAGCTCTAAGCCCCGTTCTTTGCTTTCCTCAAGAGCGATACGCAGGTCTTTAACAAAGTGCTTGATGAAAAAGCCGGGAGCATAATCGCCGGAAATCATCTTGGGGCCGTTGTTGCTCATCTGCCAAGAACCGGCGGCGCCGGTAGAGATGGTACCCAGCATTTTGGACAAATCAAGCCCCGTTGCCTTACCATAGCTTACGGCCTCGGCCACGGCGGTAACAGCACCCGCAATAGCGATCTGATTGGCCATTTTGGTGTGCTGACCTGCCCCGTCGCCGCCTTCATGGACGATGGTTTTGCCCATCTTTTCAAAGAGAGGGAGGGCGGCTTCAAAATCCGCGGTTTCGCCGCCCACCATGATGGCAAGCGTCCCGGCCTTGGCGCCGGAATCCCCACCGGAAACCGGAGCGTCAAGGGGTCTTAGACCCCGCTTTCTGGCCTTCTTGGCGATGCGCTGCCAGAGGGCAGGGCTGGTGGTGGTCATATCGATGATGAGGGCGCCTTCGGGCGCGTTTTCCAGGATACCGCCTTTGCCTAAATAAACCTCCTCCACATCTTTGGGAAAGCCCACCATGGTAATAATGGCTTCCCGGTCACAGACACAAGGGCCGATAGCGTCAAAGCATTTAGCGCCCCTTGCCACCAAGGGATCTGCTTTTGATTTGGTGCGGGTGTAAAGCTTCACATCGTGCCCCGCGTCCATAAGATGTCCCGCCATGGGCAAACCCATGACGCCAATGCCGATAAAAGCGATTTTCATTTCTGTCTCCTCCTATATAAAGATTTTTTAGTCATACTGCAAGGGGCCCAAGGGCTGGCAATCCTGTTCGGGAACCGCGCCGGAGCGATAGGCGGCGATCAGATGCTCCAAGTCTTCAATCTGGCGGTGCATATCGATGCTTTCATCGGTGTCGGCTACAGTCAGGCGCTTAGGGAAGCGCTCCACTACCTCTAAAATGGGACTGTCAAAGGAGGCAGAGTCGTTGGCTACATCGGCAGGATGCTGGGCCAGGGCAATGGAGTGGGAGTTAATAATAAGCGTATATCCGCCCATGCCCGTGGTTTTTTGGTAGGCTTTAGACATGCCACCGTCAATCACAAACAGACGCCCGCCGCCTTTGATGGGACTTTCGCCTTTGATAAGCTTCACCGGCACATGCCCGTTGATAATATGGCCCCGGCTAGGATCCAGACCGAAGGCCTCTAAGATGCTGCGGCAGGCAGCTTCTTCATTGATTAACTGATAGTAAGGGTTCATGGTTTCTTTGTGGGTGGATTTGTCTGTCAGGAAGGCACGCTCAAAGGTGGCCATGCGGTCTTTTCCAAAGATGGGCGATTTGGGCCCGCACCACAAATACCACAAGAAATCCCGGGCTTTTACTTGTTCGGGGCTGTCATAGGGCAGAAAGACAGCGTCCCTGGTTGTTCGGTCAATGTAGTCAAAGAGGGGCTGGCCCGAGAGAGCCTGACCCTCAATTTCAAGAATATCAAAGCCGCCGTCCTCTTTCATGGGAACGCAGCCATGGTAAAGCAGGTTGCCGTTGAATTTCAGGTACGCAGACCCGTGGCTCATTAGAAAACGTATGTGAGACTGCAGGCGGCGGCTGTGGCGGAAGGAAGCTACCAGGGAGCGCATCAATTCGCTTTCCTCAGGGCTTAGTTTTAGGGGAGCTTTGGGGTCAACGGTGGGGAAGAGGGTGTCCCTGAGGGGATGCTCTTTTCCGTCCACCATCACGGTACCCTTGGCAAAGTCCACCTGGCTTAAAAGGTCCCGCTTGGCCATGTCATATTCAGGGCGGCGGGCCAGCAGCTGGCCTTCCAACTTCAATTGGATGATGGTCATGGCTTTGAGCATCTTGGCGCCTAAGGCAGGGTCAACGGTATCAAACTGGTTTTCGTTAAACTCGTTCTTAGGCATGAAAATCTCACAGGGGTCATCCCTGTAGGTGCTGTCCGCGAACATGGAAAGGGGCCGGAGGTTGATGCCATAGCCATCCTCTAACAGGTCATAAGTGTTATAGTTGATGCCCTGTCGCATGACATTGGCGATCATGGCTTCATTACCCATGGCGGCGCCTATCCACAGTAAGTCGTGATTGCCCCATTGGATGTCCACATCGTGGAAGGCGATCAGCTTATCCATAACCAGATCCGGATGGGCGCCCCTATCAAAAATATCGCCGATAATATGCAGCCGCGCTACGCTGAGGGAGCGGATAGTCGCCGCTACCGCGCGGATAAAGTCGCCCGCCACTCCGGTATCAAGGATTGCCCGAATCACGGCGTAGTGATATTCCATGCGGCTTTCATCCTCATCCTTATAAATCAGTTCGTCAATGGCGCTTCTGAAATCGGGTGCCATATGCTTCCTGACCATACTTCGGGTATATTTGGCAGACACCACCTTAAGCACTTGAATGAGCCTGACAATGGTTAAATGATACCAACTGTCCCGAAGCTTGCCTGCTTTTTTAAGGCGGCGCAGCATGTTTTCAGGGTCGTATACTACCTGCGCCAGCTCATCCCTATCTTCAGGGCTGAGGACAGAGTAAAACAAGGTGTCAATCTTATCCCTGATGGTGCCGGAGGCGCTGTCCAGCATGCGCTGGAAACGCAAATGCTCACCATGCAGGTCGGAAAAGAAATACTCAGTGCCCTTGGGTAATTGCAGCCGGGTTTTTAAGCGGATAATTTCCGCTACCGCCGCACGCTGGGTGGGAAAATCATGGGAAAGTAAACGCAAATAAGACGACCATACGCCCCCCTTTTGAGAACGCTCTAAATGAGTCTGCTTCATATTTATCCTCCATAAGGTTTTCGGCCAGGATTTACGATAGCTATATTGTAGCTAAAGATTTCATTAGGGGCAAGGGAAGAAATGTAAAATCCGGAGATTGTATGTCTAAAATCCCTGAATTGCTGTGTTGTTACAATACTTCAATGTTTTATGAGTATTTTATTGCTAATACTGCACATTATACCTTAAGATTCTTAAGTGTGGAGTGTTATTAATACTTTTTAGCAATTATTACTCAATTATTGCGATTTTTTGTCTTAACCCCTTGCGTTTGTGTGTTTTTTGATATATGATAACGAATGGTTGTACCCATGATTTCTTCGTTCTGGTGTTTTTCCGGATACACATTGGTATCAACCAGAAGGTTATTATGTGGAAATCGTTCTTGATACTTTTAGCGGTATACCTTCATTAAAGACATCATTGTTGCTGCATATGCAGACGACTGATGAGATAAAAAAGATAAAAGGAGATATCTACGATTATGGAACTGAAGAAAAAGGCGCTTGGTTTACTTAGCATTCTCTTGGTGGCGGTATTGCTGACCGGTTGCGGACAAGCCAGCCTGAAGGACAAGATTGTGGGCGCGTGGGACAACAAGGAGTTTGTTGATTCCATGGGGCTTTCCGAGCTTGGAGTGGCGGCCCCCAAGGATACCTGGGTTGAATTTACCAAGGATGGAAAAATGCAAATCATGGCTGACGGCAAGGAGCTGAAAGTATATATTGAAGAAGCATTGAAAGCCGCCGGCAGTGAAAAAGAGACCATAGATACGCTGCTATTAATTTTACCTGAATTCACCTACAAGGTAAACGGAGATAAACTTACGCTTACCTTTGGTGAAGAGTCGCAAGAAATGCAGACAGAGCTGGAAGGAGATAAGCTCTCGATAACAGAAGGTGAAACCACTACGGTATTTGTAAAACGCAAATAATTTTAGAAATAATAACTGTACCCCAAGAAATAATCAGGGCTGTTGTCGCTTTATGGATAAGCAGCCCTGTTTTTTGTTAGCGCTGTATGCGGTGAGTTTACTGTTACTCTCTTAAATGCACGACAAAAATCCGAACCTATTTACTGTTTGGGAAATTTGGTTCGGATTATCATTTTTGGTGCCGGTGACTGGACTTGAACCAGCACGGTATCGCTACCAACGGATTTTGAGTCCGTCGCGTCTGCCATTCCACCACACCGGCAACGGAAATATTATAGTGAGAAGGCATCTTCTTGTCAAGTGGATAAACGCCTAAAAACAGCCCGAATAGCGGAAAAGTTTATGTTTTAAGACGGGTTGGGCAAAGAATAATTGACCAGATTGTCAATTATTGTTTTCCCTAAAATATAGTCGGGAAAAAGACAGCATTTAGGTTGATATTTCCTTGCTTTTTTGGGTGAAATTTGGTACAATAATAAAGGCGTAAACAGCCTAAAGAATGACCTGTTTTCCCATTTAAAAATAGAGGAAGGTACTATGACGGATTTTCACAATCAACAAGACGAAAGGGAGGAAGTGGACGCCTTGTTCCAAGAGGCAGAGGCGGAATTTTCCGGTCCCATCGAAGATATTACCGAGCTGTCTTTGCGTGTGGAAGCAGCCTATGATTCTGCGCAAATTCAGGTGTTGGAGGGTTTGGAGGCTGTACGTAAGCGGCCGGGCATGTATATCGGCTCAACGGACGTGAACGGCCTTGAACATTTAGTGTACGAAATTGTAGATAATTCTGTTGATGAAGCCCTCGCCGGCTTCTGTGAGCAGATTGATATTACTCTTCACAAAGATGGCTCTTTGTCAGTAGCGGACGATGGGCGCGGCTTTCCCATCGACCTGCACCCTAAACTTCAGCGTCCAGCCGTTGAAGTGTGTTTAACCATGTTGCACGCCGGGGGCAAGTTCGGCGGCGACGGCTATAAGGTTTCCGGCGGTTTGCACGGTGTTGGCGCCGCGGTTGTCAATGCGTTGTCCAAGCACTTAACAGTTACCGTTAAAAGGGACGGGCATATCTATCAGCAGGAGTATCAAAGAGGCAAAATCCTTTACGACTTGAAAAAGATAGGGGAAACGCAGTCGGCCGGCACAACCATGCACTTTTGGCCGGATATCCGTTCTTCCGAAAACCCTGACGGCATTTTTGAACCCGGCATCGCTTTCCGCCTGGAAACTTTACGGGCACGCATGCGGGAAATGGCTTTTTTGAACAAGGGTATCAAAATTACCCTGACGGACGAACGGGGCGACACCGTTCAGAGCTATGAATACAAGTTTGAAGGCGGTATTGTCGAGTTTGTTAAATATTTGAATAAAAACAAGGGTGTTTTGTTCCCTGAACCTATTTATATTGAGGGGCTTAATAACGGTGTGGCTGTTGAAGTTGCCCTGCAATATAACGATAGCTACTCCGAAAACACCCACTGTTTTGCCAATAACGTGCGCACCCCTGAAGGCGGTACGCACCTGGCAGGCTTTTACACTGCCCTGACCCGTACCATTAACGATTACGGCAGGCGCTTTAAGATACTCAAGGACAACGAGCCCAACCTAAAAGGTGAAGATGTCAGAGAAAGTTTAGCTGCCGTCGTATCTGTGAAACTGCACGAACCGCAGTTTGAGGGGCAAACCAAGTCCAAGCTTGGCAATAGCGAGGTACGTCCCATTGTGGATAGGTTGGTCAGCAGCAGGCTGGGCGCCTATTTAGAAGAGAACCCATCCATTGCCCGTACTATTTTAGACAGGTGTTTGGCGGCTGCAAGGGCAAGGGAAGCTGCCCGCAAAGCAAGGGAGCTGACCCGCAGAAAAACGGTACTGGAATCCGCCAGTTTGCCCGGAAAGCTTGCCGACTGTTCCGAGACCGACCCTGCCAAGTGTGAAATTTTCATCGTCGAGGGCGACAGCGCCGGCGGTAGCGCCAAGGCCGGACGGGATAGGCATTTTCAGGCCATCATGCCCTTGCGGGGAAAAATTCTCAATGTAGAAAAAACCCGTGTCGACAGAGCCCTCATGAACGAAGAAATTAAAAATATGATCACCGCCTTCGGTTGCGGGGTCGGTGAAGATTTTGATTTAACCAAGCTTCGTTACCACCGCATCGTGTGCATGACTGACGCCGACGTGGACGGAGCGCATATTCGTGTGCTTTTGCTTACTTTCTTTTACCGATATATGCGTCCCTTGATTGATAACGGGCATATCTACATTGCCATGCCTCCCCTTTACAAGGCAACCAAGGGCAAGCAGGAGCGCTATGTATACGACGACAACGAACTTGAAAAGTTACTGGACGAGTGGGGTAGGGAACCCATGCCCGAATTGCAGCGCTACAAAGGCCTTGGTGAAATGTCCGCCGAACAGCTTTGGCAGACTACCATGAACCCCGACGCTCGTGTCATGATGAAGGTGACCAACGAGGACGCCGTGGCTGCAGACGAAACCATTACCCTTTTAATGGGCAACCTGGTTGAGCCCCGGCGGGAATTTATCGAAGAAAACTACTACATGGTCACCGACCTTGATCTGTAAGGAGAAAAAAGCGTGAGCGAGATTAAAGACCGTTTACTTCCGATTGATCTTGAAACGGAAGTAAAAAAATCTTTCATTGCCTATTCCATGGCGGTGATTGTCAACCGTGCTTTGCCCGATGTGCGGGACGGTATGAAACCCGTTCATCGCCGCATTTTATACGCAATGAACGAACTGGGCATGACGCCCGATAAACCCACTAGAAAGTGTGCGCGTATCGTTGGTGACGTGCTGGGTAAATATCACCCGCATGGTGAGTCCAGCGTATACGGTTCGCTTGTTCGCCTTGCGCAAGACTTCAATACCCGCTATCCGCTGGTTGAGGGGCAAGGAAACTTTGGTTCGGTTGATGGCGATGGCGCCGCTGCCATGCGTTACACCGAAGCCCGCATGAGCAAGCTGAGCCAGTACTTGTTAAGTGATATCAACAAAGACACTGTCGATTTTTACCCCAACTTTGACGCCACCTTGCAGCAGCCGTCCGTATTGCCCTCCCGTTTCCCTAATCTTTTAGTCAACGGTTCAAGCGGTATTGCGGTGGGTATGGCTACCAATATTCCGCCCCATAATTTGGGCGAAACCATCGATGCTGTTGTTGCCTTAATGGATGATCCTGACATTACCTTGGATGAACTGATGGAGCATATACCCGGGCCTGATTTTCCGACCGGCGGCGTCATCCTTGGGACCAGCGGCATTAGAGAAGCCTACTATACTGGCAGGGGCCGTGTTTATGTACGGGCAAAGGCTGAGATTGAAACGCTTGCAAACGGCCGTGACCGTATTATCGTCAGTGAAATTCCTTACCTTGTAAATAAGTCCAAGCTTATTATCAGAATAGCTGAACTGGTCCACGATAAGCGCATTGAAGGCATAAGCGACATTAGGGATGAGAGCGACCGTGAAGGCATGCGCATTGTCATTGACCTAAAAAGAGATGCGCAAGCGCAGGTTGTGCTCAACCACCTTTATAAGTATACGCAGATGCAAGACACTTTCGGCGTGATTATGTTGGCGCTTGTCAACAACCAGCCCAGGGTGCTTAACCTCAAAGAAATGCTCGGTTACTATATTGACCACCAGATCGATGTGGTAACCCGCCGTACCCGCTTTGACCTTGAAAAAGCCAGGGCGAGGGCTCATATTGTCGAGGGTTTATTGAAGGCCCTTAGCATTATTGACGAGATTGTGCAAACTATCCGCTCATCAGGGGATACAGCTTCCGCCAAAATCAACTTGATCACCAAGTTCGACTTTTCCGACAGGCAGGCGCAGGCCATCCTTGATATGCGCCTTGCAAGGCTTACCAATCTGGAAATGGACAAGCTGCAGGACGAGTATGACCAACTTCAAAAAGATATCGCCCGCTTTGAGCTGCTCCTTTCCGACCGCAACGAATTGAATAGGGTTATCAAGCAGGAAATGCTGGATATCCGAAACCGTCATGCGGATAGTCGCCGCACCCTCATTTCACCTGTTGAAGGGGAGATTGACATCGAAGCCCTTATCCCTGTGGATGAGATGGTCGTTACTATGACGCACTTTGGCTATGTCAAGCGCTTGAGTGAAAGCACTTACCGTGCGCAAAATAGAGGCGGCAGGGGTGTGGCTGCCCTCACCACCCGGGAAGAAGACTATGTGGAGCAAATGTATGTAGTCAACTCCCACTCCGACATGCTGTTCTTTACCGACCAGGGGCGCGCTTACGGCATGAAGTGCTATGAGATACCTGAGGCCGGCAGGCAAGCCAGGGGAACGGCCATTGTGAACCTCTTGCAATTGCAGGCTGGGGAAAAGGTCACGATGATGTTGCCTGTACCCGACCGCAACGGTGATGACTATCTGGTCATGGCTACCCAAAACGGCATTATTAAGAAAACCCCCTTGTCCGACTTTATCAACATGCGTAAAACCGGCTTGATTGC
Source organism: Clostridiales bacterium (assembly GCA_012837965.1). Classification (GTDB taxonomy): domain Bacteria; phylum Bacillota; class Clostridia; order Christensenellales; family Aristaeellaceae; genus DTU024. Next base: position 54,658 of record DUQF01000031.1, on the reverse strand, counting down.
CATTAAGCTGATTGAAGAAGACAGCCTCATCGGAGTTGCTTTAACCGATGGTAATGCCGATATTCTGTTAGCTACTGCTCAGGGCAAGGCCATTCGCTTCCATGAAAACGACGTCCGTTCAACCGGCCGTGCCTCTCAGGGTGTTCGTTCCATACGCTTAACGGACGGCGACTATGTGGTGTCCATGGGCGTTGTGGAGGAAGATAAGTATGTCCTGACTGTCAGCGAAGATGGCTATGGAAAGCGTACCCTCTCCGAGGAATTTAACGCACAGCGCAGGGGCGGGCAGGGTGTCATCGCCATGCGACTGAGCAAGAAAACCGGCAAACTGGCTGCCATGCTCTTTGTCGATGAAGACGACGAAGTCATGATGATTACCGATGAAGGCATCATGATTCGCACCCCCGTGAGCGATATCCGAGTTTGCGGCAGGGCCACCCAAGGCGTACGAATGATGCGCGTTGCCGATGGCGCCCGCATTGTGGACGTGGACGCCATCGCCAAAGAAGATATCGAGGGCGATGGTGAGCACTTGCAGACACCAGATGAAGGTCAAGGACCATTTGATGATATAGACGAGCAAGCGCCCATCGATAACGAAGAGGATTTTAAATAAGATGTCTGATGCGCAGGGGCAGCCGCTCTTGCGCATCGGTTTTTGGAGAAATATGCGTCACTCAAAACAATCCACCATTGTAGGCGGCATCTCGGTTTTGGCAGTCGCCGGGCTTATTAGCAAGGTTGTTGGGGTTTTATATAAAATTCCCCTTGCCAGGCTTATTGGGCCAACGGGCATGGGCATTTACCATCAGGTATTCCCGACCTATAATCTATTACTAACTATATCTTCAGCAGGTATCCCTGTGGCCATATCCCGCTTGGTTGCAGAGTCCCTGGCGAGAGACGACAGGCAGCAGGCCAAATCGGTTTTTCGGCAAGCGCTGAAGCTCTTGACTATTTTGGGCCTTATCGGTACCATTTTACTTTTTTTAATCAGCCCCGCCCTATCCAATATGAAGGGCACAAGCAGCGCGCTTTGGGCCTATTACATGATTGCCCCAAGCCTTCTTTTAGTATGTATGATGAGCGCCCTTCGAGGCTATATGCAAGGAAAGCGGCGCATGGCGCCCACGGCCATATCACAGTTGATTGAGCAGGTAGGCAAGGTTCTGATTGCCATGCCGCTATCTTTCGTTTTTATGAAGGATGGGGATTTTGCCATGGGGGCTGCCGGAGCGATGCTGGGTACAAGCATCGCCGAGCTATTGGCCCTCATTTACATGTCGGTTGATTATTTTCTGAACAGGGAGCAAAACGAGCCGATTCCAAACGCTACCCACAATGTATCGCTTACCAAAAAGATTGTGGCTATTTCCATTCCCATTACCTTGGGGGCTTGCATTGTACCCATTGCGGCGGAAATTGATTCTTTTATGCTTGTTCGGCTCATGAGCGCTTACCTGCCCGAAAATATTGCCCTGATTCACTATGGAACCTATACGGGCATTGTGTTCCCATTGATTAATATCCCTACAGCCTTTGCCATGGCGGTTGCGGCCAATATGGTGCCCAACATCAGCGCTGCTCTTGAGAAAAAAGACAGTAAAGGTATCGATCGGGCCAGCAACACTGGCCTTAGGTTATCCTCCCTTATTGGCATGCCGGCATCTATTGGCATGAGTTTGCTTGCCCGTCCCATTGTGTTTTTGCTTTTTGGCGGCCAGCAATATAGCAGCGTGGAGCTTGAAAAGGCGGCGCAGCTGCTTGAAGTCAGTTCTCTGACCATTTTTTTGTTCATTCATGTACAGACAACCAGCGGTATTCTGCAAGGTCTGCGCAAACAAAGAATTCCCATGTATACCCTAATATTTGGGGTGGTTCTCAAGGTTTTGCTCAACTACACTCTTGTTCGAGTGCCCGGTATCAATATTCATGGCGCTCCCTTTGCATCGCTTTTGTGCTATTTTGCAAGCCTTGTGCCTAATCTCTATTTTATCCGCAAAATAGGCGAGGTGCGCTTTGATTGGATGGGTCTGCTTGTAAAGCCTTTGATTGCCTGTGTCCCGATGGGGCTTGCTGTTGTTTTTGTACAGCGTTTGTTTCAAAACGCCCTTTCGTGGACGGCTCTGGGCCTATCCGTTGTGGCGGGCGTAGCCTTATATTTTGTAACTGCTTATTTCATTAGACTCATTCAAAAAGAAGATTTACCCAAAAGATGGAGGAAAAATTAATGCCCCTAATGGTGGTCGGTCTTGGACCGGGCAATAAAGACCTGTTAACCCTGCAAGCCTGCCGATACTTACAAAAGGCTGAACAGGTTATTTTACGTACTCAAATGCATGGCGCTGTCGGCTGGTTAAAAGAGGAAGGTATTGCCTACACTTCGCTGGACGCCTTACATGAAAGCAGTGAAGACTTTGATGAATTTATAAGGCGAACAGCTGAACATGTACTTGCTGTGTCTAAGTCGGTCAATATTGTTTACGCCGTTGCGGACCCCACCAACGATGAAACGGTTAAGCGACTATTGGAGATAGATAAAAACATTCAAGTATTGCCTTGTGTTACGCAATCAGGTGAGGCGTTGGCGGCCTGCGGTTTGGGCGGCGCAGTTTTACTTACCCCTGCAAGCAACCTTTCCGTGTATGATGGGCAGAGAATGCTGGTCATTACCGAGCTTGATTCAAAACTTTTAGCGGGGGAATGCAAACTAAAGCTGCTTAATTATTACGGGGCGGATTGTCGTTGTTGTTTTTTGAACCTCTCGGAAGAAATGACCATTAGACCTTGCGCTATTTCACTAGAGGATTTAGATAGGCAGGCACAATATGATCACCGTACCTGCGCTGTTGTTGTACCGAATCCGCTGCTTTCTAAACAGCGTTTTGATATGGAAGATTTGCTGGAACTCATGCGCCTTTTGCGTGGAGAGAACGGCTGCCCTTGGGATAAGAAACAGACGCACACATCCTTGCGCCCCTATCTTATTGAGGAAGCCTACGAGACGGCCATGGCCATTGACGAGGGTGATGAACAGCACATTGCCGAGGAACTGGGCGACGTGCTTTTGCAGATTGCCCTTCATGCCGTGATTGGCGAAGAGTACGGCACCATGGATTTATCAGAGATGACTACCGCCATCTGTCAAAAGATGATTGCCAGGCACCGCCATGTCTTTGGCGAAGATAACTGTCGGACGCCCGAAGAAGTGATGGACAACTGGGCACGTATCAAAATGGAAGAGCGCGGGCAGAAAACGTACGGCGAAACAATGCTTGAAATCAAGCGGGGCATGCCCCCGATGCTGCGGGCTTACAAAGTGCAAAAAAAGGCAGCGGACATCGGCTTTGATTGGGACAATGCTTATGGCGTCCTTGACAAGGTGCTGGAGGAAGCTCAAGAAATTCGGGAAGAAATGAACAAGGGAGCCGATCCCTCTCTGGAAGTGGGCGATTTATTTTTTTCTTGCGTCAATCTTGCAAGGCTTTTAAAGGTTGATAGCGAAAAGATACTGAGCCAAGCGACAGAAAAATTCATAAACCGCTTCATTCGGATGGAAAAATTCGCACAAAAAGATAAAAAATCGTTGAAAAGCTTGACAATTGATGAATTTAGCGTATACTGGGATAGAAGCAAGGCTGAGTAAGTCGGCCGTTGCAGATTCATTATTAGGAGGAAGAATATTCCATGAATAAGACCGAATTGATTGCAGCAGTTGCCAAAGAAGCAGGCTTGAAGAAAGTCGAGGCCGAAAGGGCTGTCTCAGCCGTTCTGAACACCATTGAGTCCGAACTCAAAGCCGGCAACAAGGTTCAGCTGATTGGCTTTGGTACTTTCGAAGCCAAGGATCGTCCCGCGCGTGTTGCTCGCAACCCCCGTACCGGCGAAAGCATCCAGGTGGCAGCCTCCAAGGCTCCCGTATTCAAGGCTAGCAAAGTCCTGAAGGATGCCCTGAACTAATTACATCTATGTCGGATATCTCCGGCGAAAAAGCGGCTGCTATGGCGGTCGCTTTTTCTATAGTATGATTGTGAGGAAGCATGAGAGTTGACAAGTTTTTAAAAGTCTCCCGCATTATCAAGCGGCGTACTGTCGCCAAGGAAGCTTGTGATGGGGGAAGGGTGTCTATCAACGGCAAGGTTGCCAAGGCGGGCGGCGAAGTTGGGGTAGGGGATATTCTGGAAATTCGCTTCGGCTCCAAGCTGGGTCGCTACGAAGTGACCGATATCAAGGAAACCGTGCGAAAAGGAGAGGCTGCCGAGCTTTATCGGGTGCTTGCCGAAGATTCGGAGGTTTTTAAAGAGAGGAAATAAAAAAGAGGCTGTCGTTGCTTATGGCAGCCTCTTTTATTTTTATTTAACGTAATCAATAACCTTACATTGTTCATCCAAGGTTTTCAGCTGCATACCGTAAGCCCGCAGCTTGTTAAAGTACCGTAAGTTGTAATCATGTTCTTGAATTTGCTGGGTTTGGTGTGCGTCGACGCTGGCAACGGCGCTGCAACCTTCTTCGGCGGCGATGGACCAAAACCGTTCATAGGGGTAACCAACGCCAACTGTGCTGCCATTGTCAATCATTCGATGCCCGAGAATATTATATTCAAGCGGCACATTAAGAGATTTTGCAGCCTTACACAGCTGACGGGCGACGTCCTCACAGGCTTTATCATATACAGGATATTGTTTAAGGTACAGGTCTGGATGCGCGATAAAACTAAAAAGGCCGCTTTCCATACCACGAATGGAGAGGTCAAGATATTCATAGATTTCTTGCTTGGTTTTGCAGTTGCCATAATATGTGCTTCCAGGAAGCAAATCAGGAAAATGGTTGCCGAAGATAAAATATTCAATGCTGTATTTTTCTTTAATTTCCAGCATCCAAGCCATACGGTCGGGGAAATATTCCACCTCTAAACCCAAATGAATACGTATTTTGTCGGTGTATTTGTGTCTTAAGTTTTTGACTGTATCAATGTAGTCTTCCAATTGGTTTTCGTCCATACGAGCGTTTGAGCCAACGCTGCCCGGCCAAGGGGTATGGTCACTAAAGCCAAAGGCACGGTATCCGTTTTGGATGGCTGCCTGCACATATTCTTCTTCCGTGCCGCTTGCGTGCCTGCAGCGCCAAGTGTGAGAGTGAAAATTGTCAATCATTGTTGTACCGCCTTTCCGCTGAATAGCATACCACTTGGCTTGGCTTTCGTCAAAGTAAAAGACATGTGACAGATTCTTGTCATATTGTACATTTTTCTGTATAATCAAACTGGTGCATCGCGTGTTTCATTTAAAAATCATCGCAATGAGGAGGAAGTATGCGTAAAACCAAAATTATTTGTACCTTAGGACCGGCAAGTGACACTCGAGAAATGATTCGTTCCCTGATTGAAGGGGGAATGGATATGGCACGATTTAACTTTTCACACGGCACGCATGAATCACATCAGCAAACTTTTCGAAATCTTTTAGCCATTCGCAATGACATGGGCAAGCCTGTCGGCGCTATTTTGGACTCAAGGGGCCCGGAAGTTCGCATCGGAACCTTAAAGGGCGGAAAGGTGACTCTTAAAGACAACCAAATCTTCACCCTGACCACCAAACAGATTGAAGGTGATAGTAATATTGTTTCAGTTACCTACGAAGATTTGCCCAAAGACTTGGACACGGGAAAGCGTGTGCTGATTGACGATGGTCTCATTGAGATGATTGTTGAAGAAATCAAAGATACTGATATTATTTGCCGTGTCATTTCAGGAGCGGAACTAAGCAACCGCAAGGGCATCAACTTACCCGGAACCCACCTTTCAATGCCATACATCAGTGAGCAGGATAAAGAAGACCTTCTCTTTGGCATCCGTACAGGCTTTGATTATGTTGCCGCTTCGTTTGTACGTGGCAAGGACGACCTAATCCAGTTGCGAGAATTTTTAGACGCAAATTGGGGCGACCATATTAATATCATGGCCAAGATTGAAAATGCCGATGGTGTGAATAATATTCACGAAATCATTGAACACTGTGATGCGGTCATGGTTGCTCGTGGTGATATGGGTGTTGAGATACCGCTGGAGGAATTGCCTGTTATTCAAAAATATATCATTAAAGAAGCCCGTATGGCCGGCAAACAGGTGGTTACAGCCACTCAAATGCTTGAAAGCATGGTGCGTAACCCTCGTCCCACCCGTGCCGAATCATCCGACGTGGCCAATGCCATCTATGATGGAACCAGCGTCATTATGTTGTCGGGAGAAACCGCCAATGGTAAATACCCCGTTGAAGCGGTCCGAACCATGTCTCGCATTGCCGAACGGGCGGAACAGGATATTGACTACGCAAAGCGTTTTTTTGAATATGCTGTCCATGATAAAACTTCAAACATTACTGATGCTATTTCTCACGCAACCTGTTTAATTGCCTATAACCTTGATGCTGCTGCCATTATCACGGTTACCAAAACAGGCGATACCGCCAAGATGATCAGCCGTTTCCGTCCGGATATACCCATCATTGCCTGTACTCCCAATGCTGAAACTCAGCGCCAGCTTAGTCTGTCTTGGGGGGTAACGGCACTGATGACGGGTGAAGAAAGGGTAACCGACATCCTTTTTGAACAGGCGGTGCATGCCGCTAAACAGGCGGGTCTTGTGAAAAACAGAGATTTGGTAGTTTTAACTGCCGGTGTTCCGCTTGCGATGGCAGGCACAACCAACCTGGTTAAAGTGGTGCGCGTCGGTGAATAATTTAGACAATGGGGAGAAGTACGTTTCTCCCTTTTCTCAACGTTACGCAAGCCCGTGGATGCAACGATTGTTTTCTGTGCGTTACAGGACAAGGCTCTTTCGTGAACTTTGGATTATTTTAGCTGAAGGGGAAAAACTTTTGGGCTTATCCATTACCGATGAGCAGATTTGTGAACTAAAGGCACATGTTGATGATATTGACCTTAACGCTATCGCTGCCTACGAGAAAAAACTGCGCCATGATGTTATGGCAAATGTCCATGCTTATGGGGACCTATGTCCCAAAGCCCGCCCCATTATTCACCTTGGCGCAACAAGCTGCTATGTGGGGGACAATGCTGATGTTATGATCATGCGGGAAGGGCTGCAATTGTTACTTTGCCGTTTGGTTGAAGTGGCACGCAAACTGAGCCAATTTTGCAAACAGTATGCCGGTTTACCTACTCTTGGATATACACACTTTCAGGCCGCGCAGCCAACGACTGTGGGCAAACGTGCCACCCTTTGGCTACATGATGTGTTATTTGATATTGAAGAGACTCGGCATGTACTGGATTCGTTGCTTCCACTCGGATCAAAGGGCACAACGGGCACCCAAGCTTCTTTTCTTGACCTGTTTGATGGCGACCGTGAAAAGGTCAAGGCACTGGATGCCTATGTGGCCAATCGCATGGGCTTTGAAAAGGCGGTGCCTGTTTCAGGGCAAACCTATTCACGCAAGCAGGACTCCATGATTCTCAATTTGTTATCACAAATTGCCCAGACTGCGTACAAATTCAGCAACGATTTACGTCTGCTTCAGCATCTTAAAGAAGTGGAAGAGCCTTTTGAAAAACATCAGATAGGCTCTTCGGCGATGCCCTACAAGCGCAATCCCATGCGCTCAGAGAGGATGGCGGGCATAGCCAGGTTTCTGATTGCCAATGCGCAAAACGCTGCCATGACCGCTTCCCAGCAATGGCTTGAGCGCACACTTGATGATAGCTCCAACCGCCGTATTAGTCTTTCGGAAGGCTTTTTAGCGGCGGACGGCTTGTTGGTTCTTTTCGACAATGTAGTAGACGGCCTGGTGGTGTATCCTAAGATGATTGAGAAACACTTAGATAGCGAGCTTCCCTTTATGGCGACTGAGAACCTGTTGATGGAGGCAGTCAAAAAAGGTGGTGACCGACAGACCCTGCATGAAAAACTACGGGTTTATGCCATGGAAGCGGGTGAACAGGTTAAAGAAGAGGGTTTGGAAAATAATCTTTTGCATTTAGTCGCAAAGGATAAAGACTTTGGCTTGGATGAAAATGATATAGCCCAATTGCTGGATCAAAGCCAATATATCGGCTGCGCAAAGATCCAAACCGAAGAATTTTTGCGAGGGGAAGTGGCGGATACGCTTGCCAGATACGAGCATCTCCAAGCACCCGAAAGTAAACTCGAAGTATAAATATAAAAAGACACAAAAAAGACCATCTAAAAAAGTACCCTTTAATCAACAGGGCGCTAACAAAAGAAACGAGGTCTTTTTTAGTTGTCTTTTCTTTTTGTGTTATATAAAGGACCAAGAGGGGCATAACGCCGCGCGATCCACTTGCTGATGCCGTCAAGCCCGGGGTATATCATGCGTTCTGAGATATTAATATAATCCAGCTTGTCTCGAATTTCCAGCTTGCGTTCTGCGGGAATTACAATGCGGGTAAAGGCATCTTGACTTCCAGGCAGCGTATCGATAATGATTCTCGGATCGCTGGTGATGGAAAAGAGGGCGTATTGGTTGGCAATGCGGTTAATGGCGCTGGCCGGTTCAAAAAAGAACGCGAAGGGTTGCTCACTTAATTTAGTTAAGTCGGAAAAATCGTTAGCTAAAGAGTCTACCATTTCCATAGAAAAAATGGAGCATTGTTCTTTAATCAACAAATCACGTAAAGGTTTTGGCAGCAGCTTATTCATGGTATCCGCGTCACAGCAGACAATGGCGCCATCCCGATCGTAGCCGTTGGTATCCTCAGTGGCAAAGTGCGCAGCAACTAAAGGGCTATAGGTCCAGTCAAGCAGCCTTGTGGGTAAGCCGAACTGCTGCCCCATGGCGATGAGCTGCCAAAAGGAATGGACGTTGGCCAAGTCGGCATAACCGTATTTGCGGAAATTTCGAATAATATGTTTTTCAAGCCCCAAGTTATGTGGGCAATGACGGTTAAGGGAGGGGAGCAAATCCCACCGGCAATCGGTTACACCTCGAAAGACTCGGTTATTACGGTACCGCATAACGCTTGGTTCCCAAGCGCCTTCAAAGCATGCGGTTTGTAAATCTTCCCACGAGCGGATGACGATTTCTCGCATACAAACCTCCTATTGCCTTACATTATACAATAAAAGCGCCCATAAAAAAAGCTTAAAGACAGGTATTGCCGTCATGTGTTAAAATAATATCAATCAAGGTGCGCAATGGAGGGGAATATTATGCAAAAGCGACGCTTCTTCATCATGACTATACTTATTTTTTTTGTTTTTCTTCTATCAGGCTGCGGGAAGCAAAATCAAGCGTCCAATGTAAGTGGTCAAGCAACTGAAACCTCTGCCTCCACTCTTGAGCCCTATCTTGTTGGCGAAAAACTGCTTCAATTTTTGCCGGATGAAAAACTAAAGCGACTACCCGATGTCTTGCCCCGTGCGTTTCGGGCGATTATTAGCGTAGATGGATTGACTGAAGAAATTTTGCTGGTGGATACGCAGGAGCTTGATTACGCTGTCAACCTCTTGGCGAAAATTAATGTTGAAGAATGTGTTAGCGTACCCGCGGGAAACAGCAACCATTCATTTACCCTTATTTGGCAGGATGGAACAAGCAGCTTTATTCCTCTTAACGGACGCAAGCTGGAAGCGACGGTCAAAGGAAAAAGTCGGTTGTTTCGTTTACAGGGAATTGATGAGTTGTGGCTGTACTTAGAAAGCTATGTTGAAAAAGATGAATAAACAAAAAGCGGCTTTGGCGTAAACACCAAAACCGCTTTGTCTACGTTTTGAGGCCTTCCTGCGGGAGCGCCTTTTGTTATTGTTCTTTAAATTACTTTTATTCCACAGAAAAAGCATAGCAGGTCTGTGTGTGATAGGTATCCCCTGCTTTTAGTATAATAGAGCGGAAAGAGGGTTGGTGCAGGGCGTCGGGTTCGTGCTGGGTTTCAAGCGCAATCCCCGCATAGGCGCCGTGGTGTGCGCCGCCTTTTCCTTGCTCATTCAGGAATTGGCCGCTATATACCTGCAAAGCGGGCTGATCAGTCCGTACCCGAATAGTTCGTCCGCTATCGGGGTGGTGGAGCATAGCCACTTCTCGGAGGCCTTTGCCCGAAAGCCTGAAGCTGACATCAAAACCTTTTTGTCTTTTGAAAGTAGGGTGGTTGCCTGTTTTTATCGCTTTTTCAATCAGCACGGGGGAGCGTAAGTCATAAACGGTATTTTCAACGGTGTGGACAGTACCTAAGGGAATGTTTTCCTCGTTTACATCAAGGAAGGTGGGCGCATCGACACTAAGCACATGGTCTTTTATAGTACCTTTACCCGATAGGTTAAAGTAGGAGTGATTGGTCAGGTTTACGGGCGTATCTTCACTGGCGGTTGCAAGGTAGTTGATTTCCAAGCGGTTGTCATCACCAAAGGAGAAGACTACCTGAGTGCGCATTGAGCCGGGAAAACCTCCTTCACCGGCATGCGAATTTAAGTACATCGTGACAAAATCCCGCCCTTCGCCCTCTGTGGTTTGGGCAATCCAAAACTTGCCATGAAATCCCTCTCGCCCACCGTGCAGGGTGTTGAGTCCATCGTTGGCGTCCAGTGTATAGCGTTTACCCTCATAATCATAGGAGGCGCCGTCGATTCGGTTACAAACCCGTCCGATGGTGGCGCCTATGTATGCGGTATTATTTTGGTACCCCTCCAAGGTGTCAAAGCCCAGAACCACATCTTCAATCTTTCCGCAGCGGTCAGGCACCTTAATTGATTGGATGCTCGCGCCATAGTTAATGATACTAACAGAATATCCGTGGCGATTTTCCATGGTGTAACAATTAATCCTGCGCCCAAGGGAATCAATGCCAAACGGACGAATAGTGATGGCCATCTTAGCCCCTTAAAAGGTCAAGCCAAGAGTCAATCCGGTTGGCGAGCTCCCGGTTAGTATTTGTTTTGGTTAAAATGTCGTTAAAGATCGTTTGTCTTTCCGATTCGTTTTGTTTTTCCAAGAACTTTTCAAGCTTATTGGCAAGGTTTAGCTCATCTTCGGTTAATAGCTTATCCTTGGTGAAGGTAAAGCTTTCAGGGATTTTTACAAGCCCACTTTCAATGGTGGCGCAACTATTCGCCACAGCCATCGCGTCCTTCAAAAAGAAAGGGGATTCCTCAACCGCTTCAAGGGCAACGGCGGCAATAACAGTTACGCTGCCACCTTCCTTAAAGGTGCGGGCAGCGCCCAAAATACGGCGGGCACGCTGACTTAGCAATCGTACATTGGGGCGGTCATAGCTGGGTCCGTAACCCTTTTGTACACTGGTCCATGCGGCATAGTCACTAATCAACAGCACAACATCTTTGCCGTCTTCAGCAACGCGCTTTGCTCTTTCCATAACCAATTCTCCTAAACGCTGGGTTTGTTCCCGTCCTCTGTCAAAGGTGGTGTAAACCACATGGATGTCGGAAGCGTTACGGATTTGTGTTATTCTCTCGGGCAGGGCTTCGGGCATAAAAAGTGTAGCGTTTATATCATCTTGACGCGCGCTGATGGCTTCAGCAATCTTGGCGATCGCATCATAAGTTTCCTTTTTTGTTTGTGCCTTGATCAGCATGCGTTGCCCAAAACCAACAGGGGCATATAAGTCAATAGAACGCAAAAGAGGATCTGTATGTTCACGGCTGGAAAGGCGCAAGCGCTTACTGGTGTCAAGGGCTGTCAAATCGTCGAAGGATCGACGTTGCCTGTGCTCATCAGCCTCTTGGCCGTTGACCGAAGTGATGTAAAGCAGAGCGCTATACTTATCCATTGATTTGCGCAAGTTGGCTTTTCCACCGACCAGATCACCTTGGCGCAAACGGAAACGACGTATTTGAGCTGCAGATACATAAATATCATTTTCACTGGGCATAAAAAGTTTGGTGCGTAAAAAACCGTACCCATCAGGTAAAGTCTCCAGCACACCTTCACCATGGTAGATATCATCAGCCGATATCGACTCTAGGGCGGGCACGCTATATTCCCGTCGCGCTTCCCGGCTTTCATTTAGTGCCGGGCTTTTGCGGGAAATCGAGCGATAAACGTGTTGCCGATAGGCAGGGATAGGCTCTTCTTTTGGAGGTTCCGGCTGAGGTCCAAAGCGGTTTACAGTGGGCCTTGCGGAAGATACGGTCGCTGATTGCCCGGCCCGGGGTGTTTCGCTAGGGGCAGGCTGGTTTGAAAACTGTTGGGGATTGTGCCAGGCACGCGCACCGGATAGGTCAAAGGCGGGCTTGTTTCCTTTGGGCGGGGGAGCCACTGGCTTTGGCGCGGAAACGGAGGGTCTTTTCTTTTCAGTGATGCCGGACATAGGCTTGTTAGCGGTCATGACAGGTAGGTCGTCATCGTCGGCAATAATTGTTGCCCTGCGAACAGGCACGGGGCTTGGTGCAGCGGACACAGGAGGCGTACTTGGCAGAGAGGAGACAACGATAGGCTGCCCTGTGCTTGCCAAGATTTTATCGATCATATGGGCTTTAAGCATGCCTGCCGGGATAACAATTCCCTGATCTTTAGCGTATTTGCGCAGCTGAGCAACAGTCATTTGTTGAAGCTGAGATGAAGTCAACATAAGTGTCTTCCTCCTAACAATTGGTTATGAATGGATGGGGTGTACACAAACGCCAATAAGACCCGGACCGGTATGTACGCCTAAGGCCGGACTGATTTGAGATAGTATGTAATCTACGGCGTTGGGAATGCGGCGTTTAAGCTCTTCTAAGATGCGAGTACCCTCTTCCTTGGCGCCGCCATGAGCAACAATAACTCGGTAGTGTGCCCATTTTTTGGCTTCGTCCATTGCAAGGCGTACAAGGGTGGCAAGCGCCGCTACGTGACCTCTTACTTTTTTCGCGACAACATATTGGCCTTCTTCATTGCAGGTAATAATGGGTTTGATTTTTAGCAGCGAGCCGAGCATGGCGGAAACTTTTCCGATTCGTCCGCCTTTGGCCAAATATTCAAGCGTTGCGACCTCATAGTAAATACGAGTGTTGGCAATAGAATCTTTCACTTTTTCAAGCACTTCGTCCAAAGGAAGCCCTTGATCCAATAATTCCGCGGCATACATAGCGTGAATGCCCGCGCCGATGCCGATGCTGAGTGTGTCTAGTACATGGATTTCCAAATCATTGGCTTCTTGGGCGACGAGGCGCATGGCGTTAATGGTACCCGACAAACCACTTGAAATGCCGACGCAAAGAACGGTGTTAAATCCGTCTCCTCTGATTTTTTTGAACTGTTCAGCGATGGCTTCAAGGCTCGGTTGTGCGGTTTTGGGAACTTCAGTTTCCAGTCGGTCATAGACTTCCTGCGGGGAAATGGTGACACCGTCTAAATATTCGCCATCCCGATAGATTATTTTAAGCGATACCTGATAAATGGGGTACCGTTCTTGATATTCTTTGGGCACGTCACATCCGGAATCAACCAAAATAGCAACACGCTTGTTATTCATATGAGAAATAGCCTCCTTAAAACTTGTGATTAAGTATAGAGTTTGAAAGCATGGATGTCAAGAAAACTTGCTATTAACGGCTATTAGCGAAAAGAAAGCCACATGGTCTTCCTTGACTTTAAATGAGAGTTTACAGGTTTCCGCTAACTTTTTCACGTCAATGCAGTAGGCTGATAGGCATGAATACCTGTCAGCAGGGTGTGGGCAGGCTTCCTTTTTAGTTAATTGGCAGGGTTCGCACAAGTCGCATGGACCCGCGCCGCAATACAAACAATCCATCTGATGATTTCGAGCCTGTTGTACAATGGCCAGCATACCTTGGTTGTGCTTGCTTTTGGCAAGTTCCAACGCTTCTAAATCACGCCAATCTTTAAGCGGCTGAGCGCTTTTTGTAACGATAGCATGTGAATATCGAAGTACTCTTTGCTTCATTTCATCGGTACTGCCGCAATCGGGGGGACAGGCATAGGTGGTGGCATATCTGCTGCAAAGGTTCTGTTCACACATTAAACGAAAGGCAGGGTTAAAGACAATTTTGTCCGTGGAAACCAGGGCTGCGTCAAACCCGCCGATTTTGCAAGTGTCTATCAATTCTTGTATTGTCATATGCCTCCAGCATGAGTATCAAAGAGAATTTCCATAACAGAAACATTATACCTTGAATTGTTATTGTTTTCAAGCATTAAATCATAAGAAATCTTTACTTTTTTCATACAAACTAGTATAATGACCCAGCAATCGCTATGTGGCTCTATTTAATGTAAGAAGGAGTAACCGAATGAACGAACAGAAACAACCCGTCATTACAGCCGACGGTCTTAAAAAATTGAAGGAACAACTTGCATACCTTCAAAATGTACGCAGGGCAGAGGTGGCAGAACTCATCAAGACTGCCCGTGGTTTTGGTGATTTAAGTGAAAACGCGGAATATGATGAGGCTAAAAATGAACAGTCAAAACTGGAAGCCGAAATTACCGATTTGGAAAACACCATCAGCCGTGCAATCATCTTGGAAGATGAAAAAATACGCACGGACAAGGTAAATATTGGCACCACCGTTACGGTTCACAACGAAACTTTGGATGAAACCGTTGACTATACCATTTCCGGTGTCCGTGAAAGTGATCCGATGAATAATATCATCTCAAATGAGTCGCCCATCGGCATGGCGCTTCTTGGCAACAAGAAAAACCAAAAAGTGGTAGTCCACACACCGCAAGGGGAGATGACCTTGAAAATTCTCAAAATACGTCGCTAAGGAGCTATCATGCAAGAAAATCAAACCGTGTCCTTTAGCGAGCAGGAACAGATTCGCCGTGAAAAGGTACAAAGCTTAATCCAATCCGGTCAAAACCCATATGAGTTGACCAGTTTTCCTAAAACCCATGACAGCCGTGAGCTAATCGAAAACTTTGATGCTTTCGAGGGAAAGACCGTTACCATTGCCGGCCGTATGATGACGCGCCGTATCATGGGCAGGGCTTCGTTTGCGCATTTACAGGACAATGAAGGCCTAATTCAAATTTATGTTCGCCGGGAAGACCTTGGGGAAGAAAATTATAATGCTTTCAAAGGCCACGATATTGGTGATATTTTGGGTGTTACCGGCTATGTGTTCAAAACCAAAACGGGTGAAATATCGGTGCACGCGACCGGGATTACCCTTTTAACCAAATGCTTAAAGCCCTTGCCGGAAAAATACCACGGCCTTCAGGATGATGACCTGCGCTATCGTCGCCGGTATTTGGATATGATCGTCAACCCTGAAGTAAAGGCGACCTTTATCAAGCGCAGCCAGATTATTTCTGCCATCCGCGCCTTTCTTGACAAGCGTGGCTTTTTAGAGGTGGACACGCCCATTTTACATACTTTGGAAATCGGCGCTGCTGCCCGTCCCTTCAAAACCCATCACAACACCCTGGATATCAATATGTTTTTACGTATCGAAACGGAGCTATACTTAAAGCGCCTGGTTGTCGGCGGTATCGAGCGGGTGTATGAACTGGGCCGTATTTTCCGCAACGAAGGCATGAGCCGTTTCCATAACCCCGAATTTACCATGATCGAATTGTATCAGGCATACGCCGATTACAATGATATGATGCGCTTAGTCGAGGAGATGTACGAAGAAGTTGCCATGAAGGTGCTTGGTACCACCCGCCTTAGTTATCAGGGGCAGGAAGTTGAGCTGAAAGCGCCGTGGAAACGCGTGACCATGTCCGATGCCGTCAAAGAAGCTTGCGGCGTTGATTACGCCACTTGGGAAAATGACCAGCAGGCCCGAAAGACGCTGGATGAAATGGGCGTCCGCTACGAAAAGAACGCCACCAAGGGCGATTGCCTGGCCGCTCTGTTCGATGAATATGTCGAAGCCAACCTTATTGAGCCCACCTTTATCACCGACTATCCGGTAGAAATTTCCCCCTTGGCCAAGCGCAAGAAGGACAATCCCGCTCTAACCGAGCGCTTTGAGTTTTTCATCTACGGCAAGGAAGGCGGCAACGCTTTTTCCGAGCTCAACGACCCCTTTGACCAGCGTGAGCGCTTTGAAAAGCAGGTTGCGGCCCGCCATGCCTTGGGTGATATGAACCCGAGGGTGGATGAAGACTATATCAACGCCTTGGAATATGGCCTGCCGCCAACCGGCGGTCTTGGCATCGGGGTAGACCGCATGATTATGATGTTCACCGACAGCCCCTCTATACGGGACGTGCTTTTGTTCCCGACGATGAAGCCCATTGATTAGTCAAAGCAGTCATATGGTTTCATAACAAAAGGACGATGACGAAGATGTCGTTGTCCTTTTTGAAATAAAACCATTTTTCCCTTACAGCTATGGCTTTATGGATGAAATACTTTTGTTTTTTATTGCAGCGGGGTGTCGCAGTACTCACATTCAATAATCTTATCGTAGACGATATTTTTTGCGCCGCAAGATGGGCAGACAACAACTCTTCCTGTTTTTTCCCTGCTTGTATCTTCTTGGATAGGCGGGGCGTAGGGATACGGAGGCGCTGAAAAATCATTGGGCAAAACAATGGAATCGGTTCGCTTGTCGATATAGGCGTTTTTCAGATAACCGTTTTTGATCATTTTTTGCAGGTCGTCTTTAACTGTATTGTGGCTTTGACCGGTGATGGAGGCTAATTGCTGTACGTTATAAACGTGGCTGTCGGTCATAACGTAGAGGTTTTGCCGGAAACGATGGCTCTCTTTTTTGAGCTGTTTTGAAACAAATTGCAGATACCAGCCGATGACGCCGAAAAGAAGAATCATCTTGATATCCTCGGCGTCAAAACCGTCATAGATCCCCATAAAAATTCCCACAAGGGCGATGGTGATAAAAATACTGCCGAAAACTCCCTGTGTTTTTCCGGTAGGGATGGTTTTTGCGGGTTTGTCCGATATTCTTTTGACGACCAAAAATACACCGATGGGCCAGAAAAAAATAAAGGCAAGAATAATAACAGGGGTTGAGAACAACCAACTGAAGTCATGATTTTTTTTCATTGCCTTATCCTCTCAATTATGGTGACTGAGAAATTATATCATAAACTATCATCTAAAGAAAGAAGCCCGGCGAGGTACTTTGTCGGACTTCAATTACGGTACATGATGTTAAAAATACTTACTTAGCATACTTTGCGAATTCCGAGGTAAACCCTGCTGCCTGCCAGGTGCCGCAGGCAGAGATTGCGTCGCCCTCCACAGAAAACTGAAGTACCAAATGGTTGTCAAACTCGATTAAAAGGGTTTTGGAAGTGCGCATGGTTTTGTTGTTTAGATAGTCCGCATTGCTTATTAGCCTAATCAGGCTGGAAATCGCGTCACCGTCGTTGACCGTACCGACGCCGGACAACTGCATGGCAACCACCTTGGTATTGCCTAAAAAGTCCCCAAAGGACTCGTTGCCTATCACGGCGTTGCCGCTAAAACCGACACGCTGGAACAGGCGATAGTTGCCATTGACAGAGGCAAGTACACAAGCGCCGCCCATGCCCTTTGCCTGATAAACTTCAAGACCGTTTTCCACCACGTTGCTAATAATTCCCGGATCATTCATCGACAAAGCGGGTTCATTAGTCAACAGCGAAACCGAACCGAGGGAAGCGCCCAGCATGCTTTCCGGCACGGAGGAGGGGTTGGTTAGCAACCGATAAAAGCGTCCGTTGACACCAATCAGGGGAAAGTTGCCTGATGAGCCTGCCCAAAGACCGCCCTGCTGCGGTGCTTGTCCGGAAGGCTTTAAGGTGATAGCGCCATGCGGCAATGAATGTGACCGTAGTTCGCCCGGCAGTGAACCATTGCCTGCCACCATTGTTTGAATATAGGGCACTCCCTCATTGGTAATTTTATTTTGCTGTAAAGATATCAAAGAGAAAACCAGCACAGCGCAGGCAGCCGCGACCGGCACAAGTCGATAGAGCCTAAAGGAAGGTTTAACAGTTTTTTGGCCAGACAAAATTCGGCGCAGACCCTTTTCATCAGCTTTTAAACCGCTGAACATTTCATCTGCCACCTGTTTTAGGTTGTCTAAGTTGTTCATGTTTTATCTGCTCCTTCCAGTAATTGTTTCAGTTGCTTGCGCGCTCGGGTAAGCCTGCTGCCCAATGTTCCGATAGGGATATCTGTCATGGTGCTTATTTCTTCTAAGCTCATTCCTTGGTAGTAGAATAGCAACACCACTTCACGGTAGTTGGGGGAGAGGGAATGAACAGCTTGTAACAGCGCTTCCTTTTCCACCCGACTTTCGATTGAATCGTTATCGTCGGTAATGGTAGCGATCTTTTCATCCCCCAAAAACACACGTTTGACCCAAGCTGACCGCCAGTGGTCACGGCAAAGGTTTAGCGCAACCTTCAACAGCCACGACTTTTCTTTGCCTACTTCAAGCTGAGGCTTAGATTGCATGAGGCGAATAAATACGTCTTGGACCACATCTTCTGCTTTGCTGCGATCGCCCAAGTAAAAGTAGCTGACTCTTAGCACGTCCGTTGCGTACGTTTCGTACAAACGGGTAACTAAGTCCTGCATCTCTTCCGTAGATAGTTCCTGGTTCTCTACACTCATATAACGAATGAAACCCTTATTATTTTGCATCGGCCGAATTTTTTTGGTCGGCTCTTTGTTGAAATCTTTCGAGGTTGACAACTGCTCGCTTGTGCGTGCCGTTGGCAATCTCGCCAACCGCGTCAAAACATTGAAGGGAAAAGGTATAAATCTTCCCGTTTTCGCTTATTCTGGTGATTTTGGCTACACAACTAACCTCCATGCCAAGAGGCGTTGGCGCGAGGTGATGAAAGTCCACATGAATGCCTACCGTGCTTTGTTCTTTTGCAAGAAAACCGGAGGCAAGCTCACTTGCGCATCGTTCACATAGGGCGATTAAAACAGGTGTTCCAAGCACACGAGCTTCACCGCTTCGCACATTGGAAGCCAGCATTTCTTCTGTAACTATTTGCTTTATAATTTTTTCTTGACCAATGGCACTCAATTCAATCACCTCTTCTTAAACTGTGCTACACATCGTTAGTGTACCTCAAAAGATGGTTCTTGAGCAAGTTTTTGGTAAGAATTGTCCCATGAAAAAGAAAATTATTGTTGAGAAACAGCGTGTCAAATCTTTTAACTTTGAGCAAACTATGATATAATTGTAGTACATCTGCTATTACAAAGGAGGTAGACAATTATGCAATATACCAAAGAAGTGCAGGAGATGGTCTGTGTCAAGCAAGGCACCAATCATGGTCCCGCACCCATCCCCGAAGAGGGCAAATGGATTCAATCCCGTGAGATCAAAGATATTTCCGGTTTAACGCACGGTGTGGGTTGGTGCGCTCCGCAGCAAGGCGCCTGCAAACTTACCCTGAATGTAAAAGAGGGCATTATCCAGGAAGCGCTGATCGAAACCCTTGGCTGCTCCGGCATGACCCACTCCGCTGCCATGGCATCGGAAATTCTCCCGGGCAAAACCCTGCTGGAAGCTTTGAACACTGATTTGGTGTGCGATGCCATCAATACAGCCATGCGTGAATTGTTCTTGCAGATTGCCTACGGGCGTACCCAGAGCGCGTTTTCCGAGGGCGGCCTCTTGATTGGCGCCGGTCTTGAAGATTTGGGCAAAGGTCTGCGCAGCCAGATTGGCACGACCTATGGCACCCTTGCCAAAGGTCCCCGCTACCTTGAAACGGCGGAAGGTTATGTTATCAAGCTTGCTTTGGACGACAATAACGAAATTTGCGGTTATCAGTTCTGCCACCTTGGTAAGATGATGGAAGATATCAAAAAGGGTGTGGACCCCAAAGAAGCATACGAAAAGAATGTTGGCACCTATGGTCGGTACGAAAACGCGGCCAAGTACATCGACCCGCGCCACCAGTAAAGGAGAGTGAACAATATGCCTAATTTTGAAGGTTACGAGCGTAGAATCGCTAAAATTAATGAAGTACTAAAGGCCAATGGCTTTGAAACCCTTGAACAGGTGCGTGAACTGCTCCTTTCCAAAGGTATCGACGTAGAAAAGATTGTTCGTAAAATTCAGCCCATCGCCTTTGAAAACGCGGTTTGGGCCTACACCTTGGGAGCGGGTCTTGCTCTTAAGCGTGGCAACAAAACCGCTGCGGAAGCCGCCCGTTCCATCGGTGACGGTTTGCAAGCTTTCTGTATTCCCGGCTCCGTTGCCGAGCAGCGCGATGTCGGCCATGGCCACGGCAACCTTGCCGCCATGCTCTTGAGTGATGAAACCGACTGCTTTGCGTTCTTGGCCGGACATGAGTCCTTTGCCGCGGCCGAAGGCGCCATCGGCATTGCCAATACTGCCAACCAGGTACGCAAGACGCCGCTGCGTGTTATCCTCAACGGCCTTGGCAAAGATGCCGCCTATATCATCAGCCGTATCAACGGCTTTACCAGCGTTGAAACCAAGTACGACTACTACACCGACAAACTAACCGTTGTTCGTGAAAAGGCTTTTTCCGATGGCGAGCGTGCCAAGGTTCGCTGCTATGGCGCAGATGACGTCAACGAAGGCGTTGCCATCATGCGCTACGAAAAGGTGGACGTGTCTATTACAGGCAACTCCACCAACCCCACCCGCTTCCAGCACCCCGTTGCGGGCACTTATAAGAAGTGGGCCAACGAACATGGCAAGAGCTATTTCTCAGTTGCTTCAGGCGGCGGCACAGGCCGCACCCTGCACCCGGACAACATGGCAGCCGGTCCCGCCAGCTACGGCATGACCGATACCATGGGTCGTATGCACTCGGACGCGCAGTTTGCCGGTTCTTCTTCCGTTCCCGCGCACGTTGAAATGATGGGCCTGATCGGCATGGGCAACAACCCCATGGTCGGCGCAACCGTCGCCGTCGCTGTTGCCATCGAGCAGTCTTTCCAATAAACGCCCAAATCAATTGTTCTACATACCCCTTGGTGTCAACCAAGGGGTATTTTTTGATTAATAGATGCCAACCAACAGAGCGCATGTTTTTTGAAAATGACCGATTTTAAAACAAATACAGCATTTCTTCCCGGAAACTGTAGATTTTCCATGTAAAACTCTTGACAAGCCTGGCGTTTAGATATACACTCATGGTTGCGTCAACGCACTCCGATAGCCCCGGGTGCGGGGAACAAAGGCAAGGCATGCGACCATCATGCCAAGCAAGATAGTTTATGAAGGAGGAACATCACTTGAACACGTTTATGGCCAATGCGCAAAATGTCGAGCGCAAGTGGTTTGTTGTTGATGCGGATGGCATGGTGCTGGGCCGCTTGGCGAGCAATGTTGCCAGCATTCTTCGCGGCAAGCATAAGCCAACCTATACGCCCCATGTTGATACGGGCGACCATGTGATTATTATTAACGCTTCCAAGGTCGTTTTAACCGGCAAGAAGCTTGATCAAAAAACTTATTACCGCCACTCCGGTTATCCGGGTGGATTGAAAGAAACCAAGTACCGCAAGCTCATGGCCGAAAAGCCCGAGTTTGTTGTGAAACACGCAGTTGTCGGCATGCTGCCCAAGGGTCCCTTGGGCCGCCGGATGGCAAAGAAGCTGTACGTCTATGCCGGTGGCGAACACAGCCATGAAGCGCAGAAGCCCGAGCTTCTTGCCTTTGGCAAATAAGAGGAGGAGAGGTAAGACATGTCTGTTTTTCATGCTGTAGGCCGTCGCAAGAAGGCTGTTGCCCGTGTCCGTTTGGTGCCGGGCGAAGGCAATATCGTAATCAATCGTCGTGATATTGATGATTATTTTGGTTTGGAAACCTTGAAGATGACTGTTCGTCAGCCGCTCAACCTGACCAACGTTTCCGGTTTTGACGTGTTGGTGAACGTACATGGCGGCGGTTTGACCGGACAGGCCGGCGCTATCCGCCATGGCATCAGCCGCGCGCTGTGCAAAGCCAACCCCGAACTTCGGGGCAGCCTCAAGAAGGCCGGTTTCCTGACCCGCGACCCCCGTATGAAGGAACGCAAAAAGTACGGTCTCAAGGGCGCACGCCGTGCACCGCAGTTCTCTAAACGGTAATCCATTATCAATTCGACCCTCAGCCGAGGGTCTTTTATTTGTTAGCACTAAAAGCTATGAATAAGCAACGCCATAATTGTCCGGTATAAAACAAAATGGTTAATAAAAAAAGCAAACAACCTGACAATTGTCGAGTTTTGTGGATAAAGAAAAATCTTTAGTTTTGGGGCTTGACAAGTCTTTAAAAGCCTTGTAGAATATACAAGCGTCGTTTGGGGAGCATAGCTCAGCTGGGAGAGCACTTGCCTTACAAGCAAGGGGTCACAGGTTCGAGCCCTGTTGCTCCCACCATGTGGCCCGGTAGTTCAGTTGGTTAGAATGCCAGCCTGTCACGCTGGAGGTCGAGGGTTCGAGCCCCTTCCGGGTCGCCACTATGCCTTGGTAGCTCAGTCGGTAGAGCAGCAGACTGAAAATCTGCGTGTCGGTGGTTCGATTCCGCCCCAAGGCACCACGCGTGCGGTAGTAGCTCAGTTGGTAGAGCGCCACCTTGCCAAGGTGGAGGTCGCGAGTTCGAGCCCCGTCTACCGCTCCATTCATAGGGGCGCCATAGCCAAGTGGTAAGGCGAAGGTCTGCAAAATCTTTATGCTCCGGTTCAAATCCGGATGGCGCCTCCATCAAAGGGCGACAAAATGGACACCGTCCTGTGTCGTCTTTTTTGAATTGTTGATAATATTACTCAAATGAATGCCAAAGAAACAGTTCAATGTGTTGTAATTCGAATAGGAGATAGACAAAGTGGAACATTTAGAAGTAGTAGAAATGTTTGGAGTAAAAGGACTCAGCTTTTCTGATTCGTTTAGAGCTTTTATTGATAGTTTCTTAAAATGCGGAAAGATAAAAATTCTTGACTTAGGGTGCGGATATGGACAAAAATCACTGTTTATGGCATCGTTGGGTTGGGAAGTAACTGCCTTGGATATTGATTTGAAAAAATTAGATTTTCTCAAGGAAAAAGCAAAAGAATATCATTCACAAATCAATGTTGTTAAGGGGAGCATGGACAATCTGCCCTTTCAAGATCGTGTGTTTGACGCAGTCATATGCCTATCAACCATTCATCATCAGAAATTTTACAGCATTCAAAATACCTTATCTGAAATACATCGAGTACTTAGGCCTGGTGGACGGTTATTTTTTGACATTCTTTCTACAAAGGATGCAAGCTACGCAATCGGGGAAATGATAGAACCGGGGACAAAGCTTGGCGGAAGAGAAGGGGAAGAAAACGTCCCTCACCACTACACAACCAAAAAAGAACTAGAAGAAATATTAACCAATTATTCAAAAACTGATATAGATGAAAATGAGTTTTCTTATAGCTATCAAGGTGAAAAATACACCTGCGTTCTTTTTGAAATAACAGCTAAAAAGTAAAAAATACACTTGGCGTGGCGCAACATGTGGCCCATATTCGGTTCATGGTTCGGAACTACAAGAAACAAATTGATCTTGTGATTTTTTACTACAAATCTTTAGGTTTTTGAATGGAGAGGGCATATTATTCTAAGGATATCGTTCTGCTGAAAGATTGCCTGTTATCAGAAAAATGCGTATAGTACAAGAAGGGAAACCGCTTTTGGGAATGCCCCAAGTTTTTTGACTGGGCAGGAGAGCCGGACAAATTTGTTTTATAAAAAGAGGTGAGACATATAGGCATTGAATGCAAACTGGATGGGAACTGTTTAACTATTTACCGCCAAGGAACACTTGTTGCTATAATTCAGATATATAAGAACCACGCACACGGAAGGAACGCCTATTTGGATTTGTCGATCGATGATTTATGCAATCAAGAGAGTGCCTACGCTTTTAAAATGTTGTCTTCTCAACTGACTGTTCCGCTTCAAGTAATGTTGCCTTCATCTAAAAAGGATGTTGTGGAAAAGCTAATTTTCGCAGGTTTTGAGTTAAAGAGAAAATGTTATGAAATGGTTGTCGAAAGGGCTCATTTTAATCATGGTTCAATGAATGTCATTAAGTTGGAGGAGGGACTTGGAATAACCAAAAGCGGCAAAGAGAGAAATAATTTTTCTAATCAATTGTTTGCTCGTTTCAAAGAAACGCATGAACATATAAGTCCGCTAACCTTGTCGTTTAAAGAGTTTATAGACATTTTACCGGCCACTGTCTTATATGATAAGGATGAACCAAGGAATTTTGCTTATATCGAGGAAAACGAAATAGCCTATGTGTGTGGGAAGGACCAAGCAGGTTTTCAAAAGTTTTCTCTGAAATTACTTGCCTATTTACTGAATCAATATGAATATCTTATTTTCGAAGCGGATAATACGGACAACTACGCAATGACTCTTTTACACTTATGTGATGAGGTGCCTGGGCATTCTTATGATACTTATATCAAGAACAGTTTTGATGGAAAAAACGGTAATATGCCTAAAAAGTAATATGATACCAAAAAACCTAAAAAAGGTAGTAATTGTATTGGCATATTTAGTTAATATAGTGTATAATATATGCTGTAGAAAATGGGTGGAGGTGGGGTTTTAATTGGGTTTACTTTTTAAATTAAGCATAGTCATTCTCGTGGGTCTTGTTGGCGGAAAATTGGCAAACTTGGTTAAATTGCCCAATGTTTCAGGCTATATTGTGGCGGGCTTATTGATAGGACCTTCTTTTATCGATTTGCTTTCGAAGGGTGAAATGCAAGGTCTTGGAATCATTAGCGAAATAGCTCTTGCCGCTATCGCGTTTAGCATTGGTAGTGAGTTTCTCCTTTCTGATATCAAAAAGACGGGAAAAGAGATTATGCTCATTACGGTTGCCGAAGTGATAGGCGCCTTGGTTGTCGTTTTCTTTGTCATGTTTGTAATCATGGGGCAGCCCTTTGAATTCAGCTTGATCATCGCAAGCATGTCGGCCGCTACGGCACCGGCCGGTATTCTAATGGTTGTCAGGGAACTGAGGGCGCAAGGGCCTCTTGTACGCACAATTTTACCTGTGGTCGCCATCGACGATGCTTTGGGCATCATGGTTTTTGGTATATCCATGTCCATTGTCAGGCTGACAAGCGGAGCGGAAACTTTCTCTCTTTTCCAGATTATCTGGGCGCCGCTCTATGAAATTATCGGTTCACTTTTGCTTGGCGGTTTGCTTGGCGCCATCTTAAGCTTTTTTTCGCATAGGATGAGGAATAGAGATGAAATGCTTTCCTTGGCGTGGGGGTTTATTTTGCTGGGAACAGGCGCGGCAAACTTTTTAAAGTTTTCGCCGTTGCTTACCTGTATGATGATGGGTGGCGTGATGATGAACGTGCTACAAAACGCCAATCGTGTATTTAACCTCATCGGAGACTTCACACCCCCTATCAACTTACTCTTTTTTACCCTTGCCGGGGCCGGTTTGGATTTAAGCATACTATCCAAGGTCGGGATTCTCGGTATTAGTTATATTTTTGCCAGAGCTGCCGGTAAAATTATCGGTGCGACTTTTGGCGCCAAGCAAGTAAAAGCGCCCAAGAAAGTAACAAAGTATCTTGGCATGAGCTTGTTGACGCAGGGCGGCATTTCTATTGGTCTATCGATGATTGTAGCAAGAGAATTGCCGGCATTCAGCGAAGCTATCATTACTGTCATCTTGTTCAGTGTTCTTGTCTATGAAATTGTCGGACCTATTTTGGCTAAGATTGCTATCCAGCGAGCCGGTGAAGAGAATGGTGCGCTAAAAAGCCAAAAGGAAAAGCAAATTCCCGCTTAATATTTGGAGGTAGAAAAATGAATGTTCTGTTTATAGTCTTAAATGAAACAAGGTATCTTGATGATATTTTGGACAGTTTTGTCGATATCGGTGTAAAGGGAGCAACTATATTGGATAGCCAAGGTATGGGCTCTGCCATTGCCAACAGCGGTCAAGGCAACCAACCTCTTTTCGGTTCGATACGTTTGTTCCTAGACAATGCAAAGCCATACAATAAGACCATATTTACCGTTATTGACAATGAAGACGTGTTGACCAAGGCTGTTGAATCGGTATGTCGTATTTTAGGCGATATCGATAAGCCGGGTGTCGGGATGATGTTTACTGTTCCGGTTAATAATGTCTACGGCATTTAACCAGCATTATTGGAGCTGGCGGCTTTACACTGATAAAACTGCAAGAACAACATAATCTTGCGGTTTTTTTCGTTTGCTACAAAAGGCCAGTTCTATGAAATAGGCTCAAACTGTCCTGTGATAGAAATAATATCATTTTGCAGGGACAAACTTAGAGGCAAGTTAAATATGATAGAAACTCGGCGATGTATTATACGCAAATTCCATTTAAGCGATGTGGATGATTTGTATAAGGTATTAAGCAATCCGGAAGTAATGAAGTTTGTTGAACCTCCATTTACTTACGCTGAAACGAATAATTTTATCATCCAATACGGACTGTGTGAAAATCCGCTTGTTTGGGCCTTGGAATTAAAAGAAAACGGCAGCGTCGTAGGTCATGTGATTTTTCATCAATATGATACAGGCAAATATGAAATCGGTTGGATTATAAGCGACAGATTATGGGGTGGAGGTATTGCCAGCGAAGTGACGAAACAGTTAATCAAGTTTGCCCAACAAAACAGTGATATTTCTTCTTTGGTGTTGGAATGTGACCCCAATCATGAAGTTACAAAACACATTGCTATCAAATACGGCTTTAAACTGATTAAAGAGAATGAGAGGAATGTTTACGAGCTCCATCTATGATTATTCAAATAAAAATGGTTCAGGTAAGAAGTTAAGCGGATTGTATCCATTTTGTTACTTTTTTTGCATGAAAAAGAAAGATTTTTCTGCATATCGCTTCATTTGCTGTTTGATTTGCCAGGAATTGTTGTACAAAAACGAAAAAGGGTTGATAATTCTTAAAAAAAAGGTTAAAATATAGCAAATATGTTGCGCAGAGCAGTTTGCGGCGTGTACGTCTATTCCGTCAGGAAGAAAGAGGTTGACAAGCATGAGAAACACGATCATGGTGATCGATGTGGGTACCAGCAAAATTGTGGCCACCGTTGCCCAAAGCGGTGTTGGTGCGCGCACCGATATTTTAGGCATGGGCAGCGTAAGGTACGATGGCTATTCGGGACTCAACTGGAATAACCCTGCCGAACTATATGCAAAGATGGGCGAAGTGATTCGCAGAGCCGAGGAGCAGGCCAGGGTCAGGGCAAATAAGATTTACTTAGGCGTTCCCGCCACCTTTACCCAAGTATATGCGACCCGTGAAAGTGTCCAAATTCAAGGCGTTTCTCCTCGGGTGACTATGAAGGAGATTAACGCCCTGTTTGATAAGGCCGAGCAAAGTATCCAGCACAAAGAAGGTTTGCCTATTAACCGTGACGTTGCCTGGTTCTCTGTGGATCAGGGCAAGCACACTTTCGACCCGCTTAACGTACCCGGTAGCGAAATTTCCGCCATGGTGGCTTTTGCCAAGGCCGATCAGGTCTTTATCGATGAAATTGGCAAGCTGCTTGAACAAAATGGGCGCAGGCTTTCTGGCGTTTATTCTACCCCGGTGGGGCAGTGTATGTTATATATTCCCCAGGATGAGCGGGACAAGGTTTCCGCCCTCATCGACATTGGCTACCTATGTACTGATGTAATGATTGTGGAAGGCGATGCCGTAGTGTCCATGAAAACTGTCCCAATTGGCGGCGGACACATTGCGGCTGATCTTGCTTACGGGCTTGAAATTCCGCTGGAGGCAGCGGAAACGCTCAAGCGCAGCTACCGCTTTGATGCAAAGGACACGCAAGCCGCTTTTGAAGTCATTATCGACAATCAGCGGGTTGTTACCTTCCAGCGTGAAAAGGTAGAGGAAGTGCTTCTTCCCCGTATCGACGAACTGTGTGAAGAAATCGACAAAGCTTTGGACGATGGCCTCGTGCGCTTAAGCCGGTGGTCGGTCATGTATATGACAGGTGGAGGCTTGGCCATCAACGATGGTTCTTTCCAATATGTCAGCGGACAGCTCGGGCGACCGCTTCGTCCCTTGCAGCCTAAATCACAAAAGATGAACAGCCCGATTTATACCAGCTCTCTTGGTCTTGTAAATTTGGTGGCCGATAGCCAGCAAGACGGAGAAACACAGGGCGTTATTGCTTCTTTCTTCAGGCGCTTGTTTGGCGGCTGATTCATCATTACTCATAGGAGGGACAACATGTTAGAAGTTAAGTCTGGAGCCGCAGCGGCGCAAAACAACCATGCATCCATTAAAATTGTGGGTTGTGGCGGTGGTGGCTCCAATGCGGTCAACCGCATGGTTGATGCTGGAATAAAAGGCGTGCAGTTTATTGCCGTCAATACTGATGTGCAGGCGCTTAGCGCTTCTAAGGCTGATGTCAAGATTCAAATCGGTGAAAAAATCACCAAAGGTTTAGGGGCGGGCGCAGTACCGGAAATCGGCAAGCGGGCCGCAGATGAAAGCAAACAGGATTTGGTTGAAGCCTTAGAAGGGGCCGACCTTGTTTTTGTCACTGCCGGTATGGGCGGTGGCACGGGGACGGGTGCAGCTCCCGTGATTGCTAGCGTTGCCCGCCAGCTCAACTGCCTGACTATTGCAGTGGTGACCAAGCCCTTCAAATTTGAGGGCGCTCAGCGCATGAAAAATGCTGAAATGGGCATCGACAACCTCAAAGAACATGTCGATACCTTGGTTGTCATTCCTAATGACCGCTTGCTTGAAGTGGTCAGTAAAGGCACCTCCATGCTGGAAGCCTTTAGGGTTGCCGACGACGTACTCCGTCAAGGCGTTCAGGGCATTTCCGACTTGATTGCCCTGCCTGCAACCATCAACCTTGACTTTGCCGACGTAAGAACGGTTATGGAATCAGGCGGCATGGCGCATATCGGCATTGGTGTTGGCAAGGGTGAAAACAAAATGCAGGATGCTGCGAACAATGCCATTTCAAGCCCGCTGCTTGAAACCAAGATTGACGGGGCGCATGCGGTGCTTATCAATATTACCGGCAACAAGGATATGGGCATCATTGAAATTAACGAAGCGGCCAACCGTATTCAGCAGGCCGCCGATCCCAATGCCAATATTATTTTTGGCGCCGGTGTAGATGAGAGTCTGAAGGATGAGGTGCGTATTACTGTGATTGCCACCGGTTTTGAAAAAGTTCCTTTCAACCGCAAGCGGGACAAGGAGCAACGTCCTGCTGTGCCCTATGGCGCCGTTAATGCTGGATATAACCCTTACGAAGACCGGTTAATGCAGCCAGCGAGTCAGTCTGATGCCGGATATTCTGCCGGTTTCCAGCCAGATTATGACCAGAGCGCGGGCTTGTTTCCCAACGTACAAAGGCCCATGACGCCAAGCTATCCACAGCCTTACTCTCAGCCTCAACCCGCAGGTCAGCAGCCAATGCCGCAACAGCCCTATGGCAATGTGCCGCCTGTGCAACAGCCGGTTGTCAGGACTGCAGACCCCATGCAAAGCCATGATAGTGAAAAGGACGATTTGGGCGTTCCTGCCTATCTGCGCCGAGCCAAAAAATAAAAGAACTAATAACACAAAAAAGGCATGATTTTTATGCCTTTTTTGTGTTATAATCTACATAACATAGGTTGCTGACGGAAAGTGACAAAAATTCATACACTTGGGAGGGAGGGCTTATGTGTAAAAAAACACCGCTATATAATGAACATGTGGCGCACGGAGGTAAAATGGTGGAATTTGCAGGTTATCTTTTACCTGTACAATATCCGCATGGCATCATTCAGGAACATCTGGCGGTACGCCAAGGCTGCGGCTTGTTTGATGTAAGCCATATGGGCGAAATTATCATCAAAGGCAAGCAAGCGCTTGAAAACATTCAGAACCTTTTCTGTAACAACATGGAAGGCATGGCCATTGGCCGTGCTCGCTATAGTCCCATGCTGAATCGGCAAGGTGGCGTGGTGGACGATGTTTTGGTCTATCGAATCGATGAGGATGAATATTGGCTCATTGCCAACGCAGCCAACAAGGATAAGGATGTCAGTTGGATAAAGGCTCATCTTTTTGGCGATGTGCAGATGTCTGATGTATCCGATAAAATCGCCCAGCTTGCGCTACAAGGGCCGCTTTCCAAGAAAATTTTGAACCAACTAATGAATGAGGAAGATATTCCTGCCAAAAATTATACTTTTACCAATCATGTTAAGGTTGCTGGGGTTGAGTGCTTGGTCAGCCGCACCGGCTATACGGGCGAGCTTGGGTACGAGTTATATATGCGTGGTGAAGATGCGGTGCAGGTTATGCGAAAGTTGCTTGAAGTGGGAAAACCTCATGGGCTCATTTTGTGCGGATTGGGTGCACGTGATACCCTCAGATTGGAAGCGGGTATGCCCCTTTACGGCCATGAGATGAGCGATGAAATCACTCCCCTTGAAGCCGGTCTTGCTCCTTTTGTAAAGCTTGATAAGCCTGGCTTTATCGGTCTTGAAGCCCTTAAAGAAAAGGGAGAGCCCAATCGTATTCGTGTAGGGCTTGAAGTGATCGGTAAAGGCATCGTGCGTGAAAATTGTTCGCTTTATATAGGCGATAGGCGGGTAGGTCAGTCGACCAGCGGTACCATGAGCCCGCTGACCAAGAAAGCTATTGCGATGGCGTTTGTGGATGTTTCGGCAAGCGCTATCGGCACTCAAATGGAAGCGGACGTGCGTGGAAGGCGTCTACCGGTTGTTGTGGTAGAAATGCCTTTTTCCAAACGTTCTAAATAATATCGTTACAAAACAACAATCATTAAAGGAGAGAAACGACATGTCAAGGAAGTATTGCAAAACTCATGAATGGGTTCAAAAGGAAGGCAACCTATATGTGGTCGGTATTACCGACTATGCCCAGGAGGAGCTGGGGGACATCGTGTTCATGAACTTACCCAATGTGGGTGATGAAGTGATAGCTGACGAACCTTTTGCTGATGTTGAAAGTGTTAAGGCGGTCAGCGACATCCTTAGCCCCTATACGGGGAGGATAGCTGAGGTCAATGAAGATCTGCTCGACAGGCCAGAGCTTATCAACGAGGATCCTTACAAAGCTTGGATTGTTAAACTCGAAGACGTATCCGACAGCGCTGAGCTAATGGGTGAGGCCGAATATTTAGCCTTTATTGAGCAGGAGGGTTAAAATGGCGGGATATATTCCGTCGACAAGCGACGAAAGGCAATTGATGCTTGAAGAGTTGGGCATGAAGGATTATAAAGACCTTTATGTTGATGTTCCTGCCTCGGTTTTATTGGACGAACTGCCGGGAGTGGCCAAAGGTATCAGCGAGATGGAAGCGGAAACCGCCATGCGAGCTATGGCCGAAATGAATGTGCTTTATCCGACGGTTCTAAGAGGTGCAGGCATCTATGACCACTATATTCCTTCCATTGTCGACACAGTTGCCGGTAAAGAAGAGTTTGTGACTGCCTACACGCCCTACCAGGCGGAGATTAGCCAGGGCGTGCTTCAGTCCATCTTTGAATACCAAACCATGATCTGCGAATTAACGGGTATGGATGCAAGCAACGCTTCGGTATATGATGGAGCGTCCGCTGCTGCTGAAGGCTCCATGATGTGCTTGAAGCGTAACCGAAATGTTGTCTATGTTGCGGACAACGCCAACCCCGAAACCATTGAAACCATCAAAACCTACGCCTACGGGCGGGATGTTAAAGTAGAAATGCTTTCATCTAAAAAGGGCGTTATAGATGTAAACGTTCTTGAAGATGCCCTCTGTGATGAGGCGGCCTGCCTTTTTGTCCAACAGCCCAACTTCTACGGCTTGATTGAAGATATCGAAGCCATTGCCGATAAGGTTCACAACAAAGGCGCCAAGCTTATTGTCGGCTGCTATCCGACCGCCCTTGGCATGCTAGAATCTCCCGGGGCGCTTGGGGCGGATATAGCAACCGGTGATGGACAACCCCTTGGCATCCCTATGGGCTATGGGGGGCCGACGGTTGGTTTTATGGCAACCAAGAAGGCCATGGTGCGCCAACTGCCCGGCCGTATTGTGGGTCAAACCACGGACTCAAGAGGAGGCCGTGCCTTTGTATTAACCCTGCAAGCAAGGGAACAGCACATTCGCCGTGAGAAAGCGTCGAGCAACATATGTTCCAACCAGGCGCTGTGTGCCCTGCGTGCAGGCGTTTACATGGCGGTGATGGGCAAGAAAGGCCTGTCTGAAGCCGCCGAACTTAGCTACGACAAGGCGCACTACCTTGCTAAACGGTTATGCGAAATTCCCGGCATTAAAATGGTGTATGATGGTCCATACTTCAACGAGTTCATGACCACTTTGCCTGTTGATGCCGCCCAGATTGAAAAAGCGCTGCATAAGGTGGGTATTCTTTCGGGACTGCCTGTTGATGGCGGTATGCTTTGGTGTGTTACCGAAAAAGCAACCAAGGAAGCGCTTGACTTAACGGTTCAAACTGTACGAGGGGCGGTGAGCAAATGAAACTGATCTTTGAGCGTTCCACACCCGGTCACTGCAGCGACTATTTGCCCAAAAGCGATGTGGAAAAGGCTCCACGGCCTGAAAAATTCCTGCGCAAGGCAAAGTGGATGCTGCCGGAAGTAGCCGAGGTAGAAGCTGCACGCCACTACAAGGAACTGGCCGACCAGACCTTTGGCGTCGTTAGTGGGTTTTACCCGCTTGGTTCCTGCACCATGAAATATAACCCCCGGTTAAACGAGCGGGTGGCAAGCTTTCCTGGCTTTACCAATATTCACCCCCTGCAACCAAAGGATACAGTCAAGGGCTGCCAGGCAGTGATTGACTTGGCTGATGAAATGCTTTGCGCTGTTACGGGCATGGATAAAATAACCATCCAACCTGCCGCTGGCGCTCATGGTGAATTTCTTGGCTTGTTGCTTATGAAGGCCTATTTTGACCATCATGGGCAAACACAGCGCACCAAGATGCTGGTGCCCGACGCTGCGCACGGCACCAACCCGGCAAGCGCCGTTATGGTTGGTTTCGATGTGGTCAATATTCCCTCCAACGCAAATGGCTGTGTTGATGTAGAAGCCCTTAAAAATGCGCTAGGGGACGATACGGCGGGTTTGATGCTTACCAATCCCAACACCCTTGGGCTTTTCGACCCGCAAATTTTGGAAATCACCAGCCTTGTTCATGAGGCGGGCGGTTTGTGCTACTATGATGGCGCAAACCTCAATGCCATTATGGGTCAGGTTCGGCCAGGTGACATGGGCTTTGACGTTATTCACCTAAATCTGCACAAGACTTTTTCCACACCCCACGGCGGCGGCGGCCCAGGCTCAGGAGCTGTAGGTTGCAAGGATATTTTAAAGCCCTACCTTCCTTCTTCCTTCCTTGGTAAGGACGAGCGCCCCGAACATTCCGTTGGCCAAGTGCGTAGCTTCTATGGCAATTTCGGCGTGGTTGTGCGTGCACTAACCTATATGCTCACTTTGGGTGCGGAGGGTATGCGTGAGGCCTCCCAAACGGCTGTGCTGAATGCCAATTACCTCATGCACCTGTTAAAGGATGTGTTCCCGGTAGCTTACGACCATATCTGCATGCACGAGTTTGTTTTAACGCTGGCAGACATCAAGAAAGAAACGGGCATCAGCGCTTTGGATGTTGCCAAAGGCCTTCTGGATTTTGGCATGCACCCGCCAACCATGTATTTCCCGCTGATTGTACCGGAAGCGCTGATGCTGGAGCCTACCGAAACGGAAAGCAGACAATCCCTCATTGATGCGGCGGAAAAATATAAGCTGGTTAAAGAAAAGATTTGTTCTGCGCCTGATGAACTGCGCAATGCGCCGCTTACGACCTATATTGGGCGTCCCGACGAAGTGAAGGCCGCCCGTAATCCCATTCTCCGCTATGAGGAGTGAGCGGCTTTACCTCATCAAGACCGACTGCACCAATCCCTATCACAACATCGCGTTGGAAAAAGTGCTTTTGGAGCATGCGCCCAAAAATTCAATAACCCTATACCTGTGGCAAAACGAGCGTACGGTGGTTATCGGGCGCAACCAGTGCGCTTGGCGTGAATGTAATGTTCCCTTACTTCGGGAAGACGGCGGGTACCTTGCTCGCCGTCTTTCAGGTGGGGGAGCGGTATATCATGATCTTGGCAACCTAAACTTTACTTTTTTATATGATAAGTCCATGGAGGATATCTACAAACAAACGTCCGTCGTTGCCAAGGCGGTAGCCACCTTTGGCTTAAACCCTCAACAATCAGGACGTAACGACATAACGATTGACGGGCGAAAATTTTCAGGCAACGCATACTATACCCAAGGCGAGAGAGCCTACCACCACGGCACTTTGCTCATTAAGACCGACCCTGTGCCTCTTGGAAGGTATCTAACCACCGACGAACAAAAGTATCGCTCCAAAGGCATTACTTCCGTTCGTTCACGGGTTGTAAACCTTCAGGATTTGGCAAGTGAGATTACGGTAGATAGCCTGTCGCAGCGGCTGATAGAAGCTTTTCAAGATGGCTATGGAGCCAAAGCCACATGGCTAAGTGAGGACCAGCTCTCCAAGGGCGAGGTTAAAAAAGCACAAGAATTTTTATCTCAGTGGTCATGGGTATATGGCCGTCCTATTTCCTTTACGTGGGCTAATGAACGGCGATTTCCTTTCGGGCTTCTCCGTTTGGAGTTAAATGTCCAATCCGGTAGCATTCAAGACTGCGCCGTGTATTCGGACGCGATGCAGACTGAGTTGTTGCCCAAAATCAGGGAGCGGTTGATGAATCAGCGGGCCGACCAGGAAACAATCAACAGAGCGTTGGAATGTGCTCAAACGCCTGAGGAATTAAAAACCGCTTTCTTAGAATTAGTTGAAGGTTCTTTTTAAGAATCAATTAAGAGGATAGAATATGCCAAAACTACTCATTATAGGTTCAGGCCCTGGCGGCTATGAGGCGGCCATCCGTGCCAGACAAAACGAATTGGAGGTTGTTCTGTTTGAGCAGGGGGAGGTTGGAGGTACTTGCCTTAATCGAGGTTGTATACCGACAAAGGCCTTGTTGCATGCGGCGGAACTATATACTTCCGATACCAAAGCAAGCGACTGGGGTATCGAATTTTCTTCAAAAAAAGTTGATCTGCATAAGGTCTATCAAAAAAAAGATGAGATTGTCCAAACCCTGCGCCAAGGAGTGGAAATGCTGCTCAAAAACAATGGCGTTGAACTGATTCGTAAGCGGGCGCAGGTTTTATCTCCTAAAGAAGTAACAGCAGGGAACACAACCTACCAAGGCGATGCCATTCTTTTAGCGGTCGGTTCAGTACCTTCCGTTCCGCCTATTACGGGACTAAAGTTGTCCGAGCGCATCGTAACAAGTGACGGCATTCTTCAGCGTCCGCCCCTTGGGAAAAAAGTGGCTGTGCTTGGCGGCGGGGTTATCGGTGTTGAGATGGCGACCTTTCTTTCAGCTTTCGGGTTTGAAGTGGATATCATTGAAGCGATGCCCCGATTACTCCCCGAAATGGATGATGAGATTGGGCATAGCTTACAGATGAACTTTAGAAGGGACGGAGTTAAAACGCATACCGGTGCGAAGGTTACGGCGGTTGAAGAAAAGGATAATCAAGTTTTTATCAGCCTTGAAAAAGGAGAAATTATTTGTGATACCTTACTTGTGGCAACGGGACGTAAGGCCAATGCAGACAATCTGTTTGCGGACGGCTGCCCCAAGCCTGCAAACGTGCGTGGTAGATTTACGGTTGATGAACACGGACAGACCGACGTTGAAGGCCTTTATGCTATCGGTGATATTATTACCGGCGCGCAGCTTGCTCACGCCGCCTCAACGCAAGGAAAAATGGTGGCCGATTACTTGGCGGGAAGGGATGGTGAAACGGACAACGCTTTAGTCCCTGGTTGTATTTATACCAGTCCCGAGATTGCCACGGTTGGTATGACGCTTGATGAGGCAAAGGACAAGGGGTTTGATGCCCTTATGGCAAAATACCTGATGGCAGGCAATGGCCGTACCTTAATTGCCGGAACGGGCAGAGGCTTTGTCAAGGTGGTTGCGGAAAAAGAATCGGGTCGCATTCTTGGCGCCCAGCTTATGTGCGACAGGGCAAGCGACATGATTGATGAATTTACCTTGGCGATTGCCAATAAGCTTAGCTATCAAGATATGCTCAAAGGTATGCGCCCGCACCCCACTTTCGTTGAGGGAGTGCAGGAAGCTTTGGAAGCCTTTGAGTCAAGGGCCATTCATATTGTGCCCAGACGTAGATAAAGTTCTATCAAAAAAGTCCCGAGAAAACGCTTCTTGGGACTTTTGCTTTGCAATCGTTTAAATACGGTACTGCTTCTTTCCTTTGGGGGCTGCCAACATTTCCTCTTGTTTCTTCTGATATTTTTCTTCGGTGTTGCCAAGGACAGCGTAGGAAGCGATTTTGCTTTCTTCAACTCCCGGTTGATTGAAGGCGTTAATATCAAGCAGTTCACCAACGTAGGCGGTGACCTTCTCAAAAAAGTACATGAACTGCCCGACGGTGTGAGCATTCACAACCGGCAGATGGATGGTCTGGCTCATGCGGCCTGAACGAAGGAGGGCGTACTGCGTTCCGAGGTATTCCGCTTCAATCAGCTGATTTAAAGATTTGCCGCCCAAAAATTCAAGGACGGGATATTCCTTGTTTTCGGAAGGAATGGGAGTTTCGTTGCGGAACTGCCCAACGTGCAGGAAGGTAACTACCTTATCGTAGGGGCCTTCGGTGTACAGTTGCAATTGGCTGTGCTGGTCAGTAACGCCAAGGGCTTTCATAGGAGTTTGTCCGACGTTGATGGCCATGCCTTTGCGGGTTACGTTTTTGCCAAGGCTTTCAGCCCAAAGCTGGCAGAACCAGTCGGCCATGTATTTAAGGCTATCGGC
Organism: Clostridiales bacterium; assembly: GCA_012837965.1. Taxonomy (GTDB): domain Bacteria; phylum Bacillota; class Clostridia; order Christensenellales; family Aristaeellaceae; genus DTU024. The sequence goes on along the minus strand of DUQF01000031.1, from coordinate 17,836 downwards.
ATATGGCATCATGACGTGGATGTTGATGCCATTATCCATCAGGATATGCTGAATGACTGCTTGCAAGAGGGCAGGGTTTTCCCAGATTTGCTGGCTCTGACAGCGCTCATCCATCGCCCTTGCGCCGGCCAATAACTGTTGAATGTCGATGCCGCATACGGCGGCAGGCAAAAGCCCTACCGGACAAAGTCCGCTGAAACGACCGCCAACTCCTGCAGGAATGTAGAATAACTTAAGGCTGTGTTCAAGTCCCAAACGAATGAGGTTGCCTGTTTCTCTGTCCGTTGTGGCGACAATGTGCTCATGCCACCTGCTGCCGACCGTCTTTTTTAATAAATCTTCGATAATCAGGTATTGTGACATGGTTTCAGCTGTCTCACCTGATTTACTAATCACGTTGAAACAGGTTTTCTTTGGTTCAATGACATCAAGCAGGGCTGCCATGCGCTCGGGGTCAATGTTATCTTCCACAAAGAGTTTGGGACCGTTGCGCTTTTCTTTGGGCAACTGATTATAGTGCAGATGATTGAGCGCCTGATGTACGGCAATGGAGCCAAGGGCGCTGCCGCCAATACCTAAGACTACAAAATAGTCAAAGCGCTCACGGATGGTTGCCGCCGTCACGAGAATTTCTTCAACAATCTCGTCTTGATTGTAGGGAAGCTCTGTCCAGCCAAGGAAGCCCTTTCCGCGATTTTTCTGGATAGCCATTTGCGCCATGGCTGCGGGTTGACGGTACGCGTCAATTTCCTCGGGACTAATCCCGTAATTGTGGCCAAGCTGATCGGCCATCAAGTGGTTAACATCCAAGACGATGGAATGGTTATCTGTTCGAAGCATAAACTACCTCCCTGCTTTTTTATTTATTATACCAGAACATAGTGTTGTTTTCAAAAGAACTTATCTAAAATATCGGTTGCCGCGTTTAGATAGGCTAAGAGCCCTGCGGAAGGAAGAACGCCTGCTTCGTCTTGCTTTTCTGCGGCGGCGCTTGAAAAGACTGATAATAAACTTGAAAAACAAAATGACCACGATAATAGGCAACAAGACAATCAGTATCAGCTCTAAGGAAAGCGGGGGAAAAGGGTTGGGATCGCTTTGAGCAAAAGCGAAGATTTCTTCCAAAGAGGGAGCAATCGCGTCACGCCTGTTGATATTTCGGGAAGCGACCAATTCATAGATAATGGTTTGGCCACCATCTTGGGGCGTGTAGGTCATTTCTCCAATTACGTCGCCGGCGACAATGGGCGCTTCCAGCCGCCTTATGAAGCGAAAAGAGGTACGGGTATTATAGATGGCCAAATAGCTCAAATCTCCTCCGATACGACCGGAAAGCTGGTCATCGGCCAGGGGATCCTGTTTTCGGATAAGCAGCTCAAGCCGTCCCATGTTGCTGTCGTCCAGCGCAAAGGAGCTGATATCAACAACCTTGGGGTTTTGTTTATAAATTTCTGTAATGGAAGTGCTGGTGTATTGGCTGAACCCGTAAAGCAACAAGCGCTTGGAGTCTAAAAAAGTACGGTTGTAGCTGGTGGCTTTAAGGGTGACGGAAATTAGGTTTTGGCCATCTTTTTGGGCTGATGCCACATAGCAGTAGCCGGCTGGCGTGGTAAAACCTGTTTTAACACCTGTTGAATATTCAAAATAATATTGCTTCCTGTCTTCATTGGAAGACTGCGTTTTAAATGCGCTGTCGCGGGCATAGAGGGTTTTCCCTTGGTTTACATTGTTAGGGGGAACGGTAAACTGGTGTAATCCCGCAATTTCTCTGAAAGTCTCATCCTGCATGGCAGCTGCGGCAATGATGGCAAGGTCCTTGGCGGTGCTCACTTGATTGTCATCATGCAGACCGTGTGGGTTAACAAAGTGTGTGGACGTACATCCAAGCTCCTGTGCTTTCAGGTTCATCATGTTGGCAAAGGCAGGGACGCTGCCGGCAATCACCTCGGCAATTAAATTGGCGCCTTCGTTTCCGGAAGCCACCATTGTAGCGCACAGCAGATCTTTAAAGTTTATTTCCTGCCCCGCTTCCAAAGGGATTCTGGAAGCATCTTCCGGAAGCTGCAAGCAGCTTTCCGAAACGGTAACGGTTTGGTCAAGATTTCCAAAGAGAATGCCTAAGTACACTGTCATGATCTTGGTGGTGGAGGCAGGGTAACGGATATCATTGGCGTTTTTTTCAAAAAGAATTTCACCTGTTTCCGCGTCCATCACAAGGGCGCTTTCTCCTCTCAGGTGTTGCGGGAGGAGGTTTTCCGGTTTGCTTGGGTTATACTCACCAACGGTTCCCGAAGCTGCAACGGCATTGAATGGCAACAAAAAAAGAAGGGTGCACAGGAGCAAGAATGTCAACCCTTGCGTGAACTTTCGTTTCATGTGCACGCCTCCTTTCATAGCGGGCTTATTGTATCATACATCAATTTTTTTGTACAATGCAGGCCCGATTTCGTACATATTGTTACCCTCTGCATCAATGAGAACGACGGCAGGGAAGTCTTTTATTTCAAAGCGATGGATGGCTTCTGCCCCAAGGTCGGGGTAGGCAACAACTTCCACCTTTGTGATAGACTTTGCAATTAAAGCGGCAGCGCCGCCGACTGCGCCAAAGTAAACAGCGCCGTGTTTCTTCATGGCATCAATCACGGCTTGATTGCGTTTGCCTTTGCCCACCATTCCTTTAAGCCCAAGCTCAATCAGGCGGGGGGTGTAGGGATCCATACGGTATGAGGTGGTGGGGCCGGCAGAACCAACGGGATGCCCGGGCTGGGCAGGAGCGGGGCCAACATAGTAAATAACCTGACCGTCAATATCAATGGGCAGCTTTTCGCCCTTGTCAAGCAATTCGATTAGGCGCTTGTGCGCCGCGTCTCTTCCCGTGTAAAGGCTCCCTGAAAGAAGCACGCTGTCACCGGCTTTAAGTGAACGGACGGTTTTGTCGTCCAGAGGTAATTGAATGCGAATAGACTTATCCATAGTGTGCCTCCTTTATTTAAATGGTCGTTTCGGCGTGCCTGGCAGCATGGCAGCAAATGTTGACTGCAACGGGCAAACCTGCAATATGCGTAGCGGCAGAAGCGATATTCACTTTTAACGCTGTTGTTTGGCCGCCTATTCCGGCAGGACCGATACCAAGTTTGTTGATTTTTTCAAGCAACTCATCTTCAAGCGCGGCATATTCGGGGTTTTTGTTTCTACGGGTAAGGGGAGCGGCGGTCATGCGCTTCGCCATGAGGGCGGCAAGCTCAAACGTGCCGCCAATGCCGACGCCGACCACGATGGGCGGGCAGGGATTGGGGCCGGCATTTTCCACTGTCTGGAGAATAAACTTCTTCACTCCTTCAATGCCGTCCGCGGGCACCAGCATTTTTAATGCGCTCATGTTTTCAGACCCAAAGCCCTTGGCGACTGCTAAAATGTGCACCTTATCACCGGGAACAATGCGGGGATAAATGATGGCAGGCGTGTTGTCCTTTGTATTCGTTCGATTAAATAGCGGGTCGCCAACCACCGACTTGCGCAGATAGCCTTTTTCATAAGCCTGGCGTACACCTTCATTGATGGCTTCTTCCAGACCGCCGTTTGCGATGTGCACGTCTTGTCCAATCTCAATGAACACGACGGCCATGCCGGTATCTTGGCAGACGGGCATCAATTCTTCCTTGGCGATTTCATAGTTTTGGATCAACTGGTTGAGTACTGCTTTCCCTTGCGGTGAAGGCTCAACCTCCATAGCGCTGGTGATGGAGTCAAGTACATCATCTCCAATGAAGCGGTTGGCTTTCAGGAAAAGATCAGTAACGGCATCGGTGATTTGACTGGCTTGAATGGTTCGTATCATGTTGCACCTTCCTTTTCTTTCGTAATTTCTTGTGTGTATATATGTTTTAAGGGTTGCCTCGCCCCTAAAAGCCACAAACCTTCGGCTTGCTTTTCAAGCGCATATTGAGGATGATCGCATTTGGAAGCTTGAGACACAAAGGGGAGATCGCTGTTTGAATTTTTGATTAACCGGAATAATTCTTCAGAGCGTTTGGATATACCGAGCAACCTGACATAAGGCACTTGCTTCAAACAATCTTCTTTCTTGACGCCAAGCAGGGCATGGGTGAGGATGCGGTTAAGCCTTGTATAGGGGTAGCGCTTGGTTTTCATGAGAGATACTAATTCTTTGCGGCTTGTCGCCTGCATCAGGCACCTTTGCAGGCGATTTTCAAGCCCTTCTGAAACCTCCGGCAGGTTTTTGACTTGTTCGGTATCCATTATAAGGAGGCGATGAAACAGGGCTGTATCTAATGTGTCGTTTAAACAGTAATTGCCTCTTGACCAATGTTCTTTGATGATTTGATAACTGCTTTGAGGAACGTTCTTTTGAACTGCCGACCAATTGCCGTGAACCAGAGCGTGGCGAACAAAGGAAGCGGAGGGGAGGGTTTGTGTTGTGGTTGCGTGATAACTGCCTTCACGGGGAAAAGGTGTCACGATAAGTTTGGATTTTAGCTGTTTTACAGCTTTGCGGTAAGCTAAGGCGAGGTTCAGGTTGGGCAAATTCAGGCGGTTTATTGTCAACCCTGCGGATTTAGAAAGGGCGATGGCCTTTGCTTCAGCGTAGGATAGTCCCTCTGCCATAGCAGCCTTGAACGCTCTTTGATCGGCTGAAACATCGGAAAGTTGATGGAATAAATCAAGTGCTGATTCTTCGACACCAAAACACAGGTGCGTAACCGCCCCTAAGCGGCTAAGCGTCTCGACACCGCCTTGCGCAAAGCGCTCGGCAGGCGCCGTTCCAAAGGTGTAGGGGAGACCAAGCACCAAATCACAGCCTGCCTCAACAGCCATTTGCGCACGCGCATGGGTTGAAAACAGGTGCGCGTCGCCCCGCTGTCCAAAAGCACAGCTAATAACGCAAACAATGTAATCGGAAATTAGGCTTTGCCTGATTTGTTCAAACTGCCTTGCGTGCCCAAGGTGAAAGGGATCATACTCGGCAATAATACCGCAAACGACAGGCGGCTTATTTTCAGGACTTTTCATGGATTAATTATAGCATATTTTGTCTGAAAAGCCAAAGAAAAAGCAGGCCTTATATTTGCCTGCTTAAGTAGAGAGAGGAGATTACATATCTTCACGATAGTTACGGGATTTAAAGGGGACCTCCTGTACATTATCCAAATGATTTAACAAAAGAGCAAGGTGAAAGAAATAATTAGACAAGAGGGAAAAGAAATCAATCAAGATAGTGTCTACTTCATTGCCCCTTTGTGAAAGCCTGTAAAGCATGCGAACTGCTGCCTTTGTTTGGGTGCGAAGACAGTGGGCAAGACAAGCGCGTTGTGAACCGACGGGTAGCACAAAGCGGTTGTATAAGTGTTCGGTTTGTTTTTGAAGATCACCGGCGGCCTTTAAAGTGGCCTGAATGTCGTTTTCATTGATTGAGTTTTTTGTGCGAACACTGGCGTTGGAATGGTACACAAAGGTACAAAGATCGGTCAATTGCTGTTTGAATTCCGGACACAGACTACGCAATAAACCAATCTGGGATGCGATCGTATCGGTCAAGATTTCATAATCACAGCGCAAATCGTTTTCGGGGTCGGATAAAAAAGGATAGGCTTCATAAGGGCTGCGATAGGGCATCGGGCACCTCCTTCCAAAGGGCAAGCGAAGACAGCATATAGTCTTTCAGATCGGCTTCATATAACCAATGAAGAAAAGGACGGTCGGTCACTTCCGAAAATTTCCCGGAGCGGGGGATTTTTCCTTCTTTCATATACAAAACATTATCAGTTAAATGCAGCGCCAAGTTGATATCATGAAAGACGCTGATCACAATGCGATGACTGTTTTGCGACCAAGCTTTTAAATGCTCAATCAGCTCGATTTGAAACCGTACGTCCAAATGATTGCTTGGCTCGTCAAGCAGAATGATTTTAGGATCCTGCGCCAGAACTTGTGCCAAAAACACCCTTTGCCTCTGTCCGCCCGATAATTCGTTGATGAGGGTATCACGCTCGTTTGTCAAATCAACCATTTCAAGACATTGTTCAACCATCTGAGCGTCTTGTACGCTACTGGTGGTGAAAAGGCGTGACTTTTGGTGCTGATATCGCCCCATCATAACGGTATCGTATACGCTGTAAGGGAAATAGAGGTCATTAATTTGGCTTAAAACGGCAATATGTTTTGCTATCTCCCGTCGCTTCATTTTATCAAGAGGCTGTCCATTAATAAGGACGCTGCCCTTAAACGGGATCAGCCCCGCCATCGCGCGGATGAGGGTGGTTTTGCCACAGCCATTTGGTCCGAGGATGCAATAGTTTTGTCCGCCTTCAAACAGAAAGCTGATATTGTGCAGAACTTCCTTCTCGCCATAACCTGCTGCCAATTGATTGATTTCAAGCATGTTTGTTCCCCTTATGAAAGTACAGATAGGCAAAGAAGGGAGCGCCGATGAGCGCCGTGACAGCGCCAATGGGTAGTTCCTGCGGAGAGATGATGGTGCGGGAAACCAAGTCACATACCACCATGAAGCCGCCGCCAAGCAGAGCCGAAAGGGGCACAACCATACGGTGATTTGAGCCGAAAAAGCGGCGTACAATGTGCGGGGCAATCAAATCAATAAACCCGATAATACCGACAAACGAAACGGAAATACCGGTGAGCAGGGCGGAAACGGTCAGCAACACAAACTTAACCTTGGGGGCATCAACGCCGCTGGAAAGCGCCTGTTCCTCCCCAAAGGTCATCAGATCCATTTCCCTTGAATAGTAGAAAAAGACGGCCAACCCAAAAAGCAAAACGGGCGAGGTGATGCTTATGTTTGTCCATGTTTGTCCTTGAAAGCTGCCCATTTGCCAAAAAACCAAATGACTGAGCCTTTCGTGCGACAGGGAAGTAATGACGGTAAGCAGCGCGTTGACAAACAGCGACAACACCATACCCACCAAAATAATGGTGTGATTTTCAAGCGTTTTAGAAAAACGCACTGAGATGGCAATGGCTAAAAATACCGTTCCCAAACCTCCCAAGAAACCCATAAGCGGCAGGGTGTATCGTCCAATCATTGGTATGCTAAAGCCTGAAACAATGACAAACGCCGCAAGCAGTGAAGCACCGGAGGATACGCCCAAAGTATAGGAGGAAGCCAAGGGATTGCGCAGTACCGACTGCATGACGGTACCGGAAGCCGCCAAGCATGCGCCCACCAAAAAGGCCATCAAAGCGCGGGGGAAACGAATAGTCCACAGAATGGAAACATGAATGGGTTTAATTGTATCGTTTAAAGAAGCGCCAAAGAGTTTGTGTGACACAATAGAAAAAAGCTCCTTGGGAGCGAAGCCGACGCTACCCAAGGTGAGGCCCAAGATCAAAGCGACAAAGACAGTAATCAAAAGCCATAGCTTATATTTTTTATGGAGCCGGAGTTTCATTGAGCCATAGGCAGGCTTTCCCCGAAGATTTCAGGATAGACAGCCTGTGCCATTTCAATGAGCGCGTTTACAACATACTGATTAGGCAGTGAGGAGGTGCCGTTATCAATGTAAAATACCTGCTTCTCTTTGATAGCGGTAACTTCCTCCCAACCTTCACGGGACAAAATTTCGCCCACCGAATCTTCTATATAGTTGACTGAGGTGAGGATAACGTCGGGGTTGGCCGCAATCGCCGCTTCTTCGGTTACGGCAATCCAGCTATTTTCTTCGGCAAAAACGTTTTCAGCGCCGATAAGTTCAATCATCTCATGCAAGAAGGTGTTTTGGCCAAAGGAATACAGGTAAGGCATGGCGCCGATTTCAAACATGACCCGCTTTTTTTCCGTAACGGTTTTGCCAAGCTCTTCAACCTTTTGAAGGTTTTTTGTCATTTCATCAACAATTGCCTGACCTTCTTCGGTCTTTCCAAGCACATTTGCATAAAACATAATGTCTTCTTTGATGGCTTCAAGGCTGTATGAAGAAGGCACTTCCAAAACGCATAGGCCAAGGTCAATCAGTTGCTGGAAGGGATTGCCGTCAAGATTGCTCATGCTGGTCGTAAAAATAACATCGGGTTCAAGCTCGGCCAGCTTTTCAATGTCAGGCGTCATCATGTTAAACTGCGGTAAGCTGTCAACACCTTCAACATAGTTGGGGGTCTGGGTGTCAATGGCTATCAATTTGTCAAGCAGCCCCAAAGATTCAATGATCTGCGTTGTAGAAGGGGAAAGCGATGCGATGGTTTCAATTTTTTCGGGGAGTTTGACCTCGTTGCCGGCCCGATCTTTTTGAATGGGTTCGGCAAACGATACGAAGGAAAAAATCATGAATAGGACGAGTAGGAGGGATAGAATTCTGTGTTTTTTGTGCATGGGTATACCTGCCTTTCTAAATGATTCAGAAAGTCAATAAGCACGAAAAACGCCGCGCAGCCCGTCGGCTTTGCGGCGTACTAATAGCGCATAGCAATCAGCAACACCGCCCCGGTTCCGGGGGCGCTTTTGTGCCTGATTACCAAGCCGTGTTCTGACTTCGAGGGGGAGACCTTTCTCCTTGCGCCATCGCCTTCTCAAGTTTCCTCAATGGCTGTTTTACAACATGATGGCGCTTTGCCTCGTTACAGCAGCGGTCCTGTCGGGGATTTGCACCCCGTTCCTGCCCTGCATTTCTGCAGGACGCTTGGCAACCTCATGACTTCTTGAACTATTATAGTCATGATTGAAGGGAATCGTCAACCCCACATTAAGCTAAGCGCGGGAACAACTTGTTTTTTTCGGCTGACAACTTTTTCAAGGAAAACCTCATTCTTACCAGGCTCCACGCTGAAAGCCTGCTTAATAATATCACTTTCACCGACAAACAGGAGAGCGGTACCTTCTTTTAGCACGTCGGTAATCATCAGCAGCATCATATCCATGGATTTTTCTTTGGCGGTTTTTTCCATCAACTTAACCAATTCGTTCTTGCGAGCAAGAATATTTTTGGAGTCAGATGTTGTTACCTGACCGATACCGATGGAATAGCCGGCGATGTGGAAATCTTTATAATCAGAGAACATAAGTTCTTCTACTGTTCGTTCGGTTCCTGCCGAGGCATTGAAAATAGCGTCGGCAATCTCATCAAGATCCACATCTCCAATGCGGGCAAGCCGGTGTGCCATATTGATATCTTTTTGCGTGCAGGTGGGCGACTTAAAGCTGACGGTGTCCGAAACGATAGCGGTAGCCATCAGTGCCGCAAGATTTTTTGGGGGAACCAGTCCGTTTTCCTGGAACATGGTGCCGATAATGGTGTTTGTGCACCCCACAGGCTCATTGCGTACATAGACGGGGTTGAGGGTTTGGACATCCGCTAAGCGGTGATGGTCGATAATCGCAACGATTTCTGCTTGTTCAAGTCCGGGGACGGACTGCGAAAGCTCATTGTGGTCTACCAAAACCACCTTTTTACGGCGCGGGTTAATCAAGTGGTAGCGGGAAAGGCTACCCAGCACATTGCCTGTTTTATCAACAATGGGGTAGGAATGATAGCGATTCTCAAGCACCTTGTTGCGCACATCATCAATGTAATCATCAGGAGCAAAGGTAATAATCCGGATATTAGGCAAGATGCTGGAAATGGATAAGGATAGATGCAGCATTCTCACCGCTCGGTAGGCTTCAAGGGGGGTGTAGATGACCGTCATCTTCGGGTTCATTTCCCTTAGTTCGTTTGTATACTCCGCCTGGCATAAGACAATGCATGAAGCGTTTATATCAATGGCGCATTTGAACGCCTCAGGTTGATTGCCTACAAACGCGATGCACCCCTTGCTGAGGCCATAAAAATTGTCTTCTGACCTTGGAAGCGTGATAACAATCTGGCCGGATAGGGTGTCGATGGGCTTTTTAGGGTTGTTGACAAGATTGCCTTCAAGCGCCGCCAGCACGTTAAAAATGGGCACGGTATCAATGCGGCGGTTATTTAAAGCATCCATGTCATAGGCGGCGATATCGCCCCGAGTAATCATGCCGCACAATTTATCATTTTCATCCACCACGGGTAGAGCGGAAAGCGAGGTATCGTTGGTGAAAACCTGCCATGCCGCCTGAATGGTCAGGCGTTCACTCAGTACAGGCGGTCGATCAAAATCAAGGTCACGCACCTGTGTTCTAACGTTGGTGATTCTAAGTGGCGCTTCAAAACCGAAACGATCAAGAGCAAGCTGGGTTTCGTCATTGACTTCACCCAAGCGAACAGGGATATATTCTCGTTTGCCCAAGGCGTTTTGAAGCGCCGCGTAGGCCATTGCGGCAACGATGGAATCGGTGTCCGGGTTACGGTGACCGGTAACAAAAATTGGTTCCATATTACCTCCTTTTTTTGTAAGTGTACAGTTTTGTGGCATTATTGTCAATTATTCGGCTGCTTTGTTAAATGGTTTTTGTGTGGGAGTACCATACCTATTGGATAGAGAGAAGTTATGAAGAAAATAACGGAATCCTCAGTTTTTGAGCAACCGAAAATGTTTAACCAAACAGCTTAGATTTTAGAAATCAAAATAGACTTGCCCTGGCACACCCAAGCACAATGCTAAGGCAGAACACAGCTATTAAAAACAGCCCCTCACCGGAGAAGCCGACAATTAACAAGTTCCCAGAATCCATCGACAAAAGGCCTGTTTTAATATTTCCGCGTCCTCTGCCGTATATACGTGGTGAGCGGAGTGCTTTAACCACCGGACACAATAGCCTGCTTCTTCAAGCAACTTTGCCGTCTTGTGGCTGACCAGCTCATCCTTGGCTGATTGGAAAATTACACAGGGGATTTTGGGTGTTTGATTTTTAATTAACTTCCTTGTACGTCTGATTTCTTTAAGTAATGAATGGAGGTTAGGCAGCCATTTTATGTATTTCCATAGCCTTGGGTCAGGTTTGACGCCTATCCTAGGGTCGGCGGGTGCACGGTTCGGGTTGTTTGGGTTGCTGCAGACGTAACGAGCCGTAGCGAGAAAAGGCCTAAATTTCACACCTATGGATAGGGGAACAGCAAGCAAAAACAGCCCTTTTACTCTGGGGTGATTCATTCGTTGTAGGCTAAACAGCGTACCCATTGAGTGGCCTACAAGGTAGATGGCATCGTAGCGATTGGATAATTCTTCTATTTTTTCATCCACCTGTTTTTGCCAGTCTTTCATGGTGGCTTTGGCAAAATCATCTACACTGCCGCCGTGCCCTTTGAGCAAGAGATAATAACTATCGACATTTTGGGGGATAAAGGGGTCAAAGAGCCTAAACTGGTTAGGGTGCCCAACAATCCCGTGAATAAATAGGATGGCTCTTTTCATTTACTTGTCCTCCACTGGATAATAGGTCATAGATACATCTCTATTATACGCTTTTTTATAAAAATTTCCTATCAAAATTTAGCCATTTTAATATGGCAATCGTTACATTGAAAATTTTGTCGGCTGTTTTGCTGAACGTATTATGATATGTAGTTATGCTGGAGAAAGAAAAAGCCATCACATCAAAAAACATGGAAGGTGGATATAGTCAAGTATTGCTCAACCTTGTTTTTATTGAGCGGACTTGTTTTTCAAAATCGGCTGACCGATATTCATTTTCCGCCTCCACCCGGGAGAGCCGTCATCCGCCCAGTAATTCATCAAGGGCAACAATCTTGCCGTCAACAATCTCGGCAAAGCTAACCACATGGAAGGAAGCGGAACAGTTTTTATAATGAAAAAAGACTTTCCCTACAATTGCTTTTTATTAAAAATCGGAATACACAGGGTAAAACACAGGACTATTAATGCAAATGTTGTGGCAACTGAGTTTTGGTATTCCCGAATTTTTTTCAAACCACGAACAAGCGCATTACCAGCGGTTAAAAGCGTGGGCGTATAGGGACTAAGCTTTGGGTAAAAACTGATCATGTAGAGAACAAGCGCTGAAAACCCCACTCCAGCAATAACACCAGTATTTGACTTTGCCATTGTGGAAAACAGCACGACCAGGCTTACCATTAGTAATCCGAAAAGCCACCAGCAGACAACAGAAAATAAGAGATTATGTGCTATGTCGTTGTCCCAAAAGTAGCCATTATATCCATAAGTGATAGTGAAGCTGAGCCAGTAACCAACCGACCAGAGAGCGACAAGCGAAGTTGCTTTTGCGACCAAAATTTTGGTGCGGTCCATTCCTCGTGTAACCACCAATACAAGGGTGCCTGATTGATGTTCCTTAGTGAAGATCCTACTTTGAATGATGATAAAGGCGATGAGCCCAAGGGGAGCATTTTTGAAAAACTGTTGCCAAGAGTCAAGTGCATTGACTGTTACAGTACCAACAATCACGCCGCTTTGGGCAAGCGTTTCTGCCATGATTTCAACAAGCCAGGGAGTTAACTTTGCGATAGCGGGGTTCATGATGCCCAGCAAGACAAAAATAATGCCGAGGATGATGAGCTGCCCTGAGCGAACCTGCTCCATCCATTCCTTTTTGATGAAGGCAAGCATAGTTTTCATTTTTCCACCACCTCCATGAACAGGCTTTCAAGGGAGGGTTCCATTCGCTGAACTTTCAGAAGGGCTACTTTTTTGGCTGTGATGAATTTCAGCACATCAAATAGCGAATGCTCACTTTCATAAAAGGTAAGAGCGCCTTCTTTGTTTTTCTTTATTTCGGGAAAAACCCGTAAAAGCGTTTGTTTATCCTCTTCATTATCAAGTTCCAGAAGGTATTCTTCCCTTCGGTAGCTGGATTTAAGATCAGCAAGTTTACCTTGCATGCTGATTCTGCCATTATCAAGGAAAGCCACATCGGTGCAGATGCGCTCCACATCGGAAAGAATATGTGTGGAAAAAAGTACCGTGGTTTCTATCTGTATGGACTTTAGAATGTCTAAGATTTCTTTTCTGCCCACCGGGTCAAGGGCAGACGTAGGTTCGTCACAAATCAGCAGTTTTGGGTGACCAAGTAAGGCTTGGGCAATACCGAGGCGCTGCTTCATGCCTCTTGAAAAACCTTTGATACGATGCCTTTCGTTTTCAAGGCCAACAAGTGACAGCAACTCTTCACTTCGGGTTTTGATTTGAGCCTTATCCATTCCGGCAATTTCACCACAGAAGGCAAGATATTCTTTTGCTGTCATAAAGGAGTAGAAGGCCGGCACATCAGGAAGATATCCGATGTGCCGATTGGTTTTTGTTTTTCCATAGATCACCTTTTTACCATCTACTTTGACGGCGCCTTCTTCCGGTTTGATAAGGCCAAGGATTGTTTTCATGGTTGTGGTTTTACCTGCGCCATTTTTGCCGATGAAACCGAAGATGCTGTTTTGAGGCACAGTTAGGTTAAGCCCCTTTAGCACTTCTTTATTTCCAAAACGTTTGTGAAGGTTAGTGATGTTTAATAGTTCCATCAAGCATCCTCCTTACCAAAGACAAAATAGAGGATGGGGCCGACAAAATTCATCAACACAATGGTAATGATAAGCCAGGTTTTTCGATTGCCTCTTTTATAGCTGTCGTGCGTAAGGATATGATGTAGGGTGTATCCCAGCAGGGCAAACTGTGCCAGCACAAGGGGAATTAAAAAAGGAAGAAATTCTTTGATTTTATCCATGATTTGCCAGCTCCTTTCCGTAGGTTTCAACGCAGAAACCATGATGCCCGCAGGCAGTGCAGCTTAACTTGCGGGTGGATGGCGTGTGCCTGGCAAAGAGCGCTTCTTTCAAGGTCGGCTTAAAAATAGTGTGGCATTGTGGGCAGATATAGGCAACATGCCCAAAATAGTAGCGTGAAGCAATAATACCATAGGGGATAGCAACCGCAAGCCAAAGAACAAATAGCCACCAATATCCTTTTAGAATCCATAGGGCAATGGTGGTTAGCTGAAACAGCGAGACCGGCAACCCGGTTAATACTAAGATTTTGTGTACTTTTTTTAGTTTTTCTTTGTTTGACATAATGTGGGCTATGTCGCCAATGGATTGGACAGAAAAATGCTTAACCGACTTTAAGCCTTCTTTGAGCCCTTCAAGCTTGCTAAGCTGTCGGGTTCGTTCATCAATTTCTTCCTTTAAGGTCTGTTCCTGCTGCTCAAGCAGTAGGGAAATAACATTGCCGGGATTCTCTTCGGAAAGAAGCTGTCCGATTGAATCAATGGGAAGCCCCAGATCACGCAAAAAGCAGATGATTTTCATTCGCTCAAGATCATCTTCTGAATAGAGCCGCCTTCCGCCCTCGGAAAGCTCCGTTGGTACAAGAATACCGCGAGTATCGTAGTATTGCACCGTGCGGACGGTCACGCCGCAAAGCTTTGCGATTTCTCCTGTCGTATATTTTGACATAGCCTTACCTCCTTTCATCATGCATTTTAGAGCATGACGCAGCGTTACGAGCAATACATGACGTAAGGGGATTTTTAAAAAATAGGTTTTATGGTGTTTTTATCTAACTTAAGATTGCTGTTTAAAATATTCCGGCGCAAGTATACTATAAACGCAGGAATCCTTAATGCCTCGGTTGCTCTTGGAGGCCTTCCTCAATGTGCCTTCATAGCTTAGGCCGCATTTGCGCATGACTTTGCCGGAATTGGGGTTTTCGGGGTCATGGTGCGCTTCAATTCGCTGCACCCCAACCTTTTCAAATAAAAAAGAAATGACGGCGCAAAAGGCTTCGCTGGTGTAACCCTTATGCCACCAAGAGCTGCCGATGCAGTAGCCGATTTGAACCGTGTCGGTTTTTTCGTCAATTGTATTGACAGTAATGGTGCCGATGGGTTCATTGATGTCTTTTACTACAATGGCCCACTGGTAAAAATCCGGCTCAGCGTACTTGGCAATCCACCCCGAGAAAACGCTTTTTGTTACCTCAATGTTTCCATGCGGCAGCCAAGCCAAAAACTCCGTGACCTTCGGGTCGTTTGTCCAGTTGCGAAAAGCGGCTTGGACATCGTCCAAAGTCAATTGCCGAAGAATAAGCCGGTCTGTTTGGATGGTGGCTGTGCCTTGATGATTCATAAGGATTCCCTCTCTTTAAAATAATTATCGCAAAATCTGTGCCACTTTGTTTGGTAGGCTTCATGCGAAAGTTTTTGCATGTCCTTTGGACTAAACACATCCCTCCTTTGCGCTTCCGTTACAAAGTATAGGGTGTATTCATCCGTTTCACTTTCCACGGCGTTTACCTTTGTATACTGCTTTTGTACAGCAAGGTATAAGCGGGTATGCCCATCAAGCGCGACGTACCGCCTGTTCCATGGCCACACTTGAATAATAATATCACCCTCGTTTTTGATAAAGGTTTTGACGGCGGCAAGCTTCGTTTCGTCAATAAAAAACTGCGATGGTTGAATTTGGTCTAAATTGAGTTCAATCAGTTTCGGTTTTGGAACTTCAGCAATGATGTTTCCTTGACCATCTACAAATGTATGGATATGTGGTGCGTGGAAAAGAAACTCCTGAATTAATTCGGGATAATTTGCGGGGGTTTCTCCACGTACAATAGCAGCGCCTTGCGATATAATTTCTACTTCGTAGGGTTTATCGTTAATCAAATAGTTGCCGTGCTGGTATAGCACAGCCTGTGAAAACCGACTGTCAGTATAGCTATTGATTCTTACAAAGCGCATTCTTTTATTGTTGTTTGTTGACTGCGGGAAAATGCAAAGCATAAAACTGCTTTCTTGTTATTTCATAATGCACGGCGGTGCGCCAAACGCCAAGCTGATCCTGCCAGGCGTTTTCTTCGACTTTAGTTTTTGTGGCGCCGATTTTACTTTCGTACACATGCTGCGCTCGTGTGTTTTCCAATGTGGTGTCCCAGACAATGCGCTCTATTTTGCCAAGGGAGTTGATTTTCTCATCCGTGAAAAGAAATTCAAACAGCGTGAGGATGATTTTCGTTCCGTAACCCTTGTTTTGGTAGTCTGTTTCACAAATTTTCCAGCCGGGAAAAGCGGCCGCCTTATCTGAATGAATCTTATAGTTGAGTTCGCCAACCGGCGTCCCATCTATTTCAATCATGCAACGCTGATTGATGGAATTACGGTTTTCATTGATTTGACGCAGGGTTTCTTCCATCGGCTGTCCAAGCCCGTTTGGAAAACCCGCGTGCTCCATGACGCGCCCGTCATTCCACCATGCGTTGAGCGTTTTGGCATCGTGCGCCTGCGCGCTGCGGATTGTGATGTTGTCTTTTTCGATTCTCATGATTGCTCTCCGTTTAAGTATTTTGATTATGGAACTGTATAAAATACCGGCTGTCTTTTTTGAAACACCGTATAATGGGTGAAACCGGTATATTGGAGGATTTCTTTTAGCCTTAAAAATTCATACGCTACATGTTCGGGCTTATGCGCGTCCGAGCCAATTGTTATAATTTCTCCGCCCAATTCCCTGTATCTTTTGATGATTGCTATCGACGGATTGGGTTGGTTTAAGCCATATTTATACCCCGCCATATTTATTTCGATGCCCTTGCCTTTTTCAATCAGCACACGAAAAATCTGCTCCAGAATATCACAGTGGGTTTCGTAACGGAAGTTTTTGTTTTGATTGGGTCCATAGCGTACCACATAGTCGATATGGCCATAGATATCAAAATCATCAAACATTTCAAGGTTTTTTAGGGTGGCCAAGAAATATTCCCGATGAGCCTCTTCTTCTGTTCGATTTTCAAAAAAAACCGGATAATAAGGGTCACGCCCATGAACCGTATGAGAAGACGCAATGACTTGGTCAAAGGCATAGTTCGTAACCATCTGCTCGTAAGATTCTATTAAGTGAGGCTGTATGCCAAGCTCCACGCCGATGCAAATCGGTAGAATGTTCTGGTACTTTTCCTGTAAGATGCGCAATTCATTAAAATAAGTGTCCGGGTCAAAAGTGAAAGGTTTGCCGGTAGCATATTCATGTTCCATATGGTCAGTAAAGCAAATTCCCTTTAGGCCTTTATCAATGGCCGCCTCAACCATATCTTCGGGCTTTGCTTGACTGTCCGTTGAAAAATAACAATGTAAGTGTGTATCCCAATACATAGTTTTATCCTCTGTTTTTCTCTTTTAGCATCTTCTGTTTGACAATTGTTTTAACGACCTTCATCCTAGCAAAATTTGCTCCCAACCAATCAAACTGACCATTTTTCATTTAGCTGCTGAAGATATTGCTCAAATTCCGGTGTCCTTGACCAATATTTGATGCCCCAGTTTTCAAAACTCCACTCGTCCATATAACTGTTGCATTCATAATCCACATAATAGAGAAGATCGTTTTGCACCACGAAATTGGTCGGGAAATAATCGATATTCAGCCCCGCGGCTTTGGCCTTAGCTGCCATGTTTTTCACCTGTTCAAGGTACGGCTCAACCGAAACACCTTGCCGGACAAACTCAAAAATGGTTTTTCCTTTGATATATTCTTTTATAATCCGCTCAGCTTTCATATCTATGGCGATCATCTCAGGCATTCTGATTCCAGCATTTTTCAGCCGATGATAGTCATGGAGTTCTGCCTCGATTTTATTGCCAAAGGTATAGTAGTCGCAAGGTTCATGGTGAATTTGCTTGAGGACCACTTCCTGATTATTTCTTTTGGCAAGATAGGAATAGCCACCCTTACCGTGGCCAAGCAGGCGGATGATTTGGTATACTTTACCACATACCTCTAAATTGTTTATCATTTTGTGTCCTTTTCTTTATTATGGTGAAAGAACGTTGCAAACAATACTTCATTTACTCAGATTGCGGGTTAGTAACTACTGTTCGCGATTTTCGCGTATACTTCTTCCGGGGTATCATGGGCGACATGATTTCTTTGAGCGTATCAGTTTTGATTTTTCCGTTTTTTGCGAATTGCCTTCCCGCCAGCCGTACTATTTG
>DUQF01000030.1 GCA_012837965.1 Clostridiales bacterium | reverse complement strand
GGCCACGCCCAGGCCAAGCACTATGATGAGATTGACAAGGCCCCCGAAGAGAAGGCCCGTGGAATCACCATCAACACCTCTCACGTAGAGTACGAGACGGAAAACCGTCACTACGCCCACGTGGACTGTCCCGGCCACGCCGACTATGTCAAGAACATGATCACCGGCGCTGCGCAAATGGACGGCGCGATCCTCTTGGTTTCGGCTCCCGACGGCCCCATGCCCCAGACTCGTGAGCACATCCTGCTTGCCCGCCAGGTTGGCGTTCCCTACATTGTCGTGTTCATGAACAAGACCGACCTGATGGACGACCCGGAGCTGCTTGAGCTGGTTGAAATGGAAGTGCGTGAGCTGCTATCCAGCTACGAGTTCCCGGGCGACGATATCCCGATTATTCAAGGTTCTGCCTTAAAGGCGCTTGACTATATGCAAAACGATGGCTCCGACCCCCAGAACGCCCCCGAGTGCGCCTGCATTTACGAGCTGATGGAAGCGGTAGACAATTACATCCCCACGCCCGAGCGAGCCGTTGACAGGCCCTTCCTGATGCCCGTTGAAGACGTGTTCTCGATCACCGGCCGCGGCACCGTTGCCACGGGTCGTGTTGAGCGTGGCGTGGTTCGCGTATCGGATAGTGTTGAAATCGTCGGCCTTGCCGAAAAGAGCCGTACGGTTGTCGTTACCGGTGTTGAAATGTTCCACAAGCTGCTTGACCAGGCCCAGGCCGGCGACAACATCGGCGCCCTGCTTCGCGGCGTTCAGCGTACTGAGATCGAGCGCGGTCAGGTTTTGGCCAAGCCCGGCACCATCAAGCCTCACACCCACTTCCATGGTGAAGTGTACGTGTTAACCAAGGAAGAAGGCGGCCGTCACACCCCGTTCTTCACGGGTTATCGCCCGCAGTTCTACTTCCGCACGACCGACGTGACCGGCTCCATCAAGATGCCCGAAGGCGTTGAAATGGTCATGCCCGGGGACAACGTCCAGATGGAAGTTGAACTCATCACTCCCATCGCCATCGAGCCCGGCCTTCGCTTTGCTATTCGTGAAGGCGGCCACACCGTCGGCGCAGGCGCCGTTGTTCGTGTACTTGAAGGCTAATTTCTGTTTTTCTTGGGAGATAGAGCAATCTATCTCCTTTTCTTTTGGCTTTTTTTTATGTATAATATAAGAGAATATTCTTAGGAGGTTTTTCCATGAAAATACTGGTTGTAAACGCAGGCTCATCCTCTCTGAAATATCAACTGTTTGATATGGATAAAGAAGTAACCGTTGCCAAGGGTCTGATTGAGCGTATCGGCATTGACGGCTCCAAGCTGACCCAAAGAGTTGGTGATGACAAATTCATCTTCGAAGAAGATATGCCCTCCCACGTCGAGGCCTCTTCCTATATGATTAAAGCCCTTACCGATAAAGAGCACGGTGTGGTTGAAAATATGAGTGAAATTGGCGCTGTTGGGCACCGGGTTCTCCACGGCGGCGAAAAATTTACCGCCTCGGTCGTCATTGATGAAACAGTTGAAGAGGCCATCAAGGAAAACATTCCCCTTGGCCCCCTTCACAATCCCGCCAACCTGATGGGCATTAAGGCCTGCCAGAAAGTTATGCCGGGTACGCCCATGGTTGCTGTTTTTGATACGGCCTTCCACCAGACCATGCCGCCCAAGGCTTTCCTCTATGGCGTTCCCATGGAATACTATCATAAATACCATATTCGCCGTTACGGCTTCCATGGTACCAGTCACCGGTATGTAAGCGCGCGGGCAGCCGAAATGCTTGGCAAAAAGCCTGAAGAGTTGCGCATTATCACCTGCCACCTTGGCAACGGCTCCTCCATCACCGCTGTTGAGGGCGGCAAGTGCATCGATACCAGCATGGGTCTAACGCCTCTTGAGGGTCTGCTCATGGGTACGCGCTCGGGCAGCCTTGACCCGGCGGTGGTGCAGTTTATCATCAACAATGAAAACATAACCGCCGATGAGATGCTGGACATTCTAAACAAAAAAAGCGGCCTGTTGGGCGTGAGCGGCGTATCCAGCGATATGCGGGATATAGACGCTGCCTGTGAAGAAGGGAACGAGCGCGCCATTATCGCGCGGGACATCCTCTACACCGGCATCAAAAAGTACATCGGCGCCTACGCGGCCGAAATGGGCGGCGTCGACGTTATCGTTTTTACCGCAGGCATCGGCGAAAACGGCTATGAGCTGCGTGAAGCCGTTATGAAAGATATGGAATTTTTAGGCGCCAAGATTGATCCGGAAAAGAATAAGGTCAAGGGTGTAGAAAAGGATATTTCTGCCCCCGATAGCAAGGTCAAAATACTCGTTGTTCCCACCAATGAAGAGTTGGTTATCGCTCGGGACACGCTTGAACTGGTCAGTAAATGACCCCTGCTTATAAAACCGTTAGCGTCTACACCGACGGTGCCTGCTCAGGCAACCCCGGTCCCGGCGGCTGGGCTGCCATCCTCCGCTTTGGTAAACACAAAAAAGAAATAAGCGGCAACATGTCCGAAACAACCAACAACCGCATGGAACTGTTCGCCGTTATTAGCGGGCTTGGAGCGTTAAAACAGCCCTGCCATGTGGATGTGTACAGCGATTCGGCCTACGTGGTCAACGCCTTTAATGAGGACTGGATTGGCAACTGGCAAAAAAACGGCTGGAAAAACGCCAAAAAAGAACCCGTTGAAAATCAAGACTTATGGAAACTGTTGCTATTGGTGATAAAAAAACATCCTTCCGTCAAGTTCCATAAAGTACAGGGGCATGCTGATAATGAATACAACAACCGCTGCGATGCCCTGGCTAAGGCGGCAATTCAAGAATTAATTCAACTTAACAAAGATACCCCTGATACCTGAATCGTGGGATTTTAACATAACCCAAGCAATGGCGACAAAACAAGAGGCCCTCACGCACGTGAGAGCCTCTATTCATTTGGTTTATTACCAGCCTAAGCTGCTTTTGAAGATAAAGCCTCTGACCGGCTTATCGTTATAAGTGGTTTCAATGTAAACGTAACGGTCATTATCGGTAAACAGACCCAGTACAGTCACTTGGCTACCCCCTTGTATGGTAAAAAGCAGGTCTTGACTGAGGATAGGATCATCGGTCAGATTAACCTCGTCTTTTAAGGTTACGGCCAAGTCCATCAGCTCCAAGTTTATGAGCGACACGTCGGACGGTAAAGCGGCCAATGCAACATATCCTACATGGAAAGCTCCGTCAGTAGTCTGATAACCCATCAGCACCCAATCATCCTCGATGCCATACCAGCGGCAAAGCCCTCCACCGACGGTACCGGCTTTACGATAATTGGTTCCGGGACCAAGGTATACATCATAGCTGCGGGCAATTTTTGCGGCTTGAGACGCTGGAATAACGTAGGCATCGGCAGGCATTCCCGGTGGATCAGTAGCAGGGGCAGGAGTATCCGTCGCGGGGGCAGGGGTATCTGTCGTGGGAGCAGGCGTATCCGTCGCGGGGGCAGGGGTATCTGTCGCGGGAGCAGGCGTATCCGTCGCAGGAGCAGGAGTATCCGTTACGGGAGCAGGGGTATCCGTCGCAGGAGCAGGCGTATCCGTCGCGGGAGCAGGGGTATCTGTCGCGGGAGCAGGCGTATCCGTCACGGGAGCAGGGGTATCCGTCACAGGAGCCGGCGCCTTGTAAATAAAGACTACCTCTTGGGGTGTGGCTTTTCCGTCCTGAGAAACCGTAACCTTAACGCTGTCTTGGCTAATTAACACATAGCCATCAGGCACACTGGCGGCGTTGGCACGCATGGTGGTAACGCCTTGCTGGAAAAAGAGGTTTTGACGGGCAAGTTCTTTGCCCATTTCATCCAAATAAATAACAGGCACCTGCGCCGTGACAGCGGGACCGGGCGTTTTGGTCGCTTTGGGTTCGGTATCCACATCCACCGGGCCTATAACAACCTTGGGATCGTTGTACAGCTTCTGCAAAGTTTTGGGGCCTGCAATACCATCTACCTTCAGGTTATTATAGTTTTGGAAACGCTCAACGGCACGTTTGGTAATATTGCCAAAAATTCCATCGTCTTCACCCTTTTTTAAATAACGCAACTCAATCAATCGTTTTTGCAGCTTGCGGACATTGTCCCCTCTGTCCCCCATGGTTACCGTCGTTTTAATGACAGGCGTTTGAGTGGGCACAGTTGTTTGACCAACCGCGGGCGGAACCACGACTGCCGTTGAAGAAGGCGGAACAGTCAAAATGGGCGCAATGGTCGCCTGCTTTTGCGGCGCAATGGTCACAAGAGCTGCGGGCGGCGGAGTAAATTCCGGAATCTGCTGCATAGAGCCCGCCGTGAGCAGACTCATGTACAGTAGTAAAGCGTTCAGTAAGTTCATCTTCATTCTCCTTTCAAGCGTCGCTGCTTGATGACCTCTCTACTCATCTAACGAACGACAGAAGACTTATTTTGCATATACGTCGATAAATTTTTCAAACTCGGGCAAGATACCGATTCCGTCAGGATAATGGGCAGCAAACTGCGGCACCGCATGGCTGGGAAAAGAATTACCCTCAATAAATACGGGGCCATCAGGAGTAATGGCAACGTCCCAAGCAACAAAACGCAGTTGCGGTACTACGCGCATAGCTTCAAGGCACATGGTTTTCGCTTCATCAAAGTAAGGCAGGGTGAAGCCAACAAAGGGAGTCCCCGTCATGGGATGCTTTTCAAACACATTGCCTTGCTTATCGGCAGCCGGAGTGGTAATAACGCCGTCTTCCAAATTGATACGGGCGGCCATTCCCCCGCAATCGACATTATCCATCACCTGCCCGTTACCCACCCGCAAAAAGGCATACACAATGCCCTCCTTGTAATCGCCTAAAAGTGTAGCGACCCGAACGGTGTTAACGGAAGTGGGACACAGAGCCTGCAAGCGCTCGTGTTGAATGACGGTTTCCTCTACGATGCTCACGCCCAAATCCTTTAAGTGGCTAAACACCTCTTCTACATTTTGGATTTGCTCGCCGGACAGTTTGTGAACGCCGACGCCGCTTGAACCCTCAATGGGTTTGACAAAAACGCTTTCCTTATCTTGAAGGAAATCTTTCAGTTCCTCCAAGCCGGTGTTTTTATCAAAGCGCATAGACTGGCGCTTAACCCAACGGGCAAAGGTTTGGTTAAACTGCTGCTTGTCGTCAAAAATGTGCCAATAGTTTTTGTCGTTCATGCGGCGGACAATATTATTGCTGATGCCTCGGGTAATCACGGTTTTTCGCTGCTTGCTATCCAACAAATCCATACGGGCAATTAAATAGTCCATATAGCCGGCGTTGTATTTCACGCCGCAAACCAACAAATCAAACAACAGCACGGGCGCGGATTTTCCTGTTGTAGCTTTCAGCTTTTGAAAGGTCTTTGAAAAGCGCTGCCAGTCAAGGCGCATCAGCCGCTTGATAAAAAATGACAGCCTGCTCATTATACGTTAAACCTAAACAACGTCACATCGCCATCTTGCATAACATATTCCTTACCTTCTGAGCGCACCAGCCCCTTTTCACGACAGGCGGCAATGGAACCCAAAGAAGCCAATGTGTCAAAGGGCACAACCTCGGCACGGATAAAGCCCCTTTCAAAATCGGTATGGATTTTTCCCGCCGCTTGCGGAGCCTTGGTGCCCTTGGCAACGGTCCAGGCACGGCACTCATCTTCACCGATGGTTAAAAAAGAAATAAGACCAAGCAGAGAATAGCTTGTTTGAATCAAGCGATCAAGCCCACTTTTCCCAATGCCCAAAGCCGATAAAAACTCCGCTTTTTCGTTATCGGGAAGGGCAGCGATGTCTTCCTCAATACCGGCGCTGATGGCCAAGGCTTCCGCCCCCTCTTGCTGGGCAAGTTCCTTCACCTTGGTAACAAAGAGACTGTCTTGGCCAATATCTTCTTCGGCAATATTGGCAACATACAAAACTTTTTTGTTGGTAAGCAAAAACCAGGAATCTACAATTTGTTTTTCGTCGCTTTCCACTTCAAAGGTGCGGGCAGGTTTTCCGCTTTCAAGGTGCGAATAGAGCTTGTCGGCCAGCTCCTTTTCAACAACGTACTTTTTCTCGCCCGTTTTCATAAGCTTAGCCGCCTTCTCACCCCGCTTTTGGACGGCTTCCATATCGGCAAAAATCAATTCCAAATTGATGGTTTCAATGTCACGCACGGGGTCAACGCTGCCATCCACATGGATAATATTGTCGTCCTCAAAACAGCGTACCACATGCACAATAGCGTCCACTTCCCTGATATGTGACAAAAACTTATTGCCCAGCCCTTCGCCTTTGCTTGCGCCTTTGACAAGGCCGGCAATATCTAAAAACTCCACGGTGGCAGGAATGGTTTTTCTAGGGTGATACATTTCTCCCAATTTATCAAGCCTGCTGTCAGGCACCGCCACAATGCCGGTATTGGGTTCTATGGTGCAAAAGGGATAGTTAGCCGCCTGCGCCCCCGCATTGGTTATCGCGTTAAATAATGTGCTTTTTCCTACGTTGGGCAAGCCGACCACGCCTAATTTCATCTAATCCGTCTCCTTGCATCGTTTCATAGATATTATACCCCTTCATAGGTAGTTTGGCAAACAAAGTGGGTAGGACTCACGATGGCAAAATATAGAAACGCACACGTATTAAACAAAGAACAACAAATAAGCAGAACACCCTAAGACATGAAGCGTCAGCGGCCTGTTCATTTGGAAACAAAATTGGAGAAAAAGAATACGCTTATATGATATTTTCTACAGTAAGACTTTAATCTTCGGTTGAAACTTCAAACCCTTCATCAATTATATCAATCAGCCAAGACATATCCATGATTTCATAGGGCCTGGGATTAGTATAACTGGGCACACGCTCGACACCATCCCGATCGCTTAGGGGGCCATGAAAGGGATTAAAGCGTCCAAGGGCAATGGAGCTGCGCAGGTACCTAACCAAGTTGTCGGCACTGATGCCAAGGGACTTGCCACACCAAAGCCTTAGCACACCTGTTCCGATGCCCCACCATAAACCCGTGACACCTGTTTCACTATCGCTTGCGGCGCCCAGTATTTCAAGGGAACGGTTGAGATAGGACCTGACAATCTCGGTATAAAATCGCCCCCAATTCCAAGCCGGGGCGGCTAAAAACTCCTGCGCTTCACCCTGCCGGTTAACACGAAGAACAGCGGAAAATATGTCTTTGGGTATCCCTTCAATCTGAGCGGCCGGGTATAAGGGCGTCATAACAATATCCACCCCCTCTTGGGCTGCCTTTTGCACAGCCTGCTGGAAACCCGCTTCGTCTTCAGGGCCAACTCTTTTTTGTGCCAAAACCACCTTGGCCTTGGGGTTGACGCTTTTCACGCCTATCGCAAAGGCGTTAATGTCGCTCGTACTCCGCCCCGTCACTTGAGGGGTTACATAAGCGATGTGATTTTCTTTGGTGGCAAGACCCGCAACCACACCGCATAAAAAGGTGGTTTCGTAGTAGCGCCCATAGTAGGTATGCAGCCTTGCGTCCATATGTACACGGGAGCATACAAGCAGAGTAATTTCTGGATTTTCAAGCGCGAATCTAAGCGCGCCGGTTGCCAAGGCGCCGGAAGTAACGAGCACCAAATCCCCATCCATCGCCTCTTGCGTGAGCCTTTGGTAACAGTTATCAGGGGTTAAATCGTTAATAACAAGGGTGCTGACCCTGTCTCCAAGCGCCTCTTCCATTTCTACCCGTCCCCGGTCGTGGGCGCCAATCCAGTTTTCCGCTGTTTTCCCCTGTTCGTAGGCAAAGACCACCCTGGCACTCTTGCGGGAAATAAACAAGCGCTGAATGAGTCCCAGCTCTTCTTCGCCCGCTTCAAGAACCAAAGTAGGTTCGTCCATGCTTTCAACTAACGATAATTGAGGTTTAAGCGCCGATAAGCGGGTCGCCAACACATCCAGCAGCTCTTCATGCGGGAAGCCGTAAAGTTTAATGTATTCAAACAGAGCATCGCCCACATCCTTCACAATGCCCGCGCGGCGGCAAGCGACATAGAAGCGAATGTACACCGAAGGCCACTTGACTTCTTTTAGCTTAGGATTTTCCGCCAGTTCTTCTTGCTCCAATTGCTCAAGCTGGCTATACTTTTCACTTGAAGACAATCGAAGCCCTTGGAAAAACCCGTGACGATCATATTGCATGAAGGCATAGTACAGTTCCTGCAAAGGATCATCATCGTTAAACTGAGGGATAATACGGGTGATCTTGGCCATGACGGTATCTGCGCCAGAATACTTCAGTACACTAACCCTCTTGTTGCCTTCCACCACGTAATAATTCCAGAGATATTCGTATACTTCGATGGGGTCCCTAAGCCCTTCGGTTATATGCGCCTTGTAAAGGGCAACCCACTTGGTAGCAAACTCGCTGCCTTCGGAATGCAAAGGATAAAAGCTTGCGCTAAATGAATAAGCCCGCCCTGAGGTGTAGGTACCTACAATGTCAAACAGCATAAGCTCCCGTGTGGGGCGATTAACGTAACCCATTATCCGATTTTGCTGCACAATTTCGTCAAGCACCAGCAGCGTCCCGGCTTCTCCCTTGCTTGTTAAAGAACGATATTCGCTTCGCCCTTTTTTCAGGGCATCTGTATAACTATTTCTGGCTTCACTTTCAAAAACTTGCTGCATTATTTTTCTCCCATTGATATCTGGTCATCAGGTAAGAGAGACGACTATGCTTTTTGTCAGGCACATCAATGTTAATAATATGGTAGCCGTATCCATTGATAATGCGGGTGTTGCCGTACTGGATTTCTCTTTTTGCGGCGCCGTAATTCATATGTTGGTGTCCATGAAAATGAAAGGACGGTTTGAACATATCAATAAGCGTTCGGTAACTCTTAAATCCTTGGTGAAAGGTATCCTTTCCGTCGCCCAACTCAAAGGCGGGGGCATGGGTAACAAGAACGTCAAAACCGCCACGCAAGCAGAGTTGCGGTATGCGCTTGACAACCTGGCGGTGTACATCTTTTTCAGAGTAGTGAAAGGGCTTGGGGCTTCGGGATTTACAGCCCGAAAAACCCATGATGCGAACGCCTTTTACATTGACAATTTTATTGTCCAGACGGTCGCAACCCTCTGGCGGATTTTTGATATAGGAGCCATCGTGGTTGCCGCATACATAATAAAGAGGCGCTGCCACCATGGTCGTTAAAAAGGATAAATAGCTCGCCTTCAAATCGCCGCAGGATAAAATCACGTCCACCTTACCGATGGCTTGCTTATCAAAATGGTCCCAAATATATTTACTTTCGGTATCCGCAACGATTAAAGCACGAATGCTTGGCATAAGATTTTTCCCTGTCTTTTACAATAACCGGCTGATCGCATCAAAAACCGCTTCCAGCTCTTCACGGTTCTTGTAGCTAATAACAATTTTTCCACGGTTCAAGTTGCCTGAAATGCTGGCTTTAGCGCCAAGAGCGCGGTGGATATTGTCTTCAAACTCTTTGAATTCAGGCGATGTTTTAGGTTGAACGGGCGCTTTTTTCACGCCTTCTCTGGCCGCCTTTTCAAGCTGGCGTACGCTCCAAACGTCTATCATGGCCCGCTCTGCCAAGGTGCGCTGCCTCAACGCGGGGCTGACGCCCGCAAGCACCCGTCCATGGCCTTCGGACAACTTGCCCTGACGAATAAGCTCCATAATATCTTCGGGCAGACTGAGCAAACGAAGAAGGTTGGCAACCGCCGGGCGGGAACGCCCAAGACGCTTGGCCAAGGTTTCCTGAGTATATCCGCCACCGTCCAGCAGATCTTTGAGGGCCTGCGCCTCCTCAATGGGGTTTAAATCCTGTCGCTGGATATTTTCTATCAGAGCGGCTTCCAATTGCTCCTTTTTCGTATAATCCTTGATAATAACGGGCACCTTGCCAAGCCCCGCCATCCTTGCCGCGCGAAATCTGCGTTCACCCGCGATAATCTGGTAGCGGTCGCCTTTTTGGTTAACAAGCAGCGGCTGCAAAATGCCGACAGAGAGAATACTTTCGGCCAGTTCCTCTAACTTTTGCTTTTCAAAACTCTTTCGGGGCTGTCCAGGGTTATTGTCAATATCTTCAATATTCACTTCCAGCACCCGAGCGCCTGTATTGTCTACTTCGGGCAAAAGGGCATCAAGACCCCTGCCAAGCACGGATTTTTTCATCTTCAGTTCCTTTTTAAGATTTCTTTAGCCAAATCCTGGTAAGCTTGCGTTCCTACGCTTCGAGGATCATACTGGTGAATGGGCAGCCCATGGCTGGGCGCTTCTCCAAGACGAACAGTTCTTGGAATGATGGTGGAAAACACCTTGCCTTTAAAATGTTTTTTAACTTCCGACGCCACTTGCAAAGAAAGATTGGTGCGCCCATCGTACATAGTTAAAAGCACGCCCTCAATTTCAAGCCTGCGGTTGCTTGATTGCTGAATACGCCTGATAGTTTGGATAAGGGCGCTGACTCCCTCCAAAGCGTAGTACTCCGACTGAATGGGAATAAGCACACTATCAGCAGCAGTCAGGGCGTTGATTGTTAATAAGCCAAGCGACGGCGGGCAGTCGATCAAAATGGTGTGATAGCGAGCTTTCATCTCTCCAATGGCGTCGGCAAAGCGGTATTCCCGCCTTGGAACATCGACCAATTCCACCTCCGCCGCTGCTAAGCGAATGTCCGCCCGCATAACATCCATGCCCAAGGTGGCGGAAGAAACAATGGCGTCCTGCACATTCCTGCCCGTTACAATCACATCGTAAGCCGAGTATTGGCTGGACTCGGCGCCCGAACCGCTGGTGGCATTGCCCTGCGGATCAAGGTCGCAAAGTAAAATGCCCGGCTTCATTTCCGCAAGGCACGCCGCAAGATTAACGGCCGTGGTGGTCTTTCCCACCCCACCCTTTTGGTTCGCAATAGCAATCAGTCTGCTCATCTACATCCCGCTTTCTGTATCCAGCCAAGCCGCCCACCTAAAAAGCGGGTAGTTGCCGGTAATCACTCGTTTAATGACCTTACGTTCTTCTCCGGTTAAAAATTCCTGAAAATCCACATACAGGGCACGCAAGCTTGACAGACTGGAATGCCGGAGGGAATACTCGTTCAGCGTTTCGAAGGTCATGTGCGTACGCTTAAGGCGACAAAACACGCAGTACATCAATTCGTCCGCCATTTGAGAAAAATCGCTCACCCGAAGGCGCACTTCGTACCCTGAATCAAGGCGAATAACCATTTTGGCGCGGGTACGGTTTCGTACACCCATTAACAGCTTGTCATCAAGCCATGAAAACAGCTCTTCAAAGCTTTCTTCGCCCCTGACGCAAAGGCGCATACGCACAGCCATTTGTGCCAAATCCTCTTTAAATTCGGACAAAAAAGCTTCACCCAGCCATGGACGCAAGATAGCATTTAGTTCACTTGCCTCGATCACTTGGGTTCCTCCTTCTGTCTTACCACGGTTTGGGAGTACTGTCTAACACCTATGATTCATTAGCCGATTGCCAGAGCAGTTCCTTCCACTTGCGGCCGGTGGGCGTATCGGCAAGCCCGCCCATTGCCGTTTCACGAAGCGATGCCGGCATAAATACACCGATTCTGCGCATCGCATCAATAACTTCATCCCACGGCACATAGCTTTCAATTCCGGCCAGCGCCATTTCCGCCGCGGTCAAGGCATTGGAAGCTCCCGCCGCATTGCGTTTAACGCAAGGCACTTCCACAAGCCCGGCCAGAGGATCGCAAGATAAGCCCAACATGTTTTTAAGCGCCATAGCCATGGCATGCGCGGCCTGATGAGGGGTTCCGCCTTTTAATTGCACAACGGCGGCGGCGGCCATGGCCGAAGCAGAACCGATTTCTGCCTGGCAACCGCCCGAGGCCCCCGAAATAAAGGCATTGTTTGCAATAACAAAGCCGATTGCCCCCGCGCATAGAAGGCCACTGACAATTTCTAAGTCCGATAGGTTCATTTTTTCTTGCAGCGCCATCAGCACGCCCGGCAGCACCCCGCAAGCGCCCGCAGTGGGCGTTGCGCAAATAACCCCCATAGCGGCGTTGGTTTCGTTGGTGGCAACCGCATAGGTCAGGGCGGACAGAAAAGTGCGGTCGGTTAGAATATCGGCTTTTTGCAGGTAATCGTGCAAACGTTTGGCATCGCCGCCCGTCATTCCCGAGTGGGAAGTAAGACCCTCTAAGCCTTTGTGCGCCGCCCTTTTCATGACCTGCCATTGCGCAAGCATTCGGTCAATGACTTCTTGTTCTGATACCTCCATGTTTTCCGTTTCCTTTTGGAGCATCATTTCACCGATGGACAGGTTCTTTTTTTGCGCCATTTCAACTAATTCTTTGATTGAACTAAACATCATAACTTCACCTTCGCAACTCGCAGCACAAAGTTTCTTTCTTCAAGAAACCTGACGATGCTGTCATCCACCGCCTGGTCGGTTTCAATGCGCATCAACGCCGTTCTTCCTTTATCTCGCCTGGACACTTCCATATGGCTAATGTTAATGCCCGCCTTGGCAATCACTTCCGTTACATTGGCGATAGCGCCTGGCTTATCCTCATTAAAAACCAGTAGTGTCGGCCCTTCACCTGTTAATCTAAGGTGAAATCCGTCCACTTCAACAATCCTGACCATACCACCACCAACAGAAATACCCGTCACCCGCATTCTATCTTTGCCCTTTACCATATCTACCATAACGGTATTGGGATGCTGGGAAGGTGCTGTTTCAGGCACGATTGAAATACGCATATTTTGTTCCTGAGCAAGCAAAAAGGCATTGGGAATGCGCTCGTCATCGGTTTCCAAATCAAGCAAGCCCGCAATCACTGCCACGTCGGTGGCATGTCCTCGATAGGTTTGGGCAAAACTTTCATAAAAATGTAGCGTAACCTCATCAGGCTTCTTTCCAAAGAGTCTGCGGCATAATTTTCCAATGCGCACAGCGCCTGCGGTATGGGAACTTGATGGACCGATCATCACCGGCCCGATAATATCAAATACACTACGGTATCGCACGTTTATCATCCCCTTTATATCGATGGTAAAAAGATAACCCATCGGACCCGTTTTGTCAATGCAAAAGCCGCCCCGTGAGGCGGCAAAATATATTGTATTCTCTTCATTTTAGAACGAGTGTTTTTTCATTAATCAGCTAAAACAATCTATATTTCAACGATTAAAACACCCTCACTCCCTGAAGGTAATTCTTTTTCTATCAGGCCTGTTTTAAAATATACTGCCCCTCCTTTTGCTACGTCTTCCCCTTGGATATCATAGCAAACAGAGTTTACATAAAAAACTTTAGAGCCTATTAAACGGGCTTGTTCAGCATATTCATACTTAATTGTTTCATTCCAAGCCTTTGGATTATAATCGGTGTAAACCGGCCAAAGAACTAAATCTTTATCAAGTTTATTGATGGCCTGAATGTTTTCCTCATACCAAAAATCACCACAGATACCTACAGCCAAATCAAGCCCTTTATAGGTGAAAGCATGGAAGCCTTCGCCTTCGACATATCGCTTATCTTTATCAGCCTCCGTTTCTTTCCAGCCTACAGAGACTCTTTTAAATAGATTAATGACTTTACCCATATCATCAAGTGTAAGTTGGCCGCTGAAAATTTCCTGCTTTTCTTTGCCTAAAAACCCAAAAGAAAGTCCAATCCCGTATTCCTTACAAGCCGCTCTTAGGCTTTGAATAATCTCATCATCAAGGCTTAGGGCAATTTTCTCATCTATCTGGTAATTCCAAGATAAAGATTGAAAACCCTGTAAAAAAGATTCACCAAAGACAAGCAAATCTGCTTGCGCTGAATATTTTTTTAAGGTTTCAATCATTTTATTTTGATTGTACGGGATATCTTTCGTCTTAAAACTTAAAGCTGCCAGACCGATTTTCACATGTCCCTCTCTTCTAAAAAAGTAGATATCTTCTTCCTGACCCGTTGAATAGCATTGTCCACGCTTTTTGAATTGGTACCAAGTTGGGCGGCAATCAGGTCATAGCTGTGACCTTTCAAGAAAGCGGACAAAGTGGCTTTTTCCTGTTTAGACAAGGCAGTTTGCAAGTAACGAGTTAGGTCTTTTGCCGCTTCCTTGCCAAGCAAAGCTTCTTCAGGGTCAAGGCTTTGGTCGGCAATGAGCGACCAGCCTTCATCGCCCGTTTCACCAAAGGATTGGTTAAGGGACAGAGATTGGTTAAGCGCTCGATTTTTCTGGGCATTGGCTTTGCGCATGGCATCTACCAATTGGCGACGAATGCACAGGTTACAAAAGGTTTTAAACTTTGCTTTTTGGTCGTTACGGAAATCCGCAATGGCTTGGTATAACCCAATCATGCCTTCCTGCACCAAATCGTCTCGGTCGCCGCCTTCAAGATAATATCGGCGAGCGATGGCCAACACCTGCGGCTTATAGCGCCCAATCAGGTATTCGGCGGCCTCCCCATCCCCTACTTGAGATAGCCCGCACAACTCTTCATCACTAAGGGCCGCGTAGGTCGCTTCATTCATCATTGAACGGGATGACGGTCAGCATACACGCTGTGCATGATAATGCCGGCGGCAACTGATGCGTTCAAAGAATCAATGGCGCCTGCCATGGGAATAGCCACCACGCCGTCACACTGGTTTTTAGTGTTGCTGCTCACGCCCTCACCTTCCGAACCGATAACCAAGGCAACGGCGCCGCTAAAGTCCGCTTTACGAATGTCCGTTCCGTCCATATCCGCAGCATAAACCCAAATACCCTGTTTTTTAAGGGCAAGCACCGTCTGGCTCAGGTTGGTAACACGTGCTACTTTGATGTATTCAATTGCTCCCGATGAAGCCTTAACCACAGTGCTTGTCAGCCCCACCGCTCGGTGGCGGGGAATAATCACGCCGTGGACACCGCAGCATACGGCAGTTCGGATGATGGCGCCCAAATTATGAGGGTCGGTTATTTTATCTAAGAGAATAAAAAATGGCTGTTCTTTTTTTTCCGCAGGAACGGCAAGCACTTCGTCAAGCGTAGCATACTGATATGCTGAGGCAATAGCCACAAGCCCTTGATGGTTTTTGGCATAGCCGTCTAAGTGGCGCTTATCGACCACCTGTACTTTGACGCCCGCTTCCCTTGCCATGGATACAATCTGGCGGGCAGAGCCCGACAGGTCGCCTTCCATAACCATCAGCTTTTCAATGTCCCTTTGGGCTTTCAAAGCTTCCCTGATAGGGTTGCGCCCCGAGAGAATGAGTTCGGTATCCACCGCATCCTGTTTGTGAGTCAGATCAACCGGGTCAAAAGCTTCCAAGGGCTTGTTGGGACATTCAAAGGGTTTTCGCTCACCACGATAAGGCTTGCGGTTGTTGTCAAAGGAGCGACGCTCACCACGATAAGGCTTGCG
>DUQF01000044.1 GCA_012837965.1 Clostridiales bacterium | reverse complement strand
TAGTCTTTCTGCAGACGCAGAAGCATGTTGATGATTTTTGCCTGAATGGACACATCCAGGGCGGATACAGGCTCATCAGCCACTACAAAACGGGGCTGGGTAATTAGCGCGCGGGCAATGGAAATGCGCTGCTTTTGCCCGCCGGAAAACTGGTGGGGGTAGCGCTGCAACTGGTCTTTGGTAAAGCCAATCTTGTCCAGCATGCTTTCTACCCGGTCACGCAGCTCTGATTCCGACAGAGAAAAGTGCGCTTTTAAAGGTTCGCTCAGCAGCTGCCATACGTTCATGCGCGGGTTCAGGGAAGCATAGGGGTTTTGGAAAATAAACTGCATATCCCGACGCTTTTTTCGCACTTCTTCTTGGGATAGCTGGGTAATGTCCTGTCCGTCAAATATGACTTGGCCTGCTGTTGGGTCGATCAGGCGCAGAATGCTTTTGCCTGTTGTGCTTTTGCCACAGCCGGATTCACCCACCAAGGCGAAAACCTGTTTTTCTTTTAAACGGAAGGAAACATCCTCTACCGCATGGACATGGCCAATGATGCGGCGCAGCAAACCACCCTTCACAGGGAAATAAGTTTTTAGGTTGCGTACATCCAGTAAATACTCATTCATGCTTCCACCTCCTGGCGATGCAGAAAACACCTGCACAGATGACCAGAAGCAACCTCGGTTAGTGCTGGCACATCTTTTAAGCATTTCTCGCTTGCGTATTCACACCGGGCGGCAAAACGGCAATGGGCATCCCAGCTTCCGCCCGGAGGCACAATGCCGGGGATGGCGTACAATAGGTTGCTATCTCCCGAAAGAGAAGAAATGGATTTTAGCAACCCCTTTGTGTATGGATGCTGGGGATGATGGAAAAGCTCCATGACCGGCGCTTCCTCTACAATGTGTCCCGCATAAAAAACTGCCACGTGCTGGCTGGTTTCAGCGATGACGCCCAAATCATGGGTAATCATCAGCACGGCGGCATCGTTGCTTTCCTTCAGTTCGTTCATTAAATCTAAAATCTGCATCTGAATGGTCACATCAAGGGCTGTGGTGGGCTCATCCGCAATCAACAGCCTTGGGTCATTCATCAGCGCGATGGCAATCATAATGCGCTGCAACTGCCCGCCCGAAAGTTGATGCGGGTAGGAAGACAGGGTTTGTTCTGGCCGGGGGATATTCACCTTAACCAACATGGAAAGGCATTTATCCAACATTTCTTTGTGAGACATACGGGGAAAATGGAATTGCAGCGCCTCAAACATTTGTTGCTGGATGGTGAAAATGGGGTCCAAAGAGGTCATGGGTTCCTGAAAAATCATGGCGATTTCCCGACCGCGTATGTTGCGCATTTTTTTAGATGGAAGTGTCAACAAATCAACCTTGCCATGTTGAAAAGAATCAAAGGCAGTAGTTCCTTCCGTTACCCTGAGGGGATAAGGCAATTGCTGCAAGAGGGAGGTGGCGGTGATGCTTTTGCCGCAACCTGATTCGCCGACAATACCTAAGCATTGTCCTTTAGGTACATTCAGGCTGACTTTGTCCAGTAGAGGAACCAGATTTTTGCCCCTTGGGGTACTGATTTTTAAATTACTGATTTCAAGCAGGTGTCCCATCTGTCCCTCCTTACAGCTTCAACTTGGGATCCAGCGCGTCGCGCAGAGCGTCCCCCAGAATGTTGAATGATAAAATGGTAAAGATGATGAACAATGCTGGGAACACCACCATCCAGGGCGCCATTTCCATGTAGGTGCGGGCTTCCGACAGCATAGACCCCCAAGAGGGGTTGGGCGGTTGGATGCCAAGGCCCAAAAAACTCATTGTAGCTTCCGTCAGGATAGCGCTTGACAGCGCCAAGGTAGCCTGCACGGTAAAAGGCGCCAGAGAGTTGGGGGTAATATGCCTGAACAGGATGACGCTGTTTTTTAAGCCCACGGAGCGTGCGTTGGCAATGTAGTCGGTGCCTTTGACGGCCTTTACAGAGGCCCGCACCGTGCGGGCGAACACCGGAATATTCACAATGCCGATGGCAATCATGGTATTAACAATACTGGTACCTAACACAGCCACAATTAAAAGCGCCAGCAGGATGGAAGGGAAGGCAAAGATAATATCCATCAGCATCATGATGGTGCTTTCCACCTTTCCTTCGAAAAAACCGGCAGCCAGACCAAACAAATAACCGATACCGGCGGCGATGCTGACAGAGACCACCCCTACCAGCAGGGATACCTGCGCCCCATAAACAATGCGGCTGAAAATATCCCGTCCGAAATTGTCGGTGCCAAACCAGTATGTGCCGCTGGGCGCGGCAAGGCGCGCCTTTGAATTAATCTGGGCGACATCATAACGCGCAATAATTGGAGCAAAAAGGGCAAGCAAGAGAATAAAAAGGATACCCAGAAATCCTGCCCTGCCAAGAGGGTCTTGCCACAGCTGTTTTAACAAGCTGTCTCCTGTTGGGAGGCGGCGATCGACGTATGTTTTTTTATCTGACATCTTATACCTCCCTCCTAACTGTAAGTAATGCGCGGGTCGATATAAGTATAAAGAATATCTACCAAAAGATTAATAATAACATATATAGTAGCCATAAACAGTACAGTACCTTGTACGATGGGAAAATCTCGCTGAAAAATGCCGGTTAACAGGTATTGCCCGAGACCGGGAATCGAAAAAATTTGTTCGATTACCACCGTACCCCCCATTAAAATGCCAATCTGCATGCCAACCAACGTTACAATGGGGATGCTTGCGTTACGGAAAGCGTGACGCATGATGGTGATCCTTTCCGGCGCTCCCTTGGCGCGCACTGCTTTGATAAAATCTTGCCGCAACACTTCCAGCATGGACGAGCGGGTCATACGCATTACGGAACCCGCCATGCTGCTGCCTAGCACAATGGCAGGCAAAATCATAATCTCTAAATTTTTAAGGGGATTTTGCATGAGAGAAACATATTTGATCGGCGGATAATATCCAAATACCAAGGCCAGGAAGAGAATGAGCAAAGTAGCAAAGGCGAATCCGGGTACCGAAACCCCTAAAAGCGCAGCCACCCGCACAATCCTGTCAATAAAAGAATTGCGTTTTAGCGCCGAGAGAATGCCAAGAGGAAAGGCGATAATCCAAGCAACAATGCATGCTAAAATGGCAAGCTCCGCCGAGATGGAAAAGCGCCAGAGAATCTCGGGGAAAACCTTTGCGCCGGTTCGGAAAGACTCACCAAAATCTCCCCGTACTACGCCGCTTATCCAGTTAAAGTATTGGGTAACAAGGGGCTTGTCTATCCCTAATTTTTTTTCCCACATAGCGCGCAGTTCCGGGGTTTCCTCAATGCCGAGGATACCCGACACTACATCGCCCGGTATTAGCTGCATGATCAGGAAAATCGCAATACTAATGCCCAGCAAAATAGGGATAAGCATTAAAACCCTGCGGATAATGTAATTCTTCATGATTTCCTCTAAAAGAGGGCGCGGCAAGGGCTTTTGTTCCCCTGCCGCAACCCGTTATTGGTAGGTTGCTTACTTTTCGATATAAGCGAATCTGAAATTCACCATGTTGGAGGCCGTGGGGGCATAGCCCTTCAGGTCGGTTGAGGCATAGATGTAATCATAGGGGCTGGCAAAGGTTACGTTGGGGCACTCATCCAAGATAATGTTAATGGCTTCGTGGTAATACTCACGGCGCTGATCCACGTTGGTGGTACCGGCAGCAAGTTCGCAAAGCTCATCAACACGGGGGTTGGAATACTCGGCAATGTTGGCAGATCCGGTGGTAGAGAAGAAGAAAGCTACTGCACGGTTGGGGTCGGTGCCCGCGCCGTTCTGACAGACCATCAGATCAAAGTTATGCGTCTTCCAGTCGTCTACATACTGCGCGTTCTCTTTGTTCTGCACATCCACGTTAATGCCAATGGCAGCCAACTGTTGTTGGATAACGGTGCCGCTGTTTCGGATGCTGTCAAGCAAGCCTACAGTACAGGTGAGGGTAAAGCCGTTTTCGTACCCTGCTTCTTTCATCAGTTCCTTGGCCTTTTCCACATCCTGCTGATAGAGGGGATGCTCAAGCACATCCACTGCCCAGTGGCCCATGGAAGCGGGCGCGAAGCCGGAGATTTCCGCTTCACCGTTGAAGGCCAGGTCAATAATCTCCTGACGGTTCAGGGCGAGGGAGATGGCCTGGCGCACACGCACATCCTTCAACTCTTCTTTGTTCAGATTTAAGCACAGGGTGGTGTAGTTGCGGCTGCGTACCTTATAAATTTCCACATTCTTGGCTTTTTCTGCCAAAGACAGCATAGCGCTGTCGCCTACAATCAAGTCAACTTCGCCGGTACGCAAGGCGGACATACGGGCGGAAGGGTCGGTAATTACGTAGAATTCAATGCGTTCAAACTTTACACCTTCCTGCCAATAGTCTTCAAACCGGTGTACAGTGACGGAGTTATCGGGTACCCATTCACCCAGAACAAAGGGACCGGTACCACCGCTTGATTGCAGCAGGTTTCCGCCGGCAGCTTCTACTGCCTCTTTGTCTACAATGGACAGGTAAGAGGAGGCCAGGGCGGACAGGAAAGGAGCATTGATTTGTTTCAAAGTGAACTTAACGGAATACTCGTCGAGCACTTCGACTTTCTCGATGTATCCGGCATAGCTGGCGCTGTTACCAAGAGCGCCCAAATCGGGGTTAAGAATGCGCTCAAAGCTGTACTTGACATCTTCTGCTTTCATTTCCCGGCCGGAATGGAACTTGACGCCTTTGCGCAGATGGAAGATATAGGTCAGGTCATCGGGTTGCTCCCAAGTTTCCGCAAGGAGCGGGACAACATTCATGTTTTCATCCACGTCTACAAGGGTTTCATACATTTGCAGCATAATGCGGGTGGAAGCGAGGGCAGGTACTGTGTGGGGGTCAAAACCAATGGGTTCAGCGTCGGTGCCGTATTTGAGCACCATGGGTTCCTGGGCTGTTGCTGTTAGGGACAGCGCCATTAGCAACGCCAGTACAAGGGATAGAATTCGTTTCATGGGGTTCCTCCTTATTTTGGTTTTTTCTATGGTTTCAGGGACAAGGCCCTGAAAAGCACAATATAAGTAATTTTGTGTCATTTTTGAAGACTATACTCAGGCGGCCAGGTGATGCTGCCAAGGGGTACTGCCTGCTTGGCGCCTGTAGCGGAGGGCACATTGCCGGGCAGGTGCTTCATGGTTTGCCTGCCTATCAAGGCAAAGGCAACGGCCTCTTTGGCATCGCTGTTAAAGCCCAAGTCTTCTTGGGTGAGAATGGTACGTTCCGGGAAGGCTTGCGCAATCATTTTCTTCAGGGTAGGATTACGGGCGCCGCCCCCACCCAAGACAATTTGTTTTAGGTCTGGGTATTTAGAAAACACATATAGTTGATAATTTCTGGCCATCGACTCTGCAGTGAAAGCCGCTGCTGTGGCGATGAGGTCGTAAGGGTTCAGATGTCGGTTTTTTTGCAACTGTTCTGTGATAAAAGCTTCCCCAAACAGCTCCCGTCCGGTGGATTTGGGAATAGGGGCATCAATATAGGGGATGGCCATCCACTGACTCAGCAAGTCTTTTTGCACTTGACCCTTGGCGGAAAAGACGCCGTCCCGATCGTAGGGTTCGGCAAACAACTGCTGAGCAAAACCATCTAAAATCAGGTTGGCGGGACCGGTATCAAAAGCGAAGACATCTTCCATCTGGCAATTTTTTGGCAACACGGTTACATTGCCAATCCCACCAAGGTTTTGAAGGGCGATGTCCTCCGTCTGGGAGCGGTACAGCAAAAACTCGGACAGGGGCACCATGGGGGCGCCCTGCCCGCCCGCCGCCATGTCCATGGCGCGCATTCCCGCCACTACTGGAATCCCGGCGTGGTAAGCAATGGCGGCCGGTTCTCCCAGCTGCAAGGTGGAAGGCAAAAGCCCTTCCTCTCCAGGCGGAGGGATATGCCAAACGGTCTGACCGTGGCTGGCAATGCAGGTTACCTTTTTGATGTCAAAATTCGCCCCCTCGCATAGGGCCTTGGCGGCCCGCGCAAAAAACTGCCCCAACTGCATGTTCAGGCTGCAAATGAGCGCCACATTGGAACGATTGAGGGAGCAGGCGTCCTGAACCAGAGCTTTTAATGCTGTCGGCATGGGCAGGGTGATAAAATGTAGTAATTGCACCTGCTCGCCCTGACAAGCAATCAAGGCGGCGTCGCAACCGTCAAGGGAGGTGCCGCTCATGAGGCCAATGTAATATTCTGTTGCCGGAACCTGATCAGGCTTACTCATGCTTATCTTCCTTTTGGGCAAAATGTTTTGATACAAGCTGGTTTATTTTTTGTCTGAAAGGATTGGTTAACTTGTAGTTGCCATCCGGGTAGAAGCATCGGTTGGTAAGAATCACGCAGCCTACCCCTAAGGATTTTGATAAATACAGGCTTGTGCCGGTAAAACCGGTGTGGCCACAGCCTTCCGGATACATTTTCCCAACCTCAAAGCCCAGCCCTCGGCCGGAGGTTTGCTCCTGCATGGCGGACAGCTTTAAGGGAGAAGTTGTGTTTAAATAATGTTGTCCCAGCTTTTGCGCTCCGTCCAAGTCGGAAAAAATTCCCGCATGGCCGGATATGCCGGAAAAGGCATACCAGCTGTTTCCATCGTGTACCTGGCCAATAATGGGTTGATTTAAAGGGCGAAAATGTTGAAACTGAACACCAAACGGTTTAATCATCTCTTCTTCCTTGGGGTTACCGTAACCGGAGGGGAGGATGTGTTGTTCCAAATCCGGAAGAAACCCGTAGTTGCCAAGGCCCAGGGGTTGGGTCAGGCGTTGCTCTAAAATCGTTTGAAGCGGCGCCCGCCATGTTTCTTCCAGTATCTTGCCTAAAAGAATAAAGCCAATATCACTGTACACCATCTCCTGAACCCGAGGCAAAAGCAAAACCGCTCTAAACGCGCTTTCAAAGTCCGGATGGGCATAAAAAGGGTACCAGGCCGGCAATCCAGAGGTATGGGTGAGAAGCTGGTATAAAGTAACTCCCTGTAGCCGATGCAAAAATTGCATATCATTCCTTACCCAAGGCAGCAGCTGGGGCAAAGTATCCCGCAAGGTGAAACGGCCTTCTTCTATTCCATCCAAAACCATGGTGCTAGTTGCCAACTTGGTAAGGGAAGCCAAGTCAAACAGGCTATCTTCTA
Source organism: Clostridiales bacterium (assembly GCA_012837965.1). Lineage (GTDB taxonomy): Bacteria > Bacillota > Clostridia > Christensenellales > Aristaeellaceae > DTU024. The sequence goes on along the minus strand of DUQF01000044.1, from coordinate 43,222 downwards.
AGGCATCTCCAAGCGAAAACCGGCACAAGGTGCGCCTCGCATCAAAAATGGATATAGCACAAGAGGGGAAATAGCCTTCTTCCTGAAACTGCTGCGCAATTTGGATTAGTTGCTCTTTGGTCATTTTCCCAACTCCTTAAGTGCGCTGCCCACCCAGCCCCCGGTTTTTGTGAGAGCTTGCTCCGCCTGGGTTTTGTCTGCCTGAGCTAAATGCATCACAATGGCTGTTTTCACATGCCCTCCGGCTTGGCGCAACAGCGAACCGGCTTGCTCAAGGTTTAATCCCGTCGCGTGGTGGATAATCCGCAAAGACCGGTCTTGAAGTTTTTGATTGGTGGCGACCATGTCCACCATCAAATTCTGATATACCCTGCCCGTGCGCACCATGGCGCCGGTGGACAACATATTTAACACCATTTTGGTGGCAGTTCCGGCCTTTAAACGGGTAGAACCCATGAGCACCTCAGGCCCCGTGGGTACTTCGATAGCCAAATCCGCTTGTTGGGATAGGTGGGTATTGTTGTTGCACACAAGAGCGATAGCCAAAGCGCCCACCTGCCTGGCATAGCGTAAAGCGGCGTAGCAGTAGGGCGCGTAACCGCTGGCACTGATGGCCACAACAGCTTCCTTGTCGGTAAGGCCAATATTTTCCAAATCTTTTTGGCCTACGGCTTCGTCATCCTCCGCCCCTTCCGCCGCCAGGCGCAGGGCGGTGTCGCCTCCGGCAATAATCCCCGTTACTTTTTCAGGCTCAACCCCAAAGGTGGGCGGGCATTCGCTGGCATCCAATACCCCCAGCCTGCCACTGGTTCCGGCTCCAATATAAATGAGCCTGCCGCCTACCGACAGCCGTTTTGCGATTTCATCAATGGCACGGCCAATTGCGGGTAGCGCCTGCTGCACTGCTATGTGTACCGTGGCATCGGCGGAATTCATTAGTTTTGCAATACCAAAGCCGTCTAACTGATCCAGGCTCTGACTGTCTTGCATCACCTGTTCGGTAGACAAATCCCTAAGGTACCGCTGAGAAATATGTGTCACTAAAAAGCTTGCTCCTTACCGTTTTTCGTTTGTGTCCGGCGTTTTATCTTACCTTCCCGGTGAGTACGGTCCAAACTAAGTTTGTATTGCTCATAGCCACGGGCGGCCACAGCGGAAAAAATAATATCTACCAAGTGCATCATGCTCATGCGGCTGGACATAGCCGCCGAGCGCACCAAGGTTTCTGAGGATGCTACAAACAAAGTGATATCTGAAAGATTGCTTAGGCGGTTTTGCCCCAATCCGGTAATGGATATTGTTGTAGCGCCGGAGCGGCGGATAGCCTTCAGGGTATCCAGGGTGTCTGCGGTTTCACCGGTATAGGAAAACAGTACGCCCGCATCGCCGGGCTTCAAGCTGGCAGCAGTTACCACTTGGATATGCGGATCGGGAGAAGTCTGGCTTTCCTTGCCCAAACGCTGAAACTTCATCTGGGCGTCCATAGCCACTAAGGCGGATACACCCACCCCATAAAAATCCACCCGGCGAGCTTTGTGCAGCAAGCTCACTGTTTTTTCCATACTCTTTTCGTTGAGGATAGCCATGGTATCCGTAATGGCGGCCTGATTGTGGCGGGTGACGGAGGCGGCGATGGTACGTAAATCATCCGTAGGTTGAATATCTTTATAGGCCAGGGGTTCTTCGGGACGGGTAGCGGCAGCAACTGACAAGGCCAGCGAAAAATCTTTAAACCCTTTATAGCCAAGCGTTTTGCACAGACGAACCAGGGTAGCGTTACTTACCCCACAAGCCTGCGCTACCTGGGAGATAGTAAGCCCGGACATTGAACGGGTATTATCCAGCAGAAAGGCCACCGCCTGGCGTTGGGCAGGAGGCAACCGATCTTTTAGCTGTGTAAGCTGTACCAAACAGTTATCCACATTTTGTCTCCCTTGAAAGTTGTGGGGAAATAACTAAAGCAAGTGTCATATATATCATAAAGTCTGAAAAGCAAGCGCCATATTCGCAACGAGTTATATTTTCATGGTTGCGCCTGGCAATGTGCTTTTGATGGTTCAAGTATACAGGTTTTTTTTCGTTTTGGCAAGATATTTTCAAAAGTTTCTTTTTTTAATGAAAATTATTTTCACTTATTTTGACAAAAGCTTATGCTCTTAAAATGTTGCGGATGAATAGTTTATGGATTTTTTGAAATACAGTTACGATTCAGAATTCTATAATCCCTTATAGCACCCAAAAAACAGGGAAGCCATAAAAACACAGCTTCCCAGATTGGTGGTGAGGGGGAATCAAATATATTACTATGGTCGATTTCCGTCGATATGCGATTGTGTTTTTACGGATTATGTAAGTGTTGCTCTGGCGATTATGTAAAGAACACTCTATCTATCTTCAGATGGTAAAGCTGCTTTTCTGTTCTCTTTTCAACATTGAATGTTTCACTTCAATTAAAGATTTGCTTCATTGCCTGGCATAACAAAAAAGTCCACACCGAGTGAAACGGTAAAAAGATAATCAGGATAAAGTACAAATGCCCCAAGCATGTATTAACAAGCAGGTGAGTAGCATGACAAAAAACCTCCTTATGTCACTTGCGGCAAGGACTTATGTTTATCTGCAGGTACAGCAAAACGCCCGGCTTGCCAGGCGCTTTGCTTATTATGCAGGTAGAGAATTTGGATGGATGACCGAAATATCACCTTTTTGAACCAGTGGAACAAATGTATCAACCAGTTTGGGATCAAACTGCGTTCCACTATTTTTTTGAATGCGCGACAATGCTTCATCTACAGAGAGGCCTAGTTTGTAGGGACGTGTGGATAACATAGCATCAAAAGCGTCCGCAACGCTAAGAATACGTCCCATCAGGGGAATGTCTTCTCCTTTTAGCCCGGCGGGATACCCCGTTCCATCATATCGTTCATGATGTCCCAGTACCGCTGGAATGACATAGTCAAGCGATGGTAAATGGCTGATGATACTAACCGACTTTTCTACGTGTTCCTTCATCTGCGCCATTTCCTCGTCGGTCAGCGGGCCTGGTTTATTCAGAATTCTTTCGTCAATACCAATCTTGCCAATATCATGCAACAAACCCGCTTCGCGGACAATTTCAGCCGATTCAGGTGACATGCCTATGGCAAGCGCTAACTCTGAAGCGTAATATGCAACATTGTTTGAGTGGTTGAATGTATAATGATCCTTGGCATCAATGGCAGCGGTTAACGCATGAATGGTTGAGGCATAGCTGGAATATATCTCATGCTTTAGTTCTTTATCTTGTAATCCCTCTGGCGAGTCCTCAATCCGCCCGCCGGTACTGATTTGAATAGCGTTACGTCCACTTCGTTTTACTTGGAAGATAGCCATATCGACATTATTGAGTAATTCACGTGGGGTAGTAGCACCGTAGGGGATAGCGCAGATGCCGCCACTGACGGTAATGGGGCGTTTCCTTACTTTATTGGCATCAGGTTGAGCATTAATCTGTTTCAGCTGCATCCGGATATTCTTTGCCAGTGAGCGGGTTGACCGCAGATCATAACCGGGCAACAAGATTGCGAATTTCTTTCCGCTATATCGCGATGCAATACCATTACCACCAACGCTTCCCCGAATAATATTTGCCACCTGTATCAGTACTAAATCGCCTTCATGGTTCCCGTATAACTGGTTATAAAGTTTGAAATTATCAATATCAAGAACGATTAACGCTAATGACTGACCGGACAGCTCAGCATACTTGGTATCCACCAATTCCAGAAAGTATTTACGGTTAAACAAACCGGTCAGGTCATCAGTACGTGCCTCCAACCGAGCTTTTTCGTATAATTGCGCATTTTTGACCGCAATGGAGGCTATCGCAGCCACAGAGCATAGAAAGCTGATATCATCCAGCGTATAACGTGCGTTGCGTTCCTTGGACCCCAGCAGCACGACACTAATCAAGGGTCCTTCACCTAACAACATAATGCAAGCAACGTCCAGTTCCTGAAATTCCTTTTTTTCTTCGTCCCACATGGATCGATAAGCCGCTGTGCGGCGGTATTCATCCATTAACAGACACTCACCCTGACTGTTTTGCGTTAGTTGTGCAAATACCGGTGAATTGGTACGCAGCTTAGTCATACGATTATCCAGGGGGTTGGCGCTGTCTACAATACGTAGATATTCGTCTTTTTGGTTGGCTACGCATACATATACTTTACGCACAGGCAATGATTTGAGAATTACCTGTACAAGCTGGTTGGAAACCTGCGCAAACTCCAGTGATTTGGCCGCCGATGTGCTAAAAGTGCGCAGAGTTTCAGCGCGCAGATTGGTGTCTTTGATAAATACGCTGTCAATAAAGCGTTTCATAATGGTATAGATAATACTGGTAACTGTAAAAAACGCAAGTGAAACGAGCAGTAGGTCGTGCCCGTTTCCCAGCAGTGGGTTGCTACGGATGATATGTTCTAAATCTCTTAACAACAGCGCAAAAAGCCCGGTAGAAAATAATGCGGCCATAAAGTAAACGGTACCACGCGATACCAGTAAATCAAGCCGCAATAAACGTCGCCTGTACAAGGCATAGTATATAAATGTAACAAACACTACACCGGACAATACATCCACCGGAAAGCCTTCAAAGGGGGGTAATAACAATAGTATATGTCCTAACAACAAGGCAAACAGCCCGATGGCTACTGGCAAGAAGGCGCGTGTACGTACTTGGTCTATTTTATGCATGTGCCAAATAATGACTTTCATGTGAATCACAATAGCCAATAACAGTGCGGCTAATACTGTTACCTGCAATGTTATGGTATAGACAAATCGCCCGCCCGTTTCATCAGGGATAAAGCGTGGTGCTGCAAGCAATAATCCTGTTTTTGTGTTGAAAATGAATGCTCCAACCAGCAATATTCCCCAAGCCCATGTTAGTAAACCAGCCTTGACACCTGCAAATTCCTGTACAAATCGGAGCAATGCATAGGCCAACATCAGCAAACCGAAAATGGATATATCATACCAAATCTTAATTCCGGGTACGACATGCTGGCGCATCAGAAAAGATCCGCCTGTCCATAGCACACAGCTAATTAACACCCATATAAACGCAATGATCAGGCGTGTTTTGCGGCTTGCCATTAAAGCGAACAATAAAAACAGATAACAGCACACCGCCACCACAGGGATTGCATTGGCAAAACTCATACGGCATCATCCTCGTTGGATATTACGTGCTGCTGAGATGCAAGCAGCGTTTGTATCTGTATTGATGTGGGATTCAATTTGCGCGGAACACATCCCGTGTGTAAACAGGTAGCAAAGGTACCGCAGCGTAGAATGGTTATTTTCAAGGGATCGTATCCCATAACTTTTATCAGGTACTTGTAATCCTGATCAAGATAACGGAAATATATACTCATCTGTTCACGAAGTATTTCTTGTGATACGGCGTGATCAGCAAGCGAACTGGAATCCAATTCCGTATACAGATGCAAAAAGGGCTTTCCTGTTGATGTAAATTCCTTGCGTGCAACCCAATGACAAATAGGTAAACCAGATAAACGGATAACGTTGCTGATGGAATTTTCGGATATACGAGTAAAGCCCGCTATATCGATCATATCTGCTGTGCGGTCAATGTAGGAAAAACGAGGCAAGTGGGTACCGCCGGCATCCTGCTTGGGGCCTAAACAGCGATAAACGTCGCCCACCCGATATCGCATAAAGGCACCGCCTTTGAACACCGAGATGACCAACTCATACTTTTCACCGGTTTGTACTTGATCCATTAGACAGGTTTGAGGAATGTATGCTGGGTTGCGAGCGCTCCGTTCAAACTCGCTTTCCGGGATAAATTCATAGAAACAGGCATCCGGGAAAAAATACAGACCGTCTCTTGCCCAGGTTTCAACACCAATACAGGTGGGTTCAGTACCCGCAAATACTTCTACTGGGCGTACGCCCCACAAAGTTTCCAAATCATCTTTATAACAATTGTTGTCTGTTCCCGCCACCATGAATCCCCGTAGATGAAACATATCCTTAGGTATCATTGGACGGTTTTCACGCCGACTATGGCTGCGGGCTCGCAGGTACCGCCATACCATTTTCGGTGACATCTTGAATAACGACTTGAGCCCACCTTCTCCCTTTCCTGCCACCTCCCCAAAACTATGGCTTACAAATGTAGCTACGCTGCCCAGCGCAAAAAAGTAGTCAATGTCTTTTTGAAGCCCCATTCGGAACCCTTGACGATTGCGCTCGGAAAAAGTCATGCGCTCGGCTTCGGTAACTGGCGGCAAAAAGCGCAAGTCAATTTCTTGGTGGAGCGCTCGCGGCAACAGTCCCGTGGCATATGGAAGGGGGGCAAGACCATACAAGAAAGTGTTATTGGGAGCGATGTCAAATCTGCCCTTGCCGGTGCTGGTGGCGAGCATCATACAAGCCATAATGTTGTTACCAAAGGTGTTGAGCATACTGCGAGTATATGGCGCTAATTTGACGGGGTGTTTTCCACCTTCCCAAGCGGTCTGAATCCAAACCACTGGTTCATCGGGCAGTAATTCACCGCGCTTTAATAGCAGTATATCGGCATAATCGGCATAGGTGGTCAGAGGAAAGTACTTTCGAAAATCCTCAACACTGGTAAAAATCCGTCCTTTAGACAGTTTCCTGCCTAATTCGCAGTTGCTCCACAGCCGTATCTGCTCCAGAAGCAGTTGTTCCTGAATAAGCATATACTCTTGAAGCGTGTAATCCAGAAAACCACAATAGTCCTCCCACAATTCTTCATGGGGAGCGGTTTTCAGCCGATCTTGAAAACGCATTACAACCTCTTCTTTAAGCGTGGTATGAGGAACGGAACACTTTGGCGGTAGTCAATATAATCGGAAAAGATACGGGGAAACGTCCATAAATCCTGGAATACAACATATAGAAGGTTGAGAACAGAAACCAGCCCGACAAACAACCACATCCGCAATGTAGACATAGCAAGCGCGAGAAAAAACAGTGCGAATGACAGTAACCATACACCAGGATGCCTACAAATACCGTACAGCCCTGTTCGTATGACTGTACGTGGATTCACGTTGACAGAATCCGTGTACGAAGCTGAAAAAGGAATAGCAAAAAACAATGCGTATACAAGCAAGATGGTATGGATTGCGGATAAAACAAGCCATACAAAATCGATACTGTCCAACGGCGCTGTCAGTTGAAAAGCAATATGTGCCTCTGCCATAGTTGCGGTCAACAATAACAACACTCCTAAAGGGAAAAGGATTTGCAATGCCCTAAAGCGTAGGCGTACGGAGTTCATATCAAAGAGAAAGAACGATGCAAACGCAAGAACAGCAAAAACCACACCTTGTCCTCTCCTTTCCGTCTTGTGAACGGTTCGTTACTTATTTTAACACATGTATTTCGATTTTGCAACATATTATAATAATTTTTTATAAAATTTTTAAATATTTTTTATTTTTACCCATTTTCCCTTATGCTGAGATATGATATCTATGCGATTTTCAGCTAAAATTATGATAGACACACAGACAACCTATGCTCGGATACGGTTTGAAGAACAAGTGACGTAAGAGGAGCAAACTAATAAATACCGTGAATTAGACACCTTGGCCATGGAGATAATAATAAGGTATAGGTGAATGACAGAAATAAAGAAATAATATCTTTTGCGCTTTATCGCCGTTTAGGGCGCCATTTTAACAGAAAATTATCGATTGAATAAGTTCTAATCTTTTGGATATATGAATTATTGTAATTGACCGCATATGTACGGTTTTTTACTGATGGACGATATTTGAGGTTGGCTTTTTACAAAGCTTCCTAATATATTAATCAAAGCGAGAGGAGTGTTTGTGGTAATAAACTACAGGCTATGTTATACTTTAGATAATCTCACTTGAACTAGAATTAGATCACTGATTTGGCGGCTTTTAAGGAGTTGAGCTTATGAAAAAGATTGCAGTTATCGGTAGCCTAAACATAGATTTAGTTTCTCGTGTGCCTTATTTTCTTCGTCCCGGAGAAACCCTTCAGGGGTTATCTTTTCACACCTTCATGGGTGGCAAAGGGGGGAATCAGGCGGTGGCTGTCGCCCGACTAACACCCGGTGTTTCCATGCTGGGAATGTTGGGGGATGATCAAAATGGCTTGGCTTACCACAAGTACCTTGAAGAACAGGGTGTAAATAATCAAGCGGTTGGCATTGCCAAGAACAGCATAAGCGGAACAGCGGTAATTGAGGTGGATGACAGCACTGGAGACAATCGCATTATCTATCATCCCGGAGCGAACTTACTTTTAAATGACATGCATATTCAGACGCATCTTCTACAGATTATGGATCATGATATCTTCCTGTTCCAATTAGAAACGCCCATAGATACCGTCGAAAAAACAATGAAGGTACTTTTTGAAGCCGGTAAAACAACCATCCTTGATCCTGCGCCTGCGGTAACTTTATCTCGAGATTTTCTTTCATATGCAAGTTTTATAACCCCAAATGAGACGGAACTATCCATTCTGACGGGCTTACCTACTGATGATGAAGACCAATTATATAAGGCGGGTGAAGCTCTGTTGCAAAAAGGCGCCAGAGCGATCATTATCAAAGCTGGTAAACAGGGGGCTTATTATATTGATTCAAATCAGCGTTTCGCTGCCAAGGGTTTTACGGTAAAAGCAGTGGATACCACCGCTGCGGGAGATAGTTTCAACGCAGGTTTCGCAACGGCATTTAGCCGGGGCGAAGCGTTACCCCAAGCTTTACGCTACGCAAACGCTGTAGCTGCCCTGTCAACCCTGAAAACAGGTGCTCAACCTGCTATGCCAACGACACAGCAAGTGGAAAGCTTTCTGAGCTCATATCATGAGATTGATTAAGATTTAAACAAGATATAAGCTAAAATTTACTAAACAAAGGGCGATTGTTTATATAAAAAAGAATAAAATGTTCAAAAAAAGCTTGACATCATGTATTATGAGGGCTATAATTACCCTGTAATCAGATTAAAGCTTGCAGAAATTGCTTTAATAAATAAACTGTGTTTAGTGAACAACGTATTATCTTTTGTATCTGTATTTAGAAATAAAGGAGCTGGACATGGCAAATCGTGAGTATCCCACCGATCAAGAGGCGAAGCAGCTTATTCTTGAGGTTGGGCGGCGCATGTATCAAAAAGATTTTGTTGCCGCCAATGATGGAAACATCACCTGCAAGGTGGATGACGATATCATTTGGGCAACCCCTACCGGCGTGTCGAAGGGATTTATGACCGAGGACATGCTGGTAAAAATGTACTTGGATGGCCGCATCATTCGCCAAGGAGACATAGGGCCTTCCTCGGAGGTTCAGATGCATTTGCGCATTTACCGTGAAAATCCCGAGGTTGGCGGGGTTACGCACGCCCATCCGCCCATTTGCACTTCCTATGCCATTGCCGGAATCAGCTTGGATAAGGCGATTTATCCTGAAGCTTTGGTAAACCTGGGCACGGTACCCTGTGTGCGTTATGAAACGCCAGGTTCAGCGGAATTGCCGGATACTGTAGCGCCTTATTGCAGGGACTATAATGCCCTGCTTTTGGCAAACCATGGCGCGGTCAGCTGGGGAAAAACCCTAATGGAGGCTTTCTGGCGGCTGGAATCTATGGAACATTACGCCAGAGTGCTAATGTACACAGGCAGCATTATTGGTAAGGCCAATGTGCTTAGTTGTGATCAGGTGAGTGAATTGATTGATATTCGTACCCGCATGGGTACTACTGCCGGCGGTATCCCTCCCTGCGCGCCCCGTCCCTCTAATATCACGGATGTGCTGTCCAGCCATTCGCCTATGGGCATGGAAACTGCAGGGGAACAAACCATCAAAACATATCAGCCGCTTCAGCAACGTGCTTCTTCCGAAGGTTTGGCTTTGGAGAGTGGGTTGTCGGCGGAGGATATTGAGCGCGTAAGAGAAGCGGTAATCAACCGCTTGCGTGGGAATAGTTAACAACCACTCAATAGGCATGAAAGGGTTAATGGGAAAATGAAAGCGCTGGTCATTGGCGGGGTCGCTGCGGGGATGTCTGCGGCCTCCAAATTGATGAGAGTCATGCCGGATGCCGATGTGACGGTATATGAGCGCGGCAGTTTTCTGGCCTATGGCGCCTGCGGAATTCCTTATTTTATTGGCGGCGTGAACTCGGACCCGAACCTGTTGATTGCGCGCAGCCAAGAAGCCTTTGAAAAGCAAGGCATCAAAACAAAGCTGCGGCACGAGGTCATTGGCCTTGAGCCCCAGCGTCAGACAGTTTTGGTACGGAATCTGGATACCGACCATGTTTTTGAAGACAACTACGACAAGCTGATGATTGCTGTTGGGTGCGATAGCGCAGTGCCTAGGGTGCCAGGGGCAGACTTGTCAGGGGTATTTTACCTAAAATCCATGGAAGATGGATTGTTGCTGGAAAAAATCGTCACCATGCCAGGGGTTGAAAGCGCAGTTATAGTGGGCGGAGGATACATCGGTGTTGAGATGGCGGAAGCGCTATTAGAGCGGAATATTTCCGTTACGCTGGTGGAGGCGCAGCAGCGGCTGCTAACTCCTTTTGAACCGCCCTATTCCCAAATGGCCGCTGAAGAATTGACCCGCAAGGGAGTCCGGCTGTTGTTAGGGCATGCGGTTAGCGGCATTACCACCCAAGGAAATCAGCGCACGGTTATTACCAGCCAGCAGCAGAGTGTTACAGCAGACATGGTTATCATGGCGGCAGGAGTGGTACCCGCCACCGGATTTTTACAGAATTCCGGTATTCAACTGGCCCGTAACGGCGCTGTGGTGGTAGATCGCCAAATGCGAACATCCCTTGAAAACGTGTACGCGGCAGGTGATTGCGCGGTAGTATATAATCGGATTACACAGGAGGATTTCTTTTTGCCTTTAGGAACTGTTGCCAACAAATGCGGCCGGATTGCCGGAGCCAACATGGCTGGCGGGCATGAAACCTTTGTTGGCGCTCTGGGAACCGCAGCCATAAAAGTGTGCGACATGGAAATGCTGCGTACCGGGATGAGTGAAGCGGACGCCCAGCGCCTGGGTATAGAATACGCTACCAATCAGGTGACCGCTCCCAACCTGCCCGCATATTATCCGGGTCAGGAGGCGCTGCGAATTCAACTGCTTTACCACAAAGGCAGCGGACGCTTGCTGGGGGCCAATATAGCAGGACCCTTTGGAAGCGGAGCCGTTACGCGTGGCAACCTGCTTGCTGTTGCCATCCACGCCGGGTTGTGCACGGAGGAACTGGGCATGGTAGACCTTGGGTACGCACCGCCTTTTACTAATGTATGGGATCCGGTGCTCATCGCCGCCAACGCTGCCAAATGAACAAGATTTGTACCATGGCGCAAGCCATAGAAAGCATTCCGGACGGGGCGATGGTGGCCATTGGGGGCAATACCCTTAACCGTGTACCCATGGAGGCTGTGTATCAAATGGCCCGTCAAAACAAACGCAATCTGCAGCTGGTAAAAACCGCCGGCGCTATGGATATAGACCTGCTTTGCCTGGCCGGTTGTGTTAAAAGCGTAGATGCGGGATATGTCAGCTATGAGAGCCAATTTTCTTTATGCAGGTATTACCGGCAGGCTGTAGAGAAGGGACAGGTAATAACCTATGAGCACGCATGCTACACGGTTATTTGTGCCCTTCGAGCTGCGGCCTATGGCATTCCCTTTATGCCTGTAAAGGGGCTTGGACAAACTCAGTTGATGGAATCCAATCCCCGGTTGGGTCATATTCAGGATCCCTTTGGCGGGCCGGACATTGCAGTAGTACAAGCGATTCGACCTAATTTCGCGATTTTGCATGTACACTATGCGGATCAGGCGGGCAATGCGATGATTTGCGGCCCGGTGTATGAAGACCTGTTAATGGTGCAAGCGTCGGAGCGGGTGATTATCACCACGGAAGAAATTGTTCCTGATAACTATTTCCGCCGGCAGGATGTCAAGGCCCAAATACCGGCCTTTCAAGTGGAAGCGGTGGTGCATGCGCCCAAGGGCGCCCGTCCAACAGCCATGCCCTTTTGTTACCCGGTGGATGAAGCAGAGGTTCGCGCGTTCCAGGGTCTGGGCGCGGCCGAACAACTTTCCAAGTATTTAGAAGGACGACGGGAGGCGGCGCGATGATTCGGCCCAGTGACATGATGACTGTAGCCTTAGCCCGCCTGCTAAGGGATGGCGAAACTGTTTTTTGCGGCGTTTCCTCCCATCTGCCTTTGGTGGCCGCTCTTTTGGCTAAGAAACTGCACGCTCCCGGGCTTGTCCTGCTGAACATTCCCGGCGGTGTGGATCCGGAAAAGCCCCGTTTATCCAGGATCACCAGCGCCGGTAGCGAACTGTGGGACAGCGCGGCTGCCGAAATGACTCTGGCTCAGGTTTTCGACCTGTCCATGCGGGGCGGCTTGGATGTAGCCTTTCTCAGCGGTGTCCAGATGGATAACAGGGGCGGGGTGAACGCTTCCCTTATTGGGGACTGGCGGCAGCCCAAAGTGCGCCTTCCCGGTGGCGCCGGCAGCGCGGTATTGATACCCACAGCCAAACGCGCCATCTTCTGGCGGACCAAGCACGACCGGCGAACTTTTGTGCAACAGGTAGATTTCCTGACAGCCAAAGGTAATGTAAGCGATGTGATGACGCCACTGTGTCATTTTGTCGCCTGTCAAGGAGAGCTGCTGCTAAACTCGGTGCACCCATATACTAGCATTGAGGAAGTTGCCGAAAACACAGCGTTTCCCATTCGTTACAAAGTGCTCAGAAAAACCACCCCTATCAGCGATGCGGAGGTGTCCGCCTTGCGGGAAGTTGATCCGCATGACCTGCGTTCCATCGAATTTTAACCAATCGAACCGATTTAAGCGAATATCCGGCGGTTGATGCAAACCGCCTGATAATGGGGGAAACCCCAAATAAATAAAATGGAGGGACTCTATGAAAAAATTACTCTCGATGTTGCTAGTTCTCGCCATGGTGTTCGCACTGACTTCTGTCAGCGTTGCTGCAGAAACACCCAAGAACCCCGTGGCAGGCAAGCGCGTGGCCTATGTCATGCTCCTGCCGTCCGCCACCATTTTCCAAATGTTCAAAGACTCCTGCGCAAACCTAACCGCAGCCTTGGGCGTGGAATTTGAATTCTACTTCTGCGACGGTGACTTCAACAAGTGGCAGGACACCATCCGTACCTGTGCAGCTGCAGGCTTTGACGGATTGCTGATCAGCCATGGCAACCGCGATGGCTCCTATGTCTTCCTCAAGGAAGTCATGGAACAGTACCCCGACCTGAAGATCGCTGCATTTGACACCCTGTTGTATGCCGATGGCGAATACCAGAAATTACCCGGCCTTACTCAGTATTTCCAGGAAGACGCAAGCTTGGTTACCGTATTGCTGGATCAGATGATTGCTGAGTTTGGCGAAGGTGTCCGCCTGATCAAGGTTTGGCGCGGCCCCAACTACAACAGCCCCTTTGATCGCCGTGAAGTTGGCTGGCAGGAATACGAAGCTGCCGGCAAGATCAAGACTGTTGGCGAAGTGCAGCCCCTGCAGGATTCCATCGATTCCGCCAACGCTGTAACCGCTGCCTATCTGCAAGGCTTCAACCGTGATGAGGTTGACGGCCTCATTGCTTACTACGACTTGTATGGCCAGGGCACCTATAATGCCATTATCGAAAACGACAACTATAACGGCACCGTAGGCAAAGCTCTGCCCATGGCTTCTGTTGACATTGACCCTGTCGACGTGACCAACATGCTCACCCGCCCGGACATCTGGACGGCAGCTGGCACCACTGACTGGACTCTGAACGGCGAAATCGGCATGCGCATCCTGCTGCTGCAGATGGCCGACGAATATGACAAGATCTATGACCCCGCTAGCGACCAGTATGGTGTGGATGTTGTTGAAGTGCCCGGTTCTCCCATCTTGGCAAAAGATCTGAAGCCCACTTCCACCGTAGATAACCTGGCTGAAGTGGCGCCCGATACTTACGGTAACCTAAGCTATCTGTCTGAAACCGACTGGATGCCCGCAGACCTGATTCATAAATAAGACTTTTGCGCAACAGCGCGATATTACGTAACTACCTACGGAGAAAGCGTCGGCCAACCTCCGGCGCTTTCTCCCCCTTCTTAGCTTAACAGGGGGAAACCATGGAAAGAATAACCCTGGGGACCAGCAAGGTCTCTATAGAATTTCCCGGTGTAAAGGCGCTTTCTGATGTGGATTTTGAAGTGACTACCGGTGAAATCAGGGCGTTGGTCGGCGCCAATGGCGCCGGTAAGTCAACGCTGATGAAGGCGTTGTCGGGTGCCAACCCGGGCTATACCGGAGAAATCCGCTTGAACGGACAACCCATTGAGATTCGCACCCCGTTGGCGGCAAAACGCAGAGGAATTCAAATTGTTTATCAAGAGGTGGATACCGCTTTGATACCTACGTTCACCGTGGGTGAGAATGTCATGCTCAACGAAACCATTATGTATGGCAAGCAGCTAATGAACTGGCGTGAGCTATACAGGCAAGCGCGCGCGGTCTTGGACCGCCTGCATATCAACGTGAATGTAAAAACGCTGGTGCAAAACCTCAGCCTGGCGGAAAAACAGATGGTACTCATCGCGCGAGCAATTCAAAGCAAGTGTAATTTTTTGCTGCTGGATGAGCCAACTGCCCCCTTGAGCGATGCGGAGACTTCCGAGCTGTTCGCGCTGGTGCGGCATCTGCGGGAAACTGAAAATATCGCCATTGTTTTTGTGTCCCACCGCATCAATGAGGTTATCCAGATTTGCGACAGCTATACGGTTATGCGCAATGGCGAAATCGTAGATACCACCCCCATTACCCCAGAAACGACCACCAGCGAAATTGTAGAAAAAATGCTGGGGCGCAGTATCTCGGAAAGTTTTCCCAAGGAAGAAACCATTATTGGAGAAACGGTGTTGGAGGTGGAAAATCTTTCTGGTGCGGACGGCAAAGTAGACAATGTGTCCCTGACTGTTCGTAGCGGGGAGATTATCGGCATTGCGGGCCTGGTAGGTGCCGGTAAGTCCGAGCTGTGTAAAACTCTTTTTGGTGCCTATCGTAAAACGGGAGGCAGCATTAAACTTCACGGCAAGGAACTGCGTATGCGTATTCCATCCCATGCAGTGAAAAATGGTTTGGCCTTAGTACCGGAGGAACGGCGGAAGGAAGGAGTCATGGTTAACGAAAATGTGGCTTTCAACCTGTCCGCTGCCAGTCTGGACAAGCATACCGTTGCTTCCTTTGTGAACAGAGGCAGTATCAATGCTAACGCCAGACAGTTTGTGTCTGATTTAGACATTGTAACTCCCGGTATTTTTCAAGTTGTAAAAAACTTGTCCGGTGGCAACCAACAGAAAGTTTCTGTAGGAAAGTGGCTTGCGGCGGACTGTTCAGTATATATTTTTGACGAGCCTACAAAGGGTGTTGATGTAGGCGCGAAGCGGGAAGTTTTTCACCTAATTAACGACATCGCAAAGCGTGGCAATGCAGTGATTTACGCAAGCTGTGAAAACTCCGAAATTTTATCCATCACCGATCGGGTGTATGTGATGTATGACGGACAGGTCATGGCAGAGTTGGTGACAAAAGACACCAATGAAGACGAGATTATGCACTATGCCGTAGGCGGAAAGCACGTGCCGGACTAATCCGGTTAATTGAGAAACGATAGGAGGATTCTATTATGACGGCTTTGTCGACAAACCGTAGAAAGAAGGCAGTGCACTTCCTGCTTGATTGGGCGGCAGTTATCACGTTGCTTCTGTGTTTTGTCATCTTCACGTTACTAAAAGGCAAAAGCTTCATGTCTGAAAACAACATGATCAATATCTTGCGAGCCATGTCTATCACAACGGTGTTTGGCATCGCAGCCACTGTTACCATGTCAACTGATGGTTTTGACATGTCCATGTGTACCCTGGCCAGCTGTTCTGCTTATGTGTTTGTCAGCATGTACCTGTGGAACGGGATGAGCTTAGGCATGTCCATAGTGATGAGTATTCTTGTAACACTGGTTATGTATCAGCTAACCATGTTTTTGATACTGGTAACTAGGATACCCGATATGCTGGCTACTGCCGCGCTGATGTTTGTGCACCAGGGACTGGGGCAGTGGTATATTGGCGGGGGCGCTGTGTCCACCGGCATGCGCCTGCCCAACGGTAACCCCCCGGCCAGAACTACCCTTTCACCGCAGTTTTCCGCCATTGGACGCGCGCCATTGATTATTATCATTACCCTAGTTTGTGTGCTGCTGGCCTATATCTTCCTGGAGCACACAAAGTATGGTAGGTATATGTATGCTATTGGCGGCAACCGGGAAGCGGCGCGGCTTTCGGGCATCAACGTAAAGGGTTATCGTTATTTGGCGGGCTTGATTACCGCTGTATTTATTGCTGTGGGCGGCATTCTTGTGGCTTCCCGAACCAGTTCCGCTCAGGTAATGAACTCCGATGGCTACCTGATGCAGTCCCTGGCGGCGGTCTTTGTTGGCCGGTCGGTTGGCGGCGCGGAAAGACCCAATGCCATCGGCACCTTGGTGGGAGCCTTGCTGGTTTCTACCTTGGAAAATGGACTGACCATTATGGCAGTACCCTATTATATGCTACCGGCGGTAAAGGGCGGAGTATTGGCCCTGGCGCTAATCGCTGCCTATGCAGGCAAGAAAGAGCAATAACTCGTTGTAAAATTATTATTCCATACGTTTAATGTTAGAAATTGTATAAAGGAGAGGATAAGGATGTCAAGGTTTAATGAGTATTTTCTGATGAAGGTTAACGATGTGATTGAGTATGTTTTGGAAAAGGTAACCGCGCTTGACTGGGATCGGGGCAGTATACAGGCCAAGGAGATTGGTGACGGCAACCTGAACTACGTGTTCCGTGTGTGGGATAATACGGGTAATTCGGTAATCGTCAAGCATGCTGGTGAGACCCTTCGCATATCCAAGGAAATGACTATTTCTGTGGATCGTAACCGCATCGAATCGGAAATTTTACAGCTTCAAAACAAGCTTGCCCCCGGTCTTGTACCCAAACTGTACATGTACGATACTGTCATGAGCGCCAGCGTGATGGAAGATTTATCCGATCATGAGTTAATGCGTTATGCGTTAATGAAGCATCAGGTATTTCCGCGGTTTGCGGAGGATATTACCACCTATATGGTTGATACCCTGCTGCCGACCACGGACATTGTAATGGAGCACAAAGAAAAGAAAGCGCTGGTGAAAAGTTTCATCAACCCTGAGCTATGCGAAATCACTGAAGATCTGGTGTTGAATGAGCCTTACAACGATATGCAGGGGCGTAACCTGGTATTTCCTCCCAATGCGGACTTTGTCAAGCGCGAGTTGTATGAAGACAAGGCTTTGCACCAGGAGGTAGCGAAATTACGGTTTGACTTTATGAATAATGCCCAAGCGCTGCTACATGGCGACCTGCACACCGGATCGGTTTTCGTCAAACCGGACAGTACCCGGGTGTTCGACCCTGAGTTCGCCTTCTACGGACCTATTGGCTACGACGTTGGCAATGTAATCGCCAACCTGATATTCGCTTTAAACAACGGTAGGGCTGCCGGCAACGACGCTTTCTGCGACTGGGTGCTTGAAACCATCCCCCAGGTAGTGGATTTGTTTAAAAAGAAATTCCTGGCGGCCTATGATGAACATGTGACCGACCCTATGGCCAAGACCCCTGGTTTCAAGGAACATTACCTTAACGGCATCCTGGCTGATACCGCGGGCTTTACCGGAACGGAACTTCATCGCCGCATTGTGGGCATGGCTCAGGTGAAGGATATCACCACCATTGAGGATTCTGAGCAGCGCGCCATGGCGGAAAAAATCTGTATCCTCTGCGGGAAGGACTGCATCTTAAACCGCGAAGCATTCCAAAAGGGAAGCGACTACGTAGACGCCCTAAAGCGTGCTGAAGAAGCCGCGCAGAAGGAGGCATAAGATGGCAGGTGATAAAACAAAAAACATCATGCACTATGACACCGTCAACCTGGACGATGAAAAGAACGCTCTGGTTATCATTGACCAGACGCAGCTGCCCGGCCGGGTGGAAATATTGCACCTGACGGAATTAGAAGATATTTTCGAAGCAATCTATCTGCTAAAGGTACGTGGGGCTCCGGCCATTGGTGTGGCGGCAGCCATCGGCGTGTACCTGACGGCCAAAAAAATCAAACAGGAAAACTTTGACGCTTTCTATGCCGAGTTTAAAAAAGCCAAGGACCGCCTGGCGGCTTCTCGTCCCACAGCGGTTAACCTGTTCTGGGCCCTTGACCGTATGGAAAAGGTTGTGCTTGACAACAAGGACAAGCCTGTGGAGCAGATTAAAAAGCTGCTGCATGACGAGGCTGTCGAAATCCGCGAGGAGGATATCCGTGTTTGCCGCGCTATTGGTGAATATGGCTTAACCCTCATCAAGGACGGTGATGGCATTCTTACCCACTGCAACGCCGGGCAGCTGGCCACAGTGAAATACGGGACTGCGCTTGCTCCCATTCATCTGGGCGTTGAAAAAGGAATGAATTTCAAAGTATTTACCGATGAAACTCGTCCGCTGTTGCAAGGTGCCAGGCTTTCCGCCTTTGAACTTCATTCCAATGGCGTTGATACCACGGTCATCTGTGATAACATGGCCTCCCAGGTAATGAAAAACGGCTGGGTGCAAGCCATCTTTGTAGGTTGTGACCGTGTGGCTGCCAACGGAGACGTTTGCAACAAAATCGGTACATCGGCGGTGGCTATTCTGGCCAAACATTATGGTATTCCATTCTATGTATGCGCGCCCACTTCGACCATTGATATGGAAATCGCTCACGGTGATGACATTCCCATTGAAGAGCGTCCCCCTCATGAGGTAACGGAGATGTGGTATAAAGAGCGCATGGCGCCTAAAGGAGTCAAGGTATATAACCCTGCCTTTGACGTTTCCGAGAACCAATTGGTGACAGCCATCATTACGGAGTTTGGCATTGTTCGGGCTCCCTATGCGGAAGGCTTAAAGGAAATTTTCCGCAAGAAAGCTGAAGCCGCCGGAAAGTGACGGACTAACCACAAATGCAAGGAGTTTCAATGAACACGGAGATGCTGCGGGACATGGTCTTGCGCCTGGTGCTGACGGAATTGGCCGCCAAGGGCGATTTTCGCGTGCCGGTCAATTCGTCAAACCGACACATTCATCTGAGCCAGGATCATGTGGATCAGCTGTTTTCTCCAAACTACCAGTTGACGCCCATGCGCGCCTTAGCTCAGCCGGGGCAGTACGCCTGTCACGAGCAGGTGGTCATGGAAACGCCGTCAGGCACCTTGCAGTTGCGTGTGGTCGGGCCAGTACGAAGCAAGACACAGATTGAAATCTCCCACAGTGAGGCGATTCGCCTAAAAATCCCTCCGGTGCTTCGCTTGTCAGGCGATATCAACAATACGCCGGGCTGCTGGCTGGTCAACGGGAACAAACGCGCTCAGTTGCACGAGGGGATTATTGTTGCTCAGCGCCATATGCATATTTCTCCTGAGGAGGCTCAGGTGTATGGGTTAAAGGATGGCGACAAAGTCTGCCTGTATGTTGGTGGGCCACGGAAATTGACTTTCCATGATGTGGTGGTACGCTGTGCCCAAGGGCATGTTTTGGAGGCGCATTTAGACAGGGAAGAAGCGAATGCCGCGGGGCTTACTGATGGACAAATATGCCGCATCATTACGGGGAATGAGTTCAGCCAGCCAAAGCCTGTGTACCAGGCGGACCGGAAGGAAGCGCGATTGCATCTGGGCGCCAAAGGGAAGGGTTTGTTGACTGAACAGGAGGTATTGGCTCAGGTTCACAGTGGGAAAACCCGTATTGTCTGCCCCAAGGGAACCATCATCAGCCCCCTGGCTAAGGACGCGGCATGGGAAAATAACGTTGAGCTGGTGCTTGAATAAAGCAGCCGCCGGAGTGAAAGGTTGAAGAACATGGCATTAAGCGAACAGCAAATTAAACAATTGACGGACGAAATTGTCCGCAGCCTGTATGGAAATGTAAATCAGGCAGCCGCTGGGCTTTCGCCTGCGTCGCAGCAAAAGCCGAGTCCCACGATTTCAGACGGTAGATGGTTATGTGATTCTGTGGACGAAGCGGTAGCGAATGCGAAACGGGCTCAGCAGCAGCTGGCAGAGATGACCTTGGAAAAAAGGGGCGAACTGGTAGATGCCATGCGCCGTTATG
The DNA here is from genome assembly GCA_012837965.1 of Clostridiales bacterium. Taxonomy (GTDB): domain Bacteria; phylum Bacillota; class Clostridia; order Christensenellales; family Aristaeellaceae; genus DTU024. The sequence continues at coordinate 22,919 of DUQF01000044.1, read as the reverse complement.
CCATTGACTACGCGGAGTATTTAGCCACCCTTGCCTATGAGGATACCGGCTATGGACATGTTGCCCATAAGATTGAAAAAAACCTGCTGGTAGCCCGTCGCACTCCAGGGGTAGAAGATTTGGACACCGAAGCCAAAACAGGGGACATGGGCATGATGCTGCAGGAGCGGGCGCCCTTTGGAGTGGTTGGTTCCATCACGCCGTCCACCAACCCCACATCCACCATCATCAACAATGCCATCAGCATCATTGCCGCGGGCAACGCGGTGGTATTCAATCCCCATCCTGGAGCCAAACGTTGCTCTCAGGAGTCCATGCGGCTGATGAACGAAGCCATTGTGTCCGCGGGCGGGCCGGGCGCCCTGATTACGGGAGTAAAAGAGCCCAGTATGGACAGCGGTCAGCAGATTATGCACCATCCGGACATTCCCATTTTAAGTATCACTGGCGGCGACGCGGTGGTGCGGGTGGCCATGAAAAGCGGCAAGAGGGTTATCGCTGCCGGCCCTGGAAATCCCCCTGTCATCGTGGATGAAACCGCGGATATCCCTGCCGCTGCCCGGGATATTGTGGATGGCGCCAGTTTTGATAACAATATTATGTGCATCTGCGAAAAAGAAGTATTCGTGGTTGAGCAGGTAGCCCAGCAGTTAATGACAGAGATGGTGCGAAATGGCGCCTGGCAGATTCGGGGCAGAGAGATTGACCAGGTACTGGCGGTAACCCTGGTACAAAAGGATGGCCGCTATGTCATAAACCGTAAATATGTGGGGCGAAACGCCAGCCAGATTCTACGGGACGCAGGAGTAAGTTTCCAGGGAGAACCCCGTCTGATCATCGCCCAGGTAGAGGAAAGCCATCCCTTTGTTCAGGTGGAAATGCTGATGCCCGTGCTGCCTGTTGTTCTTTCACCCAATGTGGATGCCGCTATTGACGCGGCAGTTCGTGCAGAGCAGGGCTGTCATCACTCGGCGATGATTCATTCCACCAATGTGCACAACATGTCCAAGGCGGCCAAGCGACTGGATACCACCCTTTTTGTCAAAAACGCTCCCTGCTACGCAGGGCTTGGATTTGGCGGCGAGGGTTTTACCACCATGACTATTGCTACGCCTACCGGCGAGGGCGTTACCAGCGCCCGTTCCTTTACCCGTTCCAGGCGGTGCGTGCTGTACGGGGATTTCCGTATATGCTGACAACTTCGCACCTCACAAAAGATGAGCTGATAAAACGGGTACGTCTTGCCGGCGTGGTGGGCGCGGGTGGCGCGGGGTTTCCAACCCACGTGAAGCTGAATGCCCGCGCGGAGGTGGTCATTGCCAATGGCGCTGAGTGTGAGCCGCTTTTGCGGGTGGATCAGTCGCTGATGGAGAACGCTGCGGATAGGCTTGTGCTGGGCATGGGCTATGCCATGCTTTCGGTTGGCGCGACGCAGGGCGTTATCGCGACAAAAAAGCACTACCATGGGGCAGTGGAGGCGATTAACAAGGCCATCCGGGGGTTGGATGGGTTGTCCCTGCATCTAATGGAAAGCTATTATCCTGCCGGTGATGAGAAGTCTCTCATTCATGAAGTAACAGGCAAGGTGGTGCCAAGCGCCAAGCTGCCCGCGGATTATGGTTGCGTGGTGCTAAACATCGGCACACTTCTTGGCATAGCGGATGCAGTAGAAAGCAAACCTGTTACCGATAAGATGGTAACTGTCTGCGGGGATGTGCGGCAGCCTCTTACCCGTTTGGTGCCTGTGGGTACCAGCATCCGTGCTTTGGTGAAGTCCACGGGTTCTTCTGTTGATGAGGGAACTCATTGCGTGATTGAGGGCGGTCCATTGATGGGAAAGCTACGGGAAAACTGGGATTTACCCATCACGAAAACCACCGGCGGCCTGGTGGTGCTTCCCCGAAACCATCCGTTGATACTCAAGACGGGCATGGCTGTGGAGCGGCAGGTAAAGCTGGCCATGGCGGTATGCTGCCAATGCAACATGTGCACCATCATGTGTCCCCGACATGCCCTTGGGCTTGGAGTGGAGCCTCACAAGGCCATGCGTGCCATTGCCAATGGAAACAGCGCCTTGCTGGGGGATGTAAACGGAGTTTTGGCATGCTGCAGCTGTAACCTGTGTACACATTACGCCTGCAACTTCGGCCTAACACCCGGTACGGTAATGACCAACCTGAAAAACGCTTTGCAAAAAGCAGGCGTTCGTCCGGTAACAGAAGAGAATGTTTGCCCGGATCCGTCTTTGGAAACCAAGCGAATACCCCTTTCACGTTTGCTGGCGCGCATGGGTCTTTCAAAGTACAATACACCCGCTTTGTTTGTAGAAGAACCCCTGACAGTGAATGAAGTGGAGTTGCCCTTTTCTCAGCATATCGGGCAACCGGCAAAGCCTGTAGTCAAGACAGGGGAACGTGTGCGTAAAGGGCAACTGGTGGCTGATGTGGAAGAAAACAAGCTTGGTTCCCCAATTCATGCCAGCATAGACGGCGTTGTAAACCAAGTGACGCAGAACGCGCTGACAATCCGTGGGCAGGAGGAATGAACTGATGTACGCGATAGGCGTTGTGGAAACTTTAAGCATCCCCTTGGGGGTTCTGGCAGGAGACCAGATGATGAAAACCGCTGATGTGCAGTTGGTTTCAGCCCAAACGGTGTGCGCCGGCAAGTATATCGTTGTGATTTCCGGAGAAGTGGCCGCCGTTCGTTCAGCTACTGCCGCGGGGATAGAGCATGCCGCCCACGCCCTGGTGGATAGCCTGGTCATTCCAAATGTTGATAAGCGGGTGATCCTTGCCATGAGCGGAGCAAACGATATCCAACAGGTAGAGGCGATAGGCGTGGTGGAAACCTTCTCCCTGGCATGCGCCATTCAGGTGGCGGATGCCGCGGTCAAGGCGGCGAATGTGGAACTTATTGAAGTGCGTTTAGGGCGTGGTCTTGGCGGTAAATCCTTTGTTATTGTCACGGGGGAAGTAGCAGCGGTAAAGGCAGCTGTAGCAGCCGGAGAGCACGCGGAGAATACGGAGGGACTGGTGGTATCCAGTGTGGTCATTCCCTCCCCCAACCAAGACATGGTGCGGGCGCTATTGTAAGCGCATGCGCTGATGATAAACAAACAGAAAAGGAGAAAAGAAATGTTAGAGGCACTTGGTATGGTTGAAACCAGGGGACTGGTAGGCTCCATCGAGGCGGCTGACGCCATGGTGAAAGCAGCCAATGTGCGCCTGATCGGAAAGGTACATGTAGGCGGCGGCTTGGTTACCGTGATGGTTCGCGGTGATGTAGGCGCGGTAAAGGCAGCTGTTGAAGCAGGCGGCTCCGCGGCCAAGCGTGTAGGCGAGCTGCTTAGCGTGCACGTCATTCCCAGGCCCCATGGCGATGTGGAAGGCATTCTGCCAAGCATGAAAACACCGGCGGCCAAAAAGTAGTAAAATAACACATAAAAGGAGATTTTTAAAATGGAAAAACAAGCATTAGGTATGGTTGAAACCAGGGGACTGGTAGGCTCCATCGAGGCGGCTGACGCCATGGTGAAGGCGGCGAATGTGCGCCTGATTGGCAAGGAACATGTAGGCGGCGGCCTGGTCACCGTGATGGTACGGGGCGACGTAGGCGCAGTCAAGGCAGCTGTTGAAGCGGGCGGTTCCGCGGCCAAGCGTGTTGGCGAACTGCTTAGCGTGCATGTCATTCCCAGGCCCCATGATGATGTGGAGGGGATTTTGCCTACCATGGGTTAAGTAGGCGCTCTGCCTCAAAACCATCGGGGACAACAAGGTCCCGTGCTTTGTTGAGTCTTGCACGATATGAACAAGGAGTAACCATGAAAAAAATTATCAACACCCCAGAGGGTTTTATTCCTGAGATGCTGGAGGGTATTTATGTTGCCCATCCCAAGGAACTTAGACCGGCGGGGAATGACCTCCATTGCCTTGTGTCCGTTCGGTCTCATCCGGGGAAAGTGGGCATTGCCACCGGCGGCGGATCCGGACATTTGCCCCTGTTTCTGGGGTATGTTGGCGAGGGGATGCTGGATGGTTGCGCCATCGGGGATGTATTTCAGTCCCCTAGCGCGGAACAGATGCTGGCAGTTACCCAAACTATCCACCAGGGGGCAGGCGTACTGTATATTTATGGCAACTACAACGGCGACATTTTCAACTTTGACATGGCTGCGGAGATGGCGGATTTCGAGCATGATATCCGGGTAGAAACCGTGGTAGTAGGGGAAGACGTAGCATCTCCGGCTCCCTTGGAAGGGGAGGACAATAAACGCCGTGGTGTGGCGGGAATTTTCTTCGTGTACAAGTGCGCCGGCGCGGTAGCCCGGCAGGGAAAAAGCTTGGACGAGGTCAAGCGGATCGCCTTAAAAGCCTGCGATAACGTTCGCTCCTTGGGCGTTGCTTTATCATCCTGCACAGTACCCAAGGTAGGGCGCCCCAGCTTTGAAATTGCTGAGGATGAAATGGAGATTGGCATGGGCATTCATGGTGAACCGGGCATCCGCCGGGGAAAACTAAAGAACGCTGACGCCATAGTTGATGAGATGGTGGCATCTATCCTTAAAGACCTTCCCTACCAAAAAGGAGACGAGGTTGCGGTGTTGGTAAACGGGCTGGGAGCTACACCTCTTGAAGAGCTTTATGTGATGTTCCGCCGCGTGAAGCAAATACTTGATGAGAGTGGCATTTCTATCCACCGTAGCTATGTAGGAGAGTTTGCCACTTCCATGGAGATGGCGGGCGCTTCCATTTCCCTATTGCGTCTGGATGAAGAGCTAAAGGCATTGGTGGATGCTCCTGCCGACACACCCTTCTTTAAACAGCTATGATGGCGATGGACAGCGAGTGGTTAAAAGGCCTGCTTGAGGCTTGGGCTCAGGTGATGCACAAGCACAAAGACGAGCTGATAGCGCTTGATGGCCTGTGTGGCGACAGCGATCTGGGTCTTACCATGTCCGAAGGGTTTCAGGCGGCAAGTGTTATGGTGGCCGGCCTTGATGAAACGGACCTGGGCAAGCTATTATATCAAGCGGGCAAGGCCATGGCTGGAGCTGTGCCTTCCACCATGGGCACCTTGATGGCCTCTGGCTTGATGGAGGCCGGCAAGGTCCTAAAAGGCAGGCAAACGCTGGACGCTGCCGGTTTAGTGAGTCTATATCAGGCGTATTATGAAGGTGTTTTCAAGCGGGGCAAGGCCAACAGGGGAGAGAAAACTTTTTTGGATGGCCTAGGACCTGCTGTGGACAGCCTTGAAGTGTCGGCTCAAAGGGGCGCGGACATGGCGGAGATGGCTAAGTTGGCCGCGGTTGCGGCACGGCAGGGTTATCAAAATACCCAAGGAATGCTAGCCCGCCATGGCCGGATGGCAATTCGTGGAGAACTTTCCAAGGATTATTTGGATCCGGGCGCGGCAGTGGCTGCTTTGATGATAGAAACCTGGGCAAATTATACTATAGGTGGTGATTAAAGAATATGCGTGTCACTGTGCGGGAAATTGCTGAGCAGGCAGGGGTGTCCCCGGCAACTGTTTCCCTAGTGATCAACAACAAAAAAGGCGTTAGTGAAAAAACCCGTCAAAGGGTTCGTTTGGTGTTGGAAAAAAACAACTATCAGGTGCGGTATAACAAACGGCAAAAAAATCAGTATCGACTGATGTTGTTTAAATATCGAAGTCATGGTATGGCTGTGGAGGAAAATCAAGGCTTTATTGCATCCATCATTGATCAAATCGAACAGCGATGTCGCCGACTTTCTTTTAACTTAGTCACCCATAACTGTGATGCTAAGCACGCATCAGCTGCCATAAACGAGGTAAACCTGAGTCCTCCGGATGGTGTTATCGTGATAGGTACCGAACTGACCCAAGAGGATGATTGGGTACTAGAAACGCTGGCGGCGCCGCTGGTAGTGCTGGATAACAGCATGCGCTACAGCCATTGGGACAGTGTTGTCATGGATAATGAAAGCATTATGGATGAAGCGGTGCGGCATCTATATGATCTTGGGCATCGCCACATAGATTATTTTAAAAGCCACAGTCAAATCAGCAATCTGGATGAGCGGTATGAAGGTTACCAAAAAACCATGCGAGAATTGAACCTTCCTGTGCCACCACCTATCATGCTTGCCCCTACCATTAATGGAGCGTTTGGAGATATGAAGCGCCACATTAGGCAGGGTGAATATGTTCCCAAAGGCGCTGCTGTGGCAGAAAATGATTCCATTGCTATAGGCGCCGCCAAGGCAATTCAGGAGGCGGGTTACAGTATCCCCGAGGATGTGTCTTTAATTGGTGTGGATGATATCCCCTACAGTGCTGTTATGGAACCTCCGCTAAGCACTTTGCGCATTTCCAGAATTGCCTTGGGAACCTTAGCGGTGGATTTAATGCACAAGCGAATGCAAAACCCTCAATGGCCAACCATGCGTGTTCGCATTGCCGGAGAATTGATTCACCGCTCCAGCACCAATGTGCCAAACGGCGTCCGGGAGGTGTAAATTGTTAGTAGGACGGGTAATTGGCACGGTGGTCAGTTCCAACAAAGTCAAGAGTCTGCTAGGGCTGAAAATGTTGATTGTGCAGCCGGTGGCGCTTGAAACCCAGATAGCGGTTGATGACTATATTGTTTGTGTGGATGATGTTGGAGCGGGTCTGGGTGATTTAGTTTTCTGTGCCTATGGCAGCTCCTCACGTCAGACTGATACGACAAGGGACGTGGCGTCGGATTACAGCATCTTTGGAATTATTGACAGTATCGACATGCGTGGCAGCCGCGTATATGATAAAGCGAAGGAGGAAGGCTGATGCAACTGGCAAGGGTTATTGGCAGCGTGGTCAGCACACGCAAATCAGAGCGTTTAAAGGGCCTTAAACTGCTGGTGGCTGTTCCCATTGATATGGATACTATGCAGGAAAAAGGGGCGCCATTTGTTACGGTGGATACGGTTGGCGCAGGTGAAGGTGAGATCATTATGTGGGCTGGTGGAAGTTCATCCCGACAGACAGACCTTACAACAGGAAAGCCCGTGGATAGCGCCATCATTGGCATTGTGGATTTTGTTGATATTGCCGGGCAACGGGTATATGACAAGGGACGCTCAGAAAAATGAGGAAAATTCAATGAAAATTGGCCGAGTAACGGGTACTGTGGTTTCCACTATCAAATACGCAGACTATCGGGGCTATAAACTGCTAAAAGTACGCCCCATCGCTTTGAACGGCGTTTTTGCCGGTGAGGAAGTGGTGGCTTTGGATGCGGCGGGAGCGGGAATAGGCGATACCGTGCTAATTAATAACGACGGAGGCTCTGCACAGCTTGTAATGAATGACAAACAGCTGATTGCGTGTGTAACTGTGTGCGGTGTAGTGGATCACTACACGTATAACGGCATAACCATTCATACACATTAGGAGAAGAAAATGTTTATTGGACGCGTGGAGGGCACGGTGGTATGCACCATTAAGACACCGACCTTGGAAGGAATTAAGCTGCTGATTGTACGGCGGATTGTAAATGGCGAGCCGAAGGGTTTAGTTATCGCGGCAGATGCCACTCGCCTAGCTGGCTTGGGTGATACGGTTTATATGATTGGACGAAAAGAAGCGGCCTTGATGCTTGATTTAAAGGCTCCGCCCCCCAGCGATTTAACAATCGCCGGTATCATAGATCCTGAAACCCTATAGCGCATGGTTTTAGAAAAATGCTTATTATACTTTAATTAATTATTGAGGTGAAAAGATGTTAAAAGGAATTTCTCCCCTTCTATCTCCCGATCTGCTGAAGGTGATTGCAGAAATGGGGCATGGAGATGAACTTGTCATTGGAGACGGTAATTTTCCTGCTGCCAGCATGAATGAACGCAACCTGCGCTGTGATGGGCATAGTGTGCCTGCCTTGTTGGACGCAATTTTGCAGTTGTTCCCTCTGGATGATTTTGTGGACGCACCCGTGACCCTTATGGAAGTAATCCCTGGCAGTATGGATGGAGACCCTCCCATCTGGGATGAGTTTCGTCAAATTATCGAAAAACACGAGCCGGGCACAAAGATTGGATTTATAGATCGTTTTTCATTTTATGATATGAGCCGCAAAGCGTACGCAACCATTCAAACAGGTGAAACTGCTTTGTATGCTTGTGTGATTCTTAAAAAGGGAGTTGTCCGAGTCTAATAAAAGGCTAACAAAACAATCAGGTGTTATAGAATTGCATTTTGCTGATTTGGCAAAACCGCTTTAGTTCCCTTTTCCGCTATACCATAGTGAAAATAACATAAAAGCATTAAACGTTAAAACCCTCAATGAAGTTTGTTTTCCATGTAAGGAGTCGACTTTATTGAGGGTGATTTTAGCGTTGGGTTTATAGTCATTTGTTATCGATACAGTATTATTGCTGTATATACAAGATCTTCAGTACCGGTATTTATAACGGCGTGTTCTTCACCGTCTAAAACAATATTTGTATCACCAGGGCCAACCGGATACTCTTTTCCCGCGGAAAGGACAGTACCTTTACCGGAAATGAAATGGCAGATTTCCATTTCACCCGTGTGTGTGTGCAATCCGACGGAATCGCCCGGCGCGAGACGACAAAGGGCATAGTAGCGCCCCTTATCATAGAACTCGTCTTTTTCAAGGATGTGGTGGTTGATAAAATTTCCGGTACCACCTTTAGCGCTCTCTTGGACGCTTACCCGAAGTTCTTCATACTTTTTAATCATTTTTACAACCCGTATTTTATCGCAATCGCGTCCAGGGCTTCCCGGCAGGATTTTACGCCCGCTGTGATGCCTTCCGGATACCTGAAAATGGCAGAGGACAGAACGACAACATCCGGGTTGTGCCGTACCAGAGGCTCCATATTGTCGTTACGCAAGCCGCCGTCAATGGCCAATTCGCAGCGCGGGTTCTTTTGGTCGATCAACGCGCGCGCGCGGCTGATTAGATCGGGAACGCTTTTGCGCCATCCCCAGTTTTCCTGCCCGTCCGTATCGTCAACGCCATGGGTCACGATATGCAAACGGTCAATATCGTTGATGGACTCGTCCACAAAGCAAAGCGGGGTATAGCAGCCAAGCGTTAAACCGATTTTCATACCGAACTCACGGCAGTAGTTGATAATGTAGGCAAGCGGTGCGCCGATAAAGTGCTCTGCGGGCAAAATCAGCATAGAACAACCGGCTGCGGCGAGCTTTTCAATAAATAGCCGGTCGCAATCTCTTGTGTAAACATGGCATTCGATTGGTTTCGTGATCTCTTCCCGAAGTCCGGCGATAATCTGATGACCGCCCATCAACTGCATGTTTTTCAGATCGTGCATGTCGGCGGCGTCGGAGTGAATATAGTCTGCTCCTGCCCGATCAGCTTCCAGCGCCCTGTCCAAAATTCGGGCGTAGCTTACGTGGGCCAGTCCAGCTGCAATTTTGATGTGTTTCATAATAAATTCTCCTACTTATATATGATAATTATTATTGGTTAATATCTAAACTGATTTTTGTTCGTGAACGATTTGACCGTCAATTAGTGTTATGATACAGCGTGCATTAACTGCTTTTAGAGGATTGCTGGTAAATATGGCAATATCCGCGTCTTTTCCGGGCTCAATACTGCCGACACGCTGATCAATTCTTAAGATTTTCGCGGCGTTGATCGTAATTGCTCTAAGCGCCATATCTTCCGACAATCCTTCACGGATACATGCGCCTGCAGCCAGAATGATACCATCCACATGGCTTGCCGGCAGGTCGGACATAATGGCGAACAGAACCCCTTGATCCTCAAAGACCTTTGCCGCTGCGGGACTTTGGTTTTTTACTTCCAGCTTATGCGGAAACCCGAGCAGCGGGCCAATGATAACGCCGTTGGCTGAAGAAAGCTGGTCGGGAATTAAATGCCCTTCGCTGCAATGCTCAATAGACATATCCAAGTTAAATTCTTCAGCAATACGTAGCGCAGTCAAAATATCGTCGGCACGATGCGCGTGCGCTTTGACTGGTAAATTGCCGCGCAAGACAGGGAGCAAAGCTTCCATCTTAATATCAAACGGGGGAGGCGAGGTGTTTTTTTCTTGCGCGGTATCCTGATCTTGCCCGTATCGTTTGGCGCGAAGCAATGCCTCGCGGATAATTGCCGCTGTTGCCATTCTGGTCAACGGGGCTTTGCCGTTATGTGCTGTTTTCGGGTTTTCTCCAAAGGCCATTTTCATGGCGGAAGGCGCAAGCAGCACACGCTCTATCAACGGTTTGTCGCTAGTTTTCAGCGTTACAAATTGTCCGGCGATTGGGTTGGCGCTGCCCGGGCCGGTCGAAACGGTTGTTATACCGTGTGTTCTGGCGTAGGCGAACTCCTCATCGTAAGGGTTGATAGAATCGATGGCTTGTAATTCGGGGGTACAAGCATGGCTGGTTTCATTCCCATCCACACCGCGCTCTCCCATAGCCGTTCCAAACAAACCGATGTGGCAATGCGAGTCGATTAACCCGGGCAGTACAGCCAGACCGCTACAATCAACCACTTTGGCGGAAGGTGCGTTAAGGTTGTTTTTAACTTCAGCGATACGTCCGTTCTTGATTAACACATCACCGATCCATGGCTTTTCTTCTGGTCGCATGGTAAAGAGCTGACCGTTTTTTAAAAGAATCTCCATCAAAGTTCCTCCGTTACATTTTCAAAATATCAGAGAAAACCCAAGAAAGTTAACATTCAAAGGCTCCTTTCATAATGTTTGTCAGTTCCTCTTTTGTTCCGAATGGCAAAACACCCAGCAGGAAGTGAGATAGCATTTTTTCTTTTTCTTCCTCCGTTATACCAAACGAATAAAGAGATTTACGAAGGCCAATATCGTCCAGAAATTGTTCCATAAGTTCGGGAAGGGCGTCGGCAGCCTCTTGTGTGCTTTTGCCTTCAAGCGCGGGGGAAAATAGACGTGCAATCTCAGCGCATTGGAGCGGCGTTTTGTTTGCCTGATGACGCAGGAATGCAGGGTACAAACAAGCCAGCGCCTGACCATGCGGAATGCGTGGCGAGATTCCGCCAATCACTTCACTTAGAGGATGCGGAATGGTGGCGCCCGCGTTGGACAGAGAAATGCCTGCCAGCATGGCAGCCTGGCTCATTTTGCTTCGAAGTGAAAGGTTATTCGGCGCATGCATTAATTGTGGCAACGCTTCAATAATTAGCTTCATGGCACAAAGCCCAATGGTTCTGGTATAGATATTGGTTTCGGACCGAAGATAGCTCTCAAAAGCATGGCTAAAGGCATCAAACCCTGTAATAGCGGTTAGGCGGGGCGGCATAGATAGCGTTAGCTCCGGGTCTATAAGGGCTTCCTTTGGAAAGGCCTGATCATGAAAAACAGACATTTTTTCTTCAGTGCTTTGATTGCTCAAAATTGCGGCCTGTGTCATTTCGCTGCCTGTTCCGGCAGTCGTCGGAACGGCGACAAAGGGAAGCGGATGGTCAGAAAGGAGAGGATACCGGGCAAATGGGCTGGTATAGGTTTGGAACACCATGTCCCAGTCGATTTCGGATTGTTGATGGAAAAGCACGACTGCTTTTGCTGTGTCGATGGAGCTTCCTCCGCCGCAGGCCACAACGCAGTCGATTCCGTTTGCTTGAACAATAGAAATCGCCTTTTCTACGCACTGAATGGTTGGGTTAGGAACGGCTTCATCAAAGTGGAAAACACGAATACCTGCTTCTTCCAGTATAGAAATAGTGCGTTCATACAGTGGCTTTAACGCTTCCTCCTCTTTGGACGTTGTAACCAAAAGACAATGATTGCCATATCTGGATACGATTTGCCCCAGTTCTGCTAACTTCCCTTTTCCAAAATGAATACGCGTTGGATTGTAAAATGAGAACTTTTCCATGTTATTCCACCTTCTTTCCTTGAATATATATTTGTTTATCTGCACACAGCGCTTCTATATCCTTAACGGGGGATGTGTCAAGAATTAAGAACGATGCTTGCTTTCCGGCATCTAAGGTTCCAAGTTCTTTGTCAAGGCCGAGCAGGATTGCGCCATTTAAGGTAGCGATACGCAATACGTCCAGTGCGGGAATGCCTGTTTTATGTAGCAGCACGGCTTCGTAAAACGCACGATCATGGGGGTTGAACGGACATCCCGCGTCGGTACCCATGCATACCATGACACCTTTTTCGAAAGCAAGGCGTGTATTGTGATTGTGCTCTGCTACAATGGCTTGCGAACGTTTGTGATCCGGGTTGTCAGGTTCAACACGAAGACCTTCCTGAACCGCGTAATATGGTGCGCATAGGGTCGGCACTAGCGCCGTTCCTTGTGCTGCCATTTGTTCGATCAGATCTTCGCTGTTGAAGACACCATGCTCAATCGAGTCAACACCGGCATTAACACTGCGCCGAATGGCTGTATTTCCATGCGCGTGTACCGCAACCTTACGGCCACGGGCATGCGCTTCCCGTACTGCGGCAATAATCTCATCTTCGTTTACTTCCGGCGGACCAGGCTCTTCGCCGGGAGAGTTGACACCGCCGCTCATCATCACTTTGATTACCTCAGCGCCGTTTTTGATAACTTGCCTGCAGGCTTTGGTAAACTCGTCCGCACCGTCGCATTCAATGCTGATGTTGGTACCGTGCCCACCTGTAGCTGCCAAGGCTGCGCCAGCAGCTACGACTCGGGGCATATCTTGCAACAACCCTTGACGTTGTGCTTTGGCAATGCCGATGATTATACTGTCGTTTGAGCCAAGATCCCGGCATGCGACCACGCCAGCTTTTCTCAGTTCCCGTAGATGCTGCATGGCTTCCACACTACATAGCGCCCAGTCGATAGGGGACACAGGCGTATGATTCAAAAGCGCAAGATGAACATGGCAATCAATCAATCCGGGCATGATGAAGGAAACATGCTTGCGTAGTGTTGGAAGCGTAATTTCCGAAGGAATCTCATTCTCCGCACCGACCCATACGATTTTTCCTTCATCGATGATGAGTACAGCGTTGTCGATTAGTTTTTTTCCGTCAAATATCTGGTCAGCAAAAAAAGCTTTCATTACATATCCTCCAAATAACGGTTCAGCGCCGCGGCTTCCGGTGGAACAAATCGTCCGTTTTGAATGATTGTAACGCGTGTTCCGTCTTTTTGTATTCCTTCAAATAGCCCCATTTCGTGATAGGGGATGGTAATATCTGTGTGAAAATTGACATAACAATCTGGTTTTTCACGGCGCTTTCTGGTCAATTCATTCTCTCTGGCAACCATTTCCTTACCGCCATATAGGTTATAAACGGGGCTATCCTCTCCGCGGGCGAAACACGGATCACCTATAGCAATGTGCGGGCCCATTTTTTCTGCCAGAAGGATGGGAAGACGGTTGTAAATACCGTATGTGTTGGCGGTTTGGTAGGCTAAAGTATTGGTTCCAATGGCAAGTTCGCCCATTGGTACGTGGTTGGTAGATTGCAAGAGGTTTTCAAAAACGTATTGGCGATTATATTCACTGTTTGGTGTGTTTTCACAGCTATAATCTGTTACCCGCCCATCGGCGAAATGAAGCTTCAAATCACGGTAAAAATGGTCTTTCAGGTAAACTTCTTTTACATGGAGAAGACCGGTGGTTCCTGTTAGCTGGGGCGTTGTAAATATTTCCCCATGCGGGATGTTTAAATCGCCGCCACAGTTTAAAAAATTGGTTTGTTCCTGCGGGTCTGTCAATAGTTGTAGTTGTACGGTCAGCTCGGTTTGGTTACCGTTAAAGCCTTTCAAATGAACAGACTGGCAAGTATCAAGCAAGTCGATCAGAGCTTTTTGAATCAGTTCATGGGGCTTAGGGTCTTCTGTATTAATGTGAACAAAGGATTGGAAAATTTCATCGAATCGAGTACCGATGTTCATATCCGGAAACACGACGGAACAGAAAGAAAGTGTATCCGGTTTTAAGAAAGATGTTTCAATGTTGCGCCGGTTCATCAGCTGAGTACGGTAATGCTTTGCCTGTTCAGTGTTAGGGCGATAGGCGTGAGGGGAAGGAACGACGGGTGTTGTCGCTTTTCCAAAAGAACCAATACGTATAAAGCCGCAGGTGTTCAGCAACTGGCCGCGATACATATCTGCAGCTGCCTGATATGCTTGCGTTTGGCCGGAATAGCAACGTTCATCTAAATACGCTGCTTGATCAAAGTGATGGTCGGCCAAGTATTGTTCATGATAACCGCTACAAGATGGGGACAACAAAATAGTTTGCATTCCATGCTTATTTAGCTCATTCACGGTTTCTTTGGCAAGAGCTTCCTGTCCAACCGCATATGTAAGACGTACTAAATTTCGTCCAGCAATATTACGAGATTGGCTGATAAAACCATGCATAAAGGCATTGGCAATATGCTTTGCGATTTTGTTGAGCGTACGGGCTGGAAGGGAAAACCAGAATCTGCAATATTCCTGTTCGGTTTGACTGATAGGGATGCCATATCCAGCCATCCAGTCCAACTGATCGGGCTGCGCAACTGACAGTATTTTAGCAAAGGGATTATGTAGATCAGCGGATTCTCGCATGCGTGTTTCTTCAGCGATGGATTGGGTTTTTAATCCGTATTCGTCAAATGTTTTTTGCAGGCGCACAATATCGTCGTCTTTGAAATAGGTTCGAATGGCTTCCAACAAATCGCTTTTGTCCCAAACCAGAATGGGGCGCTCCAGGATAACATCTCGAAGTGAACTGCTGAAGAATTGGTACAATATACTAAGGAAACCGGCTTCCAAAAATCCCAGTTGGTGCAGATAGGCGGGGTTTGCGAAACTTTCCGTATAGCCTGCAGCATTCTGCGAAAATATTTCCTGATTAGCGGCCAAAGTTAAATAAGAGCTGGGGCACTGGCGAATCATTTGCGAGAGCTTCAGCTTTTCTTCACAGCTATTTAGAAATTGTTGCCGGTATGCGGTCATATCGTTATTATTCATCGCCTTTCCTCAATTAAGCAAGAATCAAGCAAGTTGGGGGGAACGGGCAAAGTATTGCCCGTTCCCCATGTTGTTTTATTTTATTTCGACATACTTGTAGTCGTATTCTAGGCCGACACTGAACTGTCTGAGCCCGCTTACGTTTTCGCGAAGGACATAGTTGGTGTACCTAAAGGTTGTGGGGATGTAGAGGTATGCGTCGCAGGCCATCTTCTCAGCCTGTTTAATCATCTGCATCCGCTCATTTCCGGTTGATTTCAGGATTTTTTCCCAAAGCTCGATGTATTCGGGGTTTTCCCACTGCCTCTCGTTGTAGATGAAGCCGAGGAACTCGCCGGGGTCGTAGGTAGAACCGGACGGACCGCCGCCGATTAATGCCTGATAGGTGCCGGAGAGGATATAAGGCATTAGGTTAGCCATTTCCAGCGGCTTCATCAGGACGTTCACGCCCAGATATTGTTTCCACATGGCCTGCATCGCTTCGCAGTTGGTGATGGTGCCGGGGAAGTTGGGCAGCACAAATTCCGCTTCTTTTTCGAATTGTTCTTTTGTGCGACCGCATTCAGCGAGACCCTGTTCAAACAGGTCCTTGGCACGGGCGATAGCTCCTTCCTTGCCGGCGGGGTAGGTCTTACCGTCGATTTCTCCGCCCTTGAAGTTGCTCATATCAAACACTAGGTCACCCTGTTGTTCGCGGAAATCTCCGCCATCTTCACCACGCATTCCGTACGGTACTATACCATATGCAGCGCCCTTGGGCTGTTTGATAACGTCATTGACAAAGGCAACGCGGTCAAAGGTGAGGCCTAGCGCTTCACGGATTTTTGCGTTCTGGAAGTAGTTGAATTCTACGCCATCGATTTTTTCGTGGCTATTGAACTGGATGATCTGGGTGGAGAGTTTGCGAATTTCTTTGACGTTGGGATATTTTCCGGAGTTTGCGATTTCCTGGCTGATTACCATGAAGTCGATTGCTTCGGTATCGTACAGGCTCATGACAGTATTGCTGTCTTTGACTAAGTTTACTTCGACAACATCCACTTTTACGTTGTCCTTATCCCAATACAAATCGTTTTTCTCCAAGGTCAGGGATATTTCCTGTTCCCAGCTGCTCAGAACAAACGGGCCGGAGCATACAATCCTGTCGGCATCGGTTCCATACAGTTCACCAAACTCTTCGGCGGCTTTTTTCTGAACCGGAGAAAACACAGCAGTACGAATATAGTCAATAAAGTATTCGGTCGGCTGCTCAAGTGAAAATTCGATCTTGTTTTCAGCAATGGCCTTGACGCCCATCTCCTCATAAGGGATGTCCTCAATAGGGGCAGCATCAGGGGCTTCTGTGCGGCTTTCGTAGATCTTGCGAGCGTTTTTGATGATAAAGAAGTCATTGACGTTGGGTGAACCCATTTCAGGGTGCAGTGCCCTTTGGAAGGAATACACAACGTCTTCAGCAGTGATGGGGGTACCGTCGGACCATTGCATTCCTTCGCGCAGGGTGAAGGTCCAGACAGAACAGTCTTCGTTATGCTCGACAGATTCCGCCAAACCGGGCTCATAGGACATACCGGTTTCATCGAAACGAAGCAGAGGCTCATGTGTAGCGGCGATAATGGAGTTGGCATTCGCGTCGCGGAACATGATGGGGTCTAGAATGGTTGGATTGCCTGCCAGCACAGTGCGGAACACCTTGCCGTCTCCGGCAAATGCGGTGACTGATACAAGCAGCATGGCTGCAATCAGCAAGCAGATGATAATAGAGTGCCTTTTCATAGAGAATCCTCCTCGTCTATTTTTAATGGCTTTGGCCATTAAGTTCTAAGCGTTCAAGCCGGGGAAAGAAGCACGCGCAATAGTGATTGTCGGCCACTTGGGTGAGCTCCGGCTTTTTTTCGTGACAGATAGGTTGCGCATAGGCGCAGCGAGTACTAAATTTGCAACCGCTTGGGGCGTTTATTGGCGATGGGGTTTCACCTTCCAGCATAATCCGGCGGCTTAGCCGATCGCAATCCGGGTCCGGCAGAACAATGGCGGAAAAGAGGGCCTCAGTATAAGGATGTACGCCATTATGATAAATTTGGTCACTTGGTCCAAATTCAACCTCGGAGCCCAGGTACATAACCATTATATTGGTGGAAATATAACGAACCATGGATAGGTCGTGGGCGATGAATAAATAGCTCAGGTTTTTCTCTCTCTGAAGATCAAGCAGTAAGTTCATTACCTGTGCCTGAATGGATACGTCCAAAGCGCTGATCGGTTCATCACAGATTAGAATCTCTGGCTCCATCGAAAGCGCGCGCGCAATGCCAATGCGCTGTCGCTGACCGCCGGAAAACTCATGAGGGAAACGGCTTGCGTGTTCTTCGTTCAAACCTACGGTATGAAGCAGTTCAACAACACGCCTTCTCCGCTCTGCTTTTTCGTATTGCCGACGGTAGTTCCAACCCTCGCCGATAATATCGCCTACAGTCATTCTTGGGTTTAAAGATGCATAGGGGTCTTGAAACACCATTTGAATTTTATGCGCCATTTCCTGTCGCAGTTTGGAGTTTTTTGCTTCAACCAACTGACCGTCTATCTCGATGGTGCCTTCGGTCGGTTCGTAAATATGCATAATGGTTCTGCCTAGCGTGGTTTTCCCGCACCCTGATTCACCGACGATGCCCAGAGTATCACCTTTTTTCAATGAAAAACTGATGTCATCGACAGCGACCAAACGCTGATGATAGCCAATCCTAAAATGCTTGCTTAGGTGGTTCACTTTAAGAATGGGGTGGCTCATAATACCGCCTCCTCGTTTGTAATGGGGTTGATAACATGCGGAGCGTATGCATGGTAGAGCCAGCAGGTGACAATGTGTCGTTCGCTCGCCTGCTGAGGGGAGGGATAGTGTTGTCGGCACACCTCCATTGCGTGTGGGCATCGCGCCGTGAACGGACAGCCGATGGGCGGCTTAAAAAGGTCTGGAGGGGAACCGGAAATGGGGACAAGCGGCACGGAAGTATCGGCATCTATGGGGGGTACGGACTGTAAAACACCCCAAGTATAAGGATGTTTAGGATCATAAAAAATATCTTGTCCATTACCGTATTCCATGATTTTGCCGGCGTACATCACCGCTATATGGTCTGCGATATTGGCCACGACACCCAAGTCGTGTGTGATAAAGATGATGGCAGTTTGATACTTTGCCTGAAGGGAACGCAGCATATCTAATATCTGCGCTTGAAGTGTTACGTCCAGTGCGGTGGTGGGTTCGTCGCAGATTAACAATTTCGGTTTGACGGCCAAGGCCAATGCGATCATTGCGCGTTGCCGCATACCGCCCGAAAACTGATGAGGATACTGTTCATAGCGCTTCTCTGCATTGGGAATGCCGGTATCACGAAGCGTTTCAATGGCTAATTCCTTTGCCTCCCGTCGTTTCATTTTTGGGAAGGCATTGAGAATTCCTTCCGCAATCTGTTTACCCACCTTCATGGTAGGGTTTAGACTGGTCATCGGATCCTGAAACACCATACGGATATCATTTGCTCTTAGACGCAGCAGTTCACGTTCTGACATGGTCAGCACGTCTTTTCCCTCAAAGAGAATGCGACTGCCGGGGAGATACACGCCGTTGTCTTCCGGGTTTAACCGCAGGATCGATTTGCAGGCTACGCTTTTTCCGCAGCCTGATTCGCCAACAAGCCCAAGCACCTCTCCCGCTTTTACCTCTAAGGAGATGCCACGAACTGCCTGTATTTCACCTGCATAGGTCATAAAGGAAAACCGCAGGTTTTCAATTCGAAGAATAGATTCCGTACTCATTCAAACCATCTCACTTTCTCATTCTCGGGTCCAAGGCGTCTCTTAGCGCATCGCCGATTAAGGTGAAACACAGCATCGTAATGCAGATAAGAATGGACGGGAAAATCAACTGATACGGATAGGTCAGGAATACGTTTGCGCCATTACTGGAAAGATTGCCCCAGCTGGCCAATGGAAGGGGTAATCCTAAGCCGATGTAGCTAAGAAACGCTTCTGCGAAAATGGCGCCAGGGATGGCAAAGGCCATGCTGGTTAAGATGGGGCTAATTGCGTTAGGAACCAAATGTTTAAAAATAATCCAGAGCTTGCCTGTGCCAAGGCATCGGCTTGCCATTACAAATTCCGACTCTTTAATCGAGAAAACCTGACCACGGAACAAACGCGCCATACCGATCCATCCGGTTGCGGATAACGCAAGGATAATGGGAAGAAAACCGGGTTTTAGAACAATTACAAGAAGTGTGACCCAAAGCATTTGAGGGACAGCGCCTATGACTTCACAAATGCGCATCATGATCAGGTCAGTGCGGCCACCGACAAAGCCGGAAATACCGCCGTAGAGGATGCCCAGTGTTGCATTGACCAGCGCAACCAACACGCCGATGGACAAACTAACACGGGCGCCTTCCCAACAGCGTACCCAAAGGTCGCGTCCGAGATTGTCCGTACCAAATGGGTGTTCGCGAGTCGGCCCTTGATTGGAAATGCTCCAATTGTTTTCATCAAAGGTAAATGGGCTTAGTATCGGCGCAAAAATGGCCAGCAAAACAATGATGGCAAGAATCAGGGTGGCAGCCATGGCCACCTTGTTTTTTCGATACCGCCGCATGGCGTCCTTCCAATAGCTAAGTGAAGGTCGGGTCAGCAGGTCGGCATCCATCGTGCCCGGTTCAATAAAGGTGAACAGATCGGGCGTGATGTTTGTGTTATTTTTGCAGGTCGTTTTAGATTGCATATGTTTTCTCCTATTAACGGATGCGAATACGGGGATCAACAATCCCATAGAGGATATCAACGACAAAATACATGAAAACGGTGATGAAACTGAACATAATGGTTAATCCCATAATCATCATATAGTCGGATCCCTGGATTGCCATGATCATGGCCTGTCCGATACCGGGAATGTTGTAGATTTTTTCTATGACGAAGTTTCCTGTTAGAACTCCGGCCAGCATAGGGCCAAAGGAAGTAACCAAAGGTAGCAGGCTATTTCGCAATACATGCTTTAGAATAATACTTTTTCGTGAAAGTCCTTTGCTTTTTGCTGTTAGAATATAGTCCTGGTGCAGAACGTCCAACATGCTGGAGCGTAGCATGCGCGCATAGAAAGCGATATTCTGCATGGCTGCCGCCATAATGGGAAGGATTAGGTAAGTGAAACCCTTGTATCCGGCAACAGGTAACCAGCGCAAGTCCACCGCAAACAGCCTTTGAAACAGTGTCGCAAAGACAAAGTTGGGGATGCTGACCCCCAGAATAGCGGCGATGATAACAAAATAGTCGAAAGTTTTTCCGTTTTTTAACGCTGCGATGATTCCAAACAGCACGCCGATAACAACACCGACCAACACGCCTCCAAGGCCTACCACTGCGGACACAGGCATGGTTTTGGTAACCCTGCCGACAACGGACTGGCCTTTCAGCCTCATGCTCATTCCAAAATCTCCCTTTAGCAATTGGCCCATATAGGTTAAATAGCGTTCAAAGACCGGGCGGTCCAGCCCATACTTTTGGTTTAGAGCGTCTCGAATGACCTTGGGCGTATCCCTATCCAGCGAAAATGGATCGCCCGGAACCGCGTTCATTAGGAAAAACGTCAGTGTTGCGATCATGAACAGTGTCAGAATCATCGATAAGAAGCGTTTTATAGTGTATTTCAGCACTCCTTTACCCCCGCCTTCCATATAGATTCAATCGTGGTATAACCTGTAAAAAAATGACTGATTTGTAACGTGCTTGTAAATAGCTTATTGATAATATAGCAAAGGTCTAATTCGTTGTCAATAGAATTTCGAAAATTTTTTATCAAAGATACCAAAATTTGTTATGATTATAAAAAATAATTATGTTGACAAAATTATGGAAGTTCTGATATATTTGCATTGAAAGCTTTTAATATATAAAAACGGAGGGAAAATCAATGAAGTATATGACCGCTGAGCCGTTCCGCATCAAAATGGTGGAGCCTATCAAGAAAACAACCAAGGCCTATCGGCAGGAATGCCTAAAGAAAGCGCAGTACAACTCATTCCGTCTGCGTGCGGAAGATGTATATGTAGACTGCATTACCGATTCTGGCACCAGCGCGATGAGCCAAGAGCAGTGGAGTGCCATGATGCTTGGTGATGAATCCTACGCCGGCAGCCGCAGTTTCTACCGCCTGGAGGCTTCCGCGCAGGAGATATTTGGCATGCCCTATGTACAACCGACCCACCAAGGACGCGCTGCGGATTACATCATGGCCAGCATATATGCAAAGCCGGGCATGTATGCTATTGGAAACATGCACTTTGATACGTTCCGTGGCAATGCGGAGGTCATGGGCTGCATTCCGCTGGATTTTTGTATCATGGAGGGACAGAAAGCGAACCAGGACTATCATCCCTTCAAGGGAAATATCGATATTCCGCGCCTGGCAAAAATGCTGGAAACGGAAGCGGAGAAGGTCTGCTGTATCATCATTACCGTAACCTGCAACAACAACGGCGGCCAGCCTGTGTCGATGGAAAATATTCGTGAAACAAGCAAACTGGCGGCCCAGTATGGCATTCCGGTGATTATGGACAGTGCGCGACTGGCCGAAAACGCCTATTTTATCCGAACGCGTGAAGCTGGTTACGAAAATACGCCAATCAAGGAAATCACAAGGGAAATGTTCTCTTATGTTGAAACCGCTACCATGTCCAGCAAAAAAGATGGCTTGGTTAACATTGGCGGTTTGTTTGTAACGCGCAACGAGAATATCTATCACCGTGCCAATCAGCTGGCCATTGTTCACGAGGGCTTTATCACCTATGGCGGCATGAGTGGCCGCGACATGGACGCGCTGGCTGTGGGTTTGCAGGAAGTAACCGATTTGGCGTATCTGGAGTATCGTATCAATCAAGTGAAATATCTTGGCGACAAGTTGAAGGAAAAAGGTGTACCGATTATCGAACCGACGGGCGGACACGGCGTCTATGTGGACGGGAGAAAGTTTTTCCCGCAGATTCCACAACACGAATTCCCAAGTCAGCGCCTCGTTGTCGCTCTTTATGAGGAAGCAGGTGTGCGAGCGGTAGAAATTGGGGCCTGCGCATTTGGGAAAAAAGATCCCGTAACAGGGGAAGATATCTGGCCAGAGCTGGAGACGATGCGTATTTGTGTGTCCCGTCGCGTGTATACCAACAATCATTTGGACGTGATTGCGCAAGCTTTGGGAGATATTTATCAGAAACGTGATACGTATAAGGGTATGCGTTTGGTGTATGAAGGACCGATCACGTCGCTTCGTCACTTCACAGCAGGGTTTGAACTATTATAATTTTCAACAAAAAAATCGGCGGTTTCTGCGAGGATTTTGTAGAAACCGCCGACGCATCTTGCGTTCTTTCCTACAAAGCGAGTATAGTAGTATAGAAATGTATAGCGATGAAGTAAGGAGCGTAATTTAATGGAATTGATTGAAATAGTGATATCCTTTGCAAGTATGCTTGCCAAAACCCTAGGCAAGTTGATGCAGATAACCGTTAGCGATACCGAGCATTATTTGCTTGTTGAAAACCCAATTGACGATTCTTTCAAGGTGGGGGAACCGATAAGCGGAGACGAAAAATTTTTCTTGGAAAATAAGGAGATGCGTTCTTTACCCTTTGTTGTGAACTATAAGTCCCTATCTCCCCAGCTTCACAAGCTTCGTTCCTCTACGTTTTTTTTTAAGGATGAGAGGGGAGACATTCGCTATATGATGAGCATTACCGCCAAGGTGGATGAGTTTCTGTATCTGCGGGAAATGATAGATGTATTTGTGAATGGAAGCCGCAACCTGCCTTCGGGAGATACCGAACGGATTGATCGCATTCCCAAATTGGATATGTCGGTCAGCGACCTGATCGATGCGGTTGTGATGGAAGGTCAAAAGCGGTACAGTACCCGTGTAGAACGAATGACCAGAACGG
>DUQF01000029.1 GCA_012837965.1 Clostridiales bacterium | reverse complement strand
GGTGTATAAGCTAACCATGTGGATCGCCGAAATCAGCGGTGAAGATATGGAAGATGCACCCAAAACCGCTGATGAGTTTTATGGCGAGCTATATGAAAGACTTGAAGAATTCAAAAAAGCAAGCGGCGAAATGGTCGGCAGATTGAACATATATCCCATCAGCGAACAGGAAGCCCTGATTGACTTGACTACTCCCTATTCCGAAAGTGTTGCAAAAAATGTGTTGCTGCTCACCGGCGGTGAAAGCACGGTTGTTGATGTTTTCGAAACCGTTTTCTTTGACTTTAGCAGACCTACTCCTGAAGATGGCAGCATGCCCGAGGTGGATTTTAACGAACTACGTCAGGATGCGGACAAGAACACTATCAGCCCCCTTGATATGCGCATGAAGATGGAACTAATCAGCAAGAGCGATCAGGCTATACTGAATGTATCTGCCCTGTTCTTTGGTACGCCTTTTGGCGCATCCATAGATATCAGCATTGATGGCCAGACCGTTCGCCAGGCTGTTGATTTTGATATGGGAGGTGAAACCCCGCTCGCGAGCCTTGTCCAAGTGAATACTCCTTCAAGCGAGGCGGTTGAAAAGATTGATCTTGCAAACAAGCAGAAGGTCGTCCTTAATATCAATACCGAGGAAGAATTGGATGCTTTCCTTGAAAGTGAAGAAGGACAGGCCCTGATGGAAAGCCTTTTAACGGCATTGAAAGAGCGTATTCCTACTGCTTATCCGCAGGAGGGCGAAACCATCCTGATGCTGATTGAGGAAGCCATGCCTGAAGGCCCAGAAGAAATTCTGGAAGAAATCCAGGAAGAAATCCAGCAAGAAGTTCAGGAAGAAGTCCAGGGAACAGTTACGGAGACCAAGCGTTACAATAAGTAAACCCGATTAACGGTTATAAAGAAGGCTTCGACTTAAAGGTCGAGGCCTTTTTTGAATGGCGAGTTTTAGTTTTGCTTGGATTATAGTAAAAACTAATTAGTATTTTAAACTGGTTTCGATTTATGCGCCTAATATTTTATTTGAAACCTAAGAAATTGTCGTTGTGCTGTTTGTGCCTTCTTTGTTTGTGTGATATACTTTCCCGTAGCATTGCATCGTTTGCATACGATAGTTGATAGAAAGGCGGTATTTACCCACATGAAAAAACCAAGACGGCTCCTGTTGCTCCTGCTATGCGCCTTGATGGCCCTGAGCGTATCCCTTCCGGCGGTTCAAGCCGAACCTGCCTATGCCACTCTGGACGATTTGCCTATCGTTACCGTGTCCCGTCCGGATATGGCGCCTTTTGAGATTGGCATTGCTGTGGATGGCAACCTTATCCGGGTATCCACCCCTTCCGGTAAAAACGATTTTGATCAGGTGAGCCTGTCGCTTCGAAACAATTTGGAGGTCAATGAACAGGCGTTAAAATGGGATAATAAAACCAAGTCCTATGTGCTGGAGGTGAGCGATCCCGGCCTTCTATTACCGGATGCTTTGAGCCGTTATTCCATCATACTGGGCGGTGCGCTCGAGAAGGATAAAAAAATCGACAAACAAATCGCCGCGCGCTCTATCCTGTGGGATTTTAACGCCGCTACGGGGGATTTTAACCGGGTCGTGTATACCGTGCAAATTGGAAATAACCAAAACCATGCGTTGTTATATGTAGCTGACGGCAGGTGGTTTTATATTGGTGGAGCGCAAAGCAGCACGGAAAGTGTTTTTTTGACAAAGAAGGCAAGGCCTATCAGCCGCAGGCTGTTGTCGCCCCCGAAACAGCGCGGGAAATTCAGGGATTGCCCAACATGGCTCCGCCGCCTATAACCGTCAAACTGCCTCGCAGCGCTGACGAGCATTTGGAGATACTCATGGAAAAAGGCGAATGGGAAGAAGCTGAATTCTACTATCTGACCGATAAGGGCAATGGCAGGATTTACCTGTATTATGAGGATACAGCGCAGGCCTATCGCACTGCCCCGTGGGATTTCGGCTCGGAAATCATGTTTATGCAAAATGCTGGGTTCAACAACAGCTATGGAGTGTTAATTGACTGGGTCGCCTATCTGGGCGAACATAACAGTCGCCTGCAGTGCCGCTGGCAAAGTACGGCTGAACAGGTTACCGCTTATCTAAGCGACCAGTCTGAACAACTTGAAGGGGTTTGTGTCACCAGCTATAAACAGAACGATGCCACAGGTTTTATACTTGTATATCAAGCTTATCAACAAAATGAAGAAGAGCTTTATGTCGCTTTTGCGGATCAAAGCACGGGAATACTAACTTGGGTAGAAAAAACCTACCCCGCGATGACCAATCCGTAAACTCAAAAATGTTTTTTCAAGCGCCCGATCCCGGTTTGGCGATCAGGCGCTTTTTACGTCTTCTTTTCATTTACAAATCGTATCTAAAAACGCACTTGCGCGTTTCTCCCAAGTTGATTCGCATGTCATTATCTTCAGGAAGCTCAGCAATTTCAAGCAAACGTCCGCCAAGATATTCACAGGTTTTCTTGGAAGCGATGTTGTCGGGGTTGCAGGTAATATAGAGGTACTCCATCTTGTGCATTTTAGCCAAGCCAAATAGCAACCGGCAGGCTTTGGCGGCGTAGTGATTGCCCCGAAAACCTTCATCCACCCGGTAACCGATGTGCCCGCCATAGTATAGCCCTTCCGTATAGCCGATACGTAAATCGCAGCTGCCCACTTTTTGCCCGTCAGCCTTGCAAATATCAAAATGATAGGCGGGTACCCAATTCTTTACAGGGTTGGCCGGACTGGTGTGTTTTAACTTCAAAAATATCTCTTTGTTTCTAAGAAAATCCGTATCAAAAAAGTTCATGCAAACAACTGTATCCTTTCTGTACGCCCTTTATTGATGGTGATTATATCGTAAATTGGTATTGTTTGCTATTGCAATTAAAGAATGAGAGCCATCAAAAACCCATATATAGCGGAAAACCTTCTGTAACTTGCAAAAGGATAAAAAAATATAAATCACAGGGCGTTCACCATATTAAACATGCGGCGGTTGAAACGAGGCTTCATTTTGAGGGCTGTTTCCATGGGCATATGAAAAATTCTGCCTGAGCGTACACCGACTACCTGGCCGGAGATATGATGACGCAGAAGGTTAACCGCCATGGCACTTGCTTCAAAGGCAAAGGCACCGTCACGGGCGGTGGGCTGGACACCCCGCTGCGTGTAGCCAACGACGGTAGCGCGCACTTCCACGCCGTCAATGGCCATTTGTTGAAGGACACGGGCAAAATTGATGGCGTCTATCCGCTGTTCAGGGAAGGAGACATTTACCTTACCCCGCTTGACCAAAAAGCTGTGGTGATCAAAGGGCGCCATGGTACGCCATGCGCCTTCAGCAACAACTACTGTGGCGCGGGTGTTACCGCGGGCAATCAGGTTGTTAAGGCGCCTTGAAATATCTTTTATTTCCCAGTTTTGCACTTCGGGCACAACGACAATTTCAGCACCCGTCGACAGGGCTGCCGTTAAGGCAATGTCGCCGCAGTTGCGGCCCATCACTTCTACTACGTGCGGGCGGTCGTGGGAGCGGCTGGTCGCTCTGATGGCTCGAATGGAATCAACGCAGACGTTGACCGCCGTATCATAGCCGAGCGTCATTTCGGTATAACCTAAGTCATTGTCAATGGTGGCGGGAATGCCAACACAGGGGATGCCCTGCTGGCACAGCGCTTGGGCGCCTTGGAGCGAACCGTCCCCGCCAATAACAACTAAACCCTTGACGCCCAACTCACGCAAAAACTGCGCAGCCTTTTGCTGATATTCTTTATCAGCAAACTCAGGACAACGGGCGGTGCGAAGGTAGGTGCCGGGCAAATCGGCAATGTCCAGCAATTGATCCATGGACATCTCCACATAATTGTCCTTGGGATTGGGAAATTTACCAATCAAGCCGTTATAGCCTCGCTTGATGCCAATCAGCGGCATATCTAAAAGGGCGGCGCTTCGGGCAACGCTCATTACCGCAGCGTTCATACCCGGACTGTCGCCGCCGCTTGTTAACACGGCAATTTTGGACATGGGAGCCTCCTTGCGCAATCATTTCTCTGTATGAAAACCGAAATTTCCACCAATTAGCATTATAGCAAAGAATTCTTTCTTTGGCTACCTGACAAAGGGATTATCGGCGGCTTTTATCAGCTGATTGAGGACAATTTGAACGCTTTCTTTATCAATCATATGCAGGGCTTTTCCATTGATTTGAACGCTTAGCGTCAGGGCGTCGTAAGGGAAAAACTCCACCTCCATGTGCCCGCCTTCAAAGGAAAGGCTGACGCTGCCAAGGGGCTTGCCTGCTGCTTGGTAGCCTTCCGGCAGGTTGGCCGATGCGCTCAGCTTGGTTGCCTGCGTATAGGCGGCTACAAAGGGGGCGGGGTCAAGGCGCCTGTCGCCAGCGAACAGCCACAAATCGTACTGGATACGGCCATGCTCGTCAACGACCAGTTGATTGTTTTTAGCGACCTGCTCCACTATTTCAAGGGTGAAGGAGGCCTGTCTATTTTCATAGGCAACATCAAGGCCAGTCAGGGCGTTGATGGACAGGTGAACGGGCGTTGTAAGCGCTAAGTCGTCCGACGTCAGGTTTTCAAGAAAGCCCATGGACAGCATGGTGGCTTTATAGATTTTGTGTTCATACAGGCAGTAAAACCCGATGCCGTCAAAGGAGCGGCCAATTTGAAAGACCTGCTCATGGGCGGGGATTCGCACGCTGCTTTGCTCACCGGTTTGCGTATCGGCAGAGGAAATGACGGATTCCGCCATCTTCAGGCAAACGACAAAGCGGGGGGAAGCCAGGCCGTATTTTGCTAAATTGGCCTCCGTCCCTTCTGCTTCATAGGCGGCCAGACGCATTTTGCCGATTTTTTCAAGAACGGCCTGCACCTTAGAGGGCTGGGCGGGGTAGGTGTAGGGGTGGGTCAGCTGCCAAAAATCGTTGACCCTTTCAAGGCTTAGCTCCCTTTCGCCCGTTACGTGGATGGCGTCCACCAAATCGGGGGTGAAGTTGATGCCCGGCACGGTATGCAGCTGCAAATCGGTAAAGTCGCACACGTCAGGGTAGTTGTCGCTTGTCAGGTACACCGTCGTGTCGCCATCCATCATCAGGTATTGGCTGTAGCTTTCAAGGTTCAGCGGGTAGCCAAAACGAGTGGTTACTTGCTGCCCATTTTTTAAGCGCAGGGTAATGGTCAGGCTGTCTTGCGTGATGCCGAAGTCCTCAGGAGAATTAGCTTGGTCGATAACGGCGATTCGCTCGCTTGCCCGAATCAGCCGCACCATGTCAAACATGGAGGCGGCAAGGTCCTGGTTGAGGGGAAAGCTGTCTCGCCCCTTGATAGCATAGCCATCTTCGGTTTTTATCAGGGTATATGTTTCCCCGCCTGTCGGGTTAATGGTGAGGGCAAGGATGGTATCTTCCTCCGTCTGAAACAGGGTGATAAAATCGGGCTTTTTTGGGGGCGGCGGAATCTTTTCTTTAGAGAAAAACAAAAAGCCCGCCAAAATGAGGGCGAGCATAAGCAGCGCTATCACCCATCCGGTGGCTTTTTTTCTCGGTTTCTTTTCGATACTTTGCATTTTACAGTCGCCGGCGCTTGTAGAGGACAAGGCCGCCTGCCGCCAGTACCAGCACAACAGGCAGGGCAATCAGCGCCAATGGCCCGACGGGGCTTGACCAGGACATCAGGGGACGCACGGCCATTTTGGGGGCGATGCCAAGGCTCTGTTGCTGAACGCCTGTCAGAGTCGCCATGACCGATTGCAGGAAGGCGCCTGCATAGGTGTTTTCGTACATCCAGTCATCCAAAAAGGGCGTGGAACTGCCAATCACAAAGCACTTGGCGTGGTTGCCCCTGCTGTCCGCCCTATCACAAAGGGCGGCCAAGTCAAAGATGCCCTCCTCATCGCCCGCCTGTTTTTGGATAACGGGGTCCTGGGGTTCAAAGGGGCGCAGGTAGGCCTTATCGGTTTTTAGCAGGCTGAACAGCATAATGTCCCTGCTTTGCGCGTTTAACTGCAAGGCGCGGCTGCCAAGCAGCATGACACGGTCCTGCCCCGCAACAATCAAGGGGGTGGTGGCTTCGCTTTGTTGCATGTAAGGCATCAGGTACAGGGGCGAATCATAAAAGCTGCCCACGGCCTTTTCTTCGGCAACAACAAGACCGGCCTTCCGCTCAATGCCGAAGGTGCGCAGCAGGGCGTCCAAGTTGGTTAAAACATTAGGGTCGGCATAGTCGCTGGTCACAAACAGGGAGCCGCCCGATGATAAAAAGGCTTGAATTTTGCCAAGCTCACTTTCGCTTATATCAATCTGTGGGGAGAGGATCATCAGCACCCTGTCGCTTGATAAATCATCGCCCCGGGCAAGGTTGCGCTCGTTCACCTGGTAGCCAAAGCCAATGAGCCTTCGGATAAGCGCCTGCGCTTCTTTGGGGGAAAACTCGCCATGGCCCGACAAAAGAGCCACCGAGGGCAGGCTGTCGCTGGTAACGTACAGCAGGGCTTCGGTGATTTTTTCCTCATAGTTCAGGGCGTTGGCAAGGTAGGCGCCACTGACTTCATCGTAGGTGAGGGTGATAAAATCGTCAGGGTTCAGCACCCGTGTGCGCCCCGTTTCCCGGCAATAGAGAATCAGGCTTTCGGCGGTGACCGCCCCGTCCTCCAGGGAGCTGGACAGGCTGTGCACAAGCAGGGGGTTGGACAGCAGGCTGTCCCGGCTGCAGGTAAACATCTCACCACCTGCCTCGTAGCGCTCAAGCAGGGTGATTAGCTCCTCATTCCGGCTCTCCGGCGTGGACAGGAGGAAGCCCTCCACCTTGTAGGGGAGATTTTTCAGCGCCTCCTCCGTCTTGCTTGAATAGCTGGAGGCCTGGGTGAAGGAAAAGTCCTTCTTCAAGGAAAATTTCTTTTCAAGCGCCGAAAAGCTGACGGCCACCAGAACAGCTACCAGGATAACAAGCAGGGGTATGAATGTTTGTTTAAGCGTTCTCTTGTTCATGCGCGCCGCCTCCGGGACAGTCCCAACAAAAGCACCGTCAGGCTGACGCACAGGACGGCAAAGCAAAGGAAATACACAAAGCTTGCAGGGCTCCACTGCCCGTAGATAAAGGGCGTGAGTCGGCTGTCAAAATCCACCAAGGAGGCGATGCGGTTGATTAGCGACGTTCCCTGCGCTGAAAGACCCGCAAACAGCCGCAGGAGGAAGTTTGCCCCAAGCGATAGCGTAAAGGCGGCCGCCGGCGACTGAGCGAAGGATGACACCAGAAGGTTGAGCGCCAAGTGCGCCGCAAAGTAACCGAAGAGGCCAATATAGCCCATCCACACCTCCGGCCAGTGCACACCGCCGTAAATTTGAACCACCAGCGGGAAAATAAGCGATAATACCAGCGCCAACAGCGAGAGGGACAGGGCGGCCAGGTACTTGGCAACCAGCGCCTGCGTAACGCTCACGGGCGAAGCGTGCAGGATGCGGTCGGTTCCGCGCCGCCTTTCGCCGGCCATCAGCCGCATGACGGGCACGGGGCTTTCAAGCAGCCACACATAGCTGGACATGAAAAAGAAGCCCCTTAAATCGCTGGTGCGGCTTATTAAATTGTTCACAACAAAAATAAAACCCGATAGCGCCAGAAACACGGCCAGGAATATATAGCCGATGGAGGTGATGAAATAGGTTTTCCACTCGTGTTTATACAGTGTGATCATGGTTGTTTTCCCCCTGCAAGGTGGGCAAGGTAGACATCTTCCAAACTCTGGCGCATGGGCGTGAGGGTCAATAAGGCAATGTGGCGGGCGGACAGGGCGGCGAACAGCTCATGCGGGAACTTGTCGCCCATGTCGCTTTCCACCAGCCAGCAGCCTTTGCCCCCTTCCTGCGGCAGGGTGGTCACCCGCTTGACGCTGGGCAGCTGCCGCAAAATGGGCAGGGCCACGCGGTCAATGGTGTTTAATTTTACGAGATATTGGCGAAGGCCGTTGTTTTGCTTGAGCGATCTGTCCAGCACCTTGTGCCCCTCATTCAGCAAAATAACCCGTGAGCACAGGCTTTCAATTAGGCTTAAGGTGTGCGAGGAAAGGATGATGATATGGCTTTGCGAGAGGGTATCAATCAGGCGGCGAAAGTCTATTAGCTGCGACGGGTCAAGGCCAGTGGTGGGCTCGTCCAGCAACAGCACATCGGGCTTGCCGCACAGGGCGCCGCACAGGGCAACACGCTGCCTGAACCCGTGGCTTAGATTGCCGCACAGCCTGTTTTGCGCATCGCCCAAATTGCACAGGTCAATGAGGTTGTCATAATGCCTTTGCCTGTCCGCCTTTTTGACTCTGTTCAGGGCAATCAGAAACCGCACATATTCTTTCACGGTCATTTCATCGTACAGGGGCGCCGTTTCCGAAAGGTAGCCGACGTTTTCCTTGGTTGTAACGGGAGCCTCTGTCATGGACTGGCCGTTGATGAGGGCTTCGCCCTTGTCCGGCAGAATAATGCCCGCCAAAATGTTCAGCAGCGTGCTTTTGCCGGCGCCGTTTTGCCCAAGCAGCCCAATAGCCTGCGCCCCCGTTGCCTGGAAGCTGACATCCCGGAGCGCAGTTTTCGGACCGAAGGACTTATACAGTCCCGTACATTCAATCGACACCTGTTTTCTCATAACACCGCCATTATACCATAGGATGAAAGCAAGCGGATGAACAAAATGTAAAGAAGAAAGGATTGTCGGCGCTTTCTTTTGCTTCCTCTTCCTGACATTTGCTGCTGCCCCTAAGACGGATCGTTCCCTTTGAATGTAAAAAGTGCGTGTCTGTACAATTTTTGTCTTTCGTGGCATAATAACTAAGGGCGGATGCCCTTGGTGGAGGTCCAATGAAAGATTTACTTGATTGTGTGGTGCTGATTCCTTCTTTGCACCCCGATGAACTTTTGCCCAAGTATGTGGAAGAACTGAACCAGGCAGGCTTTATGCGGGTGTTGGTGGTGGATGACGGCTCAGGCGAAGACGAACAATATCAATCTATTTTCAGGGAGCTAAATGAGCGTGAAGGCTGCCGGGTGATTGGTTATCCGGAAAATCACGGCAAAGGCTACGCGCTTAAACACGGCATCAATTACATTAAAAGCCGCTGGCCTGACGCTCCCGGCATTGTTACCGCCGATTCGGACGGGCAGCATACGGCGCCCGACGTTGAGAAGGTAGCAAAAAAGATGCTGGAAAAACCCGATGCCCTGATAATCGGCTCCAGAGATTTTAAGGCGGCCGGCGTGCCTGCCAAGAGCTTAATCGGCAATCGGCTGACTTCCTTTTTCTTTCTTTTATTGTATGGCAGGCGCTTACCCGACACGCAAACGGGTCTTCGGGGTCTGCCGAACAAGCTGTGGGATATGCTGCTGGAGATTTCGGGCGAGCGGTTTGAGTATGAGCTGAATGTGCTCATCAATTGCGCCAACCAAAAAGTGCCCTTTGAAACGGTACCCATCCAGACCATTTACTTAGAAGACAACCGCCGCTCCCACTTTCGGGCGGTGCAGGATTCCCTGCTGATTTACGGGCAGCTGTTTGGCAACTTTTTTAAGTACGCCCTGTCCAGCATCCTGTCGTTTTTAATCGACTGGGGAGTATTTACCCTTTTTGATAAGGTGTTGGCTGTTAAGCTTTTTGGCGGTCTGTTTACCGTAACGGTAGGGCGGAAGATTGCTATCTCCACCGTAATAGCCCGCATTGTTTCCGCCCTGTTTAATTTTACCGTGAATAAAAATGTGGTTTTCACGAACGACGCGCAAAAAAAGGGAGCAGGTATTCGTTATATTGTTGTAGCGGCTTTTGTCCTGTTGTCTTCCTTTGGGGGAACTTGGCTTTTGCATAGCTTGTTGAAGATAGACGAAGTAATCATTAAACCCGTTGTGGATACTGTTTTATACTTTGTCACCTATCGCTTGCAAAAAAGCTGGGTTTTTCCCACCCATTAAACAAACCGAGAGGATTAACATGAATAAAACACAGAAATGCCTTTGCGCAGCTATTGCTTTTGCGCTGCTGTTGATTTTGCCTTTTTCCCTGCCGTCCGGCGCTATGCCTGATGACGTCAAAACCCGCCTGCTTGAAGAAGTATGGGAGGAAGAGGAGGGGGAAGATTTGTTCGCAAGACTGTTTACCAGCGCTTCTGCCGAAGAACAGCCCCTTACTCCGCTGCCTATCGACTTTACGCCGGGCAGGAAACCCAACAAAGAAGCTTTCACTGAAAGTGGCTATACCGATGCGTCCATCAGCTTGCAGCTTGAAACCAGAGAGGAAGGGGGCGTGGTATGGCGGCTTGCTTTTGTGCAAATTAGCCATCCGAGCCAATTGCGTACGGCAACGGCCGGCAGCTTGCAATCAAGCAGGGTGGCCATGATTTCCACTATGGCGGAAAAAAATAACGCCGTTATCGCCATGAACGCTAACTATATGGCCAACAACCCTACGAAAACCACTTTTGAATATCGAATGGGGAAGAAGGTGCGCTCCAAAAACAACAACCTGAAAGATATGCTCATCATCGATGAAAACGGCGACATGAACCTGTTTATTGGCAAGGACAAGATGAAGCAGATCGCTGCCTTCCAAGCCGAGGGGCATGAAATTATCAACGCCTTTACCTTCGGCCCCGCGCTGGTGGTTGACGGGGCCTTGCGAACCATTCCCAAAGACTATGGCTATAATCCCAACGGTCCGGAACCCCGGATTGCCCTTGGGCAGCTGGATGCCTTAAGCTATGTCATCGTGCTTGCTGAGGGACGTGTAGAAGACACCAAAGATGGCGTGACCCAGCAGACATTGGCCGAATTTATGTATAACCTTGGCTGCATGCAGGCTTATAACTTTGACGGGGGTAACTCCGCCACCTTGGTCTACAATGGCGGATATTATCAACAAAGGAGCGAAAACAATGAGCGGGCGCAAAGTGATATGATTTACTTTGCAACGCTGATTGACCACCAAGAGTAGTAAAAAATGGAACTATCAACGATTTATTTGTCAATAGGTTCTATCAGGCTGTACCCTTACGGCTTGATGGTGTTTTTGGGCGGCGCCGTAGCGCTTGCCTTGTTTGTGCGTTTAGCCAAACAAAAAGACAAAAGCGACGCGCCCTATTTGGCGCTGCCGCTGATGGTATTTTTCGGCCTCATCCTTTCCCGTCTGCTCTATGCCTGTTTTGACGAAAGCTTTTGGCAGGTCATGAGTCTGAAAAATCTGTTAACCTTATCAAACGGCGGTATGTCCATGATGGGTGCCCTGATGGGCTGCGCCCTTGGTGTTGTTGTCGCCTATAAAAAGATGGGTAGCGAAACGCTTTTGGGGCTGGACGCGCTGAGCGTGGCTGCGCCCGCCTTCCTCTTTTTTACACGTTTAGGCGAACGCTTTACCGCTATCGGCATCAGCCGCGCGCTCACGGGCAAAAACTTAAAGGCGAGCCTTTTTGTTTTTGAAGACACCTATGGACATTATTTAAAAACCTTCGTGCTGGAGGCGCTGGTGGCGGCGCTCCTGTTTATTGTGCTGTATTTATTATATCGCCATCAAGCAAAGAGAGGCGCTACATTTATGCGCTTTCTTATTCTTTTTGGGGCAACGCAAACCGTGCTTGAAAGCCTCAGGTACGATGCCCACATGAGCTTTAGTTTTATTTCAGTGCAGCAGATTATTGCCGTCACTTTTTTCGGCGTTGCTTTGATTGTGCTGGTCAAAAGAAATTGGAATCATCATCGGGTAATAAGCCTGCTGCTGTTGATACTTTTGCCTATCGTTATCGCTGTAGGACTGGCGCTTGAGTTTATGATTGACCGCTCGCCCATTGCCGACGGTGTCCTCTACCTTGCCTATATTACTATTTTAAGCATTCCCACCATGATTGCCCTGTATCTTCTTCATCTGGAGGAACGCCGTGGAAAAGCATCAAATTGAGCGCATAAACGAGCTTGCCAAAAAACAAAAGGCCGGTACTTTAACACGAGAAGAGCGTATGGAACAAAAGGCGCTCAGAGAGCAATATATCAAAGAATTTCGCGCGAATCTTCAGGCCACCCTTGACAGGGTTTACATTGAACAGGAAGACGGCAGCTACAAAAAGCTTGAAAAGAAACCCTCTTCCACGGGAGATGAGCTATGAATAAAGGACGCCTATCACTTTTTTTGTGCCTTGTGTTGCTGGTAGTAAGCCTGCCGCTTTCGTCAGCCTTGTCAAAAAACGAGGAGCCTTTATACACCGCCATGATGCGCTATAATGCCGCCATCTATAATAAAGTGGATGGCGAGCGCATTGCCTCCATTGGCGAAGGGAAGCGGGTAGAGGTTTATGAGGTGTTGCCCGCTTGGCTGAAGGTGGGTAGCCAGGGAAAAATTCTGGGTTACATGAGGCGTGAATTTTTGGACGACTATACTGTCAAAACCTTGAATCCGGCCACCACGCCCAATTATCCCGGCATTCAGCATCGCTATCTTATGTGGGTTAAGGGAGAGACGTCCGTGCTTGCGAGTCCCAATATCGGGGCGGAAAGGCTGATTGACCTAAGCGATGGTTGCCGGCTTGCTCTTATCAGCATTGAAAACGGCTTTGGCAAGCTGATTTTTCATCGACAGTACGGCTATGTGGATATGCGTCAGGCATCAAAGCTTCTGCCTGTAAACATAAGCCTTGATCCAAAGATGGATGCGCCCATTGCCGCCTATACTTCTTTTTATGATACAAGCACTGTCGAAGAGAATTTAAACCGTATTATCAACTTGCGGGTTTCCTGTGAACGGCTTGCCAAACTTTCCATTCCCTCAGGCGGAGCATGTGATTTTAACCAAGATGTAGGCCCATTCACCAAGCAAAACGGTTATGAACGAGCCATTGTCTTGGTGGGCGGGGGAAAGCAATTGGGGCATGGAGGAGGCACTTGCCAAACAGCAAGCACGTTGTACAACACTCTGTTACAGTTACCCGGGCTTATTATAACCTATCGCCGACCGCATGGGCCAAGAGGGGCGGAATATCTTCCCCATGGGGCGGACGCGGCCGTTGGCAATTCATCCCTAAACCTTAAGTTTGTCAATCACTATCCCTTTCCCGTGCGTATTGAAGGCAGTGTGCAGGACGGGGCGCTGACCATCGTCGTCTGGCGGGCGGACGGGGAAACACCATTGATATTAGGAGAATAAACAATAATGATTGCTGACATTCTTTCCAACCTCGGTCGGTATAAGGGGCTTCATCCTAATTTGGATACGGCTATTGACTATCTGCTTTGTCACCCGCTTGACAATCTTCCGGACGGACGTATTGATATCGATGGAGACAAGGTGTTTTTAACCATCCAGTCGCCAGAGTTTCGCCAGCATGATGGCTATGAAAAGCACGCCAAGTATATGGATATCCAAATTGCTTTGGCAGAGGGAGAAAGCATTTGTTACCTGCCTGAAAATACTTTTTCTTCCTGGAATGATGAAAATGCGGCCAACGATTTTTACTTGCAGAACGATAAAAATTTAGGCGCCTGCTTTGAAATGAAAAAGGGGAATTTTGTTATTTTTTTCCCGCATGAACCGCACAAACCGGGGCTTGGCCATCAAAAGGGGCGCAAGGCGGTCGTTAAAGTTTTAATTGATTAAAGGTTTATTTTTCATTCTTTAAATATAAGTAAAATGCAGCTTAAATCGGGCTTGACGAAAGCCCGACAAGAATGTATACTAAATGTGTTCGGCAAACGCCTTTTGGCGTAGCTGGTGAAGATATGTCACGAGGCGCTATCGCTTCGATTCTTGATAGATGCTGCACT
The DNA here is from genome assembly GCA_012837965.1 of Clostridiales bacterium. Classification (GTDB taxonomy): domain Bacteria; phylum Bacillota; class Clostridia; order Christensenellales; family Aristaeellaceae; genus DTU024. Next base: position 47,771 of record DUQF01000029.1, on the reverse strand, counting down.
AATTACAGCCTTTGTCTGATGCATGTTTGCAGTTTTGCCGTACGGAATAACCGAGCGGCTTTTTTGTTATTAAAAAGCGCTAAAGAATATATAAGGAGGTATCCATGCCGACAACTGTAACGATATTGATTGCTTTGTTGACATTTATGGTAGGCACTTTCGCCGGCTTTGCGTACAGGCGAGAGGCTTTTGAAAAAAAGATTGGTCGCACTGAAGACTATGCTAAAGAACTACTTGAAGATGCCCAACGTAAAGCGGAAGACATAAAAAAAGAAACCATTCTTACCGCTAAAGAAGAGGTGCTGCGCTTAAAAACTGACCTTGACAAAGAAATCCACGACCGCCGCTCAGAGCAGCAACGCAGTGAAAGACGTATTGCTCAACGTGAAGAAACTCTCGACAAGAAACTGGACAACTTAGAAACAAGGGAAGAAAGGCTTAATCAAAAGAGCGAAGAAATTCAAAAAAACTTAGACGAAGCCGAGAAACTGAAAGCTGCCCAAGAAAAGGAATTGGAGCGCATTGCCGGCATCACCGGTGAAGAGGCCACCCGCATGATTGTCGATCGGGTGCAAAGAGACGCTTACAGAGAAGCTGCCTCCATGGTTAGGGAAATTGAACAGAAAGCCAAGGAGGAGGGCGACAAAAAAGCCCGCAACATTGTGGCGCTTGCCATTCAAAAGTGCGCTTCCGACCATGTGGCCGAGTCCACGGTGGGTGTCATTAACCTGCCCAACGACGATATGAAAGGACGCATTATTGGCCGTGAAGGGCGCAATATCCGTGCCTTGGAAGCGGCAACGGGCGTTGACCTTATTATCGACGATACGCCGGAAGCCATCATTGTTTCCGCCTTTGACCCTGTGCGCCGTGAAGTTGCTCGCTTGGCGGTTGAAAAGCTGTTGGCCGATGGGCGTATCCACCCCGCCCGTATTGAAGAAATGGTCGAAAAAGCCCAGCGTGAGGTGGACGATGAGATGAAGGCGGCGGGCGAACAGGCCATCTTTGAAACAGGTCAGCATAATTTACACCCCGAGCTTGTTAAGGTGTTGGGTAGGCTCAAGTATCGTACGAGCTATGGTCAAAACGTCCTGAACCACTCCATCGAGGTGAGCCATTTGGCGGGCCTGATGGCAGCGGAGCTGGGCGCCGATGTGCAGCTTGCCAAGCGTGCCGGGCTTTTGCACGACTTGGGCAAGGCCATAGATCGGGAACAGGAGGGTACGCACGTATCCTTAGGCGCAGACATTGCTCGCAGGTACCGTGAAAGCCCCGGCGTTGTGCACGCCATTCTTGCCCATCACAACGACGTAGAGCCGGAAACGGTGGAGGCCGTGCTTGTGCAAGCGGCGGACGCCATCAGCGCGGCTAGGCCGGGCGCTCGCAAGGAGTCTATCGAAAATTACATCAAGCGCCTTACCAAGTTAGAAGAGATTGCCAACTCCTTTAACGGTGTTGAAAAGAGTTTTGCTATCCAGTCCGGGCGTGAAGTTCGTATCATGGTGAAACCCGAGGATGTCAACGACGAAGGTGCCCGCCTCATCGCCAAGGAAGTTGCCCGCCGCATCGAGAACGAAATGGAATACCCCGGCCAAGTGCGCGTGAACGTCATTCGTGAAATGCGAACGGTGGAAGTGGCCAAGTAATTTTGTTGCTAAAATCCATTAACAGATCACCTGAGAGAAAAGATGGTCTGTTTTTTACCCCAATTTTACATACAAACACGGTATATACGGCAAATACGACACTTAAAAAGGAGTAAAAACAGCAAACAAAAAACCTTGAAATTCCTAAGAAAATCAAGGTTTTGTTGACTGGCGCGCCCTAAGAGATTCGAACTCCTGACCTCTTGATTCGTAGTCAAGCACTCTATCCAGCTGAGCTAAGAGCGCAACGCTGATTTAAATCAGCAAGCAATATTATACCAGCGTGAAGCGGAAAATGCAAGCTTTCAATTAAAAAAACTACTCAAAAAACTCCTCAATGGTAGGTTCTATGACAAAATCAAGTGTTGACAGGGGCGGCGGTTTATGGTAGTATTTGAAACCGTCAGCAGGGACGGAATCGCTGCCACAGCGGTTGTGAGTCACGCCCAGACGCCTATGCGCCTGTAGCTCAGTCGGATAGAGCAACGGCCTTCTAAGCCGTGGGTCGGGGGTTCGAATCCCTTCAGGCGTACCAAATTTATGGTGGGTATAGTTCAGTGGTTAGAGCGCCAGATTGTGGCTCTGGAAGTCGTGGGTTCAACTCCCATTACCCACCCCATTTTTCCCTTTTGGTGGGGTGTAGCCAAGTGGTAAGGCACGGGACTTTGACTCCCGCATTCGTAGGTTCGACCCCTGCCACCCCAGCCAAAGTGACCCATTAGCTCAGTCGGCAGAGCACTTGACTTTTAATCAAGGTGTCCGGGGTTCGAATCCCCGATGGGTCACCACCCCGTTGTGGAATGCGGACGTGGCGGAATGGCAGACGCGCCAGACTTAGGATCTGGTACTTAACAGTGTAAGAGTTCAAGTCTCTTCGTCCGCACCATGTCCTGTTGCGGTAGTAGCTCAGTTGGTAGAGCGCCACCTTGCCAAGGTGGAGGTCGCGAGTTCGAGCCTCGTCTACCGCTCCATTTTTTTCTAAGGTGTTTTTGCCTAATTTCCGCGGGTGTAGCTCAATGGTAGAGCTCCAGCCTTCCAAGCTGGCTACGTGGGTTCGATTCCCATCACCCGCTCCACCAAGCCCTTTCGGAGCGTTTAATTAAATAGGGGAAGGGCTTATCTGCCCAATCGCGCCAGGGTAAATCCGATGGAGCCTTTGGTTGGCCTGTCAGGTGTTATTTCGTCGCCGTGCCTTCCACTCCCTTTCCCGTCCCCGCAGGGAACGGGAGGCGTACGTTTCGGGACGTCTCCTCTTCAAACGCAAACCTGTTTGCGTTTGAGAAGGTAGCCCCATGCAGCGGATGCCTCCGTTGGGTTACGCCCAACGGAAAAGAAGCGGAATGCGGGCTACCGACCAGTCGCCCGTTCGCAGGTTGCTGCCTTTGTTGTTCAGCTTCCCGTTAAACAGGTTCAGCCTTTCAAGGTACTTGTTGCGTCTTTTTTCGGTTACTTGCATCTTTACATCAATCAAGGCCGAAAATATAAGCAGCGCCGTCAAGCAGCCTTCCTTGGCGTTGCCAACCACCGTAACCCCGGCCATCTTCTCTTTGTCAAACACAATCAAATGCGTTCCCGGGTCGGTCGTTCCAAGCAAAACAGCGTCTCCGTCAATTTCTATCTGGCCAAGCACCCGTGGGCTCGCCTTTTTGCTCTCCAGCTGGGCGTTTATTTGCTCCTTCAGTTCTTTCCAGTCCATGTCTTGACCTCCTTTTTAAATAAAACTTGCACTTTCTTGTCGCTTATGCTATATTGTCATTGAGGGATACTCCTCTGCTACATTTTTGGCGGGGGATTTGTATCCCTCTTTTTATGCCGTGATTTATTTCAATCATCGGCTGTTTTTTTGTAGCGAAGAATCGTTAAGGTTTTATCGTCAACAACAACCATAACATCCGTCTGTTGTTTCCGGCCCCACCACATTCGCAACCTAATTAGCTTGAAAAGCTTTTCAATATCGGGTAGCTCAAAGTCGCAGTAGATAACTATGCCTCCATCCACTCCCCGCAATTGCTTTAAGCCTTTCCGAAGCGCGGAGTTGACCGCAGCTTCTGAGCCGATTGTTTTTAGCTCCCACGGCTTTCCGTTCCAGTAATAGTCACTGGTACGAACGTATTGATCTCTTATCTCTTTTCTTAGTTCAATTTTGCCGCCAAATTCCGCAAGCAACCATTTGGCAATCTTAATCTCTCTTTGGTGCATCTCCTTATCATATCCTTCTTGGAATATGATTTCTCCCACGCCCGGCTTGGCGCTCAGCCTGTATTCTTCGCTCACATCTTCCGAGCCGGGGCCACCCAAGGCCGCCACCGTCTTAGGCGTCACCAGCCGCGCGCTGTTTCCTTCGCCTTCAAGCTCCCTGTCCCACTCGCCAAACGCCGCGTCCAGCCTCGGGTTGCTTTCGCCGTTCAGCCACCCCTTCAGCTCCCGCCCGATATCGTCCAGCGTCTTATGCGTGTCCGGGTACCATAGGCAGGTACACCAAGGGTGCGGCAGGGGAGCGTTATCAAGCGAATAGTTGCCCGGCCCCATGCCCTCATCGTGCGTAGCGTAACCGTCGCATACGTCATAGATTACATGCGCCGGGGTCAGCTCCCAGTGCAGGAAGTCAACGAAAGGATTGTCCCGCGCCGCCATCAGCGTGGCCGACCAGCCCGCGTGGTCGTCCGGCCGCAATCCGTTTCCTACCCGATGGGCTTTGCCCATCGGGGGCGTTCACTCCTTGGGCCGTCCTCTCAAACGCAAGCAGGCTTGCGTTTGAAAAGGAGCGGTCACGAAACGTACGCCTCCCTTGCCTTCAGGCAAGGGAAAGGGAGTGTAGTGTGCCGCGACGGTCACCGCCAGCCGTTTGGCGTTGTAGTCCACCTTGTAATTAAACGGCATGTCCGGGTACACATCGTCCCAGGTGTCAGGCATCTGAACATCCGGCCGCAGATGCGCTTCAAGGTTCTTGGCAAGTTGTATGGCGCTCTGCTTTTTAGCGACCGCCCCGGCAATCAGCTCTTCAATTTGCCCCGAGTATAAGGCCTCACTGTTCCAAATGCGTTTAGATAGCATCATCCGAGGCCCGCTGTATATTTTGCCGGCCATCACGCTTTCAACCGCTTTGTCGGCGGTGGAAGCAAACACCCTTTCAAGCGTCGGCTTCAGGTCAAGCTCCGCCAGCCTTGCCGCCTCCCGGATAAAAGAGGTCTGAACCCCAGCCATCCTTTGGGCGTTTTGGACCATGCCGCTTTTGGTCATTTCGCCGATATCCGCCCACAGCTCGCGGCTTCTTTCCTTTAGGCTCCGGGCCAGCATCCAGGCGTTCTTTTCCGTCAGTCCGCCCGGCCTTGCCCGCGCGGCCCTTCTGGCCATGTCTTCGGCCGCTTCCTCATACAGTTTAGCAATCCGCCCCTTCAAGGTCATGCGTTTGCTCTTTTGTCTGTCTGGTCGCTTCCAGCATTCGCTGCCTAAAGGCGTCATTGCTCATTTTTGCCTATAACCCCCAGTTTTTTACTTATCTTTACAGTTTCCTTTGCAATGTGTTATAATTTACCGTGCCAAGTTGCTACTTAGAGGAGATTAACGTGTACGATTACAAGTTACTCATCAGGGGAGAACGTCCTTTAGAAGGTGAAACCTATGTGTCCGGCGGAAAAAACACTTCGCTGGCTGTGCTCTCGGCGGCTCTGTTGTGTGATGAGCCCTGTGTGATTGAAAATTTACCCGATATTGAAGATATTCATGTACTTTACCGGATTATCAAGCATTTAGGCGCCAAGGTCGAATTTGACCCCAAGCAACGCCGCATGGAGATTGATTCGACCAGCATTCATACCACCGAAGTGCCTTTTTCTTTTACCCAGCAAATGCGTGCCAGCTACTATGTCATGGGCGCGCTGTTTGGGCATTTTTGGGAGTGTAGGGTGGGCTATCCAGGCGGCTGTGATATTGGCTCACGTCCCATTGATCAGCACCTGAAAGGCTTTAACCTTTTGGGCGGCGAAATTAGGGATGAGGGCGGCATGATTTGCCTGAAAGGCAAACCCCATGGAGCGCCCATTAACTTTGATATGATTACCGTTGGCGGTACCATCAACGTAATGCTTGCAGCCGCCAAAGCGCAGGGCAATACCGTTTTGTTAAACGCCGCAAGGGAGCCGCATGTGGTTGACACGGCCAACTTTTTAAACGCGATGGGCGCCAGAATCCGTGGCGCCGGTACCGATACTATCCGAATCAAAGGCGTACCCAAGCTTCGTGGGGTCACCTATACTGTAATACCCGACCAGATTGAAACGGGAACCTTGATGATAGCGGCGGCTGCTACCCGTGGCAATGTGATTATTCGCGGATGCATCCCCACACATATGGAAGCGCTGACTGCAAAGCTGCTCGAAATGGGTGTCATGGTCACAGAATTCGACGATATTATCAGCGTCAAGGTTAATAGGGCGCACCGTGCTATTCGGCTTGCGACGCAGGAATATCCCGGTTTCCCGACCGATTTGCAGCAACCGATGAGTGCTCTTTTAACCCGTGCCAACGGTACAAGCGAAGTCATCGAAAATATTTTTGACAACCGTTTTAAGCATTTGGATGAAATGCGCCGTATGGGCGCCCAAGTTGTGATTTCAGGAAAAAGAGCCTATATTACGGGCGTGTCCGAACTGCGCGGCGCTCCGCTGATGGCAGGCGATTTAAGGGGCGGCGCCGCTTTGGTGATTGCGGGGCTTATGGCTAAAGGCGAAACTGAGATTATCAACCCCGTTTATATTCAGCGTGGATATGAGCGTTTAGAAGAAAAGCTTAGCGCTCTTGGAGCCGACATTCGTCGCGCGAAGCTGTCATGACCATGGATCCTTATCGGCTACTGGGTGTTAGCCTGAATGATGATAAGCGTGCGGTACACAAGGCCTACTTAAAGGCGGTTAAAAAGTGCCATCCCGATAAGTTTACCGACCCAAAGCTTCAGGAGGAGGCGCAGGAAAAGCTCATCGCTATTAACCTTGCGTATCAAAAGATTACCAAGGATATGAGCGAGCGACCCGGTATTTTAACGCAGCTGCCGCTTGAATCGGTCAAGCAACAGGTGGCCGCTTTGCTGGATAGGGGCGAAACCGAGATGGCCCTCAGGCTTCTTGCCAGGGCGGATTCAAAAGACGAAGGCTGGTATTATTTACAGGGCAAGCTACTGATGAAATTATCCCAATACGATGCCGCCCACCAAAGTTTCAGGGAAGCGGTGCGTAGAGCCCCTGACAACCAGCAGTTTCGGGAAGCGGCTTTGAAAGCAGCTCTAAAGGTCAAACGTTGCCAGAATCCTGCTGTTCGCTTGTTTGACGGCATCAAGCAAACGACTAAAAGAATATTGAAGAAAAAATGAGCCAAGCTTCCCATTTCGAAAGAATAACCGTCAAGCGTTCCAAACGCAGGACCATGCAGTTGGAAATTGATCGGCTGGGCAACATCATACTACGTTGCCCTCTTTTTTGTTCTGCGGAGCAAGTCAACGCCTTTGTTACCAAGCATACAAAGCGGATTGAGCGCAAGCTCCAAAAACAAAAAAAGCTCAGGCCGCTTGACCAAAAGGAAACGGATAAACTTTTACAAATGGCCAAAGAATATTTACCCGGCCGCCTTAGGCACTGGGCTTCTGTTATGGGGCTTGAACCACAAGGGCTTACCATTACTCGGGCTAAAACCCGCTATGGTAGCTGTTCGGTCAAAGGGCGCATCAGCCTTTCATGTTATTTAATGCAAAGCGCCGAGGAGGCTATAGATTATGTCTTGGTACATGAGTTGTATCACCTAAAATACCTGAACCACGGACAGGGATTTCACACCATGCTTGAAGGTTTTTTACCTGACTGGCGGGAGAGAAAAAAGCGGCTTTGCCCTCCGAGTTTCGCAGCCATATAGGATGATAGACAAAAAATCACCCCGCCTGTTCGGAGGTGGGGTGATTAGGTTTTTTATAATCAATTATTCTTGACTTTGCAAACAAGGAAACCGTACCGTCATGGTGGTGCCTTCACCTAAGGAAGAATCAACGTCAACGCCGGCTTGGTGAATTTGAGCTGCGTGCTTGACAAGCGCCAGACCAAGGCCCGTTCCGCCTGAGGAGCGCCCCTTATCCACCTGATAGAAGCGTTGAAAAATATGCTCAATTTCATCTTTAGGGATACCGATACCTGTATCCTTAACAACAAGCACTACCGTTTCCTGCTGTTTTTGGACGCTTACATCCACCCTGCCGCTGGGTTTGTTGTAGCGGATGGCATTTTCTATCAGGTTAAATGTAAGGGAATTTAAGAGCTTTGGAAGCCCTATAATGACCGTGCTTTCGCCTGAAACATGAATGTCGATCTTTTTTTCGTCCGCAAAGGGAGCAAGTTCCCTGACGGCTTCTAATACGATTGCATATAGGTCAACTTCTTGGCGAGCGATGTCATAGGCGCCTTCGTCAATGTTGGATAGACTAATCATGTCTTCTACCAGAGAGATAAGCTTGTGTACCCGATCATCTAAATTTTGGTAGAAGCTGTCTAAATCTTCTTTCTTGACCATGTGTAATTTAAGTAGCTCGCTATAGCCTGCCAGTGCGTGTAGCGGCGTTTTCAATTCATGGCTTACATTGGCGGTAAATTCCCTGCGCTGTTTTTGTGCCCGCTCACTGTCCGTCTGGTCAACCAAGACCACCGCTATGCGGCGAAGGCTTTGGTCGCTGTCGATGGGAACGGCGCTAACCAGATAGAAACTATCGCCAATTTCTATCCGTCCGCTTGATTTTTTACCCTGTTGCGCGCTGTGGATGAGGGAGAGCAAATCGAAATTTCGATTGAGGCTCAAAAGGCTTTTTCCAAGGTAATCGCCGGAAACGCTAATGATTGCCTGTGCGGCCGGATTCATGAACAAAACATTGCCTTCGTGATCCAAAAGGATCATTCCCTCGGAGATACTCGCTACCAGCATGGAAAAGTCTTTCTCCTGGCGCCGAAACTGATCTTCACGGGCAAGAAGCGTCCGCTGCTGGGAATCAATGCGTACAAGCAAAGGAGAAAGCTCATCATAGCCTTCATTTTCAAGGGGTTTGTCAAGGTTTAGACGATTAAGCGGGGCCACAATACGGCGGGACAATTTAGATGCCAACCAAAAGGCGACGCCTAAAGACAAAAGCAAAACAACAATCAGAGCGTTAACAAGAGAAAACAACGTTTTAATAATGGTAGCATGTGATACGGAGGCTCTGATAATGCGCCCGTCAGATAGTCGTTTGGCGGCGTAGAGCTGCTTTTCAAACAGCGTATCCGACTGCCTTGAACTTTCGCCATAACCGGTCAGAAGGGCATGTTCTACCTCAGGCCGATTTAAGTGATTTTCCATTTCGTTTGCATCGGCTTGATTATCAAAAAGAACCGTCCCGTCTTCATCAATCAAAGTGAGCCGCAGCCCTTCCTCAGGAAGGGCTGTTAGGTATGAGATGTCATTCATTTCTACGCCTTGGAAAGCTAAAAGCAGGTATCTTTTCAATTGCCTCTGTTGGTTTAAGGTAAAAGCGTGGTGGAGGGTAAAGAGGATGAGCAGCATAGATATCATGACAACCAGCGTGGTTGCGACGGCGATGGAGTGAAAAATACGCTTTTTCATTGATCTTCCTCCATCCGATAACCAAGCCCTCGAACGGTTTTAATGAATTTTCCATAGGAACCAAGCTTGGCGCGCAGGGTACTGATATGCACGTCTACCGTGCGTGTTTCACCAAAATATTCTTCACCCCATACACTGGACAGCAGTTGATCGCGGGTAAAAGCCCGCCCAAGGTTGTTCATGAACAGTTTTAGGAGTGAATATTCCTTCATAGTCAGTTCTATTTGCTGGTGGCCGATGGTGACCGTATGTTTTCGGGTATCAAGTATCATTTCACCAAGACATAATTGCGGATCTTCTTCATGTATGCCCACTCGTCTGAGGACGGCACGGATACGTGAAATCATTTCCATCATGCCAAAGGGCTTAACCAAATAGTCATCCGCTCCCGATTCAAGTCCCATGACCTTATCGTACTCGGTCCCCTTGGCGGTAGCCATGATAATGGGCAAACGGCGGGTATCTGGATTATCTCGCAAGCGCTTTAAGATGGATAGACCATCATCATCGGGCAACATAATGTCAAGCAAAACCAAATCAGGTTTTTCCGTGCCCATGGCCTGCCAAAACTCTTTGGCAGTTTCAAAACCATGCGCGTCAAAACCCGATGACTTAAGCGCGTACAGCGCCAGTTCCCTTAGGTTGCGATCATCTTCTACACAATAAATCATTTGCATTTATCTGTCCTATGTAATATTTGCGTCAATCTGGCCGGTGATGGAAAATAGTACCCAGCCGGCAACATTAACGGCATGGTCACCAATACGTTCAAGGTACTTGGCAATCATAAGTAAATCGATAATTTCTTCAGCCAAGACTTCTTTCTCTTTTAGTATCTCAACAAGCTTGCGTTTGACTTCATCAAAACAGGAGTCAACCACATCGTCATAGGCGATGACGGCTGTGGCTTTTGCTTCGTCCTGGTTGGAAAAGGCATCGATGGCGTCGTTGACCATTTTGATGGTCGCTTCCACCATCTGTTGCAAAGGCAACTGGGTATAGTTGCCACGAATGTTACCCATCTTGACAATTTCGGCAATGTCGCCCGCCTGATCGCCGATGCGCTCAAGGTCGGTTACCATTTTTAGCGCAGCGGATACCATCCGTAAGTCACGGGCGACGGGTTGCTGGCGTAAAAGAAGCTGAAGACAGCTGCTTTCAATTTCTCGCTCCCTGTGCTTAATGTTTTCCTGCAGCTGTGGCAGGGCTTCGCTCAAAGAGGCGTTGCCGTCAAGTAGCGCCTGTGCAGCCTGAGAAATGGCTTTTTCGCAGTGCATGCCCATGGCAAGCATCTCTTGCTTTAAGCGGTTTAATTGATGATCAAAGTCGCTACGCATTAACCAAACCTCCCGGTGATATAGTCTTCAGTGCGTTTGTCGGTGGGGGTGGAGAATAAGGTGGAGGTATCGGAATACTCAATCAGTTCGCCAAGCAAGAAGAAGGCGCACTGGTCGGAGATACGCACAGCTTGCTGCATGTTATGGGTTACCATGATTACCGTATACTTCTTTTTTAATTGGGTAACCAGTTCCTCAATTCTTCCGGTGGAAATGGGGTCAAGGGCGGAGGTGGCCTCGTCCATTAACAGAATGTCCGGCTCGACTGCCAGCGCCCGGGCGATACACAAGCGTTGCTGTTGACCGCCCGATAGGCTTAGGGCAGGCTTCCTCAATCTGTCTTTGACCTCGTCCCAGATAGCGGCATCCTTGAGGGCCTTTTCGACGATTGCATCTAACTTTGCCCTTGCTCTGATGCCGTGGGTTCTTGGACCATAGGCAATGTTATCGTAAATGCTCATAGGGAAAGGGTTGGCTTTTTGAAACACCATACCGATATGCTTGCGCAAATCGGTTACGTCCATCTTGGGGTCATATATGTTATTTCCATTATACCACACTTCACCCTCAATGCGCACGATTGGGTTCAAATCTTGCATGCGGTTGAGCGTTTTTAGGAAAGTGGACTTACCGCAGCCTGAAGGCCCGATGAGAGCCGTAATCTGGTTTCTGGGAACATCCATGGAGATATCTTTTAAGGCGTGATTGTCAGCATACCAGAGGTTTAGCTTTTGTACGTTAATTATCATGAGTTCTCTTACCTTTTCTTCAGCTTGTTACCAAAATAAGTAGCGGCGAAATTTAACAAAAGGGTGATGAGCATCAATAGCGCTGCGATGGCAAAGCCTGCCTCCATCTCCCCACGCTCGCTCACATATACGTACAGGGCTACAGTCAGGGAGGCGCTTGAGCGCTGGAGGGACTTAAACAAGCTATTTAATCTAAGGCCAAATCCTGCCGTGAACAGCAGCGCGGCTGACTCACCGACAATTCGCCCGATAGCAAGGATACTGCCGGTAACGATACCGTCCATTGCGGAAGGTAAGACCACAGTTCGCACCATATGCCACTTGCCGGACCCTAATGCGAGCGAACCGTGACGGTAATCGTCGGGAATGCTTTTGAGGCTTTCCTGTGTGGTTCTGATAATGGTGGGTAAAATAATCATCACCAGGGTGAGGCTGCCGGCTAAGACCCCCTGCTTGAGGCCGAATAAATGTATAAACACCAGCATACCGACCAGACCAAATACAATGGAGGGGATGCCGGTAAGCGTTTCGGCGGCGAATTCAATGGTTGTAACCAGGCGTCGGTTGGTGGCGTACTCGTTTAAATACACGGCGGCGCCGATACCAAGGGGCAGGGCGATGAGCATAGAAATCAATATCATGTATAAGGTGTTCATGATATTGGGAAAGATGCCGATGGTGTCCTCAATGTAGCTTGATTGGGTGGTAAGCATGGGAATAGTCAGGTGTTTTAGTCCGTTAATCAGAATGTAGCCAATCATAAAAATAAGCAGACCAACGGTAACCAGGGTTGTCAGCCTTAAAAAGCCCCGGACAATGATGTTATACAGCTTACGCCTGACTTGAAAGAAAGGAACCTGATCGGAGTTGGTTGTTATCGTTGTTGTGGCTGTTGTTTTACTCATGTTTCCTCTTTTTTCTCACGGATGAAAAACTTTAATCCGAGGTTAATCAGCATAATGAAAAGGAACAAAACAAGTCCGATGGAAAAAAGGGCATCCCTGTGAAGGCTGCCAACGGCCGCGTAGGACATTTCAGAAGCAATGGCGGTGGTCATGAACCGAACGGACTTAAACAGTCCGGGCATATTGGCAACATTGCCTGACACCATGATAATGGCCATCGCTTCGCCGATTGCGCGGCCTATACCAAGGACGATGGCGGTTGCTACACCGCTCCTTGCGGCGGGTAAAGTAACCCTGAACCAAGTTTCTTCTTTGGTTGCGCCAAGGGCCATGCTTGCTTCCTCATACTCCGCAGGCACGGCGCTTAAAGCCGTTTCCGATACGTTAATAATGGAAGGCAAAATCATGATGGCCAGAACGATGATGGCTGCCATCAAAGTGGCGCCCGAGGTTAAGTCAAAGGTACGCTGAATCAGCGGAACCAGAACAACCATGCCGATCATGCCGTAAACCACAGAGGGAATGCCTGCCAGAAGCTGCACGGAGGTGCGAATGGCGGTGGCCACCTTTTTGGGAGCCGCTTTGGCAACGTAGATGGCTGTTAACAGGCCAATAGGCACACCAATCATAATGGCGCCCGCTGTGCCCCAGATACTGGTCAGGATAAAGGGGAGAATGCCAAAGGAAGGCTCGGTCGTGGATGCCGTTGGTAACCAGACTTTGCCAAACAGCATATCGCTTATACCAATGACCTTAAAGGCGGGAATGCCTGCCACAAACAGATAGATAGAAATGCACAGCACAAAGCCAACTGATACTAAACCGCAAAGGAAGAACAGCATTTTCATGCTGTTCTCCTTGGCGTTTTTTAAAAGCGCCCTACGCATTTGATTACTTCTCGGGCTGAGCGGGCGGTACGGCACCGGCCTTGGCAACCAGGGGAGCGGCTTCTTCAGAAAGCATGAAGTCGATGAAAGCCTGCACTTGCTTGGGAAGCTCGGCGCCTTCCTTCACAACAAGGTTGAAGGGACGCTGGATGAGGTAGCTGCCGTTGGCAATGTTTTCTTCGGTGCACTCTACGCCGTCGATGGTAAGCACTTTGATGCCTTCCTGGCCTTCAACTGCGGAAGAGGAAGCATAACCGATGCCAGATGCGTTGGAAGCAACAGCGGTGATGACGGCGCCGGTGGAGGTCAGTTCCTGAACCAGCTTGTTTGCGTCTTTGGTCTTGGTGATGGATTCAAAACCGTCACGGGTGCCGGAACCGGCTTCACGGCCGATGCAAGCGATGTCGCCTTCGCCGCCGAAGTCTTTCCAAGAGGTTATTTTGCCGGTGAAAATGTCGGCAACTTCCTGCAGGGTCAGGTTGTCAACGGGGCACTTTTCATTCACGATGATGGCGATGCCGTCAAGGGCAACCACGATGGACTTCAGACCCTGGGCAACTTCTTCTTCCTTCAGGGCACGGGAAGCAAGACCGATATCGGCGGTGCCGTTCAAAGCGGCGGCGACGCCGGTGCCTGAACCGGTGGCATCGTAGGTGATGGCAACGTCGGGGTTGTCGATCATGAACTGTTCGGACAGGATGCCGATAACCTTTTCCATAGAGGTGGAGCCGTCGGTAGCGATGCTTCCGGACAGGGCTTCCTGGGCAGTGGCGCCGACCATGACGGACAGGCACAGGATAGCGGTTAGAATAAGACTGAGTAGTTTTTTCATTATTTGTTCTCCTTTTTAAGTCGATGATTGCGGCAACTTTTTACCGCACCTTTATGATAAAACAGAAAGGTAAAATCAGCTCCCTTGATATGTAAAATCTATGTAAATATGTAAAATCACCCGCGCCGGTTGAGCGAGGGTGATGATAAAAATATAGGGTTTGACCTATTAAAAATAGCCTTTATCCAAGGTTTTTAACGATGGTTTCTGCCAAAGCCTTGGCAAAGCGGCCGTTGGATTGCCTATCAAAGTGCATCCAATCGCCGATGGCGGGGGTTACATAGGGGTTTGAATCCATATAATCAACATTTAGTAGTTTTGCCGCTTCCTTATAGAGGGAGGGCAGCATTTCGCTTTTTTCAACGCAACCCGCTCCCATGCCGCCGGCGCTTTCCGCAACGTCGTATATCCTTTTATCGATGATGATGGGTGCTATCACCAAAATTTGGGGCTCCAGGCGCCAGACCTCCAAAGACCGTGCTTTTTTTACCAAACGGATTAACCCCTTGGTAATATTGTGGGCGGTTGCGCTAAAACGTGCCTTGGTGTCGTTGGTTCCCAGCATAATCACTAAGTAATCAAGTGGCATATGGCTCATCAAAATGGGGGCCAGCGTACTGATGCCGCTTAGTCCCTCGGTGAGGGGATCGTCAAAAACGGTGGTACGTCCCGATAAGCCTTCAGCAATAACATAGTAGCCTTCGCCCAACATCTCCTTGACTTGGGAAGTCCACCGGACACTATCAGGGTAGCGGCACATGTTTATACCATCATGCCCCCAAGTATTGGAATCGCCATACAGTAGGATATGCTTTTTCATTTATTTACAACCTCTATCAGTTCATCAGCACAAAAAAATATAAGCGCCCACTGCGGAGCGCTTTTGGTTAATCTGCGGTATAGGGCAGAAGTGCAATGGCACGGGCACGCTTGATGGCAGAAGCCAGCTGACGCTGATGCTTTGCGCACAAGCCGCTCATGCGACGGGGCGCGATTTTGCCACGCTCGGTCATATAGCGACGCAGACGGTTGGAATCTTTATAGTCGATATATGGGATTTTGCCGGCGCAAAAATCGCACACCTTGCGGCGTGGACGGCGGCCGCGAGGGCGAAACCGTCTTTCGTTGCGATCTTCAGACATGATTTCCTCCTAAATGACCTGTGTTAGAAAGGCAGGTCGTCGTCATTTACTTGAACAAAGTCGCTATCGTGCGGATCGGTTGAGGCTGCGGGAGCCGATACCGATTCACTACCCTGCTCGGAGCGGGGAGTGAGGAATTCCACCTCATCTGCCGTCACTTCCAAGTTGGAGCGGACTTGGCCGTCATTACCTGTGAAAGTGGACATGGTGATGGAGCCTACCACGGCGACCTTACGGCCTTTTGCCAAGTAACGGTTGCACAATTCGCCCAATTGACGCCAAGCGGTGACCCTGAAGAAATCCGCGTCGGGCTGGCCTGCTTCGGCGCCGCTACGGCGGCGATTGACTGCAACGGTAAATGTACAAACCGAGATACCCGTTGACGTCGTACGCAATTCGGGATCACGGGTTAGGTTGCCGATAATAAATACTTTGTTCACGGTTTCCTCCTTTACTTAGCGCTTTGCTCGTCAGAGGGTTGCTGAGCGGCGGGCGCTTCGGCCTCGCCATCACGGTTAAAGGCGCGGGGAGCGGGTGCGCTGCGCGGCTTTACCTTACTGGTTTTTTCTTCCACACGGGTGACCAGATAGCGCATAATGGGCTCGGTAATGCCGAGGATGCGCTCCAGCTCCTTGGGAAGACTGGACGGGGCGGAGAAGTTGACCAGCACATAGTAACCCTCCGGCTTGTCGTTGATGGGGTAGGCCAGGCGGCGCTTGCCCCATTCTTCCACCTTTTCGACAGCGCCTTCGTTGGTTTTAATGAGGTCATTGAATCGTTCAATCAGCGCCTTGCGCTCTTCCTCTTCTACGGCAGTGTCGATGATGTAAATCAGTTCATACTTCAATTTCTTTCACCTCCTCACGGACTTATGGCGCCGCTAACCTGCGGCGCAAGGATGTGCCAATTACAAATTATAACAGCATTCTATATTCTTTGCAAGCTTTACGAAAACAAAGTTTTCCTTTATAATAGTTCTACTTTTAAAAGGGAGGGTAGCGCATGAAACGATTAATAGGCGTGTTGCTGTTTTCCCTTGGAATTTACCTTCTTGCAAGCAATTTAATTGTGCCTCTTGAAGGACAGGCTGTGGCTGAGGCGCGTGAAAGCGAAGTCAAAATCAGCGTTTGTCTGCCAAGCGATGTAAAAGACAGCGTGGCGCATCAGCCGGAAGAAATAAAGTCGCCGGTTGTAACTATGGGCGTCACTTCCGTTTTGCGGCGGGTATCCGCATGGCGGCAGCCTAAGCCCCTGCTTTCCTATCGCCAGTATTTCTATATGGCCTTTCATTTAGAGGATTGGGCAGGATAGTTATTTTTTAGTTGTTACATATTTATTTTACGAAAGGAATTTGAACAATGTCACAAACAAAAAAAGCGGCTAAAGTTAGCAGCGGCAAGGGTTGGGCAACGCTTAGCCTGATTGTTTTCTGCGTTGCTTTGGTCGCCTTCTTCTTTTTAGGTATCAAGGGTACCAAGCTGGATAAAGAGGGGCTATATAAGCTTCTTCCTTGGGTGCCCACCCCCTATGACGGCTGGCAGGAAGCCATTAAGCCTTCGCAAGACTTTGGTACAACCGAGCTAATTGTTTTAAGCCCTCAAGGAGAAGCGAGCCAAGAGGATTTAACCGCCTCTGCCAAAGTGCTGTCAGACCGCCTGCATGCCCTTGGGCTGCTTGAAACGGTGGTTAATCAGAAAGAAGGCAAGCTGTCTTTTTCTTATGCCAAAGGCGGTGTAAGTGAAGAAGACCTTGGAAAAATTCTGCAAACCGGCGCCTTCACCTTTGAAGATGATGACGGCAATGCTTTCTTAACTGATGAAGACCTTGATCAGGCCGGTTTTTACCCATCTGATGAAACCATGCAAAACTTTGCCCTTTCCTTCCAGTTTAATGAGGAAAGCGCTGAAGTGTTCACCCAAAAGACCGAAGAAATGATTGGGCAGAATCTGAGCATCAATATGGACGGTATGAACGTTGTAACTGCCAGCGTGGGCAGCAAGCTTGAAGGCGGCGCATCCATCCCCGGCTTTAGCTATGAGGATGCTGTGTTTTATACGCTTCTTATGCGCTCAGGACGGTTACCTGTTCATTTTAACGCGCCTGAGGTCGTGGAAAGCCCGGCCCTTATGGGTGAAAACGCCCAGACTGTCAGTGTATATATTCTCTGGGGCTTGGTGCTGATTGCGGCGCTTGCCCTAACCGTTCGCTATCGTCTGACCGGCTTTTTGGGCTCTGTGGCGCTTCTTTGTACCTTTGGCCTTTCCTGGTTTGCGGTGGCGCTTACTCAGCGCAACTACTCAGTCACCACCATCCTGACGGTGGTAGGCGCAACAATTCTTTCGCTTTATGGAATCCAGGCGGTTTTTGGCGGCATGGAAAAAGATATGGAGCATGGGCGAAGCCCCGTGCAAGCCATGCGTGCAGCCTATAAGTTGGAAGGTATGGCCGTTCTTGAAGTACATTTGCTTGCTCTTCTGCTTGCCGTCGGCTTTATCATTTTTGACGCGGGCGCCATTGGTTCAGGCATGCGCCTGCTTGCTATGCTGCTTGTTATCAGCATGGTGTCGGTATTTGTCATTCTCAGGATGCTGGTTACCTGCACCCAGCTTGTATCCGCTAATTCCTCAAGGAAGGAGGTCTAAGTCAAGTGAAAAGAAATCTATTGGTGGTCTTGCTGTTTACTTTGGTGGTGTTTGTCATTGCCGTTGTGACTACGGCAAACGGGCTCACATTTAAAAACAATCAAGATATTATCTCTTACAAGCAGCTTGCCATCTGCCTGCTGGTGGCGGTTGTTACGGTTTTCCTTTATGGCTTTGTGCGCTTTAGCCTGCGTGGGGCTATTGCGTTTTCAGTGGTAGTACTAAATGATATGCTGCTTGTTTTCTCTTTGACAGCGCTGTTGTCTGTGGTATTTCCCGCCATGCCTTCATCGGTCAGCCTGCCGTATTTTTTAATACTTACGGCTGTTGTTTCGGTGGCCAACGCAATGCCGGGTATCAGAGCGGCGCAAAAAACGCCTAAGAGTGAAGAAGTCAAGGATGCAGTTGCCCAAACAATGAAAAAGACCAAGCTTTTTGTGCTGGTTTTTTCGCTGGTGTCTTTAGCGGCGCTCATGGCTATTGGCAACCGCATGGCCTTGCTGCTTATACCGCTTTGTTTATCGGCGCTTATTTCTTGGGAATCCTCCCAAGTGCTTTTGCCCGAAGCCTATCTTTTGTATACCCCCCGCAAACGGGGTCGGTAAGAACTGGACACAATGCGCACCGACCTTGGGTCGGTGCGCATCTGCTATTAAAAGATGATTGAATTTGTAAGGCGCACCGCTTCCTATCAAATCCAAGGCTACCCCGATTGGATGGCTTCCCTGCTGTACGCGCGGGGCGTTCAAACCAAGGAGGAGGCCGACGCTTTTTTGTACCCGCAGGAAAGCCAATTTCACGACCCTTTTTTGCTAAAGGATATGGACAAGGCCGTTATCCTTATTCGTCAAGCGGTACGGGAGAAAAAACGGGCGGTCATCTATGGCGACTATGATGTGGACGGTGTGTGCGCCAGCGCCATTTTGAGCCAGTGCTTTAAGTCAATCGGTCTTAAACACGTGGTATATATTCCCGACCGGCATACCGAGGGTTATGGACTTAATGCTGATGCTTTGGCCTCCTTTCAAGGCCAGGCCGATTTGGTTGTCACGGTTGATTGCGGCATTACAGCCGTACAAGAGGTGGCCTACGCCAAGGAACTTGGCTTGCAGGTCATTGTGACTGATCACCACACCTTGGGTGATATGCTGCCTTTAGCGGATAGCGTGCTTTCGCCCCTGCGTGAAGGCTACCCCTATCCCTACCTATGCGGGGCGGGGGTGGCTTGGAAGTTGTCGCAGGCCTTAAAGGGTAAAACTTTTGCCCTTGAACAGTTGGATTTGTGTTGCCTAGCTACCATTGCCGATATGGTGCCCTTGCTTGATGAGAACCGAACCATCGTAGCGCTGGGTCTTGAAAAGCTGTCAACAAGCCGCCGCCCCGGAATTGTGGCATTAAAAGAAGTGGCGGGTGTTGCGCCCGGGCAGGCTGTTACTGCTGACAGGGTGGGCTTTCAACTGGCGCCAAGGCTCAACGCTTCCGGCCGCCTTGAAACGGCGCGGGCAGCCCTTGACCTTTTACTGACCGATTCTCTCCCCTTGGCAAGGGAACTTGCCAAGGAGCTTGATAGCCTCAACACCCGCCGCCGGGGGGAAGAGCAGCAGGTATTAAAAGAAGCCGAGGAAACGATCACCGACGAGCAGCTTTTTAACCGCCACAGCTTGGTGGTGGTAGGTGATGATTGGAACACGGGCGTTATCGGCCTTGCGGCGGGACGCTTGGCGGAGAAATATGCCTACCCAACCGTTTGTTTATCCAACCAAGAGGGCGTATGTATGGGCAGCGCAAGGAGCGCAGGCGGCATCCACCTATACAATGCCTTAAAAGAATGTGAGTACCTGTTTGAGCGTTTTGGCGGGCATGAAAAGGCTGCTGGCCTTAGCATCAAGGCGGACAAGGTGGAAACTTTCCGTGAAGCCTTCGAAGAGGCGATTGTACGCCAACTTAACGGCAAGGAACTGTATCCCGTTCAGGCTTATGATGAAGTGTGGCCTCTTGAGCAGCTAACAATTGAAGCCATTAAAAGCCTTGAAGCGCTTGCTCCCTTTGGTATTGGCAATCCGTCGCCCGCTTTTTTGTCAACCGACCTGACAGTGGTGTCGTCAAGGTGCGTGGGCAGCGGCCAAGATCACTTAAAATTGGTGTTTGAGCAAGCAAATACCGTAATGGACGCCATTGCCTTTGGTAAGGGCGATTGCCATGAAAACCTGAGTCCCAAGCTTGATGCAATCTACGTTCCGTCCATCAATACCTTTAACGGCCGAACGTCACCGCAAATACGGGTACTTGCCTTTAGGGCAGGAACACAGGCAATTGCGCCTGACCAAGTAAGGGACGAAATGCAGGCGCTTGAAGCCTTGAAAACAGCAGTGTTTAATGGGAAAGACACGGCAGGTATCAAAGGACCCATCTCACCCAAAGACCTTCCTGAAAATCTGAGCAGAGGAACGGTTATTCTATGCCGCTCAAGACAAACCGCTCAAAAGATGCATGAACTTTTCTCTTTTTCTTCAATTGCTTTTGACTTGGATCAGCTTGATAGACGTGGCTATCCCGTTATTTTAGTGACAGGGGCGGTTGAAAAAACCATGCCCAATGTGCGACGCTTAATTCTTGCAGATGGCCTTATCCATCCAAGAGAATGGGCGCTAATGAAAGCGGCTTTCCCTAATGCGGAAATTTTTTGTTTAGCGTCCAGTCAAGCGGTCGAAAGTTTGCTAAAAAACGTATATCTATCGGTGGATGAGCTGCGGGAAGTATATAAAAGCTACTATTCCGGCCAAAAATCGGATTTGAATTTGCTAAAAGATAGGGCGGGGGTGTATATTTTAATAGAGGTGAAGCTACTTTGGCGTGATGAAGGGGGACGAGTGTTGCCCGTTTTACCCATCCAAAAGACAGATCCGACCCAAAGCCTCATATACCAAACGCTTTTATCCTGCAAGGAGGGGACATGGCACACTCAGCATTTCACTCATTAACGCTAAAAGAGCTTCTGGAAAGTATCCAAGATTACCCGGAAGAAAGCGTTCAGCTGGTTGAAAAGGCCTACCATTTTGCGGCCAATGCCCATGACGGGCAAAAGCGCATGTCGGGAGACCCTTACTTTGTGCACCCCGTATTTATTGCAAGCGTTCTTGCCGAAATGCAGCTTGATCCGCCCACCATCGCCGCCGGCCTATTGCATGATACGGCCGAGGACTGTGAGGGCGTAACCATTGAAGTCATTGAAAAAGAGTTTGGTGAAGAAGTAGCCGTCATGGTGGACGGCGTGACTAAAATCGGGCGCATCAACGTTAAAAATTGGGAGGAAAGACAGGCGGAATCTCTGCGTAAAATGATCTTGGCTATGGGCAAAGATATCCGTGTTATTTTAATTAAGCTGGCCGACCGGCTGCACAACATGCTCACCCTCGGCTATCAGCCGGAAGAAAAGCAGTACCGTACTGCCCAGGAAACGCTGGAAATTTATGCCCCTATTGCCCACCGATTGGGCGTATACAAAATCAAGCAGGAGTTGGAGGACCTCTCCCTGTCCTATATCGATCCGGAAGGTTATCGGGATGTGGCCACCAAGGTAGGCGCTAAGCGGGCGGAAAGGGAAAACCAGATCCAGCATATTATTGATGTACTAACCGAAAAAATAACGGCTGCCGGCATTCAAGACTTTGAAATTGCCGGTCGTCCCAAGCATTTATACAGTATTTATCGAAAAATGGTTATTCAGGATAAAACTTTTGACCAGATTTACGACTTAATTGCCGTTCGGGTACTGGTAAACACCCTGCCGGAGTGTTATCAGGTGTTGGGCATTGTGCACGCTGTGTGGCCCATAATGCCGGATAGGTTTAAGGACTATATTTCCAACCCCAAAAACAATATGTACCAGAGCCTGCACACCACCTTGATGGGCGGGAGGGAGGTAAAAACTCCTTTTGAGGTACAAATTCGTACCCATGAAATGCATGCCGTTGCCGAGTACGGTATCGCTGCCCACTGGAACTATAAAGAGGGCAAGGGCGGGAGCCAGATGGATGAAAAGCTTTACTGGCTCAGGCAAATTATTGACTGGCAGTCGGAAGCCAGGGACGCCAAGGAGTTTATCGATGGCTTAAAGACCGACCTGTTTGCGGACGAAGTCTTTGTTTTTACCCCCAAGGGCGATATCATCAACATGCAAAAAGGCGCGACACCGCTTGATTTTGCCTACCTGATTCACTCGGGTGTCGGCAACACATGCACGGGCGCCAAGGTCAACGGCCGTTTGGTTACTTTGGATTATGAATTGCAAACGGGCGACCGGGTGGAAATACTCACTTCAAAGTCCGCCAAGGGCCCCAGCCTTGACTGGCTCAAGGTGGTAAAAACGTCACAGGCCAAGGCCAAGATTCGCCAATATTTCCGCAAGGCCATGCGCAGTGAAAGCGTCGGCCTGGGCAAGGATATGATGGAGCATGAGGCCAAGCGGCGTAATGTGAAGCTGGGCGACCTAACCAAGCCTGAATACTATGAGCCGCTTTTGCGCAGGTATTCATTGGCTGATTTAGAAGCCATATACGGAGCTGTCGGTTTTGGCGGCATGACAGCCGTGCATGCGGTAGGCCAACTGATTGACGAGCAGCAGCGCCAAAAAGATAAGGAACAGAAAAAAACGCCGCCGCAATTGCCCCAGCTCACACCTACTTTTAAACCCCAAGGCAAACCAACTCAGGGCGTATACGTGGCGGGCGGGCCGGGAATGCTGGTGCGGTTTGCGCACTGCTGTAACCCCGTGCCCGGTGATGAAATTAACGGCTATGTCACAAGAGGCCGCGGGGTTACCGTACACAAGGCGGATTGTATCAATATTCTAAATTCCGAACCCGAACGCAGGATTGAAGTGGCCTGGGCGGATGAGGGCAGTGGTACCTTTATGGCGGGCTTGCGGATTATTGCCTATGATCGCCCCGGACTGGTTGGCGAATTAACCGGCCATGTAGGAGATTCGGGAATCAAAGTCAATAGCCTTTCTGCCAAAGCCAACAAAAACGGTACGGCGGTTATCCAGATGTCAGTAGAGGTATCGGGCACGGAGCAACTGCAGCAACTGCTAAACCGTATGAAACGGCGCAGCGACGTATTAGAAGCTTACCGAACAGGAAATTAAGAAGGAGAGAGATGTATGCGATTGGTTGTACAAAGGGTTACGGAAGCGTCCGTAACGGTTGAAAATGAAGTGGTCGGCTCCATCGGAAACGGCCTGATGGTGTTAGTGGGCGTGGAACAGGAAGATACCGAAAAGGATGCCATTTACTGCGCCGATAAGCTAAGCAAGCTGCGTATCTTTGAAGATGAAAACGGCAAGATGAATTTAAGTGTTATCGATATGCAATATGATGCTTTGCTTGTGAGCCAGTTCACCCTTTTGGGCGACGCAAGGGGGCAAAACCGTCCCGGGTTTACACAGGCGGCCGGTCCTGAGGAGGCGGACAAGCTCTATGAATTGGTGTGCAAACGGGTTACCGATAACGGCATCAGGGTGCAAAAAGGTGTTTTCAGAGCGCATATGCAAGTGGCTTTGGTCAATGACGGGCCGGTCACCATTTTGATTGATTCAAGAAAGAGGTTTTAAATGTTCATTCAAACGCTAAAAGTGGGTGGTTTGGAAACCAACTGTTATATCCTTTCGACCGATTCCGCCGTCCAAAATGTTGTTGTGGTCGATCCTGGGGATGATGGCGATAAGATTTTAGCTGCCTTGGAAGGCAAAACGGTGGAAGCAGTGCTATTAACCCACGGGCATTATGACCATACGGGCGCTTTATCTTTCTTCGAGGGCGTACCCGTATTTGTTCATGAAGAAGACCTACCCATGCTCAGCGACCCTGTGTTGTCCTGCGGTGACAGCGGCAATGATTTTCGTCCCCGTATCGGTCACTTTGTATCTGTCAATGAGGCCGATGTCATTACCAAAGCTGGGCTTTCTTTTCATGTATTATCCACCCCGGGGCATACCAGAGGTGGCGTATGTTATGTAAGTGACGATAAGAAAGTATTCTGTGGCGACACTATTTTCTTAGGCACATACGGTAGAACCGACCTGCCCGGCGGTTCCATGCTGGAAATGCGCCAATCTTTAAGGCGCTTAAAGAGGATGTCCGGCCATACCTTTTATCCTGGCCACGGTGACCCATTTATTATGCCGTGAGAATATTTCTTGACACCAAGGACGCCGTTCTTCATAAAGAACTATTGGATATTTGCGCCCTTTTCTTTGCCGATATAAAAAAAAGCGAAGAGTCCGAAGGCGACCTTGTCATTAACCATCAGGAGTGGATAGAGGGTGATTTTCGCCACTGCCGAATAACGTTGTCCAAAGCCTTTGAAGCTTCGTTTGAAAACAAAGAAAAGCGAGGGTTAAGCCTGCTGAAAGATAAGCGCCTGTGGAAAAGGCAAACTAAACAATGCCTTTATCAGGCGCTCAAGCAAGCAACCGGCAACAAGCCGCCTTGGGGTTCGCTTACAGGTATTCGGCCAAGCCGCTTGGTTGTTGAAAAAATGGAGAAGGGCTTGTCTTTAAGCGACGCTCTTGATGCCATGACGCGGGAGTTTGATATTTCGCCCATGAAAGCCGCTCTCCTTGGTGAGGTAATTCAAAACCAGCAAGCCATACCGCCAGTCGGCGAAATGGATGTGGATGTATATATCGGCATCCCGTTTTGCCCTAGTCGCTGCCGCTATTGCAGCTTTGTAAGCGAAGTAGCCGGCAAGGGGGATAAGCTTATACGCTATACCAAGGCGCTTCTAAGGGAAATGGAGCAAACCAAGGCGCTGATGGAGCGGCTGAACCTAAAAGTACGTTCGGTTTACTTTGGCGGCGGAACGCCAACAGTGCTGGAACCTCGGGAACTTGAGCAGGTGTTAAAGGCGTCTGAAAGCTTTATCCGTGAGGCCGTTGAAACAACAGTGGAGGCGGGGCGGCCTGATACCGTCACCAAAGAGAAGCTGCAACTGCTAAAGGCGGCGGGTGTGGAGCGCGTCAGCATCAACCCGCAAACTTTTCACGACCGCACCTTGGAGCTCATCGGCAGGGGACATACCTGCGAACAAACTCTAACCGCTTATGAGCTGGCCCAAGCCTTTAACTTTTCTTCTATCAACATGGATGTCATTGCTGGGCTTCCCGGCGAAACGCCGGAAGATTTTCGCCATACCATGCGAGCGATAGAGGATCTTTCGCCCCAGTCCTTAACCGTTCACACCCTTTCTATCAAGCGATCAAGCGATATGCACCAGTGGGGCGACAAGCTCCCAAGCGGCGCCTGGGTCAAAGAAATGGTGGAGGATGGCTACCAAACCGCAAGGAAGATGGGGCTTGTGCCTTACTATCTCTACCGCCAAAAAAAGCAGGCGGGCGGTTGTGAAAATGTCGGCTACGCTCAAAGGGAAAAAATTTGTATCTATAATATAGATACCATGGAGGATACTGCCAACATCATCGCTATCGGAGCGGGCGGCATTTCCAAACGGGTCTGGAAAAGCAGGGTCTATATCGCCCGAGCTCCCAACAACAAAGGTTTTAGAGACTATGTGGAAAATGTTGATGAAATGGTATTAAGAAAAGAAAAGCTGTTTACCATGGAGCGCCTCGTATGAGAAGCGGGGCGTTTTTACATATTGAACAAAAGAGAAGATCTTATCACTTGACAATTACTTTACAAGCATTTAATATAAACTTATCAAAAGCTGGCGTTTAACTTTTACAAAGAGTGCCAGAAACTTGATGGGAGTTAAATAGCCACACAATAGGAGGAAACCATGAAAAGGTTTGTTGCAATTTTCTTAACTACCATGCTGTGCTTGGGCACAGTCGCCGCCCTTGCACAGGGCGAACTGTACATCTGTACCCCCAATAGCGATGGTCTGCGCTCCATTTATCCCCTGTTTGAAGAGAAGACGGGTATCAAAATCATCAGCGAGTCGCTGGGAACCGGCGATTGCATGACCCGTATCCGCGCGGAAAAGGAACAGGAATTCTGCTCCTTTGACCTGATGTACGGGGGCAGCCTTGCCAATTACGCTGCCAATTCCGATCTTTTCCAAGACTACTATTCCCCTGAAGATGATTTCCTGATGGAGGAATACAGGAACCAGCTGGGATACTGCACCAACTATACCGTGGACGGTAGCGTTCTGCTGTTCAACAACGATTTAATCAAAGAACTAGGCATTGAAATTACCGGCTATGCCGACCTTCTCCAGCCTGCCTTAAAGGGCAAGATTGTGTCTGCCGACCCGGGCGCTTCTTCTTCGGCTTTCTGCCAGCTGACCAACATGCTGCTTGTGATGGGCGAAGGTGAAACGGCCGCTGAAAAATATGAAAGCGATAAGGCCTGGCAGTATGTCGAAGACCTGTTTGTCGGCCAGGAAGTGGTTATTACATCCAGCTCTTCTGCAGTGTATAAAGGCGTCATCAACGGCGAATATGTCGTTGGTCTCACCTATGAAGATCCCTGCGTCACCATGATTAAAGACGGCGCGAATGCGACTATTGTTTATCCGGTTGAAGGTACCGTATTCCTGCCGGCGCAAATTGGTATTACCAAGAACGCCAAAAACGTGGAAAACGCCCAGGCTTTTGTCGATTTCATGCTTTCCGAAGAGGCGCAGAAATTCCTGGCTGAAAAAACCACCAGCCGTAACATCCGTCCCGTTGAATATACCAACGATATCATGACGCCGCTGGATGATATCATCCTTGCTTTTGAAGACAGCCCCTATGTCTACTCCCATACTACGGAACTCAAAGAGCGCGTGATGGATATTATCAACAAGTAATATTATACCAACAATGCGCAACTGCTTGCCGGTTGCGCATTGTTTTATATAATACTGATATGTAATGTCCCTTTGTCAAGGAGTGCATGATCAGTATTTAGAAAGGGACAGCCATGAGCGTCAATATCACTTTCAAAAACAAC
Source organism: Clostridiales bacterium (assembly GCA_012837965.1). Lineage (GTDB taxonomy): Bacteria > Bacillota > Clostridia > Christensenellales > Aristaeellaceae > DTU024. Next base: position 21,042 of record DUQF01000029.1, on the reverse strand, counting down.
CTGAAAAAATATGGAAACAATGTAATCATCCCCAACCTGAGCCTTAAGGTTCGCAAGGGAGAGTTTTTTACCCTCTTGGGACCTTCGGGCTGCGGGAAAACCACTCTATTGCGCATGGTGGCCGGCTTTAACACCATTGAAGGGGGTACTATTAGCTTTAACGATACCGTTATCAACGATATGCGCCCCGACAAGCGTAACATTGGCATGGTTTTTCAAAACTATGCGGTTTTCCCGCACATGACCGTGCGTGCAAACGTTGCCTTCGGCCTCAAAAACCGCCGTCTGCCGGCCGATGAAATCAGGCAGCGTGTGGATAAAATTTTAGATACCGTGCGTATCAGCGAATACGCAGACAGGCTGCCCGAGCGTCTGTCGGGCGGTCAGCAGCAGCGTGTGGCGCTTGCAAGGGCTATTGTTATTGAGCCCGACGTTTTATTGATGGACGAGCCGCTTTCCAACTTAGACGCCAAGTTGCGGATAGAAATGCGCAACGCAATTAGAGAAATTCAAAAGAGTGTTGGCATTACTACCATTTATGTCACCCATGACCAGGAAGAAGCGATGGCGGTTTCCGACCGTATCGCCGTGATGGATAAGGGCGTCATCCAGCATGTGGCAACGCCTAAGTCGCTTTATCAGCGGCCGGCTAACCTGTTTGTCGCCAACTTCATCGGCCACTCCAACACCATGGAAGCAAAAGCTGTACCGCAAGAAAACAAGCTTCGTTTTTCAACGGGTTACGAACTCCCTTTTGACAATTTCGTGCGGGAAGCAGAGGAAGACGATGTACTGGTTTCGGTACGTCCGGAAGAATTTATTATTCAAGAGGAAGACAAACCCGGCATCCGTGCCAAGGTGTTGTCCAGCGTTTTCTTAGGGTTAAACACTACCTACTTTGTGCGCCTTGAATCGGGCGAAACTGCACAGATTATTGAAGAAAGTTCCATTTCCAGCATCATTCCCGAAGGGACGACCGTTTCTTTATCAATGAAACGGGAAAAAATCAATGTATTTACCTCATCGGGCGACCGAAGCATAACCAAAGGGGTGATGGACGATGCCGAAAAGTAAGCGACAAAAAAACCTGACATTATTGTTGGCGGGTTTACTGTTCATACTGGGTGTGGCCTCCATTGTCCTTGGTTTTATGGGCAAGGCGCAGGTGGACTTTTTTTCCCGCCGCCTGAACATGACAACCGAAGAATGGGTGGAATACGCCCAGGGCAAGCCTGTTCCCGAACTGACAGACAGTGATTACAAAGGCCGTAACCTGACAGAGTCGGGCAAGCAGAAAAAGGCCTTGCAGGAATATATCGATAAGCTGACGGACTTTGACCACTTTATTATGCCCGCAAGGTATGTTTTGGTGGGCGTAGGCATTGCGTTAAGTTTGCTTGGAGCCTTCCTGCTTGTGCGCCGTGAAATATGGCCGCTGGTAACGGTTACAGCGCTGTTGTTTTACTTGTTTTTCCTTATATATCCCTTGGCATCGCTGTTAAAATTAGCGATTGTTAACAACGATGGAACGATTACTTACGAATATTTCCAAAGGATGTTCAGCAGGGCCTACTATACTAACGCTATCTGGCACAGCGTGCTTATTTCATCGGTGGTGACCGTAGCGGCGGTTCTTATCGCCACTCCCATGGCCTACATTATGAGTACCACCGTCATCCGTGGAGCAGGGTTTTTGCAGATCTTGATTTTGGTATCCAGTATGTCGGCGCCCTTCATCGGCGCTTACGCATGGATTCAGCTTGCAGGGCGCAACGGTGTTATCACCAACCTGCTTGCATCGGTCGGCATTAAGCTTGGCGATATTTACGGCTTCAAAGGCTGTGTTATCGTCATGAGTTTCCAGCTATACAGCTTGGTATTTATGTTTATTCAAGGGGCGTTTAAGAGTTTAGATGCCAGCCTGATTGAAGCCAGCGAAAGCCTTGGCTGCGTCGGTTTGCGCAAGGTTTTTAAAGTTGTATTGCCCCTGCTTTTGCCCACCATTTTAGCGGGAGCCTTATTAGTATTCATGCGAGCCTTCGCCGACTATGGCACGCCCATGCTCATTGGTGAAAACTATATCACCCTGCCTGTGCTTGTGTATAAGGAGTTCTTTAGCGAAATTGGCGGCTCCACCGGCCTTGCTGCGGCTGTGTCGGTAATTGCCATTATCATTACGGCTACTATGTTCCTTGTTCAAAAATACATTGTAAGCCGCAAGGTTTTCTCAATTTCCGCCTTGCGTCCTGTCGAAAAAAAGAAGGTGCACGGCTGGAGAAATACCTTGGCGCACCTATACTGCTATATCATGGTGGGCATTGCCATCATGCCGCAGTGTTATGTTATTTTTAACTCCTTCCGCAATACCAGCGGGCGCATGTTTGCAAAGGGTTTCTCCCTTAATTCTTATAAAGAAGCTTTCAAAATGGTCAGCCGATCTATTTGGATGACCTATTTGCTGGCGGGCATCTCCATCGTGTGTATTGTTATTTTGGCATACCTGTTTAGCTATGTGATTGTGCGCAGGCGTAATATCCTTAACGCAACAGTGGATATCATGTCCATGTTTCCGGAAATGGTAGCGGGCTCCATCTTGGGCTTTGCCTTGCTCACCAGCTTTAATAAGCGTCCCCTGCTGCTATCGGGCGGCATGTTTATCATGGTGCTGTCCTATACCCTTAGGCGTCTGCCTTACACGGTGCGCTCATCCTCAGCTATTTTGCGCAATATACCTATGAGCATTGAGGAAGCGTCCATCAGCCTTGGAGCAAGCGGAGCAAAAACTTTCTGGGCCGTCACCATGCCTATGATGGCCCCGGGCGTGATTTCGGGCGCTATCCTCAGCTGGATCACCATTATTACCGAGCTATCCACTTCTATCATGCTCTATACTACCAACACCAAAACCATGACGCTGGAAATTTACAGCCAGGTTATCAGGGGTAATGACGGCGTAGCATCGGCCATTTCGGCCATCCTTACCTTTTCCACAATTATCGCTTTGGCGTTGTTCTTCAAGGTAAGCGGAAAGAAAGAAATATCGATGTAAACAAACCAAAAAAGGGCGGTTGTTCCGTCCTTTTTACTTCCCTAAATATTCTTCCAGCGTCAGTCCCTTTTCATGCATGGCTTTGGCGTGCTCTATACCTACATAGCGTATGTGCCAGGGCTCATACTCAAAGCCGGAAATATCTTCCTTACCAAGTGGATAGCGGAGGATGAAGCCGTAAAGGTGAGCGTTTTTTTCAAGCCAGACCGATTCTTGAGAGTCTCCAAACGGCATACCGATAACGCCCACGTCAAAGGCAAGGCCGGTGTGGTGTTCGCTCATGCCGGGGCGGGCGACGGTGCGCTCGGTCTCCCTTTGTGCGCCTTGCTCACTCATTTCAAAGCCTGTTTCGCTTCCGTCCATAAAAGCGGTTTTTCGCTTTAAAAATAAGACTTCCTGCTCACTAAAGCTGCGGAAGCCTTCGTTTATTTTCCAAGAAGTGTAACCTTGTTTTTGCGCGGCGGTCAAAAGGGACTGAAGGGCAAGTGCGGCTTGGCTATTCGCCTGTTCATCCGGGTCTGATAAAACAGCCAAGTCTTCGCCAATAACGCTTGATAGCTGTATTAAGTTTTTGGGCGCATAACCGTCCGGCAGGGGATGGCTTTTGTTGACCAAGGTGGGTGTCGGCGTTTCTGGCTCGGGTGTATGGGGGTGGGCTTTTTGGGAGTACAGCATGCCGAGTGTGCTTTCACCGGCAAGCCCATCAGCCACAAGGCCATGTTGCCTTTGAAAGGTTTCCACTGCGGCTTTAGTACCGCCTCCGAATTGACCGTCAATCTCACCACTATAGTAGCCAAGCTCTTTCAGCTTTTCTTGTAGGCGTTTGACTTCCGTATTGGCAGAGCCCACTCGTAGCAGCGCCTGCGTGGGGCGTGAAAATAAAGTGGGCGGGGCAATGCTTGCCGTGGGGGTGATGGACGCCTCATAGGCGTACGTTTCGTCCAGTTTTTTGGAGTCTTTCATATTCTGGACGCCTAAAAACACCAAAACAGCCGACAGGATGAGGGCCAAACCATAAACAACAGGAATAAGTCGTTTCATCTCTTACCTCCAAAGGCAGTATAGGCGCTTTATTCGATGGTGTCAATCGCCCTTTGCTGGTATAATAGGGCGCATAGGAGGCGGACTAAATGAAAAAAGCTGTGATTTTTGATTTGGACGGCACGCTGATTGACTCTTTGGCCGATATCGGCGGGGCGGTGAACACCGTGCTAAAGAATAACGGATATAAAGAGCATCCCCTGGAAGCATATAAGCTGTTTACGGGCGATGGCGCCCTGAACCTGTGCAAACGTGCGCTTTTGGGCGACGAAAGCAAGCTGGACAAGGTTTATCAGGAATATCGAGCTTACTACGCCCAGCATTCAAGGGTACAAACCAAACCCTTTGATGGCGTTGTGGAAATGTTAAATAATCTTCAAGCGCACGGAATGCAGCTTATTGTTTTAAGCAACAAGGACGATTCCGATGTGAAAAACATCATTAAATACTATTTTTCCGACATTTCTTTTGCTCATCTGCAAGGACGGATTGCTAATTTGCCCATTAAGCCCGACCCGACTTTGGGCAATATGGCGCTTAAAAAGCTTGGGCTTCATCCGGATGTAGTCTGGTATGTCGGCGACACAGTGACCGACATGAAAACAGCGCATAATTTAGGCCTGGATTCAGTGGCGGTGACTTGGGGTTTTCAAACTGAGGATATGCTTAAAACAGCTCATCCTCACTATTTTGCGCATTCTCCGCAGGAACTTCAGGCACTTTTACTGGATTAACCCTTGCGGAATTTTTGTAAATGGTCTATAATACCGATTGACACGCAGCGGCGTGAATAAAGGAGGTTTGGATTATGGCTTATAAGATTTCTGATGCTTGCATCAGCTGTGGCGTTTGCGTAGACGAGTGTCCCCAGGATTGCATCTCGGAAGGCGACGGCATCTACGTTATCGATGAAGATCAGTGCATCGATTGCGGCAACTGTGCAGATGTTTGCCCCGTCGGCGCCCCCGTGCAAGAATAATTCACCAACACTATCGCCGCGCATGCGCGGCATTTTTTTGTTTAGATTTTTATGAAAAAGCGATATGATATGTTGGATGCAGGTATTTGTCTTGTAATGGATGAAGGCGTTTATCCTTACGGGCACGATGCGGTTTTATTGTCCCGCTTTGTCCCTTTAAAGAAAGGTGAAAAACTGCTTGACCTTGGCGCGGCAAGCGGCGTACTTGCTTTTTTGCTGTTGGGCAGGGAAAAAGATTTTTTCATCGATTGTGTGGAAATTGACCCAGAAGCCGTATCGCTTCTTAAAGAAGGTATCAGGCTGAACGCGCTTGAAGAAAAGGTACGAGCTTATTGTAATGATATTCGTGACTTTCGTAGTGATTGCCTGTATGATACGGTTATATCAAACCCGCCTTATGCCAAGGCCGGGCAGGTGCAAAAACATGTCCTTGCCCGCACGCGAGCGGGCTTCACCTATGAAGATTTATGCTGCGTTGCCCATCGTTTGTTAAAACCAAAGGGCAGGCTTATCAGCATGTGCCCGGCGCCCTTGCTTTTTTCCTTTACCAAGGCTTGCCAGAATAATGGCTTTGAAATTAAGCGGGTACAGTTTGTTCAAAGCCTGACGCACAAGCCGCCTTACCTTGTGTTGATAGAGGCAAGGAAGGACGTGAATGCAGGCGTAACGTACGAACCGACAGTTGTCCTATCGCAAATAAAGAAAGAGGAAGCCCCATGATAGTAGTTGTTGCGGAAAAACCCAGCGTGGCAAGGGATATTGCCCGTGTGTTAGGATGCAAAAAATCGGTCGAGGGCTACATTGCGGGAGACAAATATACTATTACTTGGGCGCTTGGGCATTTGGTCACCTTGTGTGAGCCGCAGGAAATCGACGAGCGTTACAAAAAATGGCGCATGGAAGATTTGCCCATTTTACCTGAAACCATTCCCACCAAGGTGATTAGTAAAACAAGGTCGCAGTATGCGGTAGTGAAAAAGCTGTTAAACGATAAGGCGACTGAGCGCGTCATTTGCGCAACGGACGCCGGGCGGGAGGGGGAGTTGATTTTCCGCCTGATTTATGAAAAAACAGGCTGCAAAAAGCCTGTTGACCGCCTGTGGATCAGCTCCATGACCGATGCCGCCATCAGGGAAGGTTTTGACAACTTACAGCCAAACAGCGCCTACCAAGGCCTATACCAAAGCGCCCTGTGCCGCTCCCAAGCCGATTGGCTGGTGGGCATGAACGCAAGCAGGGCCTATACCTTAAGGTACGACGCCCTTCTTTCCATCGGTAGGGTGCAGACGCCTACTCTGGCAGTGCTGGTTAAGAGGGCGGATGAAATCGAGGCCTTTGTCCCCGAAAGCTACTTTACCTTAACGGCAGATTTTGGCGAGTATTCAGGGCAGTGGTTCGACCCTGCCTGCAAGGAAGACAACAAAAAACACCGCATTCCTAACGAAGAAACTGCCAAAGGGATTGCGCAGGGCGTCCGAAAAAAGCAAGCGACTGTTCAGGACATTTTAACCGAAAAGAAACGGGAAGTTCCGCCTCTTTTGTATGACTTAACCAGCCTCCAGCGGGATGCCAACCGCTTGCTTAACTTCACCGCTAAAAAAACGCTGGAAGTTGCGCAAAATTTATATGAAAGGCATAAGGCCATCACCTACCCCCGTACCGATTCCCGGTATTTACCAAACGATATGGTTAAAGTAGTTGAAAAAACCATGGGTTTGCTACCGCCGCGGTATGATGATCTGGTGACTGGTGTTCCAAGGACAGGCGGAAAACTTGCCTTTACCAAACGCATCTATGACGACAGCAAGGTATCCGACCACCACGCCATTATCCCCACCAGCCAAAAAGCCAATATGGAAAGGATGCATAAGGACGAAAACGAGTTGTATGACCTAATCGTACGCAGGTTTCTTGCCGCATTCTATCCGGCGCACGAGTTTGAGCAAGTGAAAGTAATTACTGTAAGCGAAAACCAATACTTTCTCACAACCGGTAAAACCATTTTAGCCATTGGCTGGAAAGCCACTGACAGGCCTTCCAAAACGGAAAGGGAGTCGTTGGCGCCCAAGGTGAATGTTGGCGACGTGTCGATAGTTAAGTCGGTGAAAATCAAACAGGATAGCACCAAGCCCCCAAGTCCCCACACCGATTCCAGCCTCCTTTCGGCTATGGAAAATGCCGGCAGGGAAGTGGAAGAAGAGGAACTGCGAGAGTCCATGAAAGGTTCCGGCCTCGGTACACCCGCCACTAGGGCGGCCATTATCGAGCGATTGATTAAGGTGGGCTATGTGCAACGAAGGGGAAAGAGTCTTTATCCCACCGACAAGGGCATTAAGCTCATTCGCATTGTGCCGGACGATATTGCCTCTCCCGTCTTAACCGGTAAATGGGAAAAGGCGCTGTCCGAAATTGCCCAAGGCAAGCGGGAAACCGAGCGCTTCATGCAGGGAATACGGAGCCTGTCCACCTACCTTGTAACCAGCGCCCAAACGGGGGAGTTAAAAACCACCTTTGAAAAGGAGGTACGAGGCAAGAGGACATCAAAGGGGAAAACCGTCGCTGGTGTTAAATGCCCCCTATGCGGCGGAAAAGTTATCGAAAACCAAAAGGCTTTCGGCTGCGAGAACTGGCGAACGGGCTGCAAATTAACTTTCTGGAAAACAGGTTTTGAGCGAAGCAGCGGGCCGAAAATGACTGAAAAGCTGCTAAAAATCTTGCTCACAAAGGGAGAGGCGGTAGGCTCAACAGGCGCTGTGAGGCTACAGGACGGGATGATTTCCTTTACCCCCTTGGGAAAAGAAAGCCCCGTTTCCAAGCAATCCATTGAATACCACAAAAAATAAAAGAGAAGGAATTGTTGTTTGCCATTAGCGGCGATGGATGATATACTCAATTAGACAAAAAAATGTAGGGAGGAGACCATGGGTTTTGTTTTAGCGGCAATTGTTATTGCTGCGGTTTTGCTGATAGCGATTGTCCTGATGGCCTACGTTAAGGTCAAAGGCAGCTTGGAAATGCGAAAAACTTCTTCCCCCGATGCGCCCAAGAAGGTGACTGTTCTTGAGTTTGATGTAGGTTACCCCCACCACGAGGCGGCGGCGGAGTGGATGGATGGAGTTAATAAAGAAACCGTTCATTTAACCTCTTTTGATGGCTTAAAGCTCACGGCCGCCTATATCGCCCACCCAAATCCCAGAGGCGGGGCGCTGGTTTTTCCCGGCTGGACCGACCGCAAGGAATACTATTACGCGGAGATCAAAATGCTGTATGACATGGGTTTTTCCATTCTTTGCCCCGACCAGCGGGCGATGGGGGAAAGCGAGGGCAGGTACTGCACCTTTGGCGCCCGTGAGCGCAAGGACGCCCTTGGCTGGCTGGAAATACTTGAAAAGTTGACGCCCCAGCCACATATTGTGTTGGGGCGCAGCATGGGGGCGGCGGTGTCCATGCTTCTGTCCTGCGATGCGGGCGAAAGGATTGCCGCCTGTATCGAAGATTGCGGCTACACGTCTATGGAAGAAGAAATGCGTCACTTTGTGCGCCAAACGGGACAAAATATACCGCCCGCTTTTGAAAGTGTTTTCTTTTTTCTTGCCCGCCCCATGATCCGGCTTTTTGGCGGCGACCTGCGCCGGGCAGACTGCCTAAAAGAACTGCCTGATTGCAAGGTGCCCATGCTGTTTATCCACGGGACGGCAGACGACTTTGTTCCCTACTACATGATGGACAAGCTCTATCAGGCTCATGGCGGCAAAAAGCGAAAATTGTCTGTTGATGGAGCGGAACACGCCCGGGCGTTTGCGGAGGGGACGGGAGAATATATCCAAACGGTGAACGGATTTTTGAATGATATTTTAGGAGGATATGAACCATGAAACGGAATTTTGGCGGCTTTGGCGGGGGAGTGAACATTCAGCAAATGATGCGCCAGGCGCAAAAAATGCAGGCTGAAATGGCCAAGGCTCAAGAAGAATTGGCGGAAAAAGAATATGAAGCCACATCAGGCGGCGGCATGGTCACCTGCAAAGTAAGCGGCGGGGGAGAATTAACAGCCCTTCATATTAAGCCTGAAGCCGTTGATCCCGACGATGTGGAAATGCTGGAAGACTTGGTTTTGGCGGCCGTTAACGAAGCGCTTCGGGCGATGGAAAGCGATAAGAATCAACGCCTTTCCGCCATTGCGCCCATGGGAGGCGGCGGTCTGTTTTAATGCAAAATCCCATCGAACAAATGGCCAATGAGCTGGGCAAGTTGCCCGGTATCGGGCGCAAAAGCGCGCAGCGGCTTGCCTACTTTTTAGCCGCGCAGCCCAAAGAAAATGTCCAGCGGCTTGCCAAGGCGCTGTTAGAGGGCCGGGAAAACCTGAAATTATGCTCGCAGTGCGGCAACTTTACAACGGGCGAAAGATGCCAAGTGTGTGCCGACTACAAGCGGGACCTTAGTACCATTTGCGTAGTCAAAGATCCAAGGGACGTGGCCGCCATGGAGCGCATCCACGATTATCGTGGCTTGTACCATGTGTTGCATGGCGTGTTGTCGCCCATGGACAATATTGGGCCGGAGGATATCCGCATCAAGGAACTCATCAGCCGCCTTGCCGATAGCCAGGTAAAGGAAGTAATCATCGCTACCAACCCCGATATTGAAGGCGAAGCGACTGCAAGCTACCTTGCGAGGCTGATTAAGCCCATGGGCATCACCGTTAGCCGCATCGCCTATGGTGTGCCCATCGGCAGCGACCTTGAATATGCCGATGAGGTAACCCTGCTTAAAGCCCTTGAAGGCAGGAGGGAAATGTAAGTGCTGCACTTTTATTATGGGGTGATGGGTTCGTCAAAAACCGCTCAACTGCTCATGCAACGCTATAATTTGCAGCAGCTTGGCCTGAAAGTGGCGGTGCTCAAGCCCGCTATCGATACAAGGGCGGAGCACGATATTGTTTATAGCCGTGTTGGCCTCCAAGCCAAGGCGGAAATTGTGTTGCAGCCCGACCACTCCATTAAAGAGCAGCTCAATTGGCTTGCCATTCAACGGGCGCATAACGATTTTCAGTTCGTCTTGGTCGATGAAGCCCAGTTTCTTTCGGCTGAACAGGTACAGGAATTGGCGGATTTAAGCCTGGACCTTGAAATTTACTGCTACGGACTGCGTACGGACTTTAGGGGTCAATTTTTTCCTGGTTCGGCGGCGCTGTTCCGTTTGGCGGAAGATATACAGGAAGTGCCCGGCGGGCTATGTTGGTGCGGAAAAAAGGCAACCATGAACACCCGTGTTGATCCCGAAGGTAATGTGATTCGTGAGGGCGAGCAGGTTCTAATCGACAACCAGCAGGATATTCGCTATATGGGCTTATGTTACCGCCACCACCGGGAAGGGAAGAGCCATGCTTGACCAAAGTCTTCTTTTGCTGGTTATTTTGATAGCTGCGTTATTGATAGTAGCGGTGCTTTTGATTGTCCGAAGCGCCGAAAAGCGCATGGCCAGATTTCAGGAAGAAAGCCAAAACCATACTGCCTATCAGTGGCAGGAAACCATGCGGCAAATGCAGGAGGCTTCTTCAAGAGAAACGGCAGCGGTGCAAATACGCCTTCGGGACGAGGGGATGCAGGTTTCCGCCCGGGTAGATGCCCTCGGCCAGCGCCTTGACGCAAGCGCACAAGGGCAAGATGAAAAAATGCGCCAGTTAACTATTACTCTGCAAAACCGCCTGACTGCCAACGACGAAAAGGTGGAGCGCTTACGGGATACCCTTTATCGGGGCATTAGCGAAATGCAGAGGGAAAATGCCGAAAAGCTGGACCAGATGCGCCAAACGGTGGATGAGCGCTTGCAGCAAACGCTCAACAAGCGCCTTGGCGAGAGTTTTTCTCTGGTCAACGAGCGCTTAGAGCAGGTATATAAAGGCCTTGGTGAAATGCGAACCCTTGCCAGCGGTGTAGGCGACTTAAAGAAAGTACTCACCAACGTTAAAACCCGTGGCATCTGGGGCGAAATGCAGCTGGGTACTCTTATCAGTGAAGCTCTGCCGCCCGATAAGTACGAGCAGAACGTGGCTGTTCAGCCAAACACTCAGGAGCGGGTGGAGTATGCCATCAAGCTGCCGGGCAAGACCGAAGGCCAGCTGCTATATTTGCCCGTTGACGCCAAATTTCCCATTGCTTCCTATTCAAGGATGGTGGAGGCGCAGGAGGCAGGCGATCAGGTGGCCTTTGAAGCGGCCAAAAAAGAATTTGCTACCCTGCTGCGCCGGGAAGCCGAGCGCATTTCTTCCAAATATATTCAGCCGCCTTACACCACCGACTTCGCGGTTATGTACTTGCCGCTTGAAGGCCTGTACGCGCAGGCCTTGCAGCTTGGGGATGTTACCGAAAAAATCCAGCGGGATTTGCGGGTGGTATTGTCGGGCCCTTCTACTTTTTACGCCCTGCTCAACTCCCTGCAAATGGGCTTTAGAACTTTAGCCATCGAGCAGCGTTCCAGCGAAGCCTGGCAGCTTTTGGGGCAGGCCAAGCGTGACCTGCTTGGTTTTGGAGACTTGCTTGAAAAATCCCTCACCAAATTAAGGCAGGCCAGCGACTCCATCGAAACGGCCACCAAACGCACCCGCACTATTGTGCGCCGCCTGCGGGACGTGGAAGAAGCGGCGCCGCTTGAACTGCCCGAAGGAGAGGAAGGGGACGGGGAGGATGAAGAAACTATAGCTTAGCAGGCTCTTTTGACAGAACGAACATTCGCAACACAATGTAAAAAAAGGGTTTTGTACATTTCGGGCTTGCATTTCCACACATTTTCAGGTAAGATAAAACAACAGAGCAAAGCTCAATGAAAAAATAAAGGAGGAATCAATAGTGAAGAAACTTACCGCTTTGTTGATGGCCGCGGTTATGTTGCTGGCCATCGCAATCCCTTCCGTGTTGGCTGAGGAACCCAAGGTCGAATATACTTACAATAATGCTCTTTCGTCCTTCCCCACCAACTGGAGCCCCTTCCAGAACCAGACGTCTACGGACAATACCGCGGTGCTGGACTGGATTTCCACTTCGTTCTATACCTTCGACTACAATGAAGAAGGTGATAGCTACAAGGTCAAGCCCCTGGCTGCCGTAGGCGAGCCCGAGGACGTGACTGCCGACTATGTTGGTGAAGAGTGGAATATTCCCGAATTCGTTGCGGATGCCGATGGCAATCCCACCGAAGAAAAAACAACTGCCCGCGCTTGGAAAATCACCCTGCGTGATGACCTAAAGTGGGAAGATGGAACTCCCATTACCGCTCATGACTATGTCGATTCTTGGCGTTTACTTCTGGACTCCAAGGCCCAGAACCACCGTGCGGATGGCCTGTACACTGGCAACATGGTTGTTACCAACGCCGAATTGTTTGCCAAGCAGGGCACCACTGCCGATACATCTATTCGTAGCTACATGGGCCTTTTAGGTGTTGAGACTGTCGAAGAATTAATCGAACAAATTGGCGAAGAAAAAGGCTATCTTGACTGGAAGTATTCCTTTGGTGATACCTATGATTTTGAAGCCAAGGCCTGGACCGGCGCTGCCGAAGGCGGCGTTGTTGAAACTCCCCTGACCTTTAAAGAGCTGTATGAGTTCTACACCGTAGGCGCAGGCGGCGAATACATCACCTGGGCAGACGAGGCGGGCAAGAAAGAATATGCTCTTGACGAACTGTATGCCAAGTATGAGTATCCCGAAATGGCGCCTGAAAAGCTTGGCGTCAAAGCCCTGAGCGATACCGAACTGATTGTCATCCTTGACAAGCCCCTGTCCGGTTTCTACCTGCTGTACTCCTTCACCTCTGACTACCTTGTCAACAAGGAACTGTACGAGAAGTGCGGTAAGGAAGAGGACGGCGTGTATACCAACTCCTATGGTACCACCCTTGAAACCACTATTTCCTATGGTCCCTACAAGCTGGTTGAATTCCAGGCAGACAAGCAGATTGTTTTGGTAAAGAACGAAAACTGGTTTGGTCATGAAGCCAAAATTTTTGGTGAAAACAGCTACCAGACCACCCGTATGGTCACCCAGTTTGTATCCGAACCCGCTACCCGCCTTGAAATGTTCTTGGCTGGCCAGCTGGATGTCTATGGACTGCAGCGCGACGACATGGTCGAGTACAGTACTTCTGACTTCACCTATTACTCCGAGGGTGACTCCGTCTTTGCGATGGTGTTTAACCCCGATATGGAAGCTTTGAAAGCCAACCAGGAAACTGCTGGTGAAAACAAGAACAAGACCATCCTGACCGTGAAGGAATTCCGCATGGCGATGAGCCTTGGCCTTAACCGCGCTGACTTCTGTGCAGCAACCAGCCCCACCAACCAACCTGCCTTTGCGCTGTATGGTGGCCAAATCGTTGCTGACCCCGAAACTGCTACCTTCTATCGCGACACCGAAGTTGCCAAGCGAACCGTTGTTGACTTCTGGGGCTTGTCCGACGATGTGGGTGAAGGCAAGACCTATCCCACGCTGGATGATGCTATCGACTCTCTGACCGGCTACAACCTTGAAATGGCCAAGCAGTGCTTTGACGCCGCTTATGACATTGCCATTGCTGAAGGTTTGATGGACGAAGACGATGTGGTTGAAATCCTCATCGGTACCCCCAACTTGACCAGCGCTTTCTACAATAATGGCTATGATTTTATCGTGAACAATTACACCGAAGCCGTGAAAGGCACCAAGCTGGAAGGCAAGCTGACCTTTGACCGTGACGGTACCTTGGCCAATGCCTTTGGCACTGCCCTACGTACCAACAAGGTTGATATGCTCTTTGGTGTGGGCTGGACCGGATCTACCTTCGATCCTTATGGCCTGTTCCAGGTATATGTAAGCCCCACCTACCAATATGACAGCTCTTGGGATTCCACGACTGCCATGGTGGATATTGCTGTTGACGGCGTTGTCTATACCGCTTCCGCAAGCGACTGGTGGTACGCGCTCTCCGGTGAGCAGGTGAACTTGGTTAACAAGGAAACCGGCGAAACTATTTCCGCTGCCTATCCGGACAACAAGGAAGATGGCATGGCCGAGCGCCGTATCTCTATCTTGGGTGCGCTTGAAAACGCCGTTCTTCAGAACTATCACTTCATCCCGCTGATGGGCGATGCTTCTGCAGCGCTCAAGGGCATGAAGATTGAGTACTACACTGAAGACCAAATTTTCCCCATGGGCCGCGGTGGTGTCAGATATATGACCTATAATTACACCGACGCCGAGTGGGACGCGTTTGTCAAAGAACATGGCGGCATCCTGAACTACAAGTAATTCATTTTAACTTAACTACAAAGGGAAGGGGCGTAAGCCTCTTCCTTAGCGTTGTGAAAGTGCATTGCCGCCTTTTTTTTCACGAAAGGCGGCATTGTACTCAAAATAAGCATTCTATCAAGCGGTCGTGGTAGTCATTTTTAGTAAGAGCACGACAAGTGCGGGTGGATGTATGATTGCCTTATGAGCGCTGCGAATAATAAGCGCAGCGGTCATAAAGCAAAAATCCAAAGAAAAGGTGGACCCTATGCTAAAATATGTAATCAAACGTATTGGGCTGATGCTGGTGGTGTTTCTCATCATTATTTCGGTTTGCTTTGTTTTGGTTAAGCTGCTTCCCTCAAAACCGGCGGAACAGTTTGGCAAGGACATGGCGCTTATCGAAATGCGAAGAGAGGCGCTTGGTTATAACAAGCCCCTGATTGAACAGTACATCATTTTTGTGCGCCGCTCCCTTATTGGGATGGACTGGGGCGTCAGTGAAATGATGTATGTAGGGCAGGATGTTATGAAAGTCTTCATGGAGAAGATGCCAGCAACCATTCTGGTGAATGTTTACACCATGCTCTTTTCCGTGCCGCTTGGTCTTATTTTCGGTATCTATGCGGCACTTAAAAAGAACACATGGCAAGACCATTTTATATCAACTGCCGTTATGGTTTTTGTGTCGGTGCCAAGCTATGTATACGCTTTCTTAGTGCAGTATTTTTTATGCTTTAAACTACAGTGGTTTCCCTTCCAGATGAGGGCGGGTTATGATTATTTTTCTTGGGAAACCTTTGTATCATTGGTGCCTGCCATCCTTTCTTTGGGCTTTGGTACTGTAGCCGGCTTAACACGGTATACCCGCGCGGAACTGACAGAGGTTTTAACAAGCGAATTCCTCTTGCTCGCTCGTACCAAAGGTTTAACCAAAGCCCAAACCACTGTGCGCCATGCCCTCAGAAACTCAATGGTTCCGATTTTCCCGATGATTTTAAGCCAGTTTATCGGTATTATATCGGGCTCTATGATTATTGAAAACATTTTTGGCATTCCTGGCGTAGGACCGTTATATGTTAGATCTCTGGGCACTACGCCGCCTGACTATAACTTTTTCCTGTTGCTGTCAGCCTTCTATACGCTTATCGGCCTTGGAAGCGGTATCATTATCGACCTGAGTTACGGGTTGATTGATCCGAGAATTAGAATGGGGAGCAAGAAATGATGACGAAAAATGAACGTAATTATCCCAAAATCCCAAAGGGAAAGTTTGCCTTTGTGCCAATGGAGGGACGTCAGCATGATAAAAAGTTTGAAACCAAGCCCATTGGCTATTTTCAGGATGTTTTGATGCGCTTTAGTCGTAACAAAGCCTCTGTTGTAGCGTTTTTTATCATTGTTTTCCTGGCGCTGTATGCTATATTAGTGCCGATGTTTGCTGAAACCAACTACTCCTTGGCACTAACGGATACCATGTACATCAACTATTCCAAATTGCCGCCGAGAAGCAAGGCGATGGGTTGGCTTTTTGGTGATGGAACCAAAAAGGTAACCGTCAACGAAAACGACTACAATATTCTTCGGGCCATCGGAATTGAAACGGGACTAAACCCCATTGTTTCAAGCAGTGAACCTTACCAGGATGCCACCAGCGGCAGGAAGCAAAATAACTACTACGATATTATAACCGATGAATACTACCGTATCGGAATGATGTACCTAACCCTAACACCCGACGAGTATGAGAATATCCAAGCATGGCAGGATGCTAACAACATTCAGGTTATCTATCCAGCCATTACCGATGCCAAACAGTCCGATGCTAATATCTGGTACAAAGCCAACAAAAAGGGCGTGCCCACGTTAACCAAGAGCGGGGACTATCAGCCCATTTACCGTACCACCACGCCGGAAGATACCAGCTACCACAGCTTAAGGATAGCGGCCGATAACGATCCGGAAAAACCGCTTGCTTATGCTCGCATAACGGGCACCAGTCAAGCAAAGGGTTATGTTGTGCGTGTATCTAAGTACAACTATTTCCAGTATCGTTATGGATTTGAACCTTCCTTTGTGATGGGCACCAACTCCAAGGGCCAGGATATTTTTACCCGCTTGGCTTCGGCTGCCCGCTTCTCTTTCATGCTTGCTATATTCGTAAGCTCGCTGAACCTAACAATCGGCACCTTCTACGGCGCCATTGAAGGTTATTATGGCGGCTGGGTAGATATGCTCATGGAGCGTATTGCCGATGTTTTGGGTGGTATTCCTTTCATTGTTGTTACCTCGCTTTTCCAGTTGCATTTAAGCAATAAAGTGGGTGTAGTGCCAAGCTTGTTGTTTGCCTTTGTATTAACTGGCTGGCTTGGTATGGCCTACCGAGTGCGTATGCAATTTTACCGTTTCAAAGGCCAAGAATATGTTTTGGCGGCTCGTACCTTGGGCGCAAGCGACGCGAGGCTCATGTTTAAACACATATTCCCCAACTCTCTTGGAACCATTATTACGGGCTCAATTCTTGTTATTCCCGGTGTTATTTTCTCGGAGTCCAGCTTAACCTATTTGGGTATTGTAAACCTTGAATCATCTACCATGACCAGCGTGGGTACCATGTTGGCCAATGGTCGTGACCAACTGTCGACCAATCCTTATATTATCCTATTCCCGTCATTGTTCATTTCTTTACTCCAGATATCTTTTAACCTATTTGGTAACGGACTACGGGATGCTTTTAATCCGCAACTGAGGGGGGCAGAATAATGGAGAAGAAACTTCAGGTACGCAACCTGCGCATTTCCTTCCGTACGGTGTCAGGTAAGTTGCAGGCAGTACGAGACATCAGCTTTGATTTACACAAAGGCGAAACGCTGGCCATTGTCGGTGAATCAGGTTCGGGTAAGTCAGTTACCTCAAAGGCGATATTGGGTATTTCCGCTGGCAACGCCATTATAGAGGGTGGAGAAATTCTCTATGATGGACAAGATCTTTTAAAGATTACTGAAGACGATTTCTATCGCCTGCGTGGCGATAAGATCGCCATGATTTTCCAAGACCCGCTATCCAGCTTAAACCCTATCATGAGGGTAGGAAAGCAGCTGACTGAGGCCATGATTTTAAAAGGTAAAGCCCGTCAGCGTTCCAGCAAAAAAGAATATGAAAGTAAGATGGCGCTTTTGGAAAAAGCAATGGTAGAAAGTGTACCCGCTGAAGCTGAGTTGGCAAAGAAAGCCTGTGAAAATTTTGGTAAATTAACCAAGGAATTCATCGCTCTTGAACAGCCTTTCTTTAATAGCCGTGACAGAGCCATTGAAGCCCAAGAACACCTACGTTACGGTCTGTTTCTGCTCGAAAAAAACGCCTTTGACCATCCACAAGAGCGTTTAAAAAGTATGGCCAAAACCATTCAAGACAGCTTCAATCCTTATGTGTTAACCGATGAAAAGGCTCTATCAATAGCGGCCGGGTTGCCTAAGCACAAAAAAAACACGATTGAGCGGTTAAAACTTGACTATAGTTATCTGTACGAAGCCATTAACCAAGCCCTTGAAAAAGAAGAGCCTGACTTTTTAGCTATTGCCTACCAGAAGGCCAAAGGCGAAACAGCAGAAGACACTAAAGCAGCCCATCAAAGGTATAGGCAGGAGTTTGAAAGAGATTTTCAAAAGGAATTCCTTGATCGCGTTGAAAAAGCCCTTGAATATAATGATGCCGAGTATGATAGGCGTTCACAAGCAGCCATTGAATCAATTGAAGAAGCAAGACGGCAACTTGAAAATAGCAGTGTAGAAGAGTTTGAAAGCAAAGTGGCTCCGCTGTGCAGCGTGATAGATAGCACTATTGATTCTCTGGCTATCGTGAAAGACAGTGCTTGCAGTACCTTCTCCGGTTCCATGCGCCACTTCATTGAACAACTGCATGACGGCAAAAAGAACAATGCTTCCCGACAAAGGAAATATGATGCGCAACTAAGGAAACTTGAAAGGCGCCGCCAAAAGGGTAAGCCTATTACCTATACGCCCGTTGCGCCGACGATTGTGGATTTTGACTTGTTAAAAGGAAACATAATGTTGTTGATGCAACGGCTCAAAGAAAATTACAACGATAAGCTAACCAAATCCAAGCAGGAGTCAAAGCGCGAGAAAGCTGAAGCGTTGGTTAATTATCTGCAAGAAAATGCAGCCGCTATGGTTTATGAGGTCACGCCTGCAAGCGCCAAGATCAAAGCCATAAAATTGCTTGAAGAGGTGGGCATTCCCGAGCCGCACAAGCGTTATAACCAGTATCCCTTCGAGTTTTCAGGCGGTATGCGACAGCGTATTGTTATTGCTATTGCTTTGGCAGCCAACCCCGATATCCTTATTTGTGATGAACCTACCACGGCGCTTGACGTGACTATTCAGGCACAGATTCTGGAGTTGATTAATAGGTTGAAAAAAGAGCGCGAACTATCCATCATCTTTATTACGCATGATCTTGGCGTGGTTGCTAACATGGCTGACCGTATTGCTGTTATGTATGCCGGCAAGATTGTCGAGTACGGTACGGCGGAGGAGGTTTTCTACGAGCCTGCGCATCCCTATACCTGGGCGTTGCTTAGCTCCATGCCTGACCTTGAAACCAAGGACGAATTGGAAGCTATTCCCGGTACTCCGCCCAACATGATCTATCCTCCCAAGGGTGACGCCTTTGCCGATCGTAACCGCTATGCCATGGAGATCGACTTTGAGCAGCATCCGCCTCGTTTTGACATCACGCCCACTCACTGGGCTGCGACATGGTTGTTGCATCCCGATGCGCCTAAGGTAGAACGGCCTGCTGTTATTACCGAAAGGGTGCGCAAAATGAAGGAAAGATTGGAGGCCGTACAGGATGAGTGACATGAAATTAAACCGCCAACAAGAGCCGCTTCTTAGCGTACGCAACCTTTGCCAGTACTTTGGTACGACCAAGGCTGTAGATGATGTTTCCTTTGACGTTATGCAAGGCGAGGTCTTTGGCTTGGTTGGTGAGTCGGGTTGCGGCAAGACAACCACGGGACGCTCTATCATTAAGTTATACAACATTACCTCTGGCGATATCTATTACAAGGGCGCTCGTATTGCTTTTGGTTCCATGGCGAGAAAAAAAGAGATTTCCTCATTGAGAAAGCGGTTTTTCGGGGCGGATGCCGATGAAAAAGTAAGAATTAAGAAAAGAATTGCTCAGCTTAAAAGGGAAATACGACAAGGTAAGCATGACCACGAAAACTGCGATAAATTATTTGCGGAAAGAAAACTTGCCGAAGTAGAGGAAAAGTACCAGCCCTTGCTTGAAAGTGCTTATGGGGCGGAGCTTGAAAAAATCAAGCGTGACTATCAGCACGACAAAGATCTTGCTAAGAAAACCCGTTTGACCACGCAAATTCAAATGATTTTCCAAGACCCGATTGCCTCTCTTGACCCTCGTATGACGGTATATGAAATTATTTCCGAGGGATTGGTGATTGCTGGAGAAAAAAACAAGGCTATTATCGATGAAAAGGTATATAAGATCCTTGAAACTGTTGGCCTAGTGCGTGAACACGCCAGCCGTTATCCGCATGAATTCTCCGGTGGCCAGCGTCAGCGTATCGGTGTTGCTCGGGCGGTCATTATGGAACCGGAACTTATCATTGCAGATGAACCGGTTTCCGCTTTGGATGTTTCTATTCAGGCACAGGTTATCAACCTGTTAAACCGTTTGCGCAAGCAGCTTGGCTTAACAGTTTTGTTTATTGCTCATGACTTATCGGTTGTCAAGTACTTTTCCGACCGAATCGGTGTCATGTACTATGGCCACTTGGTAGAACTTGCAACATCGGACGAGCTGTTCCGTCATCCCCTGCATCCCTATACGCAGTCCTTGCTATCTGCCATCCCGTTTCCTGACCCCTTATATGAACGTCAGCGCAAGCGTATCAAGTATGACCCGCTTGAAAAGCACGACTATTCGGTAGATAAGCCCAGACTGCGGGAGGTGTTACCCGGGCACTTTGTTCGTTGCAACCAGCAGGAGTTTGAGTGCTACCAGAAGGAACTAAATGCAAAATAAGGCTAAAATCGGAAAATTGATTACGGCGGTGGTAACCGCCGTTTTCGTGTACCTGATAAGTCGGACTAGGGGGTTTGATTTTTCTTTTCCTTTAAAGGCGAATTTGCGTGCTTTAAGCGATGGCGCCTTCGTGATTGGCCTCCTATTGACGGGGTTTGGAATACTTACGGTTATTTCACGAACGGGTTTTTTTGATATTTTTAATTATGCTTTTTATAGTTTAATTACCTTATTTACCGCTTTACGAAAGCCTGAGGATACTGTACGTTACTATGACTACAAGCAAAAGAAAGCTGAAAGACGCAAATCGCCTGCTTTCTTTATCTTATATTGTGGCATTGCGTGCATTGCTATTTCTGGACTTTCGTTGTGGGGATATTATTCGCTTTAAATTGAAGTTAAAAACAACCGCTCCGTTAAAAAGGCGCGGTTGTTCAGACTGTAGACAAAGTCCCAACCATTCGCGTTGGGACTTTGTTCAATGAAACCTGCAAAATCTCTTAAAAGTCAACATCAAATCGAGGTTATATGGTATAATATAGATACAAAAACTCGAGGTATTTTAACGATGATGACAAAAAACGCGAATGATAATCGAAGTCAAATTCTGATGTATTTGTGTATAGATGATTTAGTGC
>DUQF01000028.1 GCA_012837965.1 Clostridiales bacterium | reverse complement strand
GCCATAAAACTCATCAGCGGTTTTGGGTGCATCTTCCATATCTTCACCGCTGATTTCGGCGATCCACATGGTTAGCTTATACACCCCTTGTTTGAGCTGCTCGTCCCGTTCAATGTCTCCGATAACAGTTTCCAAAAAGGACGCCAGCACTGAATTGGTAAGGTCGCCGGACAAGCGGACAGTATAGCTTTGACCGTTAACAGTAAATTCACCGGTTTCCTGCGTTAAGGCGGCAACAACTTTTTCCTGCCAGGCCTGCTTAACCACGGCTTCCAGATTTTCAAGCTTGCCGATGGTCTCCATCATATTCGGATCTACATTGGGTTGATCTTGCTTGAGCATCTCCTCAGGAATTTGGAAGTACACATCGGGCAGAAGGTCAGTCGTCACATTAACAACGCCTTCTTCGCTGTCAACGCTGGTCGCAAAGGTGAACAGCACGCCATCATCAGTTTTTAGTACGCCGGTTGCATCAGTATAGCTTTGGCGGCCTTCCATGCGAGCCTTGTTCACAGCGGCAAAGGCAACACGCAGCCGCTCCTGTTCCTCTTGCATTTCCGCCTGCATTTCTTCGGACAAAGCGTCATCACCGAATTCATTATCAAGCATCATTTGTATCATCATTAGTTCACTGAGAGCTGCTGCATCTAACGTAATGGTGCTGACACTGTCGTAGACTGCGTTTTTATCACTTTGAGATAGTACGGTCGTAAGTAGGTTTTGGGGTTGTTCTTGGGCAAACGACACGGTCAATGACAGCAGCATCGCCAGCGCCAATAGCATGGAAACAAGTTTTTTCATAAGTGTATCCTCCTAAAATAATAGCAAAGTTATTGGGAAATACGAGGTAAGAATGCAGTACTATTGTACTAAGTAAGGGCTTTGATTGTCAAATAGTTTTCCCTGTCCAAAATCGGCTTCGGGCACATACACGAATGTGCTTAAAACATGGTTTTAAACGTCTTTTTCTTCGATTTTTACGTTCCAAAAAACGGAAGCTCGCCAACTGATAAAATATATTACAATTTTGCGGGTCAAGCCTATTCACTATATCTTGAAATCAGGATGAGTATCATCTCATTATCCTGCTAAAAATAACAGGAATACGCTTTAGAAAGTACCAAACAAAATCCGGCATTTTCGCCTCCAAGAAAAGCAGCTTACTATCTTGGTGTTGGCATTTAACACCACAATAGCCGTTAATGGGCAATTCGAGGCAGGGATTGGGCTCCTATCATGGCCGCAACGGTCGCTTGCAGTTGAGCCAGAATCTTTTGCATCTCAACCTGCAAAACGGCCTCTTCCATGGAATCAAGGCGCACAATGTTTTCAGGAAGCGCCGCAACCGACCAGGGAGCCGTCGAGGCGCCGTTTATTGTCGCGTGTACCCCTGCTCCGCTTTCATCTGTCCAGTCAAAGGTGGCGTTTATCTTGGTGGCGGATCGGGTGTTGGAGCCCGACGATAACGTGCCTTGAAGCACGATGGTCTGCGGCTTTGCCTCCGGAGGCGTCAAGATAAGTGTGTATGTAAAAGCTTGGGTTGTTAAATCATTGGTCTTGTCAAAAGTTTGTTCGGGTTCTTCCTTGATTAGCTCAAAAGTATAAGCCTTTTTAATACCGTTCTCAGCCACTTGTACGCTGCCTTGAACGGGACTGCTATTGTCTTGCGATTTGGTATAGGCAATGAACGTTTCTTTGGCCTGCCCACTCTCGCTATCTGCCACATGCTTTAGGGTGATGGCGGTGTGGGTGAGGTTTTGTTCGTCAACCTTGAACTCATATAATAAGCTTTCAAGGCCCTCCACCCCTGCCAGTGGTAAGTAAATGGAGTCGCTTTCGAGGCCGGACTTGCCAAAAACACGTGTAATTTTGACATCTTCCGTTAGCGGCAAGGCATCAATCGCCCCGATAATTCCCGATTTCATTTCCGGATTCAGGTACAACGATGCTTCCCGCAGGGAAAAGCGCTCTTTGAGTACCAGCAAAAGCTGCTCATCCTGATAAAATCTGTCCAACAGGGACTTGATTTTGCTTTTCACTTCATTAGCCGACAGCGACAGGTCTGTCACGGTGCGCAAACTGCCGTCAGCCAAGGTATCAGTGGAAACGGCAGTGAAACCTTGCATCCAGGCGCTTAATTCCTGGGTATAGGGTGTCATAAGCGGGCTAGCCTTGGCCCGCCATTGGTTGTCGGCCGTAAAAACGGACACCAAGGCCCTTTCAAGTCCGGTAAAATCACCCGTAACACCTGAAAGAGCAAGGGCTATCAGGGCATTCTCGCCCTTGGCAGCGCCATAAACATTAGTGCCAAGGAGGCTTGATTGCACGGTTTCAACGGCGCCGTCACTAAGATAGCGCACGTTTGCCACCGGCAGATCTCCACGTTTAACGACGATGACCGTTTCTTCCCACCCCTTTTGCTGCCCAAAACCTACGGTTAACTTGTTCACCGTGACAGTAGAACCCGAGAAAAGCGCTTTAAGCGCAGGCACCGTTAACTCGTCAAAAAGTTCAGGCAGGGCGGAAATTTCGTCAAATACAACTTCCAGTTTTAATCCCGAACCGTTGCGCAGCTGCTCGGACAGTTTCCAAGAAAGATTGTTAACATCGCCTGCAAGTGAGCAAAGAGGCAAAGCAACTATCAGCAAGATGGTTAACAGCAGGGAAAGGATTTTTTTCATTGTTTATTCCTCCACAATATAGTTAGTCGGTTGGGGCTTGCACAAGCCAGGGATTTGCTTGTTCTTTCTTGGGCGCAAGCCGCAGATGACGGGTTAATTCATGCATTACAAGCATTTGGTCATCGGGCGTTATGGCCGATACTAAGGGCAAAACAGCGCTTGATAGGCCGGCACGCACCCGCTCTCTTTCAAAAGCCATGCTTTCGGCGTCCAGGGCATCCAAGTTGATAGCTGCCGTTCCCCACTGGGGCATCTCCTCTTGCAGGGGGCGCAAGATTGGGTAGAGTTTTAGAATCAGGCTGCGGTCATTCTGGGTGCGGGTATAAGTTAGCCTGCCCGACAAGGCTTCTTCTTTCCAAGCAAGTACCGGGCTTATTTTGTAGGTCAACGTCTTTTCACCGGGCTTATTTATTGTACACGTAATGGAACCTTGTAGTCCATCCTGAAAGTTCAGGGAAACTTTTACGCGGTTTGACTCTTCTTTCTTTTGGACAACCTTGCTGTAAATGGCATCCACAGAAATTGAGGTCTTTTTAAGTCCCACCGATAGGTTAAAAATCAAGTTGTTTTCTTTGTTGGCATCGGGCAGCGTTACACGAATATCTACCCCCTTTGCGCTCCTTGCGAAAAGCAGGCTGATATCCCGTTCATCGCCGGAGGCAAACTCTCCCTTGCACCGAAGCTGATAGCCCACCACCTCACCGCTATTAAGTAAAGTGCGGAAAGTCCCATCCTTGGTTAAGGTAAACTTGTCCAGCAACTCATCCACATGCATGGCATAAGAAAGGGGTAGTTTTTCCCGCAGCGCTGTCGTTAGCTCCTCACGCAAAATAGCAACGGTGGTTAAGTCCATGGTGGATTCGTTCCCCCGATAGCCTTGCCCGATGTTTTTAAGTTCCACACTTTTTTTATGTTCCGTACTGGACGGCATCAGCGTGGTTGCCGTTCGCTCAAGGGCGGCAAATACGGCTTCATATAGCTGAAAATGACTTTCGACGTCGGGCACCTCAATAGGATCCATATCCAAAAGGCGTTCAAGGGCATTTTCGCCCACATATTCCTGGCTCGTTGCCGACAGATACAGGGCGCTATCGTCCTGCCTGAAGGAAAGAAGCGGATGTCCGCCATGGCTTAGGTTCATAGCCTGCCCTTTTTCACTCACCTGAAATGAAAGGTTGCTGTTTTTTGTCCAGTCTTTTAGGGCGTTAAAAGTCTTGCCCGAAAAGGGAGAAAATTTGTTCAGTTCACCGGTCACTTCGCCTTGGATGCCCTGTTCCCGCATTTGTGTAAGCCAAGCGGGCGCTTCAAAGGCAAAGACATTGACGCATAGCATCAATACCAGTACCAGCAAACAAAAAATTCGTTTTCCCATAGCATCTCCTTTCGGGGGTTCAACCATATAACGAATGGCTACGGCCTTATTTTGCATTTAAATTTTAGTTTGGTGAAAATAATTGTAAACGTTTTCTGCCAGCTTTCGAGAAATGCCTTTCACCTTGGCAATTTCCTCCACGCTTGCCTGGCTGATAGCCCGCATAGAGCCAAAATGTCCCAGCAAGTCCCGCCTGCGCTGCGTACCGATGCCTTCAATCTCTTCTAAGGGACTTTTGATAAACTTTTGATCCCGCAATTTTCTGTGGTAGGTAATAGCGAAGCGGTGGGCTTCATCCCTGATGGATTGAATCAGGTGCAGTTCGTCAGAACGCCTGTCTAAAATAAGCGGCTCTTTCCTGTCCGGCAAGAAAACTTCTTCCTGCTTTTCAGCAAGAGCAAACATGGGTACATCAAAGCCGAGGTTCAGCATGGCCTGCCGTGCAAAGCTCAGTTGCTGCGGCCCGCCATCGATTAAAATCAGGTCGGGTAGCGGCCAGCGGCGGCTGTCCTCAGCTTCCTTTGCCCTTTGAAAGCGGCGGGACAGCGCTTCATGCATGGAGGCAAAGTCGTTCGCCCCTTCAAAAGACTTGATGCGAAAACGCCTGTACTCTTTTTTAACGGGTTTCCCGTCAAGAAACACTACCATTGAAGCAACATTCTCATCGCCCAAGATGTTGGAAATATCAAAGCCCTCAATGCGCCTGATGGGTTTCTTTAGTCCCAAGGCCTTTTGAAGGCGTACCAGCGCACCCTCGGTTTTATTATAGGCGGCTTGCCTGCGGGCGTTTCGTTTTTGCAGCTGATCGTCAGCATTGCGCAAAGCCATAGCAACCAGCTCCCTTTTTCGGCCACGCTTTGGAACCGTTAAGGTAACGGCGCCTTCCCGTCGCTGGCGAAGGTAGCTTTCAAGCAAAGCGGCATCGTCCACTGATTCTGTAATCACTTCCCGGGGCGGCTGATGCTGTTGGTAAAAACGCTGCAACAATTCCGATAGCACGGCTTCTTTGGGTTCGCCGCCCTCGCCCGCCAAAGGAAAGCTGTCTGCGCCAAGGAGTTTGCCTTGGCGAATGTAAAGTACCTGTCCCATGGCATCCAGGCCGCTTTGGGCAAGGGCAAACACATCCTGGTCCTCGCCCACAGCCTTTTCCACATTCTGGCGAGCAGTCAGCATTTTCACGTCCCGCAGCATATCCCGAAGCTCGGCGGCCTTTTCGTATTGCATCTGGGCAGCCGCCTTTTCCATGCGCTGTTGTATGTCTTTTTGCGCCTGCTTGGTATCGCCCTTGAGGAAAGATACCACCCCGTCAAGCAAGCTATCGTACTCTTCTTGGGTGCATAGGTTGGCGCAAGGCGCGAGGCACTGCCCCACTTCATAATAAGCACAGGGACGGATAGGGTTTTTCAGCGGCAGTTTTTTTGAACAGCTGCGAAGGGGGTAAGTTTTCTTCAGCAGGGTCAGCGCCTGCCTGATGGAATGTACGCCAAAGTATGGGCCAAAGTAGCTCGCCCCGTCATCCCGCACCTTTCTGGCGACAGTGACCCTGGCAAAGGGTTCTTTTCTATTGATGCGCAGGTAGGGATAACGCTTATCATCCCTTAGCAGGATATTAAAAAAGGGCTGGTGCAATTTTATCAGGTTGTTTTCAAGCAGTAAAGCCTCTAACTCGCTTTGGCAGAGGATGGTTTCAAAATCGTCCACCCGTTTGAGCATGGCTGCCACCTTGGGGGTTTGCTTGGATTGATTGAAATAACTGCGTACCCTGTTTTTAAGGTTAATGGCTTTGCCCACATAAATAATTTGCCCTTCCTCTTTCATAAGATAACAGCCGGGGCTGTCGGGCAAGAGGGATAGTTTTAGTTGAAGCGTTTGGTTCATTCTTGGGGAGGCGCCTCTAAAAATTGGATAAGCGCCGCTTGCAGGTCATCATCCACGGGCTCAAAGGTTTCTTCGTCACCCTCTACTTGAATGTGCATGATATATCGTTCATCCTGCTTTTGTTCATTACAAAGCAAGGCATATTCTTCCCCGTTGTAAAAGAAATACCTAAGGACTTCCAATGTTAATGGCTGACCTGTTTCATCTTCAGTTTCAAGGATATCGGGCAGCTGTTGTTCATCAAGGTGCATGGCATTTCCTCCTTACTATAATTTAGTATACCGCCAAAGGGGCTTTTTTTCAATTGGACAGGCAGACAGAGAAAGCACGTTTTTTGACGAAGCGGGTATCACAAAGTGTTTCAAAAGGAAATATTGTGTCAGAATATATTCTCTCAAGCTAAATGAATGATAGATAAGAAGCTGCAAATTACATACCATCCGGGAAAGCGCGAGGGTGGCGGCAGCGCAAGCGGCGGATGTGGAAGCGCAGGTCGGGCAAGTACACATGAGAGATATCATGTACGAGGGATTTTCCCGCGCGATGTACGACATCCAAAAGTCTACAGGCCTTGGTTTTGGCTTTGCGGGTGTGGATACAAGGCGGCTTAACCAGATACTAAGGTATAACTGGTCCGGCCGGATGTTTTCACAGCGTGTTTGGCACAACTCGAACGTTACGGCCCGAACGCTGGCCCAAGCCTTGACAGAATGCGTGATGCAGGGCAAGACCAGCAAGGCCACCTTTGATGAGCTGATGGAACAGGCGCAAGGCTCACGCTTCGCGGCTAACCGGCTTTTAAGGACGGAAACCAACTACATTTCTAACCAAGCCACAGCCGAAGCCTACGAACAGGCGGGGATCACCCACTACCGCTACATGGCGGTGCTGGATGGAAGAACCAGCCGAATTTGCCAAGAAAAAGACGGAAACGAATACCCGCTGTCCGAAAAGGAAGTGGGGGTGAATTACCCGCCTTTGCATCCGTGGTGCAGGTCGTCTGTAGCGCCTGTGATAGACGGGCAAAACCTATCCCAAATGAAGCGCTGGGCGCGTGACCCTGTAACGGGCGAGGAAATGAAAGTGCCCAGGGACATGAGCTATAAAGAGTGGCTTGAAATGATGGAAGGCCAGCACGGCAAAGACAGGGTGCAAGTTAGCGTTAAGGCGATACGCAACAGGGCTGCGGACAAGCGGCAGTATGAGCGGTACGCTGACATTATCGGCGCTAAGGAATTGCCCAAAACCCTTGAAGGTTTCCAGAATATCAAGTATAATGAACCTGAAAAGTGGCACCTGTTAAAAGGCTATGTTGGCGGGGTGCGAAAAGGCGATCTGTCCGCTTTGACAGGGTTTGCGCATTACCAAAGCGTAGCCGAGGAAGTGACACAAACGCTTGTTGGCGCTGTCACGTCTGATGGGCTGGAAATCAAGGGCTTTGAGACGCATTTCGTTGACCGTTTGATTGGCAGCTATGGTCAGAAGAGAGAGGGTGTAAGCGTAAACGATGCTCTTAACGCCGTCTCAAAACCATCAGAAATAAGAGACACATCACATGGCGGATTGCCCAGCAGAACTTACAAAGGCTTTAACGCCAATGTCACGCTGAACAGCGAAACCGGAAGGCTTGTGCAAGCAAACCCGGCAAGGAGGAAAAAGACTTGATTATCTTAACGGAAGTTCAAGAAAAGGAGCTTCAGGCAGTACTGCCGGATTTTGACGAGCTGCTAACAAAGGACAGTAAGAGAGATTTACTGTTTGAATTGGATTGCGCCATTGTTGGTATGCTGGATGAGAATTATAACAGCACCGAAGAAAGCAGAAAGTATCAGCGTATTTATGACGATATACTCTACAACACGCCAGATGATGACGAAGCGTAGCCCAGCTACCGAAGCGACCCCCCAAGCACCAAGCGCAAGCCGGTGCTTTTTGATTGGAGGAAAGCATGAACAAAGTCATTGTAAAGAACGAGAATGGGGAAACGAGCATCGAGATTAACGGTATGACAATCAAAGGTGTTTTAGCCTTCAATTTTGCGCAAGACGAAGATTTTTCGGATGTGCCGGTATTCTCAATCAAGTTTATCGCAACAGACACAATCGTAGAAAACTAACCACGGCAACCAGCCGCCTTCCGGGGCGGCTTTTGCATACAAACATGAACGGCATGGCGTGAACGTGCCGGGCAAAGGAGAAGAAACATGAAGAACTATTTCAAATGGACAGCGCCTAATTTTGAATGGATGAGTTTATTCTATCCGTGTCAAGGTTACTTCCAAAATCAACACAATAATATTCACAACCTCTTGATTGTATATATAAGTGATGCTTTTTTCTCTTAAGTGACGCTCTCATTCTAATAAAGAATCACTTAAAAACGCTGATATATATGGCTTTTTAAGCCTTGGTGTTGCAAGTGGCGCTATTTTCGCATATATATCCCACTTGCATTTAAACGTAGCTATTGTTGGATAAATCCTTCATTTGACGAAGCTTATTTATAATGATAAAATTTCTTTTACAAATAGGTAAAAAGCCTATGCCACATTATGGAAGGGGGAGCTAAGCACATGGACAAGAGCAAGAAAGCCGTTGCTCTGATTCTTTTTATCCTCCTTCTGTTTGTAATTGTCCTATACATGTCCGGCCTTTTGGGCGGCGGACGCAACATGAGCGCCCATGAGTTGCGCTGCGTACCGGGGCAAAAAATCATGCCTTTCGGCGACAAGCTAATCTATTATGACGGTCAGACCATTTACTGCCTATCCTCCTCCAACCAGGAAATGTGGAGCTATGACATGGGCGGCGGCGCCAGCTTTGATACCGACGGGCAGCGGGTGGTCGCCTGGGCGGGCACCAGCCTGCATATCTTAGACCGTAACGGCCGCTCATCCTACTCAGACTCTTTTGCCAACACCATTCAGTTCGCGCGCATCAGCCAGAAGTACGTTGCTTTCGTAACGGGTACGGCTGAAAATCCCCAGTTGATTTTCAAAGACCTTAACGGCAACCAAGCCGACCAGGAAACTCAGGCCTTTGCCAACAGTGTTATTCTTGATATAGGCTTTTTCGACAACGGCGCCCACGCCTGGATTATTTCCATGGACGTTGGGGCAACAGTGGTCACCTATCGCATGCACTTAATTCAAGTGGGTTTAAGCAACACCGGAACCGTTTCCTTGGGCGAACAGATTACCTACAAGGTGCTGTACGCGGACAATCTCTTGAACGTTATTAACACCCATGAAATTTTGCAGTACACCTACCGAGGCGAAAGGCGCAATAGCGCCAACCGGCAGATTGTCTATGGCTGGCAACTGATTGACTTTAACCTAAGCGGGGACAAGCTGCGCACCCTTTTTGTTCCTGCCTTTCAAACGGCCGGCGTTCAGGAAATGACCGAATTGCGTGTCCTTGAAGGCAACAAAAACTTCCGCTATACGCTGCCTGACACCTGCGTTGGCGCAGGCATCATCGGCAACAGGCTTTTTGCCATTTCCAAAGATTCCCTCTATCGGGCAGACCTGAGCGCCCAGCGCTTTCAGGGGCTGAACCTTCCAAGCAATATTCGTGATCGGGTGACCGGTTACCTTGGCCAATTGGATGGCGGGGTGGCTCTGGTCGTCTGCGGGCAGCGCATCTTCGCGCTTACCTTGCCATAAGGAGAGTATATGAGCGTTGTTGATATTGTTATTTTACTGATTATTGGCGCGAGCGTCATTTACGGGCTGTACCGGGGCTTTATTCAAAGCGTCTTTTCTTTGGTATGTCTCGTGCTTGCGGTATTTATGGCCTTTGCCTATTCGCCCAAAGTTATGGCAAAGCTCAGCGACATGCCGCAATTGCAGGAAGCGCTGGTCGGCTATACCGATGCGATCGTTCGCGTGGGCGATGCCGAGCTTGCCTCCCAAAACATTCAAAACATGGACCAGGGGCTTATCAGCAAGGTACTTTCCAATGTAAAGCTGCCCGCGCCACTTGATACGCTGCTCCGGGACGCGCTTTCATCCCGCCAGCAAGTCAGCGTCAACGACGCGGTCAAAGGTACCATCGTTCAAAGCGCCTTGCATGTCATCAGCTTCATTATTGTTTTTGCGCTTGTCTACCTTGCCGGCCTGATTGTGCTTGGGTTCGTACGCAGAATTTTCCGCTTTCCCGTCCTCAGGCAGCTTGACACCTTGGCAGGCGGAGTGCTGGGTCTTGTTAGAGGGGCGGCGCTTGTATACGTGTTGTCGCTTGTCATGCCGCTTATTCAAACGGTGGTGGTGGACGAGCACTTCCAAACCCTGCTTGAACAAAGCAAATTTTTGCCTATTTTTTCAGACCCCCAGTTTTTTATCCGCATCGTCGGATTGTAAATAGGAGCATACCATGAGTGATTGGTCACGCATACCGCAGCCCCCTCAACCCCCGCAAAATGAACAGCGGGGGGGCTTTGGCTATGCGCCCGAAAATAACCAACCGCCTCATCCTCAGCAGCAAGCCCCCTATCCTCCCGTGCAGCAGGCAGGAAACCCTTTTACGCAAGAGCCATACCAAGACCCGCAACAACCTTATCAACAGCACACGCCAAGCAACCCGCCGCCGCTGCCACAAAGCGCCTGGATGGGCAGCGTGTTCATGCCGCTCAATCCACAAAACCAAGGCCCGCCCCTGCAAGCCGCGCCGCCCCCTTACACGGGCAACGTGCAAAACGCGCCCAGCGATGGGCCTTCCCCGCCGCCTATCGACAATATCGGGCGTCTTCCCATCCGCAAAAACAAGCCCGCCAAAAGTATGCTGATTTATCTGTATCTACTGCTTGGTGTTCTGATTTTAATCATCGTTTTTATAGGCATCGGTCAGCTCATCGGCAACAAGGACAGCCGAACCGCCAAGGTAGCTTTAAGCGGACAGGACCTTGCGTATACCGGCGTTGCGCTTATCGCCCGCAATGAAACCACTTTCTCACAGGAAAACGTTTCTTCCATCGACTATATCGCGGAGGAAGGAACTGCCATTACCCGGGGCGATCCTATCTGTGTTGTTTATACCACCGGCTTTTCCGAAAGGGAATATAACAACTTGGAAAAAGCCCGGGCCGACTTAAAAAACTACCAAGAAACTTTAATCGGAAACCTCTTGGCTCCCGATACCCACCTGCAGCAGCTGGACAATGTCGTCATTGAGCGGGCCCTAGAAATTCAAGCCTTGGTTCGCGGTGAAAGCGGTAACCTTTTGCGCCAGGAAGAGTTGATGCAACAAGCCGTTGCCCAGAGGCAAAACTATCTGCGCCAAAAATTTGCTGACGACCCCAAGCTGGCACGCTTTTACGACGCCGAAAAAAACCAATTGCAACGCATCGATACCTGGACCACCGAATATTCCGCTACCGACAATGGCATTATTAGCTTTTATACCGATGGGCTTGAAAAGCCGCTGGCTTCCGGTACCTATAACTTTACCCCCCAACAAGTGGAAGAAATGATCGCCGGTAAAGTGCCCGAAGATGATAGCGTCAGTAAGGATTCCGTAGATATTTACCGCTTGGTGCGCACCACCGGCTGGACAGCCCTGATGATTTCCGACGACCCCGACTGGCATCCCATTGACGGCGATTCCTACCAGATGCTGATCGAATCATTTAAGTCCACCATGGTCACGGCAACGGTGGTTAGATCCACCAAAATCAACAACAAGCAATTGGTGGAGCTATCGGTCATCGGCAACGTGGAGCCGTTGCTTTATACAAGACAGGCAAGAATTCAGCTATCCAAAAACACCATCCTTTATTCCGTTCCTGTAAACAGCCTGTTTGAGCAGGGGGGCATGGTGGGCGTTGTCGCCTCCTTCCAGGAGGGC
This sequence comes from Clostridiales bacterium, assembly GCA_012837965.1. Lineage (GTDB taxonomy): Bacteria > Bacillota > Clostridia > Christensenellales > Aristaeellaceae > DTU024. The sequence goes on along the minus strand of DUQF01000028.1, from coordinate 30,636 downwards.
GAGTTCTTTATTCCCGTCAGGGTCATTTCACAGGACGCAACGCAGGCGCAAATTGAGCCCGTAGAGCAGGGCTATTTGGTCGAGGGCCTGAATATCAGAACCTTTGAATAGCCCGTAAAACTTGCCAAACAGGCGTTTTTTGACTATAATAGGTTGATGCAATCGCAAAACCGGGAAATTTCCCTGATTTGGGAGGAAACAATGAGCTTTTTCGCCAACATGAAACAAGGCTTTCGCAAGGTAAACAGCTGGCTGACAGGCAACCGTGACGAAGAATTCTACGATCAGGCCGCAGAATATGAACAGGACTATCCCGCTTATGGCGCTGACGAGGGACAACAGGACTACCAGCAAGGCTATTACCAGCAGCAGGAGCCCTATTCCCCTTACCAACAGGGACAGGCTTATCAGCAATCCTATGGGCAAAGCTATCAACAACAAGGATACGCGCAGCAAAACTACCAGCAGCATTACGCCCAGTCCCAGCAAGGCTATCAACAAGCCTACCAGCAACCCCAGCAGCAAAACTATCAGCAAGCCTACCAACCGCCCAGACGGCAGGAAAACCCTTACGCGGGGTTTGAACATTTAGCGACCGCCATCAACCCCCAAGGGGGGAGTGAGCCGTCCAACCGCAGGAAACGGCAGTCACAAATTCCGGACAATGTCGTTCCTATCAACCAGCAACAAGCCCCCCAGCAAAAAGAGACCGAACCACAGGCGCCTGCGCAGCCTCACGAACAGGTACATCCCATTATCGCTATCGCTGAAGTGTACGATATGCCCACCTGCCTTAACGCCATGCAATATATTAAGCAGGGCGCAGTTACCATTGTAACGATGCGGGAGAACCAAAGTCCGGAAGACACCCGCCGTTTAACCGACCTGTTAACAGGAGCCGTTTATGTGTTGGGCAGCCAGATTAACCGCCTGTCCAACTCGCAAAACTACTATGTTATTTCGCCCAAAAATTATCAGGTGGGGTTGGTGCGCCCGCAAACCGAAGCCCGGCAAAATCCCTATATGCAGGAGCAAAGCTATCAGCCCGCCTATGAGCAGCAGGCATATCAGCAGCCCTATCGGCAGGCGCCGCCTGTCTATGGCCATCAGGAGCGGCCTCGTCGTTCAAGTATTTTAGACAACCAATATCCATCATATTCAGCACAATAAAGTAGGAGGTTATCCCCATGCCCGTTACCGTCGATATGATCGTTGAAAAGGAATTTCAAAAAAAGCCGCTAGGCTATGATATCAAGCAGGTGGATGATTTTCTCAACGAAATTTGCGACACCTTGGAGCAAATGGAAGCCAACATCGCCGATTTAACCAAAAAAGCACAGGCGCAGCAGCGTTCCGCCGGTTTTGCGCCCATCCCCGAAGCCCGCCCCTTGCCGCTTCAGGCCACCGCTCTGCCAAGCGACCTTGTAAGCGCCCAAAAGCTTCTGGAAAAAACCCAACTGGCTTGCGATGAAATTTTGGAGGACGCCAAAAAGCGCGCCGAAGCCATTGTCAAAGAGGCGACCCCCGACCCGGAAGTAGAGATGCTCACCGAAAAGCGCAATGCCTTAAAGAGTGAAATCGCGGAGCTGGAAGGACAGCTTGAAGCCTTCCGCAGCCGCATGCAAAGCTTTTTCACCCAAGAAGAAGACGAGCAATGAGGTTGGGCGCGATTGAAGCCGGCGGCACAAAAATGGTCGTCGGTATTTTAGATGAAAGCCTAAAAGTCCTTTCATCCCAAACCTTTCCTACCCGTTCGCCCGAAGAAACCCTGCCTGACCTGATCGGTTTTTTTGAAGGGAAAAAGATAAACGCCCTCGGCATCGGTTCTTTCGGGCCTGTGGATGTGCACCAAAACAGCCCCACCTACGGGCAGATTTTGGCAACGCCCAAACTGCAGTGGCGAAATTATCCCCTGCTTCAAACCCTGAAGGAAGCTTTACAGGTGCCTTGCGCCCTTGATACCGACGTAAACGCAGCCGCCCTGTGCGAGCAGCGCATCGGCGCCGGAAAAGGCGTGGACAATCTATTGTATCTAACGGTAGGTACAGGCATCGGCGGCGGACTGATTGTAAACGGCCAGCCCGTGCACGGCGCCCTGCACCCCGAATGGGGGCATATCGGCCTTCAGAAAACGGCCAACGATCTCCTAAAAAAAAGCGTCTGTCCCTATCACGATAGCTGCGGCGAGGGTTTGGCGTCCGGCCCCGCCATGAAAGAACGCTGGGGAATGCCCGCCCAAGACTTGCCCGACAATCACCCCGCCTGGGCGCTGGAGGCCGAGTATCTGGCGCAAATTTGCGCGACGGCCCTGTACACCGTAAGCCCCGAAAAAATTATTTTAGGCGGCGGTGTCATGCACCACACAGCCCTGTACCCGATGATTCGCAAGCTGGTGAAAGAAAAAATTAACAACTATTTGTCTTCACCCGTTATAGACGATTGGGACAACCTCATCGTTCCTCCTCAATTTTATCCCGAAAGCGGGCTGTATGGGGCAGGCATTTTAGCGCAGGAAGCCCTCTAAAATCCAAAAATCAAATTCTAAGTCTTGGCGAAGCATTTACCGCTTCGCTTTTGTGTTATAATCTCTAATGGTAACACTCACAAAAAGGAGAAACCATGCAGAAAACCATTTCCATCCGTGGCGCGCGGGTGAATAACTTAAAAAATATTTCACTGGACATTCCAAGGGATAAATTGGTGGTCCTAACGGGCCTGTCAGGCTCGGGTAAGTCGTCCCTCGCCTTTGATACCATTTACGCCGAGGGGCAAAGGCGCTATGTTGAAAGCATGTCCAGCTATGCCCGCCAGTTTTTGGGCGTAATGGACAAACCCGATGTGGATTCCATTGACGGCCTGTCCCCCGCCATCAGCATCGACCAAAAAACCACCAGCAACAACCCCCGCTCTACTGTAGGCACAGTCACCGAAATCAGCGACTACCTGCGCCTTTTGTATGCCCGCATCGGCGTTCCGCACTGCCCGCAGTGCGGCAAGGAAATCAGCCAACAAACGGTAGACCAAATGATTGATACCGTGCTTGCCCTGCCGGAAGGCACCCGATTGCTTTTACTCAGCCCCATTATCAGGGGCAAAAAAGGCGAACATGTCCGGGTGCTTGAAAACGCCAAAAAGGCCGGTTTTATGCGCGCCCGTATCGACGGGACAGTCTATGATTTGGACGAGGCGCCCAAACTTGCCAAAACCAAAAAACATACCATTGAATTGGTGGTGGACCGCATCAGCGTACGCCCCGATTTGCAAACCCGCCTGACCGCCTCCTTTGAGACGGCGCTTGAGCAGTCGGGCGGCCTTGCCATTGTACAAATTGTCGGCGGCGAGGAAATTCTCTTTTCCCAGTCCTTTGCCTGCGCCGATTGTAACCTCAGCATGGAAGAGCTTACACCCAGATTATTTTCCTTTAACAGCCCTGACGGCGCCTGCCCCGCCTGCTCGGGCCTTGGCGAATTTATGACCTTAACGCCCGAATCGGTAGTGCCAAACCCTAAAAAATCTATTAATCAAGGCGCCATTCATACCATGGGCTTTTCTTCGGCTGATAACGAAAACAGCACCGGACGCATGGTGTTTGAAGGGCTTGCCAGCGCCTACAGCTTCAGCCTGGATACCCCTTTTGAAAAGCTGTCCGACACCGCCAAGAACGTTATCCTCTATGGCACGAAGGGAAAAAAGTTTTCCGTTACCATTCAGTCCATTCATGGCAGGGGCGAATATAAAATGGCCTTTGAAGGCATTATTCCGGCCACCATGCGGCGCTACCGGGAAACCAGCAGCGATATCATGAAAGAAAAGTACGAAGAGTACATGGAACTTAAAACCTGCTCTGCCTGTGGCGGCGCCAGATTAAAACCGGCCGCCCTTGCCGTCACGGTAGCGGGAAAAAACATTGCGGAAGTCAGCGACCTGTCCCTTGACGAATGCAGAAATCACTTTGCCTCCATCAAGCTAAGCCCCATGCAACAAACCATTGCCGCCCCCATCCTCGGCGAAGTGGACGCCCGCTTGGGCTTTTTAATCAATGTGGGGCTTACCTACCTAAACCTTTCCCGTGCGGCTGGCACCTTATCAGGCGGCGAAGCCCAGCGCATCCGCCTTGCCACCCAAATAGGCTCAGGCCTCACGGGCGTACTATACATTTTGGATGAACCAAGCATCGGCCTGCACCAGCGGGACAACAACCGCCTGCTTGCCACCCTCAAGCGCCTGCGTGACCTTGGAAACACCCTGATCGTGGTGGAACACGATGAAGAAACCCTACGCTCGGCCGACCACTTGGTGGATATCGGCCCGGGCGCCGGCGAAAAGGGCGGCGAAGTAATCGCCCAAGGAACGGTGGACGATATTATTCGCTGCCCCGCCTCCGTAACGGGACAATACTTAAGCGGACAAAAGCGCATTCCCATCCCCAAAAAAAGAAGAAAACCCACCGGCTTTTTAACCGTGGAAGGGGCGGCCGAAAATAACCTGAAAAATATCGACGTTACCATTCCCTTGGGCGTGTTTTGCTGCGTTTCGGGCGTATCGGGCAGCGGAAAAAGTTCGCTGGTTAACGAGATTCTTTATAAATCGCTTGCCCAAACCTTGAACCGCGCTCAATCCCGCCCGGGCAAACATAAGGGCATCAAGGGCGTGGAACAGTTGGATAAAATCATCAACATCGACCAGTCGCCCATCGGGCGTACCCCAAGATCCAACCCCGCCACTTATACAGGCCTGTTTGATTTTATCCGTCGGCTGTTCGCAAGCCTGCCCGAGGCAAAAGCAAGGGGCTATGAGCCGGGGCGCTTCTCCTTTAACGTGAAAGGCGGCAGGTGTGAGGCGTGCACGGGCGACGGGGTTTTGAAAATCGAAATGCACTTCATGGCCGATGTGTACGTGCCTTGCGAGGTGTGTCACGGCAAACGATATAACCGAGAGACCCTGGAAATTAAATATAAGGGCCATTCCATCAACGACGTCCTGAACATGACGGTGGATGAAGCCATGCGCCTGTTTGAAAACCACCCCTCCATCATGCAAAAGCTGCGTACCTTAAGCCAAGTGGGGCTTGGGTACATTCGCCTTGGACAAAGCAGCACGACGCTATCAGGGGGCGAAGCGCAGAGGGTGAAGCTTGCCACCGAGCTTAGTCGGCGGGCTACCGGCAAAACCATGATTTTACTGGATGAACCCACCACCGGACTGCACTTTGACGACGTCGGCAGGCTCATTAAGGTACTGCAAAAATTGACCGAGGCGGGCAATTCCATTTTGGTTATCGAACACAATTTGGATGTGTTAAAGGTAGCAGACTACATCATTGACTTAGGCCCCGAAGGCGGCGTAGGCGGGGGCACGGTGGTGACCCAAGGAACGCCTGAAGAAATTGCCGCCTGCAAGAAAAGCTATACTGGCCAGTATCTTGTAAAATCAAGCATCAAGCCCCAAAAGGAGTAGGAAAATGCGCTGCGGATGCCCCTACTGTGAAGCGTTCATGATTCAGGCTGAAAGCGAAAACACCTGTATTTGTCCCGACTGTGGCTACCGGTGTACTGCCTGTCTTGGCACCAACTCTATGCTTTCTAAAGAAGAGATCAAGCAAATGAAAGAAGGCAGGCTCCCTTTCCCTTTTGCCAATGGTGGTAATTAGCGTCATCCTTGACGAAAGAGAGGGATTGCTCTATCATAAATCAAGCAAAATGTAAGGAATCGGGAGGAAAGCTTATGACCCCAAACCCACACCGTCAGGCAGGAAAGCTTATCAAAAGGTACTTACCTCAAACGATAGGATACACACTGCTTACCCTGCTCGCCCGCCTGATTGCGCTGGCGCCCCTTGTATTAACTTTGGGAGGCTACCGCCCGATTGAGCCGCCCATTGTCAGCATTATTGTAGGCTTTGTACTTACTTGTTTCCTTTACCTGCTGGTGGTTGCTCCCTTGCGCATGACCTATCGGCGCTTTTTTGCTACAGCAGCAAATTCGGACAAGGTACAAATGCAATTGTCGTGGACAAAGACTGTTAACCTTCAAATAAAACGTACTTTGCGTACTTTTTTATATCATTTACCATTTATTTTTGCTTTGTTTGTATTTTTTTACTATACAAAGATAGCCGATGCTGTAACATTTTTAAATTTTTTTAGAAGCGTGGGACAAACCGTTATCCAGCAGATTTCATCAGTAATGTTGGCTTCTAAAATCGAATCTTTTAGAAACATAGGACAGACCTTTGCTCAAACCTCAGGTCTAGCACCTGAATTAATCATTAGCACCTCAGTTGTGATATGTACTTTACTTATTTCCGCACTCATCTCTTATTTTGGAGTTATGAGACATATCTTTCTTGATATGCTCCCCCTGTCAACGAACAAACCGTTTAAGGAAGCAAAACGCCTGAAAAAACAAAATAAATCTGCTCTAAAACAAGCAAAGTGGGGCAACTTTTGGCTATCCTTGCCCTTTACACTGGTCACCCTTTATTTCTTAGGGACATATATTGTAAGTAGATTAACAGGCAAAACCATAGACGACTTGTTAACAATCGCACTTGTATTTTTAAACCTCGATTTTTCCGCTACTGCCCTCTACGGGGTATTGGGCGCCTTTGTGTTGCTGTATTTGCCGCTCTATCCCCTGCGCAAGGTTGCGCTGTCCTGCGCTGCCGTAGAATAGCATGCGCTTAGACAAGCTCCTGTCAAAGCTGCTCCCCCTTTCAAGGGTACAAGCCAAAAAAGCAATTACTCTTGGGCAGGTTTTGGTTAATGGGCAAAAAGCACAACCGGAAACTAAGGTTGCACAAACGGATACCGTTACCCACCAGGGCAAAACGCTAAACCTTTGCCTTGAGCGTCACTACATGATGAACAAGCCCCCAGGGGTGCTTACCGCTGCCCGTAACAAAAGCCAAAAAACCGTGCTTGACCTTATGCCGCCGGAAACCGCCTCCCTTGGCTGCATGCCCGTTGGCCGGCTGGACAAGGATACTGAGGGGCTGCTGCTTTTCACAACCGATGGGGAATTAGCCCACCGCCTACTTTCGCCCAAGCGTTTGATACCCAAAGTGTATAAGGCCGTGGTAAAAAACGAGGTGAAAAGTGATACTGTCGAACAATTTGCCCAAGGCGGAATGTTCGGTAAGCTCGAAGCAATGCCCGCCAAGCTCGAAATGCTTGGAACAGTTGACCCTTCCAGCATGAACTTGGAGCCGGGCGAATACACCAAGGTTTTGGTTACCGTGTATGAGGGGCAGCACAGGCAGGTTCGGCGCATGCTCATGGCCTGCGATAACGAGGTCCTTTTTCTCAAACGCCTGTCCTTTGGCCCTCTTTGTTTAGACGACAAGCTTTCCCCCGGCGAATACCGGCCCCTGACCGATGACGAATTAAGTGATTTAAGAAAGGCGGTATCCATTGACTGAAGGCATGTACTATGAGGCGCGGCCGCAGACCCCGTCAAAGCCGGTGGTATTTCACCTCAAGTGGAAGGATACCCGCTTTACCTTTACCACCGACGCGGGCGTATTTTCCAAAGGTGAGCTGGATCCCGGCACCCGCTTGCTGCTGACCGCCCTGCCTCTGCCGCTTCAAGGCAGCCTGCTTGATTTGGGATGCGGCTGGGGGCCTGTCGGGGTCATTGCAGGCAAACTGTCGCCCGGCGCTTCCATTACCATGTGCGATATTAACGAGCGGGCGGTTGCCTTAGCCAAGCAGAATTTGCTTGCAAACGGCGTGAAGGCCGAGGTTTTCTGCACGGACGGCACCAAGGGACTTCAAAACAGCTATTCCGTCATCGCCCTGAATCCGCCCATCCGGTCGGGAAAGGAAACGGTATATCGCTTGTTTAGAGAGGCAAAAGACAGCCTTGAAAAAGGTGGCGCCCTATACATTGTCATGCGTAAGCAACAAGGCGCGCCCTCCGCCAAAAAGTACTTGCAAACACTGTTTGATTCTGTTGAAACCGTCGCCCGAAAAGGCGGCTATCATGTATTTTGTTGTAAAGGAGAAAACCAATGAAGTTTGATGCAGCTTTTTTTGACCGTCCGCTCAACCGTTACGGCACCGATTCCCGTAAATGGGAACAACCGGGGCTTATGCAGGAAGGCTTTATTCCGCTATGGGTGGCAGACATGGATTTCGCCTGCGCACCCGCCATTAACGAGGCGCTCACCAAAAGAGCGCAGCACCCAAACTATGGTTATACCATCCTTCCGGACAGCCTCATTGCGGCCATCCGCGATTTTTGGCAAAGACGCCACCGGGTCACTGTAAAGCCCGAAGAGCTTTGTTTCCTGCCCTCAGTGGTGACGGGCCTTCGCATGGCCGTCAAAGCACTGTCGCAGCCGGGCGACAAGGTGGCTATTTTTACGCCTATCTACGCCCCTTTCTACGCGGCCATTAACGAAAGCGAGCGTCAGTTGGTGGAGCTTCCCTTGATAAAGGGCAACGATTACCGCTACACCATCGACTTTGCAAAAGTGGAAAGCGCTTTCAAGCAAGGAGTGAAGCTGCTGATGCTTTGCTCCCCCCACAACCCCATTAGCCGCATCTGGACAAAAGAAGAGCTGATCAAGCTGTGTGACCTGTGCAACAAATACCAAGTGAAACTGGCCTGTGATGAAATTCATAACGATTTTATCTACCAAGACCACCCCTTTACCCCCATTTTGACCCTTGAACAAGCGCCCAACGACACCCTTTGCCTTGCGGCCCCCTCCAAAACCTTTAACGTGGCGGGCTTGCAGCTTGCCTACATGATTAGCAGGGACACCGCGCTTATGGAAACAACTGCCCTAAATATGCGCCGCCTGGGCATTGAACGTGGTAATATTTTTTCACTGGTCGCCGCCAAAGCCGCCTACGAAAAAGGCGATGAATGGCTGGACGGCTTACTCGCTTATCTTGACCAAAACCGCAAACACCTTGCGGATTATGTAAAAACCCACCTACCTCTGGCAAAGCTCACACCCATCGAGTGCACATACCTTGCCTGGCTGGATATCAGCGCCTACGAAACGGACGACACAACGCTTGAGGAAAAGCTTAAAACCAACAAGGTGGCATTTACCATGGGCTATGTCTTTTCCAAAGAATTAGGTAAAAATCACCTGCGCATCAACTTCGGTTGCCCCAAAGCACAGTTGCTTGCCGGACTTGAGCGCCTGAAAAACGCACTCATTTCTTAAAAAGGAGTTTGTCATGTACAGAAAATTAGATGAAATTCTTGTATCTCTGCGCCCGCAGATGGTAGAAACACTCAAACGCTGGGTGGCCATTCCCTCCGTAAAAGGCGAGAAAACCGAAGGCGCTCCCTATGGTGTGGAGATACGCCGCTGCCTTGACCAGGCGCTAAAAGATTGCGCCGACCTTGGCTTTGAGGTGGAAAACATCGGCAACCATGCCGGACACGCCGACTTTGGCAAAGGCGACGATTATGAAGCGCTTGCCATTTTAGCTCACTTGGATGTAGTGCCCGTTGGCGAGGGCTGGACGCGTGAGCCCTTTAATCCCGTGGTGGAGGACGGTATCATGTACGGCCGCGGCACCAGCGATGATAAGGGACCGGCCGTAGCGGCGCTGTACGCCATGAAGGCCGTGAAAGACTTAGGCATTCCCTTGAAGCGCAAGGTGCGCCTGATTTTGGGCTGTGATGAAGAGTCGGGCTGGGAAGACATGCGCTATTACGCGCAGCACGCAACCCTGCCCCGCTCGGGCTTTAGCCCCGATGCCGACTATCCTGTCATCAACATTGAAAAAGGCGGTATGCATATCAGCATCGAGGCTGAACTGCCCACAGAAGGGCTTCAGGTACTCTCCTTTAACACGGGCGAAAGGCCTAATGTGGTGCCCGGCTCCGCCAAAGCAAAGATTCAGGATGGCGCCGACTTACTACAAAAGGTTGATGAACTCAGCAAAAAATATGGCTGGAAAGTGTCGGCCCAAGAAGAAGACGGCTGTGTTCACATTCAAACCACAGGCATCCCGGGGCACGCCGCCTATCCTGAAGCGACGCTCAACGCCATTGGCATGATGCTGGTTATTTTGCGTGACCTTGGCGCTACCGGCTCCCTTGCCACCCTTGCAAACACCCTTGGCATTACCTACCACGGCGAAAATATGAATGCCAGCGTTGAAGACGGACAGTCAGGTAAGCTCACCTGCAATATCGGCATCATCCGTGTTGAAAATAACAAGCTCTATGCTTTACTTGACTTGCGTACCCCCGTACTCGCAAACCACCAAGAGATTTTTAAAGCTATCAGCGCATCCATGCCTGATTGCAATCTCACCTTGGTTTCTTCAAGACCGCCGCATGTAGTGCCCGAGTCAAGCGAGTTGGTTCAAAAGCTGCTGGACGCCTACCACGAGGTAACAGGCAATGAGAAAAAGGCGTTGGCCATCGGCGGCGGCACCTATGCAAAGGTATTGGAAGAAGGGGTCGCCTTCGGCGCTTCCTTCCCCGGTGATCCCGAGGTTGCCCACCAGGCTGATGAGCACATACGACTGGAAAGTCTCTACAAAAGCATGAAAATATTCGCGCTCGCCATCATCAAACTGTGCGGACAGAACGAGAATTGATGAACACAGTTCTTGCCCCAATCAAAATGCTACCGGCCTATCGCTTTGGGCAAGCCACCCCCTGGGGCAGTGATGCCTTAAAGCACCTGTTTGGGCGTAATTTGCCAGACAAACGAACGGGCGAATCGCTGGAAGTGAGCGCTCTATACGGGCTTTCCAGCAGGGATGAAGAGGGTTATACCCTGCCCGAACTCATCAAAAAACACGGTGAAAACCTGGTCGGGCGCTTTGTAAATAAGGCCTTTCCCTTGCTGCTGAAACTTGTCAGCGCACGGGAGCTGCTAAGCGTACAGGTACACCCCGATGACACCTACGCCCAAGAACACGAAAACAAGCTTGGCAAAACCGAAGCCTGGATTATTCTGGATTGTGATGAAGGCGCAGAGCTTGTGTTCGGGGTGAAGGAAGGAACGAATAAAACCGAACTGAAAGAAGCCTCTCTTCAAGGCTCCGCCGTTGAGAGCCTGCTGGAAAGAGTTCAGGTAAAGCCGGGCGATGTTTTTCTAATTAACGCGGGTACCCTGCATGCCATCGGCTCAGGCGTTGTGTTGTATGAAATCCAGCAATCAAGCGACATAACCTACCGGTTTTACGACTGGGAGCGTGTAGATAAGGACGGCAACAAACGGCCACTCCATCTAAAAAAGGCACTGGACGTAGTGGATGTGGAAGCGAAACCCGAAGCACTCCCCAAGAAATCCATCACACTCGCGAGAACGCTGCTGGTAAAAAGCCCCTACTTTGTCACTGAGTCCCTGTACGACTGTTCTAAGGAGCCGCTTCCTTCCTTCGCGGGCAGCTTCGGAATGCTGACGGCTCTTAGCGCCGCCGCCCTATGTTATGACAATAAAACAATGGAGCTTGTCAAGGGACAAACCGTTTTCCTGCCTTCCAAGGGCTATCCCCTCAAAGTAACCGGCAAAAAGCTGCTGCTCAGCTATCCGCCGTTACAATCATAAGGAGTTATTGAACATGATAAACAAAAAATATCTGATTCCCGTTATTGCCCTTTTGGTGGCGATATGGATCATTCCTCAACAAATTTTCTTTGGCATTGTAATCGGCATGGCGCTGCTTGCGCTGCTGATGGAAATCCCGCCAAACGACATTGTCAATAAAGTCAAATCACTTGTTGACAAGTTTATGCGTTAAGATGATTAAGAATCTTGTTTTTGATATGGGTCGGGTGCTGATTGACTATGACCCCGATGCCATCCTTCAAATGCAGGGCGTGCTTGACCCAAATGACAGGAAATTGCTCAAGGTGGAAATCGCGTCCAGTCCGCTCTGGCCTTTGATGGACTGGGGGCATATCGATGAAAAGGAGCTTGAAAAGCTGGTGCTTCCCAAGCTCCCTCAGCGCTTGCACCACGCAGCTCATCGATACATATCGCACTGGAACGAGTGCCTGATTGTTATTGACGGAATGGCTGAGTTGATTGCCAGATACCACGAAATGGGCTGTCAAATATACCTGCTGTCCAACGCTTCCTCAAGGGCAAACGACTATTTTCACACCATACCCGGTCATGAGTATTTTTCCGGAACACTGTTTTCGGCAGACGTGCAATTGGTCAAGCCCATGCCCGCCATTTACGAAACTTTCCTCGCGAAATTTTCCTTGCAGGCAGAAGAGTGCGTGTTCATCGACGATCTGCCCGGCAACATCGCGGGCGGTATGACCGTAGGCATGCAAGGCCTTGTCTTTCGTGGCGATGTGAACGCTTTAAGAGAACAACTGGACGAATTGCTGGATATACAATAAATCTTTTACTGTTCATGCTCAAGCAGGAAGGTTTTGAGCGCCAAGCCGCTTGAAAACCCGCCGATGCCCCCTTTTGCTACAATACGGTGGCAGGGAATCATGAGCAAGATGGGATTTTTGGAAAGCGCTTGCCCGACAGCCTGAGCAGACATGCTTGGCTTTTGCGTACGCAAGGCCACCCGTTTTGCAAGGTCGCCATAGGTCAGGGTTTGTCCCCAAGGGACAAGCATGCATTCTTGCCACACGGCTTGCTGAAATTTTGTCCCCGCGGGTATTAGGGGTGGCAAAGGCAAGAGAGTCTTTTGGTGAAAATAAGCGTCCAACCACTCCATAGCTTTGAGTAAAACAGGCTCCTTTTGGAGGGCGGCATCGTTTGTATTTTTTGTTGTTTTGAGGCTAATTTCAACGATTTTTCCACCCCGAACGACAATCATCAAGGTTCCCATCGGGCTTTGATAGTTAATCTTTTCCATACACCCCTCCTTTTTATCATTATCCCCCGATTTTTCCCTGTTCGTCAACCATTGCCCCGCTGCAAAAGATTTGCTATAATTCGCTGATAGGAGGCTTACATGCAAGGATGGAATAAATGGGATCACCGTTTTATGAACTTGGCTAAACAGGTTGGCACATGGTCAAGTTGCTACGCGTCCGAGCGCAATATCGGTTGTGTTATTGTCAGGGACAAGCGAGTGATTACCACCGGCTATAACGGAGCGCCAGCAGGTATGCGAACCTGCAAAGATAAGGGCGAGTGTTTGAGAAGAAAGTTGAGCATCCCCTCAGGTACACGGGCTGAAATATGCTACGCCATCCACGCGGAGCAAAACGCTATCATCCAAGCCGCCAAATTAGGCGTTTCCATTGAGGGCGCCACCCTTTACTGTACCCACCAACCCTGCTCGATGTGCGCAAAAATGATTGTCAACGCCGGCATCGTGCGTGTCGTTTATGAGCAGGGCTATCCGGACGAATTTTCCCTTGAATTTTTTAGAGAAACAGGTGTTTTATTACAACGCTATCCGGAGGAAATATAATGAACACTCAAGCAAAGGCTAAATTCTCAACCAAGCAGCTCGTGGTGATGGCCATGATTGCCGCCATGGGCATCGTGCTGGAAAAGTACATGGGCAATATCGGCCCCAAAAACTTCCGCCTCCCCTCATCCTATATTGCCATGGCCATGTCGGGCATGCTCTATGGCCCCGTTCCTTCAATGTTGGTCGCCACCATCATTGATATTTTGGCCAACTTAGGTTCAGACTTTAACCCCGTATTCACTGTGATTGCCTGTGTTCAGGGGTTGATATACGGCCTGACCATGCACAAGCAATCAAGCAAGGTGCCTGAGCTTTTGCAGGCCATTGTGTCTCAGGGAATAGTTACCGTCCTCATCTACTGGACGGCCAATACTTTGGCATTGTATTTTATGTACGGCGTGCCTATCACGCCCATTAAATTCCTGCGCACCCTGGTTACTTACCCATTACAAGTATATACGTTGTACCTGCTGCTTAGATACCGTAAGCCTTTTGAGCAGCTTGCGCTATAAGTTTTAAAGGAGAAATTATGCGCAGATTGACCTGTCTTCTGTTGTCCCTAATCATGCTATGTTCAAGTGCCTTAGCTATCACTCAGAGAGAGGATGTGCTAAACAAAATCAGTGTTTTAAGCCCTGAACAGATTCCCGCGACACCCGAAGGCATGCATCACTATCTTTTACTGTGCATGGATTCTTGGAACGCCAAATTACATAATCTGAGCAACTCTGACGGCATGGTACTTTTTTCCGTAGATGAAGCCACCGGCAGGCTCATGATTACCAGCTTTATTCGCGATATGCTGGTCATCTACCCTGATGGAAAACCCGGTAGGCTTACCCATATTGTGAAAAAATTCGGGGTGCAAGGCTTAATAGACACCATCAATCGCCATTTTGGCATTCAGATCGACAAATACATTCTAATGGACTGGGGGCAGGTGCAGGCCATTGTGGACGCCGCTGGCGGTGTTAAGCTCAATGTAACCAACGCCGAAGCTTCGTACCTAAAAAACTATGCCATTTCATCCTCCAGCACAACACCTTCCATGACCTATGGCGGCGACTATTACTTCACAGGTCATGCCGCCGTCATCTATATGCGTATGCGCAAGGTGCGCGCTTCAAACGGCGAAACGCAAGACTTCGGGCGCACTTTCCGCACCCGCTATGTGTTAAGTCAACTGGCAGACAGCCTGCGTGACATCAGCTACGAAGAAGCCGAAAAGCTGCTGGACGCTATTCTTTCCAACACCTTGGACACCAACCTAACCGTAACCGATGCTTTGGAGGCTTTTAATACCATTTGGAACCTGCGGCATTCGCCCCTTGAAACCAACCGCCTGCCATATGACGGCACGGTACACCCCTATGAATACTATGGAGGGGCCGGTCAGCTGCTCGATTTTGAAATCAACCGGGAATTGCTTGCCGACTTCCTGTTTCAACAAAGCTTTGTGGTAAACGACTGATGAAAAAACAAATTTGGAAAACAGATATCTCCAAGGTGCTTGCAATCCTTAAAGAAATGTACCCTGCCCCAAGATCCGAACTTCATTTTAGCAATCCCTTTGAAACCTTGGTGGCCACCATCCTGTCTGCCCAATCTACCGACAAGCAAGTCAACAAGGCCACCCCTGCCCTGTTTCGTGATTACCCCACGGCAGAAAAGATGGCCAAGGCCACTCCGGAAGAGATTCTGCCCTATGTCAAAAGCTGCGGTTTTCACTCCAAGGCCACGCATTTGGTTGAAACAGCTCGAAAACTTGTCAGTGACTTTGATGGACAGGTGCCCTCTTCCATGGAAGATTTAATGAGTTTGCCCGGCGTTGGGCGGAAAACCGCCAACGTGGTTCGGGCAAACGCCTTTAATATCCCCGCCTTTGCTGTGGATACCCACGTTTTTCGGGTAAGCAACCGTCTTGGCCTTGTGGACGCCAAAAACGTTCGTGAAACCGAGAGGCAACTTGAGCAAAATGTGTCTAAGGAAGATTGGATCGAATGCCACCACCGGCTGATTCTGCACGGACGCAGGCTATGCAAGGCGCCCACGCCAAAATGTACCGACTGCCCCCTTCAAGACCTGTGTAAGTATTACCAAGAGAGCAGTCGCTCATTGAAATAAGTCACCACTGAAAGGAACCCGATGCGCTTTTACCACAACTCCCGTGATTTAAACTGCCGCCAACCCTTTGGGGCGGTCCCATGCAACACGCCCATAACCTTATGCTTTTATTCGTCCCAGGCCTTAAAAAAAGTGCAGTTGCGCCTTTGGCAAGGCGTCAGCACTTATATATCCATGGAATACATGGGTTTTGGCAAGTACGAAGCCAAGGTTTCTGCGCCTGAGCGTCCTCTCGTTTGGTGGTACGATTTTTTAATCACCACGCAGGATGACCGCAAGCTCTATTACGGCAACGCCATGGACGAATTAGGAGGCGAAGGCAGTGTTTCCGAAAACCGTCCTCCCTCCTTCCAAATTACAGTATATGACCCCGCCTTCAAAACGCCCAAATGGCTAAGGGAAGGGGTCATGTATCAAATATTCCCCGACCGATTCCATCGGGAGAAATTGCCCACCAGCAACCGGACGGATATTTATCTGCATGAAAACTGGTCGGATATACCATCCGTAACCCCCGATCCTCGCAGCGGTGACAATCAGGCATTCGATTTTTTTGGCGGTACGCTGGAAGGCATCCGTCAAAAGCTTGATTATTTAGAAGATTTGGGTATCACGGTTTTATACCTGAACCCTATTTTTAAAGCAAGAAGCAATCACCGCTATGATACGGGCGATTATATGCGGGTGGATCCCCTGCTTGGTACCAACGACGACTTGAAGCGCCTGTGCAAGGATGCCAAGGCCCGAGGCATCCGTGTAATTTTAGACGGCGTTTTTTCTCACACCGGTGAAGACAGCCTCTACTTTGACCGATACGGCAACTACGGCGGCAACGGCGCCTATCAAGGCAAGTCTTCACCCTATTACGCTTGGTACCAATTCCGCCGCTTCCCCGACGACTACGCCTGCTGGTGGAATATCCCGACGCTGCCGGAAGTTAACAAAAACAACCCTCACTATAACCAGTTTATCAATGGGGAAAAAGGCGTGGTGCGCACCTGGCTCCATCGTGGTATCAGCGGCTGGCGCCTGGATGTGGCGGATGAGCTACCCATGCACTTCCTTGAAAATATCCGCACCGCCAGCAAAACGGAAAAGAGCGATGCAGCCATTATCGGTGAAGTATGGGAGGACGCAAGCCGCAAGATAGCCTATGGGCACCTGCGCTCCTACTGCCTTGGTACAACGGTGGATTCGGTGATGAACTATCCCCTTCGGGACGCCCTCATTAACTTTTTTGTAGGCCGCATCAATGCGGCAAAGCTGGTCAGGATTATTAATTCCTTACAGGAAAACTACCCCACCACCTTCTTTTACTCTTTGATGAACCTGCCCGGCAGCCACGACCGCGCCCGAATCCTCAACGTGCTTTCCGATTATGAATACACCTCCATCCCCTGGAAGGAAAGGGGCAAGATGAAGCTGTCCGCCAAGGCAAAAGCTCTTGGTAAAAGCAGACTCAAAAAAATGTTGCAAATTATCTTCAGTTTACCCGGGTTGCCTGCCATATATTATGGTGATGAGGCCGGCATGGAAGGCGCTGCAGACCCCTTTAACAGGGCGACCTTCCCTTGGGACAATATCGACAAGGAATTGCACGAATTTACCCGGGATTTGGTGCAAAAACGGCATGAAAATCCCGTGCTGAAAACAGGCTTCCTCTCACTTTCCGCGCAGGGCGAAGACAGCATCTGCCTTGTGCGTCACCTTAAAAACGGAAAAGATGCCTTTGGTCAAAAGCTGGAGGGCGACACTTTTTTCCTTCGCATCACCAGAGATTATATGAATCGAAGAGCGGATGACTAATTTTTTCAATACCCCGACAACAAGCAGTCGGGGTATTGTTACGGTTTTATAAAAATTCTGTTATTTTTCTTGACATTTTTTGCCGTACATCCTATAATAAATCAAATGATTTGATGGAGGTTCCCGTCATGGCGCAGCGATTGATTAAGCGCTTACTCGCACTGATGTGCGTTTTCGCGCTTCTTTTACCTGTCCCGTCCCTTGGGGCAAATCCCTTTCCCTTTGTTGGCTATATAATCAAAAGCACGGCTTTGCGCGCAAATGCTTCTAACAAGGCCAACGTTGTGGTGCAACTGCCTGCCGGCTCAGCGGTACAGGTAACCGGGGAAAAGGATGACTTTTATATCGCCGCCTATGACGGCAGAATCGGTTATGTAATTCAAAGCGCCGTGTCCGATAACTACAACCCCTCGAATACAGATGGCTTTGCCCTTCCATACGATATAAAAACCGCCACTTCCTATCCTCTCTTAGAACAGGAAGACAGCGGCGACGCCGTTGAGGATTTGCAAAACGCCTTAAAAGAGCTGGGTTTTTTATCCGGTAAAGTGGATGGCAAGTATGGCGTACAAACCAAAAACGCTGTTGCAGCCTTCCAAAAAAGCAATGAACTGCCCGAAAGCGGCACAGCGGACCCCAAGACTCAACAGACACTCTTTGAAAAAAGCGTCTTGAACAGCCGTGGAAAACGCATGTATGTCAAAACCATCGGCGCTGTTGCCCAAGTGAATGTTCGCCGCGATGACAGGGGTACTCAGGTAAAAACTATCCAAAACCGTTTAAAGGAGCTTGGTTATTATAAGGGCGCCGCGGATGGCGTATTCGGCCTCGCCACAGTCAATGCCGTCAAGGCGCTTCAGCGTGCTCATCATATCAAGGCTGATGGCATTGTCGGCGCGAAAACCCGTGAAGCGCTTGCGCTTGGCAATGCTTTGCCCCTTGCAACCGATGCGCCCAAACAACAGCCCGCGGTCACCGTGACCCTATCCCCCGATCAAATCAAACAACAAAAAGAAACTAAAAAACAAGAGGCGACTTATCCCTATATCACCACAGCAAGCGACCCGGTTAACCTGCGTACCAGAGCCAGCATTCGCTCAACAAGGCTTGTTACCATCCCCCGTGGAGCAAGCATTAACGTACTGTCCGTTACCAACGACCAGTGGTTAAAAGTCGAATATGGCACCCGTACCGGCTATGTTATGGCGCAGTATATAAACATTCCCGAAATTTATTTGCCAGGCAAAAGCTTTGAAATAGATTCAAGCGCACGGGTACGATATGAAACCCTTGCCCAAGGCGCTTCTGGCTTTAAGGTTAGCACCCTACAAGAAGCCTTAAAAGAACTCAACTTCTATTCCGATAAAATCGACGGGCTGTTTGGTTCAGTCACTGCCCAAGCCGTTCAAAACTTTCAAAACAAAAACGGTTATAAAGCAACGGGTATTGCCTTGCCTGAAATGCAGCAATTGCTGTATGAGGGAAAACCCAGAAACGCCCAAGGGCGCAAAATATCCCTTGCTATTCTTCCACCCATTGAAAATCCTGACATGAGCATCGGCGACAAGGGCGCACAAGTTAAAAGCCTACAAACCACCTTGGCTGCCCTTGGCTACTATACTGGCGCTGTTGATGGCATCTATGGCCGCAAAACAGCAAACGCCGTCAAAGCCTATCAGAAGGCGCACTCCATTCGCCAGACGGGCAAAATGGATTCCTTCACTTGGTTATCACTCAATACAATTTTGGCAACACCCTCTCCAGGAGAATCCGGCGACTATTATTTTGAGCTCAACGAAAACAACGTTATCGTCATGACCAAGGGTACCCGTGGCTTAGCGGTAACCAAGCTGGAAACCAGGCTCATTGCTCTTGGCTACACCCAAGCCATTGTTGACGGCGTTTATTCAAACAGCGATATCGAAGCCGTCCGGGCTTTCCAGCGTAACAATGGACTCACTTCTTCAGGTATCGCCGATCTGAATACCCAGCGTGCCCTTTATCGGGATACGGCTATCGGCGCTGCAGACGGCGTGCCGTCAGGCTGGCAGAGCCTAAAAAGCGACACGCCTGCCGCCACAGCAACACCGGCGCCCGGCCAGTCGCTGCGCATTGGTTCAACGGGTGAAGCGGTCAAAGCCCTTCAAGCCCGCCTCATTGCCTTAAATTACCTTTCCGGCACAGCCGACGGCATCTACGGAACACAAACCGCCCGTGCCGTTACCGCTTTCCAAAAAGCAGCCAAACTCAAGGCAGACGGTATTGCAGGCCAGCAAACTTTTAACGCCCTCTATGGCGCAAACGCGCCCGGTAACCTGCCAGTGCAACCTGGCCTGTCGCAATCGGGTAATATTAATCGCACCATGCGTATTGGGGACAGAGGCCAAGATGTCAAGCAATTGCAGCAGATACTCTATCGCTTAGGCTACCTAAAAGGTGGTATTGACGGTATTTTCGGCCCATCCACCGCCCTTGCAGTTTCAAGCTTTCAAAAGAGAAACAGCTTGACCGCCGACAGCGTCGTGGGTACCCTTACTTGGGCCAAACTCAATTCATCAAATGCCATTGGCAACAGCGCTTCACCCCTGATTATTCCAGGTGACATTACAGCGGGCAGCATAACCGTTGCCCCCACCCCCCAGGGTTTTACCGCCCCAAAAGCAAGTGAAGTACGTTTTGCCATGTGGAGTACCGAAGTGAAGTCCCGTGCAAGGTCCATGCCTCGCGTAATCATCTATGATTTTATGTCGGGCAAACACTACAATGTTAATATCTTTTCAAACGGCGCCCATGCCGATGGTGAGCCCATCACCGCAGAAGATACGGCCACAATGGAAGCCGCCCTTGGCAAAGATAACTGGACGCCCCGTCCCGTCTGGGTCATTTTCAGCGACGGCAGGGTATATATGGCTTCTACCCACTCCCGTGGGCATGAAGTAGACCACAATCCCAATAACAACCTGCAAGGTCATATCTGCATTCACTTCCCAAGGGAAATGAGCGATGCCGAAAAGACCGGCCCTTATGCCGTTGCTCACCAAAACGCCATTTTGGCAGGCTGGGACATAACGCAGTCCATGATCAAATGATAACCATTGCCATTGACGGCGCTTCGGGCGCCGGAAAATCAACCCTATCGGATGCCTTGGCACAGCGCCTGGGCATCCTTCATATCGACACAGGTGCCATGTATCGGGCTGTGGGGCTATGCGCTCTGCGAAAAGGCATTGAACCCAGCGATGAAAACGCTGTGGTCAAGCTTATTGAAAATGGCGATTGTATTGTTGATGTGAAACACGAAAACAACCAGCAAGTGACGCTTTTAAACGGCCAAGATGTAAATCACCGTTTACGGGATGAGAAAGTGGGCCTTGCCGCTTCCACTGTATCCCGTTACAAGCAGGTACGTAGGTACTTGGTTAAGTGCCAGCAGGAAATAGCCCGCCAAATCCCCTTGGTGATGGATGGGCGGGATATTGGCACAGTGGTTCTGCCGGATGCTAAAGCCAAAATCTTCTTGGAAGCTTCGCCAGAGGTACGTGCATACAGGCGCTGCAAACAAATCGGGATTGACCCCGGCAGCCCTCAAGGCAAGGAAGTTCTCACCCGCCTCATAGCCCGTGACGAACAAGATACTAAGCGAGAAGTTGACCCCCTTAAAAAAGCGGAGGACGCAGTGCTTATTAACACTGACCATCTAACGTTTGAAGAAACCCTAAATCTTATTCTACAAATTGTTGAGGATACCTATGGAAAACAATAAAACCAACCCTCCTAAAACCCCATTTTATACTTTTGCGCGGGTCGTTTTGAGAATATTAGCTCTTTTTTTCTACCCTTTCCGGGTACATGGCAAAGAAAGGCTTTCAATGGATGCCCCCTTCATGATTGTCGCCAATCATATGACCTTGCTGGATCCCATTGCCATCGCTGTCGCTACCAAGAAGTATGAAATCCGCTTTCTGGGAAAAAGCAGCCTGCGAAACAACCGGATTTTACGCTGGATTGTTGATAAATTGCACATGATTCCCGTGGTGCGTCACTCAACCGATATGGTAGCCATGCGGGCTTGCCTAAGAACTTTAAAGCAGGGTCATGTCCTGTGCATTTTTCCCGAAGGTACCCGTAAAAAAGAAGTCATGATGGAAGAAATGTACACCGGCGCCGCCCTGATTGCTTTACAAAGCAAGGTCAAGATCTTGCCCATTTACATCACGGGCAAGCTGCGCCCCCTACGTGTGACCGATATTTATGTGGGCGAATTTATTGATACAACTGAGCTTGCGGCAAGCGGCGTCAACAAGGATACCTGCCTTGAACTGAACAACCGCATCCTTGAAGCATCGCATCAAATGAAAACCCAGCACGAACAAAGCAAAAAATGAAGTTTTTGTGCATTTTTCCTTGACGAATTTTCGATTTTGGTGTATTTTGGGAGGGTAAGATTGTCGATTGAGGTCGCCAAGCACGCAGGCTTTTGCTCAGGTGTGCGCAGCGCAGTCAATCAAGCGCTTGAAACGGCGCGGGTCTGCAGGCAAAAAAATCTTGCCTGCCGCTCGCTCGGTCCCCTAATCAATAATCCCGATGCTGTCAAAGCATTGGAAAAAGAGGGTCTCATCGCCGTTGAACAACCCAAAGATGCCAAAGGCTGCGTTCTGATTATCCGCAGCCATGGGGTAACCGAGGCAGTCTACAACGAAGCCTTAGGGCTTGCGCTTGAAGTTATCGATTGTACATGCCCGTTTGTCAAGCGTCTGCATGAAACGGTCGAAAACTATTCCAAAGACGGGCTGCCCATCGTCCTGATTGGCGACAGGAGACATCCCGAAGTTATCGGTACAGCCGGCTGGTGCAAAGGGCAAGTCCACTTTGTGGAAAATATCAAAGATGTAAATGCCCTCCCCCCCTCCTGTAAGGATGCTTTGGTCGTGAGCCAAACAACCTTCCGGCTTGAAACGTTCAAGCGACTGGTCGAACATTTAAAGCTACGTTTCCCAGGCATACTTGTATCCAACACCATTTGCTCGGCAACCAAGGTAAGGCAGGAAGAAGCCAGGGAACTTGCCACAAGAAGCGATAGGATGATCGTTGTCGGCGGCAAAAATAGCGCCAACACCCGCAAACTGTTTGAAACTTGCCTAAGTTGGTGCCCAAACACCATTTTGGTGGAACGTGCGGCGGATCTCCCGTCTCACTGCAGACCCTCAGGGGTTAAAATAGGAATAACCGCCGGCGCATCCACACCGGATTGGTCACTTAAGGAGGTTGTAATCACCATGAACGACATCGAGAAAATCGATCAGATGACGCCTGAAAGCGTCGAGGAGCAGGCTCAGGAGCCCGTTCAGCAAGAGGCTATTCAAGAAGAAACTGCCCAAGAAGAAGCGGTTCCGGTTGAAGCGGTCCAAGAGGAAGCAATTCAGAAAGAAGCCGCTGAAGAAGAACCCGTCCAGGAAGAAGCGATTCAAGAAGAAGTAATTCAAGAAGAAGTAATTCAAGAAGAAGTAATTCAAGAGGAAGCGGTTCAGGGAGAACCCATCCAAGAAGAAGCTCAGGAACCCAAGGAGCAAGCGCCCAAGGGCGATATGCACATGCTCCAAGAGGCCGTGAGCAACTTTGAGCGCATCCGTACCGGACAAACTCTTGAAGGCAAAGTTGTCTTGGTTGGCGAAGACGAGATCAGTGTCAATATCGACTATAAGGCTGACGGTCTTTTGAAAAAGAGTGATATGGTTGACGAAGACGTCCAAGTAGGTGATACCATCGAAGTAGAAATCATCAGACTGAACGACGGCGAGGGCAACGTAATCCTCTCCCAGCGTAACATTGTCAACAAAAAACTGTGGGCAGAGCTTGTCGAAAAGTATGAAACCGGCGAATATGTTGAGGGTATTGGTAAGCAAGCCGTTAAGGGCGGCCTGATCGCCTTTATTAGTAACGTACGTACCTTTATTCCGGCCAGCCACCTTGCCCGCCATTATGTGGAAAATGTCGGTCAGTTTGTCGGCCAGACCCTGAAACTCAAAATTATTGAGCTGGACAACGACAAAAAGCGTTTGGTTGCAAGCCGCAAACTGGTTTTGGAAGAAGAAAAAGCCAAGGCCAAGGCCGAAGTTTGGGCGCGCCTGGCCGAGGGTGACGTAGTCAAGGGCATCGTCCGCCGCTTCACCAACTTTGGCGCCTTTGTTGATTTGGGCGGTGTGGATGGACTTATTCACATTACTGATATTTCTTGGAACCGCAATGTTTCTCCAAGGGATGTATTCAAAGAGAATCAGGAAGTAGATGTTTTGGTTCTGGCGCTTGATCCCGAGCGTGAGCGTATCAGCCTTGGCTACAAACAGTTGCAGCCCACTCCCTGGGATGATGTGGAAGAAAAGTACCCCGTCGGCAGCATTTTGGTGCGCAAGGTCGTTCGCATTCGTCCCTTTGGCGCATTCATCGAGCTTGAGCCCGGCGTTGACGGTCTATGCCATATTTCACAAGTTTCTGTCAACCGCATCAACAAGGTGGAAGACGTACTAAAGCCCGGTCAGGAAGTTGCCGTCAAGGTGCTGAACGTCGACCCCGATGCCAAACGCATTAGCCTGTCCATCCGTGAAGCGATGGAAGACCCCAGCTTTGATTATTCCACATTTATCCCCGGCGATGATTTGGAAGAAGAGCCTGTAGAAGAGCAGGGTGAAGAAGTTGAAACTCCCGTTAAAGAACAGGTTGAAGAACCGACTGAGGAGGTTGTTGAGGAACCGGCGGAAGAGCCTGTTGAAGAACCGACTGAAGAACAAGTTGAAGAACCTGTCGAGGAACCGGCGGAGGAGGTTGTTGAGGAGCCGGCCAAAGAGCCTGTCGAGGAACCGGCGGAAGAGCCTGCTGAAGAACCTGTCGAGGAACCGGCTGAGGAGGTTGTTGAGGAGCCTGTAGAAGAACAAGCCCCCGAAGCCGAAGAAAAGGAATCGGAGAAATAATCCGCAGAGTATATCTCCGCCTAAAGCAGCTTTAATCAACACACAAAAGAGAACCGTTCCGGCGGTTCTCTTTTTATGTTCTTTAGTTGCTCCCCTCTGTATCCTTTGATATAATGTTGCCTATCTAACGAAAGGATAAATGCATGCAAAAACTAAAAGCCCTTTTCGCCCCTCGAGACATGACGGTAGGCAGCCCCTGGAAAAACATTCTCATGTTCGCCGTCCCCTTGCTGCTTGGAAACTTGGTACAACAGCTGTATAACGCCGTTGACACCGCCATTGTCGGCCAATATGTAGGGGATGACGCCGTTGCGGCAGTAACATCCAGCATGCCCATTATCAACCTGCTTTTGGCGCTCATGGTGGGCATAGCAACCGGTACAGGTATCCGTGTATCACAGCGCTATGGCGCAAAAGACCGAAAAAACTTGTCGCTTGTCATTGGCAACTGCCTCACCCTTACCTTGATTAGTTCGCTTATTATCATGGGCGTTGGCATCCCTCTTGTGCCGGTGCTATTAGATTTACTTAACACACCCACCGATATCATCAAATGGACCAGTCAATACCTGAATATTTACCTTGCCGGCGTTTCAGGCGCCATGTTTTACAATATGCTCTCTGGCATTTTACGGGGCTTGGGCGATTCACTCTCCGCCCTTGGCTTCCTGATTATTGCCGCTCTCTTGAACGTTGTGCTGGATCTCTGGTTTGTCATTCGGTTTGATATGAAAGTGGCAGGCGTGGCGCTTGCTACCATCCTGTCACAAGGCGTTTCCGCCGTGCTTTGTTTCATCAAGCTAAAAAACATGTCTTTGCTGTTTGATATTAACCGAAAAACCCTTCGCCTCAACAAAAAAACCACCCTTGACATGATTAAACTGGGTTTGCCCACCGGTATTACGCAGGCAGCCTTTTCCCTTGCTATGTTGCTGATTCAACGCCTTGAAAACAGCTTTGGTCCCATGTTCCTTGCTACCACCGGCATTGTCAAACGGGTAGATGGCTTTACCATGCTGCCAAGCTTTTCCTTTGGCAGCGCCATGACTACCTTCATCGGGCAAAATGTAGGCGCTAAAAAGTACGATAGGCTACATCAAGGCGCCGTACAAGGCGCTAAGCTGGCTTTTTCCACGTCTGTTGTGTTAACCTGCGCCATTCTCCTGTTTGGCCGCAGGATGCTTGGTATCTTTACCAAAACGCAGGAAGTCATCGACTGGGGCATGAGCATTATGTACATTTTAGTGCCCGGCTACTTAGCCATGGGTCTTACCCAAACCATGTCGGGTGTAATGCGAGGAGCTGGCGACACCGTAACCCCCATGGGCATTTCGCTTTTTACCGCTATTTTAGTACGCACAACGCTTGCCTATGCCTTGGTAGGCCTATCAAAAACATCGGAAAATCCGCTGGGCGAGCCCTTAATGGTCTATGTTTCCATGGTTATCAGCTGGGTCACAGGCGCTTTGGTAAACGTGTATTTCTACCGCCGTGGACGCTGGCGGCGGCTACTGCCTACCAAAAGTGAAGCCCACCATGAAGCTTGACGGACGATACCTAAACCTTGCCAAAATTGCCGACAGCGGCCAGTGCTTCCGCATGACGCCAAGTGGTAAAGGTTTTGAAATTATCGCCAGCGGTCGTCATGTTCTTGTCTGTCACGAGGGCGACTCCATTGTTGTCAAAGGCGATAACGACCAAGCCTTTTGGAAACACTACTTTGATTTAAAAACCGATTATCCCGCCATCCTTGCTTCTGTAGATCCTGATGATGTTTTCCTGCAAACGGCCTGTGCCTACTCCAAGGGATTGTGCATCCTTAACCAAGAGCCTTTTGAAACGCTCATTTCTTTTATTATCAGCCAGCGCAAAAGCATCAAAGCCATTCGCATTTGTGTGGAAAAGCTTGCGGATCGCTTCGGTGAAAAACTGGGTAGTAGGTACCTGTTTCCCACCCCCAAGGCACTTGCAAATGCTAACCTTCAATGCCTACAGGATTGCGCTGTCGGCTATCGGGCGGCTTACATTCAAAAAACCGCTCAAATGGTAGCTTCGGGCGAGGTGAACTTAAACGCCTTGTATCAGTTAAATCATCAAGACTTGGTACAAGAATTGTGCCACTTTCCCGGCGTAGGTGTCAAAGTTGCCTCCTGTGTTTCTTTATTTGCTTACCACAACATGGAAGCCTTCCCCCGTGACGTATGGATTATGCGGGTGGAAGAGCAGGAATATGGCGGACGCTTCCCTGAAGAAAAATACCCACATATGGCCGGTTTTTTGCAGCAATGTATGTTTTTCTATGGAAAAAGTCCCGACTATCGTGTGAAAACTGTTAAAAATCCTTAAAATATGGTATGATTTACGAGTAGAAAGGAGGCACTATGGCAAAACGCTCAGGCAGAAAGCCGGTTGCGCAAAACCGCCGTGCCAGGCACGACTATTTCGTGGAAAGCACCTACGAAGCGGGCATTGAGCTGAAGGGCACGGAAGTTAAATCCATGCGCCTTGGGCGAGTAAATCTGCAAGAAAGCTATGCCCAGGTTAAAGACGGCGAAGTGTTTGTTTACTCCATGCACATTAGTCCCTATGAACAAGGCAGCTACTTCAACACTGACCCCCTTCGTCCCAAGCGTCTTTTGCTTCACAAAAGCGAGATTCGCAAGCTGCAAGCAGCGGTCATGCAAAAGGGCTACACCCTCATTCCCCTTCAGATTTACCTCAAAAATGGGCGAATGAAAATGGAACTGGGCGTCTGTGTGGGTAAACGACAGCACGACAAGCGCCAAGATATGGCCAAACGTGATGCCCAAAGAGATATGGACAGGGCTTTGCGCCAGCATTCGGGCTAACCCACTTTCCGCCAATATGGGGGTGCACTGGTTTCGACGGGGATGGACGAGGCACTGTAAGCGAGCCGTGGACCCTGGCCACGTTAAAACGGGGAAATAAAAGTAACTGACAACAATCAGAATTACGCTTTCGCGGCCTAAGGCCCGAACGTCGACCTTGAGCGCTCACGGCTTAAGACAATCGGCGTCAATAATGTGAGGAACTGGTGCATCTAAGCTTTGCGATGTACCCGAACGATGAAGCTACCGACCCCAAGAGCCTGCCACTCGGCGCTTGGGCGGGGGAATCGTAATAGATAGGCTACGCTCGTAGAAAACGGTGTTGGCGTGTTCTCGGACAGGGGTTCGATTCCCCTCACCTCCACCAATCTGGGAGGCCATAATTTACATGGCCTCCCCGTTTTGTTATATACCATAAGGGTTTTTCGAGTTCGGAATATTGAACAGCAGTTCGGTAAATTGGTCTGATTTCCCCTGTTTTGGAACCCCATGCACCAATTATGCACCAATTTTGAAAATGAAAAACGACCCGGTATTGAGTCGTAAAAACAAGTTTTTCTACACACATCTAATGAGTCTCACTAAAGAAAGACAACTGCTCATACTGTTCAGCATTGTTTTGAGTCGCTTGTGCAATTCGGTTGGAGATATTTTCATTCAGTTTCGTAGATAGCTTGTGTTGCATATCAGACATCGTATGCTGATAAACATTTTTCAACATATTGGTTGTGGCATGTCCCATGCGCTCCATAGCGTACTTATCGGGGATGCCTTCGGCCATCATCACTGAAGCTTGATAATGCCGCAAACCATGAAAAGTAAGACCCACAAAACCTGCCTTCTTGCATGTGCGCTCAAAACGTCTGGTAATGGCATCAGGGGTCAAGCCTATAGGCTGTTCCATGCCTAAATCTTTGAGATCAGCAAAACCTTTCATAATTTCAGGACCAACCAAAACTGTACGCTGTGATGAATCAGTCTTTGTTCCTTTTGCATAAAGCTTCCTATCCTTTCCTTTGACAATTGCTTCTAAAATAGTAACGGTAGAATTTTGAAAATCAATACTATCCCATTTCAATGCAGCAATTTCAGAACGCCGCAAGCCAGCAAAAGCAGCGAGCAAAATAGCTTGCCGCATTCCCGGATGCTCAGTCAGTTCAATCAGGGTAATTAGCTGCTCGTCAGTTGGAATTGTGATAGAGGGCTTATATTTCTGGGGCAAAGTAATCTTGTAAATATCCCGCTTTCCAGAAAACCCCAAGGCACGGTGCAACAATCCGTAAGCATTGGAAACTGTTTTTGGGCTATGGGTTTTGGCATAGATATTGATGCAACGCTGGACATCCGCTGTGCTTAGGGAAGGAAGCTTAATCGCGTTAATAGGGCCATAAGCATTTCTTGCAAGCTGAGCGTAGCCAGCAATAGTGGATGGAGAAAGCACAGCATCTACAGAATCGATATACTTTTTAATGGCTGCCTCAACTGTTATATTGCTACAAACTCCACTGCTTGATTTGCGTTCCAGCTCTTTTATTGCGATTAACTGAGATGCTTCTTTATAAGTTGATAGAGTTTCTTTGAAGTACACCCGTTTTCCATCGGCATCATATCCCATAAAAACCTGAATCCGCCAAGTACCAGCTTTTGTTTTAATTGGTTTTGCCATGCTGCGCTCACCTCCTTCCTTTTTCTAAGTCCTCAGGTATATTTAAATTATGTCAGATTCTGATAACAATACGATGCGGGCTTATCGTATATACTCCTAAAAAGACGCTCAAGCCTTTTATAAAACAATAATCCCGTTTGTTCCACTATTATTGTAACATAGCGTAACAGCTGGTTCAAGACAGAGTTAAAAAAACATGTTGTTAAACCATTAAGGTTTTGACATCAAACTCCAGATATGGGATAATCTTACTAAGAATATTAGCTTTAAGTTGCATTCCGCTAAAGGTGAAATGTATAAGAAAGAGGACAAAAATGCACCTTAGTGACCTTCTAAGAGACAAAAGGCAACAACTGGGGATGACAATGGAACAAGTTGCCCAAATCGTTGGTGTCAGCCGTGCGACCATACATCGTTGGGAAAGCGGCATAACAAAAAAGATCAGTTCAGAAAAGATTGCCCTGCTGGCTGAAGCTTTGGAGTTATCCGTTGGAATGCTGCACAGCCTCAATAGCGCCGAAGTCAATGTAGCACCCCTCCCTAAACCTTTAATTGGTGAAACGACATATAGTTTATTGGTAACGGATGATTCGATGATTCCCTTTTTGTATCCGGGAGATACCGTCTGGTTTTCCCCTGCTGAAGAGATTCAAAAGGGAGATATCGTCTCGGTGCGTGTTGGCAATCAGTTGCTCATCAGATATATCCATCCTCAGAGCAACGGCTACTTGCTTGTGCCCGCCAATCATCATCACTCCCCGATAACTATCAATATTACTGATGGCACAATGGAAATTGACAGTATCTCTACCCAAACAACGTTTGTAATAGAGGGCAAGGCAGTATATTACCAACGAAAGATTTGACCGCCCTAAACAGATAAATAAACACACGCTATTTATTGCCGAAAAACTTTTGAAACAAATGCTCCAGCGTCCTAAGCTCCCCCAGCGTAAAGCTGGAGGGGTTTTTATATCGTGAATACATGGTGGTTTTTGAAAGACTTAGAGCTTTTCCTAGATCGGCCATGCTAACCTCCGTCATCGCAAGGTAGCGGGCAATGTCTCCCCGGACAAGAGACTCTCTATCACATGAATACACGCTGATTTTTGCTCAGAACGATGAAATATCATGATTATGAATGTCTGATTTTCATGTAATCAGAAACTGAAATACATATTTGTATAACGGATTTTCTCATACACAGCAACGAATCCCGGCTGTACCGTGCCAGCAAGCTGTCCCGTTACACCCGACATTCGACATTCATAGCCTGATGACTCTCATACACCTGCCAAGAGCTCCCTCAGCAAGTACCTTTCCCTGTTTGGGTTATTCTCTTTAGAAGTATCCGCATACTAAGCGGACAAATAGTGTCCTCTGCTTCGGCCAACCCTTGCCTCAGTCAGACAACAGTATCCGTTATCTCAAACACAGTGTTCCCGCACTT
Source organism: Clostridiales bacterium (assembly GCA_012837965.1). GTDB lineage: Bacteria > Bacillota > Clostridia > Christensenellales > Aristaeellaceae > DTU024. The sequence continues at coordinate 394 of DUQF01000028.1, read as the reverse complement.
TGTCTGCTGCGCCGGACAAAATACGCAGTCTCCTATACCTTTTGGCGCACACCTCCATTTTTTCTTAACAACATTCAAATTAGTTACCTACAGAGCTGATTAGTGAATACATGAATTCCGCTACTTTAGATGGGTTACCTCCAAGCGCCCTTTTTCATTACATCCAAGATAGACTTCTTTCTTATGTGACCGGGAAACGCCACACAAAAAAAGACAGTCCGTAATGAATCTGTCTCCAATCATCTTTATCAATCTCTACGCTTATTAGGGTTATAGGCAAAAAGTGTGTCTGGAAAGTTAGTTCCAAGGAGTGTAAAAAGTAGTTGAATGATGTAGTTCCGACCAAACAATCGCATCGCCCCAATTAGGCAGTTCTTCAAACATTCTGTTTTGT
>DUQF01000027.1 GCA_012837965.1 Clostridiales bacterium | reverse complement strand
TACCTCGAGTTTTTGTATCTATATTATACCATATAACCTCGATTTGATCTTGACTTTTAAGGGATTTTGCAGGTTTCATTGAACAAAGTCCCAACGCGAATGGTTGGGACTTTGTCTACAGTCTGAGAAGCGCCCAACGGCGCCTCTTTTAAAAATCTTAAACTTCCGGTTCCAGCAAACCAAGCTGACCATCATGCCGCAAATAGAGAACATGTGTACGCTCAGTATCCATATCGATATAAACAAAAAATGTGTGCCCTAACATTTCCATCTGGAGGATGGCATCTTCAAGCGACATGGGGCGCACCGTGTAAGTTTTGTTGCGCACGACCTTGCGTTCCGCTTTTTCTTCTTCCCCCAAAGTTTCAATAAATTCCGGAATTTCAGTGACATTGGCATCTTCACGCAATCTACGGGCAAGTTTGGTGCGGTGTTTTAAAATTTGCTTTTCCAGTTTGGCTAAGGCCTTATCAATGCCCATAAAAAGGTTATCGTCACTGGTGGCTTCGGCACGTAAAGTCACGCCCTGAAGCGGTACGGTAATTTCAACCACGCGCCGATTTTTCTTTTTTTCCAAGCGCACAAACATCTCTGTATCCGGCTTGAGATAACGACTCATCGTTTCGGTTTTTCTGACGATGCGGTTGGTAATCGCCGGTGTTACAACCATGTTTTTTGCGGTGATATTCGTTTTCATATAGGTACTCCTTCCATATGCTAATGCATACTTTTGATATATTAATTGTATCATCCTCCACCACATCTTGCAACCGCCTATTTCTGGCCAAAGACCTACCCAACAAGTATGAACTGTGATATAATGCACCTGTGTGATATATTAAATGTACAGGGGGAACACCAATGTTCGCTTGGTATCGTGCGCTTACCTTTCGTAGACAAATCAAAGACTATGCTAAAATTGTCGTTGGCTGTTTATTGGCTGCGTTATCTTATCCGTTGTTTCTTGTACCAAACGCTATCGCCCCCGGCGGCGTAACCGGTCTTGGAACAATCCTGCATCATTTGTTTGGAGTTCCTGTCGGTATCACCAGCCTTGCGTTAAACGTTCCGCTGTTTGTAATGGGCTATCGAGCCATGGGTAAGCGTTTTGTTTTTCGTACATTCGTAGCAACAATTATTTTCTCTCTGGCGATCGACCTGTTTTCGCCGCTCGAACCCGTAACGCTAAATCCCCTCATGGCCTCCATCTTTGGCGGCGTGCTTGCGGGCATTGGTCTTGGCATTATCCTCCGAGGTAGCGCCACCACCGGCGGCAGCGATATGCTCGCCAGAATGCTGCACAATAGATTTGCTGATATTTCCGTTAGTATGTTTCTGTTTATGTTTGACGGTATTGTTGTGCTTATTTCAGCTTTTACCATCAGCATGGAAGCGGCTCTCTATGCAATGGTGGCCGTTTACATTTCCGCGCGTACGATTGACGTGGTCTTATCAGGTCTTGAAAGCGATAAAGTTTGCTATGTGATTTCCAGTAAATATAAAGAAATTGCTAATGAGATCATGACCACCATGGAACGTGGCTGTACTTTACTTGACGGCCAAGGCGGATATACCGGTAATCCCCTCAAAATGTTGCTATGCGTTGTAGGACGCATGGAAGTCACCCGCTTAAAAACTTTGGTTCACGATATGGACCAAGATGCGTTTATGTTTATCACCGACGCTCATGAAACATTGGGCGAAGGCTTCCACCGCTTCAATCAAGAAGTCTAAATTCAAAGGAGTATTTATGGTTCAATCCCTTTACCGTGCATACCGTCCCCTTACTTTCAGCCAAATGGTTGGACAAGACGCCATCGTTCGCACCCTGCGCAATCAAGTGGCTTCGGGTCGAATTGGTCATGCTTACCTTTTTTGCGGTACCCGTGGAACCGGCAAAACAAGCGCCGCCCGCATCATGGCAATGGCTGCCAATTGTCCCAATCCCGACCACGGCAACCCTTGCCTTGAATGTATCAACTGTCAAACCATTCTCAAAGAAGCCTCCCTTGATGTATTTGAAATGGACGCAGCATCCAATTCCAGGGTCGAAGAAATACGGGAAATGCTGGATCGGGTGAATTATCCGCCACAAAACCAAAAGTATAAAGTATATATCATCGATGAAGTACACATGCTGTCAAACGCTGCCTTCAACGCCCTGCTTAAAACCTTGGAAGAACCGCCGGAGTATATGATTTTTATTCTCGCGACTACCGAAAGCCAAAAATTGCCGGCAACTATTTTATCCCGCTGTCAGCGCTTTGACTTTAGGCGTATTACCAGTGAAGAGATTGCTGAACACCTGAAGCTTGCCTTGGTTGACGGTTTAACTGCCGATGAAGAAGCGTTGGAGCTAATCGCCGTTAATGCCGAAGGGAGTATGCGTGACGCATGGAGCCTGATGGATAGCGCCCTTGGAGATCAAAAGCGTCTGGATGTAAACCAGGTACGTGACGCGCTGGGTGCCGTAAACGCGGAGTTTCTATTCGACTATTTAAGTGCACTGATTCATTGCGACGCCGCCCTTGCCATTCAAAAATGTGATGAACTGATGGCAGCCGGCAAAGATATGTTGGCATTTTTGCGCGATGTTTCCCGCAGTATCCGTAATCTCATTGCCGCCCTGCTTGGCGCGAAGGTTGCCGGGCAGGATGAAAAACAATTAAAACAGCTTGCGCAAAAAACCAACCTCCAGCACCTAAGCTACCTGCTTGATCTGTCTCTTCGTACCGAACAACAGGCGCGCCTTGCTCAGTCTCCTCGGGCGGTGCTCGATTTATTTTCGCTGCGTGCATGCCTACAAAAAAAAGAAAACGATGGCTTGCAACTTTCTGCCAGAATTGCCAAAATTGAAGAAGCGCTCAAACGCGGCAAAGTTCCCCCTACACCCAAAGAAGAAATTATTATGGAAACAATAACTTTGAAAGATGAGCCGGGCAAAGAAAAAGTGATGGTTGACAGTGCCAGCAGCACAGAGGAAACGATAAAAGAAACGCCATCGCCCGCAAATGAGAGTCTGATTGAAGAAACTCCTCCCGCAAATGAAGCCGGGTCCAATCAAAAAACAGGTGAGCAAGTTAGTATCCTTCCTTTGTCAGACAACAGTAAGCAGGTTTCAAAAGAAGCAAAGGTTGATAGCAAAACAAAAAAACCGGAACATGAAGAAGCTTGGAACAAATTCCTCAAACTGCTTGCACAGCAAGAGCCGAGTCTTCATAGCTTGATTAACCAAGGCAGGTACGACGGATACCGAAAAGAAACCTTCTTCCTCCGCCTGGAAGTGGGCAATGACTTTATTTGCAATATGCTTAATAGTGATGATAAGCGTCAAACCATTGAAAAGGCACTTTCAAACCTTATGGGTAAACCCGTCGGTTTCCGCGCCCATTGTTCCCTGCCACCCGACGAAAAAGAAATGCGCAAGCGGCGAATTGAAGATGATATTTCACTGTTGTCTAACCTTGTCGGCAGAGAAAACATTATTGTACAGAACATGCCTGAATAGTAACAACGGGGTTAAAGGTTGACTAATCATTGCCAACCTTTTTCTTTTTTGTTACAATAGATAGAGGCATTGCCGTTTTATTTGTGTATTTACCGACCTGTGCTTTTTTACAGAAAGGACTTTCATGACCAACAAGCGCAATCGCTTTGGCCGTTCCGATATGGCCAACATCAAAGCCGCTCAGATGCGAGCCAAAAAGCGTGCGCCCGCCCCCACCAAGCGGACGGAGCGTGTACGCAATTTTATTCCCCTGCAAATGATGCTGCTTATTTTTCTGCCGCTCATGTTTTTGGTCGGCTTATTTTTACAAAACAATCTGGTTTTCCTGATTTTTTCAATCTTATCACTTTTTACCCTCATCATCACTTGGCTTCTTAGCGCTTTTGCGCCCAATCCACGGGCAACCTTATCCGTTATACATATCGCTATGGTGATGATTGCGGTATTTGCCGTGATTATTCAGCCGACCAAGCTTCCTGAACAGCAAGCCCCATCTATCTCCGAGGCGCCAAGCATCAATCAAATCAATACCCAGGCAAATATTGTACAAAACAACCCAATTGTTCCGCCTACCCAAACGCCGGTACCCGTGACCGAAGCTGTTAAGAGTCTTGAAAATTTCCTGAACGCCTGGCGCAATGTTGATTATACCGGTATGGCTGCCGCTTCCCTGCCCTCGTGGCTTGCGACACAGCGTAATTCTGCGGACACCGCCATGTTCCATCTAAGGGCCAACCGCTCAACAAACGATTGGGAGGTTCTCGAAATATCCGGTTCGGACAGCGACCAGGCCCGTACCGTTAATTTAAATATTCTGATTGACCGAAACAACGGGGATAAGCCGCAATGGCACCGTTTCCAAATATTAATGCGTAAGGAAGAAGGCAAGTGGTTTGTGGACCCCGCCTCCATCAGCTCCCTTGGCGTGCTTCCGGATCCGAACGCTACCCAACCCCCTATTCCCGCAACCATTGTGCCCACCGCCACCCCTGACCCCAACATGATTCTTTACTATAACCCGGATGGCGGCAGCTTTTATCATAAGAACCCTTCCTGCCCGAGTCTTGCGACCAAGTATGTGCCGCTAACGCATTCCTTTAGGTTTCCGGAAATCAACAATCCTCCGTATAACCAACTCAACCCTTGCATTACATGCAAAGCCCCTTCAAGGTGAATCACATGAAGTACCAAATCGATACCGTACCCATTTGGGACGCCTATCTGGCCGAGCCTTTTTGTCCCCTTTGTTTGTTGCTGTTACAAGAAGAAGAAAGGGTCATTGACCGTTCCCTCGGCGCTTCCGTAATGGAGCCGGATGAGCGCATCCAAGTCAACGAAATGGGCTTTTGTTCCTACCACCAACAGCTTTTATATGCCAAGCAAAACCGCTTGGGACAGGCGTTGATGATGCAAAGCCACCTAATCGAAGAAGAAAAGAAGATGAATAATCTATTGTCGGCCTCGCCCGTTAAGCGCTCGTTCTTTGCCAGAAAAGAAACGGGAACTGTTGAAAATAAAAAAACATGCATTTCCTGTTCCCGCCTTGAGCATAAAATAAACCAGCATATCTATTCCCTACTAAACCTGTGGCAAAAAGACAAGGCTTTTCAGGAGGCTTTCTTAAAATCAAACGGTTTCTGCCTCCCTCACTTAAGGCTAATCTGCGCCATGGCAAAGGAAACCATGTCTGCCGGCAAGCAGGCGGATTTTTTTGACGCGCTTAAAATTGTTCAAAATAATAAAATGCAAACCGTGCGGGAAAAGCTCGACGTGTTTATCAATTCCTTTGATTGGCGCAACGCAGGCAAGCCTTTAAACGACGCGCGAACGGCTCTTGAAGACGCGGTAAACATGGCTTCCGGTTTTTCTGTTGGTGAAAGCCCGCTTAAAAACGTCAAATGAAAAAATCTCTTCTGACGCTCTTGGCGTTGTGTCTACTGTGTACCAGCAATGGCTTTGCGTGGCCGCTTAATGTGCAAGAAAAGCCGCTAACGCAAGAAGTAACGCTGTATTTTCCTGTTGCCGGCGTAAATTACTTAGGAAGCGAAAGAAGAACGATTGAATATAGTACTGCCCTGCCGTTTGAAACGGCGCTTATTCAGGCCCTCATCGCAGGGCCGCAAGCGGTTAGCCCGCATTTGGAAAGACCTTTTCAACCGGGACTTGAAGTTCTTTCCACCGCTCAAGGCAAGGAAATTTTGTTTGTGACCTTTAACAACAAAATCTATTTCCCTTTCCCGGGCGAACAGAATAAAAATCAAAAGCAAAAGCTTGCCCGCCGTCAGCTTGCCATGGACGCGCTTGTTAATACCATCACCGAAAACACCACCCACCCAAGGGTTCAGGTACTGGTCGACAATCAAGAATCCATTGATATTTCCATGCGCTTAAACGGCGGTTATTTTTTTTCTTTGGAAACTGAAATCTTACCGCCATTTACCCGCAACGAGCTTGCCATTCTTTCCCCTTCGGCAGCCTGTCAAAGGCTGCTTGCTTGCTGGCAGGAAAAAAGGGAGGATATTCCATCAAACCATCTGGTATCAACCAACATTCAAACGCTTAACAATTTACCGCTGCTTTTATCCTATGAAGTGTTTCAAGGCACCATCGCCTCCGACCCCCTCAAAGCCATTGTTTGCGTTTCTCTCACCGTACAAAATGATAGACATCAAGCCATAGAGATTAACCGATATCCCCTCAGAACCGTCTACCAAAACGGTTTTTGGGTAGTGGATGGGGACAGCTTTGGTCAGCTACTTTTGGAGGTCGTAGATGGTAGCCCATAAAAAACTGTTGGTTTTCTTGTTAGGCATCTCCCTCCTATTATCAGGGTGTTCAAGCCCGGTCAAAAAGGAAGCAAGCCATGTGACCTTGCCGCCTGCCAAAGCCGTATATCAGGCGCCGGTCGGCGATGAAAACCGCTCAAGCGTATATCACGTGCTTTTATATTTGCAGAACCGTTCAAGCGGCCTGCTTGAAGCAACCGCTGCCACCCTGTCCGTGCCATCGGGCACACACCCCGCACAGGCTGCCATTGAGCGCCTACTTTCTTTTACGGGCAACGATACCTTAAAACCGCTCAGCGAAGACGCAAGTTTTCAACTATCTCAAGAAACAGGCTTTGAAAAAACGGGAAATACCCTCACTTTAAACTTTGATGCCAGCATGCTGTCCCTGTCGCCTGCGGATATGCTCGGTGTTTTTCGAGCCATCACCAACACGGCTTGCCAGTTTGGCGACATCAAATATGTAAACTTTCTAATCGCGGGCCTCAGCCCCGGTAAAGATTTAGCCGCCTCCCTTCCGCTTGGCGCATGCACTGCCGGCGGCGGCTTTAGAAATTCCTTTGCGCAAAGGGAGGACGGCTTTATCAATACGACCGCTTCTATCTACTATCCGGCAGCCCTTGGCAAGGGCGTGCTTTGCGAGTCAAGGGAAGTAAGCATGGACACTTCCGAACTTTCGCTCATGGCTCAAAGCCTGCTTGATACCATCTCATCCACCCCTTTAACACTATCGGGGCTGCCCGATGTTCCCTCGCTCAATTCACTTTTACAAAAACATATAGAAGTTGAGCAAGCGAGCGACGGGCGGGGAAAGGTGCTACACCTTTACTTTTTGCAGGAATTTAACGCCGCCATGATTGAAGCGGGCATCCCAAGATCCTCAATGATGGCTTCCATTACCCTAACATTAACCACCTTTTTGCCCAATGTTTCCGCTATCAAGGTGAACATCGGTGAGGAAGAAGTCTGGACCCTTTCACCCACACAAATCAAAAAATTAAGTGGGCAAACCATGCACTTTGAACAGGGGCAAATGAGCAGATTGGTATTTACCCCATTTTTGCTGGAAAACCGCACCATTTTCTTGGCACAGGGCGATCATCTGCAGGCAGTTACCAAAGCCACACCTATTACTGCCAACTTTTCCGCAAGGACGCTTTTTGACCTTTTGCTTGAAGGCGGCGACAGTACGGAAATCGCTCAAGGCCTACTATCCCCCCTGCCCGGCTCCATTCGCTCTTCCGATATGGTTGGCTACGCTTTGGAAAACGACGTGGCGCTGATTAATCTGTCACAGGATTTTTTAGACGCTGTCAACGTTTTGCCCCTTCGGGAAGCGCAAATGTGCGTTTATTCCATGGTGAACACCTTGTGTATGCTGCCAAGCGTCAACCGAGCGCGATTTTATGTTTTGGGCAGTCAGGTGGAGCAGTTAGAGAACGGGCTATACTTTGCCGGTGAGTTCTTGTATAACCCGCAGATTGTAAAATAAGCTATCAGAATAAAATAAATCGTCTTTTATCTTTCAGTAGAACATGGATTGATTGACTAATTAAGTAGGCTATGCTATATTAACAACACTTATCACAAGGAGGTTTTCTCATGAAACGCACACTCACTATCGTTTTGGCTCTGTTGCTGCTTGCGGCCATCCCTTCCCCCGTTTTTGGTCAGGAAGAGGTACTTCTATCCAGTGGAGACTATCAGTACCGTATCTTGGAGGACGGAACGGCGGAAATCGCCAAGTACAATGGACAAGCAGCGTCACTGGAGGTTCCGAGCAGCTTGGATAGTTTAGCGGTCACAAGCATTGGGTACAAGGCGTTTGAAAATTGCGAAAGCCTCACTGAAATCACCGTCCCGGACAGCGTTACAAACATTGGGGAATTTGCGTTTGCCGGTTGCAAAAGCTTGACAGAAATCACTATCCCGGACAGCGTTACAAGCATTGGGGCCATGGCGTTTGCCGGTTGCGAAAGCCTAAAAGAAATCACTATCCCGGACAGCGTCACAAACATTGGGATCTCGGCGTTTTTCAATTGCGGCAGCCTAAAAGAAATCACCATCCCTAATAGCATCACCAATGTAGGGGATAACCCTTTTGCGATGTGTGGGAATCTGAACCAAGTGCTGGTTTCCTTGGATCATCCGACTTTAGCTACCATTGATGGAGTATTGTTCAGCAAAACAGATAAGCGTTTAATATGGTACCCCATACCTCGAAAAAATACAGTGTATGAAGTTCCCCAAGACACTTTGAGCATTGACTATCATGCATTCTTTGGTTGCGACAACTTAACAGGTATTACCATCCCGGACAGCGTAACAAGCATTGGGCGCTATGCGTTTGCTGGTTGCGAAAGCCTAAAAGAAATCACTATCCCGGACAGCGTGACAAGCATTGAGTCTGCAACGTTTGCCGCATGCAGAAGCCTCACTGAAATCACCATCCCGGACACCGTTACAAGCATTGGAGACCAGGCGTTTATCTCTTGTAATAGCCTAAAAGAAATCACCATCCCGGGTAACGTGACAAGCATTGGGGACAAGGCGTTTACCTTTTGCGATAGCCTAACTAAAGTCACCATCCCCGACACCGTTACAAGCATTGGGGGCTGGGCGTTTGCCTTTTGCGACAATTTGAAAAAAATCATCGTCGCGCCGGACAGCTATGCCCAAAAATATTGTGAAGAAAATGGCCTGCCTTTTGCCTATCAGTAAAACATGGATTACATGGATTGATTGAATAACCAAGCCGGTGTCTTGTATCATCACTGTTGCTGACAACTTATATTTTCAGAAGAAACGGTATAGGTCTGATAGATTTCCACAGAGCGACAAAGCGGCCTTAGCATCATAGCTAAAGCCGCTTTGCTTATGTTCGTGTGATAAAATCTGCCTCTTAGCGGTTAAGGAGAGTCTTTTCGGTATCCTTGTCGAAGAAATGCAGGCGGTTGGTATCCATGGCAACCACGATTTCGTCGCCGACCTTGGTGGAGGTGCGGGGATCAACACGGGCAACGATGTTGTCTTCTTTGCCCTTGGCAGTCATGTACAGGAAGGTTTCTGCCCCCATTTGCTCAGTAACTTCAATATTGACCTTAAACTGAGAGTCGGGGTTGGCGGCAACAATATCGGGATCGTCGGAAATGTTTTCGGGACGGATGCCCATGACAACTTCCTTACCGATGTGGTCTTCGTCGACAAACTTTTTAACCTTGCTGTCGGGAACCAGAATCTTGCTATCGCCAAAGAGCGCGTAGACCTTTCCGCCTTCCGCAACCAACTTCACGTCGAAGAAGTTCATTTGCGGGCTGCCGATGAAGCCAGCAACGAACTTATTGGCGGGATGGTCATAGTTGTTTTGCGGGGTATCTACCTGCTGGACAAAACCATCCTTCATGATAACAATACGGCTGCCCATGGTCATGGCTTCGGTCTGGTCATGGGTAACGTAGATAAAGGTGGTTTCCAAGCGCTGATGCAGCTTGGTAATTTCGGTACGCATCTGCACACGCAGCTTGGCGTCCAAGTTGGACAAGGGCTCGTCCATCAGGAAGACCTTGGGCTCACGAACGATGGCACGGCCAAGGGCAACACGCTGGCGCTGGCCGCCGGAGAGAGCCTTGGGCTTGCGGTTAAGCAGGTGCTCAATGTCCAGGATGTGGGCGGCGGCTTCAACACGGCGCTTGATTTCATCCTTGGGCATTTTGCGCAGCTTCAGACCAAAGGCCATGTTGTCAAACACGGTCATGTGAGGGTAGAGCGCGTAGTTCTGGAAAACCATGGCGATGTCGCGATCCTTGGGCGCAACATCGTTGACCAGACGGTCGCCGATGTAGAGTTCGCCGTCTGAAATTTCTTCAAGACCGGCGACCATGCGCAGGGTGGTGGACTTGCCGCAGCCCGAGGGGCCGACCAGAACAATAAATTCCTTGTCTTCGATTTCAAGGCAGAAATCGCTAACAGCGGTTACGTTGCCGGGGTAAACTTTGTAAAGATGTCTGAGTGATAAACTTGCCATAGGTGCCTCCTAAAATTTTGATGGTTTTATTATACCGAAAAGATACCAATGATGTCATTGACGCATGAACCAAAGTTTTATGTTTTCTTTTGTGCAAGTCGCTAAAACCTTGAACTTTCCATGATATGTGGCAAAATGATGGGAGAAAATTGAAACAAAACAGGGGTATAAACGGGAAAGAACACTTTGCGGACCAGAAACAAAATGGGTGAAACACCGGATAAGGGCGTTAGCCTTGCTCTTTTGTAATAAAAATAAATTGATTGCCTTCAATCTGCGCATCTTGAAACACCTGAAGCATAGCCCTACCATAGGCGCCTAAACTATTTAGCATAGCCCGTGAGTAGCGCAGAGTAATTTTTGTATCCCGCATTTCACGCAAGCAATCCATCAGGGCATCCAAATTTCCGCCGTAATGGTCGGGAAAGCCGAGGGTTTTTTGCAGGTACTGATGGGATTCCTGCCTGCTGTCCATTTTTCGTCCGTCCAAAAGATATTCCCTCATGGCGTCCCCTCCAGTAACTCAAAACTTTCATAGTGATCGGGGGTGTAGTATATTAAGCCATCATTGGAATAAACAATACGCTTTGGCCCTCTTGAAGCGGCACCTAAGGTATCAATATCGCATTCGTAATAGGTTCTGCCCGATTTTTCCGGAAGCAAGCCCTCGTAGTTGCCAAAGCGGTCGCCACCGATGCAGCGATCCTTGGCGTAGGGTCTCAGGTCACCACCCGGCCAGCCTAAGGTTTGCGCTTCCCGCTTTGTAATGAAGTTTTGGGGCAACCTGCCATATTGCGCAAGGTAATCAGAAACATCTTCCTTGGTGGTATAGAGGCCATCTTCTTTGATGCCTTGTTCCGTATCATTTATTAATGGAGCGTCAGTTTGTGTATAAGCCGCAGGCGCCCTTGTAGGCAGCGAATTGGTCCCATTTTTATTGGCTCCGCCCAACCATAGAACGATAGCCAGCAGAACAATTAGCAGCAATAAAGGAACAATTCTTTTTTTGTTCATTCCTGTTTCTCCTTGCTTGAAAATTAAACCACTGGTATGATACACTCAACCTTAGGAGGCATGCAAGTTATTCATGAAAAACCAACCCACACTTTTTGATTTTAGTCAAACCAATGAAATAGACCCTTCACGCCCCTTGGCCGACCGAATGCGCCCACGGACGCTAGACGAGTTTTTTGGCCAAGGTCACTTGGTGGGCAGCGGTACGCTGCTTAAGCGGGCCATTGAGGCAGGCAGGCTTACCTCCAGCATTTTCTGGGGGCCGCCCGGTACGGGTAAAACCACCTTGGCCTGTATTATTGCCAATACCAGCAAGGCGGCTTTCGTGCGCCTGAATGCCGTTACTTCAGGCGTTGCCGACATGCGTGAGGCCCTAAAAGACGCAAGAGCCCGTCGCCAAATGTATGGGCAAAATACCTATCTTTTGCTGGATGAATGTCACCGCTGGTCAAAAGCACAGTCCGACAGTTTACTGCCCGCCATTGAAAAGGGAGAAATCTATTTTATCGGGTCAACCACGGAAAATCCCATGGTATCCATGACGCCCGCCATTGTCAGCCGCTGTCGATTGTTTGCTTTTGAACCCCTAACCAACAACGATGTGAAAAACATTTTGAAGCTTGCCATTAAAGATAAGGAACGAGGGCTTGGAAAAATTAATGTAAGCATCGATGAAGATGCTCTGAACCACCTTGCTTTTGTCGCAAACGGCGATGCCCGCATGGCATTAAACGCCCTTGAACTGGCTGCCCTGACTACTCCGACAAAGGAAGGCGGCATCCACATTAACTTATCAATTGCCGAAGACTCCATTCAAAAACCCGTTGTAAAGGTTGATGAAAGCCTCTACTACGATATGATTTCGGCCTTCTGCAAGTCGCTGCGTGGATCTGATTCCGATGCGGCCCTGCTTTGGTTCTCCCGCCTTATCTATGCGGGCTGTGACCCTCGACTGCTTGCCCGCCGAATGATTGTTCACGCCAGCGAAGATATAGGAATGGCTAACCCCATGGCTTTGGTACAAGCGGTCAGCGCCATGCAGGCCCTTGAATTTCTGGGCATGCCCGAAGCCCGTATTCCATTAACCCAGGCCATCATCGCTATTTGTGAAAGCCCAAAGTCAAACTCCGTGATTTGCGCTATTGATAAAGCCATGGCCGACGCAAAAAAGGGCGAACTGGGCAGGGTGCCTGAGCACCTGCGTGATACCCACTTCGCAGGGCACGAGCGCACCGATAATGGCAAGGGATATCTCTATCCTCACAATTATCCCGGCCATTATGTTGAGCAAAATTATATGCCCGAAGGCTTTGAAAATACCGTATACTATCGCCCCTCCAACCAGGGCGAAGAAAAAAACATTCAAAAAAAGAAAGACAGGAACTAAACCATGCGCTACCATTTTTTTGCCTATATCTCCCGTATGAAATACATTCTCCGCTGGGGGCTGATGCGCAACACCTTTCCCGAAAACGACATGGAACATTCCATGCAGGCAGCCATGATAGCCCACGCCCTGGCCCTGATTGGCAACAAACGCTATGGCCGTGGTTACGATGCAGAGCATATCATGGCCCTTGCCCTCTACCACGACGCAAGCGAAGTGATTACAGGCGACCTCCCCACCCCCATTAAAAACAACAACGCCGTTATCAAAGAAGAATACAACAAGATTGCCGATATTGCCGCTCAACGGCTCCTTGGCATGCTCCCTGAAGACTTAAAGGATGATTATGAGCCCCTCATTTTGCCGGACGAAAACACCGAAGAATGGCGCATTGTGAAGGCCGCCGACCGTATCTGCGCCTTTATCAAGTGTTTGGAGGAAGCCAAATCTGGCAACAGGGAGTTTGCCGAAGCGCAAGTGGGCATTCAAAACAGTATCAACGCCATTGAGCTTGAGGAAGTGCAAGACTTTATGCGGGAATTTGTCCCCGGCTTTGGCCTGAGCCTTGACCAAATCACAAGGGAAAACGGCTGACAGTAATAAAATCGCATATGAATAATTGACAAACCAAAACGGCAGCCTGCTTTGATACAAGTTGCCGTTTTTTGTTACGCTTCAAGCCCCAAGGCTTTCATTTCATCGTTGATGTTATCTTCATCAACTCGCATGGCTAAGATGGTTTTTTCAAGCAAATCGTCAAGCGTCCATTCAAGCATATCCGCTCCCTGTTTAATCACTTCCCGTGAACAGCCGGCGGCAAAACGCTTGTCCTTGTACTTTTTCTTCAAGCTGCGCAGCTCCATATCCTTAGTGGATTTGGACGGACGCATTTTGGCGGCCGCCCCGATAAGACCGGTAAGTTCATCGGTAGCAAAGAGAATCTTTTCCATCAGGTGTTCGGGCATTACATCCGTATGAATGCCGTAGGTATGCGATACGACGGCACGGATTAGTTCTTCCGTTCCCCCGTGTTTCCTTAAAATCTCCGGCGCTTTGATACAGTGCTGGTCAGGGTAACGTTCATAGTCGATGTCATGAAGCAAACCCACAATGCCCCAAAACTCTTTCTCGTCCTGGAAACCTAAGTTATCCGCAAAAGCGCACATAACGCCTTCTACCGTCAAAGCATGGCGAATATGAAAGGGTTCTTGGTTATATTCCATGAGTAATTGTAGCGCTTCGCTACGTGTAAATCCCGCTTGCATGATTTTCTCCTTATTCAAAGATACGTTTTAAGGTAAGTTGCGCTTGATAGAGCATGTTGCGGTTGCCGCCTTGCTTAACAAGGGCATCCATCGCTTCTCTTAAAGTTTCCTCTTCTTTGACCATTCTGTCAATCAGCTGAGCTTCTAAAGACAGATTGTCGTTGTCGCTTTCCTGCTCAATTTCTTTTTCTTTTGAAAGGTCCAGTACCAACACATACTCACCCTTTGTGTGGTTTGGATTGTTTTGAAGCTGCATGTGGACGCTATCTGGCGTTCCACGCACATACTCTTCAAACTTTTTGGTTAAGTCCCTACAAGCTACCACCTGGATATTCGGATACACTTCACTGATGTTTTCGAGCGTCTCAAGCGCCCTGAAAGGCGATTCGTAGAGGACGACTGTCTGTGCCTGCCCCCTTAAGGCTTCCAACCTTTCTTTCTGCGCTTTTTTACTGCGTTCAAGAAAGCCGATGAAAGTAAATTCTTTGTTGGTAAACCCGCAGACCGATACGGCCGCAATGGCAGCTGAGGCTCCGGGAACGGGCGAAACGGGGATGCCTTGTTTAATAGCTTCCGCAATCAAAAGGCTGCCCGGGTCGGACACGGCGGGCGTACCCGCATCGGTCACCAAGGCGACGGAAATGCCTTCTTCCACCATGCGCCGGACTAAGGCGGCGCCCTTTGTTTCCTCGTTAAAAGCGTGTAAAGAAGTCAGAGGCGTTCGAATATCAAAGTGATTGAGCAGCTTCATCGTAACACGGGTATCTTCCGCAGCAATCAAATCAACTTCTTTCAAAACGTCCACTGCCCTCTGGCTCATATCGCCAAGGTTGCCGATGGGCGTTGCCACAACATACAGCATGCTAAATCCTTTCGACTACACGCATTTTTGCGCTTTGGGAGCGGGAATTGATTTCTATTTCTTTCTTGGTGGGTTTAATTGCCCCGCCGCCCAGCACTTTTCCATACGGCTTTTTCCCGCAGGTGCAAACGGGAGCTTTGGGCGGGCAGATACAGGGGTTTTTCATGCGAGCAAAGGCCTGCTTCACGATTCTATCCTCAATGGAATGAAAGGTAATCACGCACAGCCTGCCGCCCGGTTTTAGGCGCACGACCCAGTGTTCAAGCGCCCGAGAAAGAGGGTCAAGTTCCTCATTAACTACGATGCGCACCGCCTGAAAGGTGCGACGAGCGGGGTGCCCCGTATCCTTAGCCCTGACAGCCTTGGGGATGGCTGCATCCACTACCCTAACCAAATCAAAGGTGGTTTGTAGAGGCTTTTCTTTGCGCATTTCGATTAGTTTCTTGGCAATACGGGTCGCCCAGCGCTCATCGCTGTAAGCATAGAGGGCTTGGGCGAAGTCCTTTTCAGCGACTGTGTTTAAGTAATCCTTGGCAGTTATGCCCTGACTTTGATCCATGCGCATGTCAAGGGGGGCATCTTCGTGGTAGCTAAAGCCCCTTTCGGGGGTGTCCAGTTGGTGGCTGGATACGCCAAGGTCAATCAGGCCGCCGTCCAGCAGGACGCCTTCCGGCAGTAAAGCATTGATATCGTGAAAATTACCGTGAATGATGGTTTTGTTGGGATGGTTTTTCAGACGCTCACTTGCGGCTGCAATAGCCGCATGGTCCCTATCTATACCATAGAGCATGCCTTCTCCCCCCATTCTTTCAAGCAAAAGGGAGCTGTGCCCACCGCCGCCTAAGGTGCCGTCGGCGAAGACTTTGCCCGGGGTGGGGTTCAGGTATTCTATGACTTCATCAGCCATAACCGGAATATGGTGATAGGCAGTCATGCCTGTAAATCCTCAATGCGCTTGACGAGGACTTGAAGGGCGGCCTTGTTCTTTATTAACTTTTCCCTTTCCAGTTCAACCAGCTTTTCAGGCGCCTTGTTAACAAAGCCTGCGTTATTGAGCTTACCCTCTGATCGTGTAATCTCACTTGTCAAGTTGTCCTTTTCCTTATTAAGGCGAGCCAACTCTTCATCCAAATCCACAAGATCGCCCAAGGGTATCAGTACCTGAAACTTGTCGGTCACGACGCTGACGGTTTTTTCTTCCACCTTTTCATCGCCCAAAAGAATTTCAACCGACTGGGCATAGGCAAGGCGCTTAAAGTAGCCTTCCGCCCAACTAAAAGTTTCCACATAACCTTGGGCGGGCTTAATAATCAAGCGGGTGCGCCTGCCGGCCTGTACCTTCATTTCACTGCGCAGGTTGCGCACCTGACGAATGAGCTCCATGACCGCTTCCATCTCCTCTGCGGCCTTTTCATCGATGAAGCTTTCTTCCCTCGTTGGCCAGGCAGACAGCATACAGGAGGCGCTTTCCTGCCCCGGCAAGTAGCGATACAACGTTTCGGTTAAGAAAGGCATAAAAGGATGCAGCATTTTAAGCAGCGCCTTTAGTACATACTGAAGTACCGCCTGAACGGTACGTTTTCTTTCCGAGTTGTCGCCAAATAAATCAGCTTTAGCAAGCTCAATATACCAGTCGCAAAAGTCACTCCAGGCAAAATCATACAGACGTTGAGCTGCAAGGCCGTGGTCGTTTAACTCAAAGTAGTTCGTCACGTCCTGAACAGCGCTCATGCAGCGAGTCAAAATCCAGCTATCGGCCTGCTCTAAGGTTTTGCCCACAAGGCTCTCCTCACCCTCAAGGTTCATTAAAACAAAGCGGGCTGCGTTCCATACCTTGTTGGCAAAATTGCGGGCGGCTTCGATTTTTTCCTGTGAAAAGCGGGTATCGTTGCCGGGGCTAATGCCCATACACAGGGAAAAGCGTAATGCGTCGGCGCCGTATTCATCAATAATTTCAAGGGGATCAATTCCGTTGCCAAGGGACTTGGACATTTTACGACCATCGGCAGCACGGACAAGGCCATGAATCAACACGGTATCAAAGGGAACCTCTCCCATGTGGGCAATCCCGGAAAAAATCATTCGGGCAACCCAGAAAAAGATAATGTCATAGCCTGTCACCAAAGTGCTGGTAGGATAAAAGTATTTGAGGTCCTCGGTTTCATCAGGCCAACCCAGGGTGCTGAATGGCCATAGGGCGCTTGAAAACCAGGTATCAAGAACGTCTTCGTCCTGATGGATATTAACGGACTTGCACTTGGGGCATTCGGTCGGGTCTTCACGGCTTACAATCAATTCATCACAATCCTCACAATACCAGCAGGGAATGCGATGCCCCCACCAAAGCTGGCGGCTGATACACCAGTCATGCACGTTTTCCATCCAGTTAAAGTAGATTTTAGAAAAACGGTCGGGCAGGAAACGGGTTTTACCTTCCTTAACAGCCTGAATAGCAGGCTCCGCAAGGGGCTTCATTTTCACAAACCACTGCTCGGACAGCATGGGCTCTACCGTAGTATCACAACGATAACAGGTACCGACATTGTGGGTATAGTTTTCTACTTTGAGAAGGAGGCCTAATTCTTTTAACTCTTTTACAACTTCCTGACGGCAGGTCATGTGGTCCATGCCCTGAAACTTCGCTCCGGCATGCTCATTCATGGTGGCGTCATCGTTCATGACCCTAAGAATTTCAAGGTTATGACGCTTGGCAATTTCAAAGTCGTTAGGGTCATGGGCAGGCGTCATTTTCACGGCGCCTGTACCAAATTCCTTATCCACATAGTTATCGGCCACCACAGGAATGGCTCGGTTTGCGATAGGCAGGATGACTTCTTTGCCGACCAAATTCTTGTAACGCTCATCTTCCGGATGGACAGCAACACCCGTGTCGCCCAGCATGGTTTCGGGGCGGGTAGTCGCAACCACAATGCCCTCTCCTCCATCCTTGGCGGGATAGCGAATATGCCAGATATGGGAAGCTTGCTCCTCATACTCGATTTCGGCATCGGAAATGGCTGTTAGACAGGAGGGGCACCAATTTATGATGCGGTCGCCCCGGTAAATCAGCCCCTGTTCATACAGGCGCACAAACACTTCACGGACGGCTCGTGAACAGCCCTCGTCCATGGTGAACCGCTCCCGTGACCAGTCGCAGGAAGCGCCTAAGCGCCGCAGCTGTGTGGTGATACGGTTGCCATATTTATTTTTCCATGCCCAGGCACGCTCTAAAAACTTTTCACGGCCAAGATCATCCTTGGTAAGACCCTCCTGGGCCATGCTTTCTACGATTTTTACTTCCGTCGCAATGGAAGCATGGTCGGTTCCGGGCAGCCACAGCGTCGGGTCGCCTATCATGCGATGATAGCGGGTTAAAGCATCCTGCAAAACACAGTCCATGGCATGCCCCATGTGTAATTCTCCCGTAATATTAGGGGGCGGCATGACAATGGTATAGGGCTTTTTGCCCGGAACGCGCTTGGCAACAAAGGCGCCCGATTCTTCCCAATTTTGATAGGTCGATTGTTCAATCGCCTGCGGATTGTAGGTTTTTTCCATTGAAAATTCGCTCATATGTCCTCCTAAACAAACCGCCCCGTCCATGAAAGGACGGGGCAAGCCGTGGTACCACCTTACTTCGCAGCAGTGTGACCTGCTACCTCCAATGCGTTAACGGGCATCACTCGGCCTTTTGGCTTCCTTTACTTGCGACCTTCATGGACCTTGCCTGACGCCTTTCACCAACCGGCGCCTCTCTAAAAGGTAGGTTCCACTACTCCTCAAGTATCTATCGGAAAAAAATTATTTTTTCTCGTCCATCTGGATGACCTGGACGCCATTATACATGCCGCAGCTGGGGCAAACACGATGGGTCAGTTTCATCTGATGGCAGTGGGGACAGGCTGAAATCGACGGAAGATTTAGCTTCCAATGCGTACGACGCTTGCGCCCACGCGATTTTGATACTTTTCCCTTTGGTACTGCCATGTTCTACACCTCCTGATCTTTTAAGAGCAATTGCTTTAGCGCCGCAAACGGATGGTCGGAATCATCGACTTCATCTTCCGCGGCATCCTCCACCTGCATCTGGTAATCTCCCTCACAACTCTCATCACACAGAAAGCGTATGGGCAGTGCCAATATGGCCAGCGTTAGTGCCAGATGAGCAAGTTCTGCATAGTAACCGTCAAAGGGGATGGTACTCTCATCATTAAAAGGGTCGGGCTCCGCCTTGACGTCGCTTCGGTGGACATTTTCGGAAAATTCCACCCTTAACGGTTGGTTTACCTCTTTCAAACAATTGGCGCAGCGGGCGTGAACCTCTGTGGAAAGGATACCCTTTAGCTGGAGAACATCTTCTACCATCATAAAGGTACCTTCAAAGCGAACGGGGTTTGAAAAAGTTACCGTATCCCCAAAAATCTCCTGTGGGGGGATTTGTTCGTCGTGGGTGAAATGAAATATAGTTCCTCTTTGGCGAACCGCCTGCCTTACATCAAGCAACATGGGACATTCCTTCCAAACGAACGGTCAATATTATATCGGCAAATCATAGGCTTGTCAAATGTAAATTAATCCTCAAAATCGTCGTATTCTTGTTCCCTTTGGCCTCTATTCAAGGTAATCACAATGTGGCGGTTGGGATCTTCACCCTCGGAATGGGTACTTACCCCTTCTTCCTTTTGAAGGGCACTGTGGATAATGCGCCTCTCGTATGGGTTCATCGATTCAAGCGCTACCCTGCGTCCGGTTTTCCGGGCTCTATTTGCCATACGGTGCGCCAAGCGGATGAGCGCCTCTTCCCGCCTTGCGCGGTAACCTTCGGAGTCAAGAGTTACACGAGTGTAATCTTCCTGACCTTTGTTAACATATAGGCTGGTCAGGTACTGGAGGGCATCCAAGGTATCTCCACGGCGGCCAATCAAAATGCCGCGGCTATCGCCCTCAAAGACAATGCGCACATTACCTTCCTCGTCAAGGTTGGCGTGAACCTCAACTTCTACACCCATCAAGCGGGTTACATCCATCAAGAAAGACTGCGCCTTACCTTCGGGGCTAAAAGCATCCTTGATTTCAGCGGGAGTAATGGCCGAGGATTTTTCCTCAGTCGCTTCCTTCTCCTGTTTTTTGGACGATTCTTTGCGCTTTGCAGGCTCTTTCTTTTTGGGAGCGGTTTTTTCTTTCTTGTCGGGTGTTTCACTTAGAGAGTCCTGAAACACCCTGCGGGCGCCTTCAGCTAAGTTTTCTTCGTGCTTTAGCTCTAACCGAACTTTGGCAAGACGGCTTCCAAACAAGCCGAATAAGCCCTTTGCTCCTTCTTCAAGCACTACCACGTTCACATCGCCAATGGTGACGCCAAGCTCTTCAAGACCGGCATCAATGGCTTCTTCCACCGAACGGCCTTGATATTCATAAGTTTTCATTGAATGGTTTTCTCCTCATTTAAAAGCGCTTGCTGAGCATCCTTTTTGTCAAAGTAGGCGTTGATGCCAAGGTTGGATACCATAGCAATAATATTAGCAGTCGCCCAATACAGGGCAAAAGCTGCGTTAGATGACAAACAAATATAAACAGTAAATATCGGGAAGAAATACTTCATAAAGTTGCCGGTATTGGGCTGGCCGGCTTGCTGTGGCTGTTGAGGCTGGTTTACGCCAGGCATGGTTTTGGTCATTAAAATCTGCGTAACGCCGGCAATGGCAGGCAGCAATAGGTAACCGTTGTGCTGGACAAAAACAGACACCTTGAACAGCATTAGGTTGATGTTTCCCCAACCCGGAAGAACGGCTATCTGCTGCTGATACAGCGGCATGGAAGCAAGCGCCGTTTCAATGACATTGCGCGTTGCCGCAAGACCTTCTTTGGTGAAATCTAAAATACCGGAAAAGTCCGGAACGACTGCCTGAATGTTGGCAAGAATATTGGTTTGCTGCGCCTGGGAGAAGGTGGCAAAGACTTTTTCCCACACTTCACCGCCAATAATGCGCATGGAGTTGGGATCGGGCGCAAGGGAGGTAAAAAGGCTGTCCGGCATCCAGATGTTCTTAATCCACAGCCAGCCTTCGTATATGGGGCTATCCCCTGAAAGGAAGGTAAAGACCTGTCCGGCAGTATGTTCGTAAGCAATTTGACGCATGGCACCAAACATCGCAAACAAAATCGGCCATTGAATAAGCAAAGGTAAACAACCCGAAAGCGGATTGTATCTTTCACGGCGCATAAGTTCCGATTGTTTTTGTTGCAACTTTACGCGGTCGTTTGCGTACTTTTCCTGCAATTTGTTCAGTTCCGGCTGAATTTTCTGCATTTTGCGCATGCCTGCACGTGAGCGCACATCCAGCGGAAACACAACCAAACGAACCAATATAGTAAACAGAATGACCGACCAACCATAATTGCCAATAAGCCGGTAAATAGAATTCAGGACATTGGTTAAAAACTGGGTCATGGGTTCTAAGACCTCCTAATTGTTGATTCGGGCAGTTCGGGTACAGGATCGTAACCACCCCGACTGAAGGGATTGCAGCGCAGAATGCGTTTAATCGCCATAAAACCGCCTCTGCAGGCTCCCCAACGCTCTATCGCCACCCTTGCGTACTCTGAACAGGTGGGAATATAACGGCAAGACGGCGAGGATAAGGGACTGATATTGCGTTGGTAAAAATCAATCAGGCGTAAAAGCAGTTTGTTCATACCGTTTCTTTATAACAATTCAGCCTTTTGAGCACCCGATGGATATCGTTGAATAGCTGTTGATAATCACAGGTTGCGGCGTTAGAACGGGCAGTAAAAACATAAAAGCCCCGTTTAAGTTGCGGGATAAGCAGCCTGAAACACTCTCGCATACGGCGCTTAACCCTGTTTCGCACAACGGCATTACCTACCTTCTTACTTACCGAAAAACCGGCTTGCAGCCTTCCCGCACGGATATAGTGCAGTTTGAGGTTGCCTGTGCCTGCCGCCTTTCCCTTACGATACACGTACTGGAACTGACCATTTTTACAGATTCGGTACTGTTTTTGCACTTTTTCACGCTATCTCGTAAAAAGACCCGCCCAAAACACTTCCTGAGGGCGGGCAAAACCACGCAATAATCAGACGGTCAGAGACTTGCGACCACGAGCACGACGGCGGGCAAGCACACGACGACCGGCTTTGGTAGACATGCGGGCACGGAAACCATGCACCTTATAACGCTGACGTCTTTTGGGTTGATATGTACGTAACATGAATCTCTCTCCTTCTATTTGACCTTGGGTCCACACGCACCTAATGCGTATTACCTGTAAGTAAATTGGGGGGCAACTTAGATATTATACCAAGCAGAGCCTGTTTCGTCAACCGCACGAAACGATTAATTCATCAACGCGCCGACCAGTTGCAGCTGCTCATCAATCACCGCACAGAGGTTTTGGACACTGATGACCTCACCTTGAACAAATTCACCCCCCTCGGTTCTCCATCCGGCATCCCAAACGTTCTGTAAGATGGTTTGAAGGCACTGCGCTTCGTTTTCAAGCCTGAAACAAGTTTTTAAAATATCGGCTGCCGCACGATAAGCGCCAAAAGGGCTCGGTTCTACGTTGTCTTGTAGGGGTACTGACCAGAGAAAGCCACTTTCATAGTGCAGGCGGTCAAAACAGGTACCAAGCGCTCCTGACAGCTTGGCGGCTAAATGGCTCAACTGTCTGCCTAAAAGCTCATCTTCTATATACAGATGACCTAAATCCGGTAAATTTTGAAAAAGTCGCTCCGTTTCTTTAACAGGGTCGATGGTTTTATCGCTAATACCAAGCGCATACCCAATAACACCATTTGCACAGACCCTGCTCGTTAAAAGGGAGGTGCCCATACTGCCTAAAAAGCTGCGCTCCACCCTTATTGCACTTTCCGGCTCTTTAGAGCCAAGAAGCAAGGAAGCAGACTCATAGCTTTCAGGCAATTCCCTGCGGATGCGGACAGTCAGGTCATGTTCAAAGGCCACGGCTATTTCCCCAAGCGTTTTTTCCAGTAAGCCTGCAAGATTTTGCCCTTTTTCTTCAGGCGCCCATAAAGTGATGTTGGCTTTCATGTTACCACTCCGTCGGATATTCGGTTACAGCATACTCAAGGCGTTTGCCGTTTTCTAATAAGCAGTTGATGACGTTATCAATATGCCTTTGCTCAGTATAGGGGGTGGGGATAAAGTCGTTATAATCGCTTTTGGAAGAAATACGGGCAGGAATAATACGGAAACGACCTGTTGCCGTTTGCCCGTCTTTTACATAAAACTTGACTTGGAAAAAGAAGGTGCTCATATCTGAAGGCCTTTTATTTCCCGCAAAAGAGTAGTTCGCCAAAGAATACACAATGTAGCGCCCCTTATAAAACTCAATAGGGTTGATGCGATGGCTGTGATGGCCAAGCACCAAATCGGCGCCGGCATCAATAGTGGCTCTGCCAAGCTTTACCTGGTTATCGTTAGGGTAGTAGTCAAGCTCATCACCCCAATGGTAGGAAACAATAACAATATCATGCTTTTCTTTGGCGGCCGCTACCTCCCTTGGTACCTTTTCAAATAATTCGGGGTACCTGCCATTAAATGTTTGGTAGGCAAGCATAGCAATAAGGACGTTGTCTCTTTCAAAAACCGCCATATGGTCTTCCGCGGCGTAAAGGATACCCGCCTCCTCAAAGTGTTGGCGAGTTTCCAAGTTGCCCTTCTCACCATGATCCATCACGTGGTTGTTTTCAAAACTGACCGCCTCAATGCTGCCCTCTTTGAGAAAGCTTACATACTCAGGCGGCGCGGAAAACAGAAATTGGTTGTTTCTTTTGTTGGACGGAATGGGAGCAGTGGTTAGGGTACCCTCAAAATTGGCGATGGTTAAGGTATCTTCTTCAAAAATATGTTTGGTGTTTTGCACGATGAAGCTCGGATCATTGCCGTGCTTTTGCAGCTCCTTATCAAAAATAGACAGGCCTTTTCGAACATCTCCGCCAATCGTGGTGTCGCCCACAGCTGTAATAATCACTTCCTTGGAGCCGTTTTCCGTAACTCGTAATTTATCGGGTTCGGTTTCAATACCCAGCGGCTCTTGCGGGTTTAGGGTAGGTTGCCCACCCGTTTGTAAACCGCCGGGTAATGCAGTAAAGCCCTGCAAAGTGTCAGACAAACTGACCTCCTCATCCGAAGCAACGGAAAAAGAAGGTAAAAGTAGGAGCAGTACCAAAAAAATAATCAACAATCGTTTGAACATGATTGACTCCTTAATCGTTCAAGAAAGGCGCGCATGCGACTAAAGGCTTCCATTAACCTTTCATGCGCCGTTGCATAACAGCAACGAATGTGTCCTTCCCCCATCTTGCCAAAAGCATGACCGGGTATGCATACAACGCCCTCTTCTTCAAGCAAGCGCTTGCAAAATTCGCGACTGGAAAGGCCCGTTGACTTAATGGAAGGAAACATATAAAAAGCGCCCTTGGGTTCGTAACACTCCAGTCCCATTTCTGAAAAAGCATGTACCATAAGCCTTCGACGCGCATCGTAGCTGTCCCGCATTTTGGCAACTTCCTGATAATCCGTTCTTTGGCCCTCAACAAGGGCGGCCAGCGCCCCCATTTGTGAGGTGCGGCTGGCGCACAAAATGGTATTTGTATGCACTTTACTAAAAGCTGCTGTTAAGTATTCCGGAGCGGCAACATAGCCAATACGCTGGCCTGTCATAGCAAAGGCCTTGGAAAAGCCATTAAGGGTGGCGGTTCTTTCCCGCATGCCCGGCAAAGCGGCAACAGATCGCTGACGGACACCGTCGTACACCAATTCGTTGTAGATTTCATCGCTGATGACCAAAAGGTTATGCCGCTTGCAAACGTCAACAATCTGTTGGAGGTGTTCATCATCTAAAACAGCGCCAGTCGGGTTGTTAGGATAAGAAAGCACCAATACCTTGCTGCGGGGGGTAACGCACTCTTCAAGCGCTTGGCCCGTCAGTTGAAAAGTACTGTCAGTCGCGACTGGTACGGGCACCCCGCCGGACAAGCGAACGCAGGGTTCGTAGCTAATATAACCGGGGTCAGGTAAAAGTACCTCGTCCCCCTCTTCCAGTACGGTACGAAAAACCAGGTCAATCGCTTCGGATGCGCCGATAGTCACAATAATTTCACTGTTGGGATCGTAGCAAAGATCGTGCCGTTCTTTTAGGTAAGCGGCAATAGCTTCACGAAGCGGCTGAATCCCCCTTGAATCGGTATACTGGGTTTGGCCGTCAAGAAGGGAATCAATCATTTCTTCCCTGATATGGTAAGGGGTTACAAAGTCCGGCTCGCCAATACCCAAGGAAATAATGTTTTTTACACCCTGCGTAAGCGTTAAAAACTCACTCAAAGGGCTGGACGCAATAGATAATACTCTCGAGGAAATAAAATCTCTCACGGAGTCACCAATAGGCGCCTATCTTCTTTGAGTTCATCAAAGATGACGCCCTCCTGCTTATAGCGCTTTAAAACAAAGGAAGTGGAAGTCGCGGTCACCGAATCCAGAACCGAAAGCTTTTCACTGACAAACAAAGCAAGTTCCTTTAAGGTGGGCGCTTCTACCAGTACTATGAGGTCATAAGCTCCGCTCATTAAATACACGTTTTTGACTTCCGGGTAACACACAATCCGTTTGGCAATAGCGTCAAAGCCCTTGTCCCTTTGCGGCGTGACCTTCACATCAATCATTGCCTCAACAAAGGTGCGTCCCGTCTTGTCCCAGTTAACCAAAGGACGGTAGCGTAAAATAACCTGGTCTTTTTCCAGCTGTTCAATGGCTTCTTTGACCCGCTCGGGCGTATCACCTACCATAACAGCCAAAACATCCAAAGGTGTCCGGCAATCTTCTTCAAGAATAGGTAAAAGTTTTTCTTGTAATGGGGTCATGTCTTATCCTCCTGATTATTATACTTTTTTTTAAAGGTGGCAAGACAAGTTTGCTTGCTATCCTCGATGTGTTTGCTCATTAAACGGGAAATGCCCTCTAGGTCCCTTTGCTCAAGAAAAGCTAAAATTTGGTGGTGCTCTTCTTGGGCCTTTGACCTATGCACAATACTTGCAATAGCGATAGCAGAAAAACGAATAATCAATTCTTCTTGGCTATCAATCACACGCAAAATACGTTTTTTGTTGCTAATATGTTCCAGCGTCTTATGGAAAGCCCTATTTTGTACGGACAGCTTCTCCGCATCCTCATCCGCTTGGCTGATATCCATTAAGGCAACAAGCTCCCGAAGCTTTACAAAATCCTGTTCTGTTGCAAGCTCCACGATTGATGGAAGCAGCAGCAGCATCAGCGCATTGCGAATGGTGAATGTTTCCTCAATATCTTCAAGGGTAAAACCAGTCACAGTAGCGCCCCTGTTTTCAGCAAAGGTCACCAGGCCGTCCTGCTCAAGCATACGAATAGCCTCCCGAAGGGGCGTGCGGCTGATGTGAAGAAGTTTGGAGTAATAGGTCTCGATCAGTCGTGTACCCGCAGGAATTTCGCCAAGCAAAATAGCGTGTTTGAGCGTTTCGTACGCGTTTTGACTGATTGATTTTACAGGCATTGTATGAATCACCTGTGATTCCTCCTTTCGCTTTACAGCTGGTACCGAACAAGGGTTTTAATCTGTAAATCCTTGGCTTGGCCGATGGCAAAAAATTGATCTTGAAGATACATGGAAACGAGCGTATCTTCTTTAGGAAAAGAAAACAAGTCTTCTTTGGTAAGGGGAACGCCGTTTTTAAACTTTTTTTGGCTTTCTTCCTTTACCTGAACCTTGGGATAGTTTAAATAATCGTCCGGATTTCTTAGCCAGCCTTGGCCATCGGGATAAAGGTTGGCAAGTGTCTCCAATTCCTTGGGGCTTAGCGCCTGGTTTATGTGAAAATTGCCCACCTGTTCCCGAATTAGGTAACGCATGATGCCAAGAGCGCCAAGGAAAGAAGCGATATCGACAAGCAAGGTGCGAATATACACACCCTTTCCGCAAACAATACGCAGTGTGCATCCATCGCTTTCTTCAAACAGGTAGTCGATTTTTTCCACCCTGACCTGGCGAGCCTCCCTTTTCACTTCCACACCTTGACGGGCAAGAGTATACAATCTTTTCCCATCCTTTTTGATGGCAGAATACATGGGCGGCGTTTGCATAATATCACCCTCAAAAGCGGGAAGCGCCTGCTCAATTGCTTGCCTGTCCGGCAGGACGGATGAGCGCCCAATCACCTTGCCTTGAGCATCTTGTGTGTCAGTCAATACCCCAAACTGTAGTCCGGCAACGTACACCTTTTGTCCTTCAACGATATAGTCAAAAAGCTTGGTCGCCCTTCCCGCCAAAATGGGGAGAACGCCGGCCGCCTCAGGGTCAAGGGTACCGCCATGTCCGGTCTTCAAACCCGTAAGGCGGTGAACAAAGCTTGCCGCTTGAAAGCTGGTCATGCCCGGCGGCTTCAAAAGGTTGATGACGCCATTCATTGGGTGTCGAGCGCTACAATCATAGCCTTACGCATTTTGGTTAGGGCATCCGGCAATTTTTCGCCCCACATCTTGCACCCCGAAGCAAGAACATGACCCCCGCCTTTGAAATTGGCAGCGACCACATCCACCCGATAGGGAGCAATTGCACGCAAGCTAAAGCGTATACCATCATCATCCTCCATGGCAAGGTAACATAGCCGAACATCGTCCATATACAGCCCTTGATTGACAATGTTGCCCTCATCTTCCTTGGTGGCGCCAAGGCGCTTATAATCGTCCAGCGTTAGGTGCATTTGGCAAATGCGCCCACCTTCAAACAAAGTAATGGTTGATAACGCGGCACCAAGCAATCTTTGGTGTCCAAGGGTTTCTGTCAGGTGAAGCCTGCGAGCACAGTCGGCCAAGGGCAAGCCTGCGCGCATTAGCTCCGCCATCTGCTCAAAGGTTTCGGCGTTCACGCCCTGAAAGGTGAAATTACCTGTATCAGAACTAATGGCGGTATAAAGGGCAATGGCCATTTCCTTGGTAATGGGGCGCTGCAATTCTTTGATAAGGCGCATCACCAAGGTACCGCTTGAAGGCGCCTGGGAATCAATGTAGACATAGTCGGCAAACTCGCTGCCGGTTGCATGGTGATCTATTTGGATGGTAACTTTACCTTTTTTCAGCAGCGCCGCCGCTTTGCCCAGCCTTCCTTCATCGGCGGCGTCGGTGGCAATGACAACATCAAACTCGCCATCCACTTCTTCTGGAAGAAGAAAGGTATCGCTGCCGGGAATAAAGCGGTGGACTTGGAAGATGCGGTCTTGACACGCCGCTTCGACACGCTTTTCCATGCCTGAAAACAGGTGCCACAGGGCCATGGCGGAACCCGTCGCGTCCCCATCGGGTTGAAAGTGCGTTAGAATCAAGATACTTTGTGCGTCCTGAACCGCTTGAATAATACGGGGATCAATGGTCTTCACTCTCATCCTCCGGCAGCACATCCTTTAAGATTTTCGAAATGTGCAGCCCATAAGAAATGTTTTGGTCACGCACAAAATGCAATTCAGGCGTATAACGCACCGTTAACCGCTTTTTAAGAACGGAACGAATAAAGCCCGCCGCGCGAGTGAGCGCCGCAAAAAGGCCATCCGCCAACTCATCTTCCAAGATGGATACATAGATTTTAGCCTGCCGCAAATCCCGGGTTACCTCGGCACGAGTAATGGCGTATGTCCCCTTCACCCGGGGATCGTTAACCTCGTCACGGATGATGCGGTCAACCTCACGGCGGACTTCTTCATTGACTTTATCTTCACGAAAACTTGCCATTTTACTCCTTCACTTCCTCGTTAATAAAACATTCAATTACATCGCCAAGCTTAATGTCGTTATAGTTCTCAAGGCCGATACCGCACTCGTATCCGGCAGCCACTTCCCTGGCATCGTCTTTAAAACGCTTGAGGCTGGATAGCTTGCCTTCAAAAATAACCACGTTATCACGCAACAAGCGAACCTGAGCGTTACGCTGAACCTTGCCGTTGGTTACATAGCAGCCCGCAACGGTTCCGGCGCCCGTGACCTTAAAGACATTGCGTACCTCGGCGCTGCCAAGCTCCATTTCTTTAAAGGTGGGTTCAAGCATACCCTTCATGGCCTTTTCAATATCTTCAATGGCCTGGTAGATGACACGGTAGAGACGGATATCCACCTCTTCCTGCTCAGCGATAGCACGGGCATTGACATCGGGACGTATATTAAAGCCGATGATGATGGCACCAAAGGCGGCCGCCAAGTTGACATCATCCTTGGTGATAGCGCCGACGCCGGCGTGCAATATTTTAATTTTGACCTTATCGCCGGACAGTTTTTCAAGCGCCTGGCTGACCGCTTCGGTTGAACCTTGCACGTCGGCTTTGATGATAATGTTGAGGGTTTCGATCTTGCCCTCCTCAATGGAGGCAAACAGGTTATCAAGCGACACCTTGGAAGAAGCTTGCAGGCGTTCGGTGCGCATCTTTTCCCTGCGCTCTTGGGCAACCTGACGGGTAAGCTTTTCATCATCCACGGCGTACATTTCTTCGCCTGCCTCCGGCACAACGTTAAAGCCGGAAACTTCAACGGGCATAGAAGGCCCGGCGGACCTCACCTGCTCGCCCCTATCATTTTGCAAAGCACGCACACGACCGGAAGCGTGACCCGCCACCACATAATCGCCCACACGCAGAGTGCCGTTTTTAAGAAGCACCGTCGCAAGGGGACCTCTGGCTCTATCAAGCTTGGCTTCAACAATAATGCCCATGGCCATGCGGTCGGGATTGGCTGTCAGCTGCATAACATCAGCCTGCAGAAGAATCATTTCAAGCAGCTCATCAACGCCTTGCCCCGTCTTGGCGCTTACCGGCACCATAATGGTGTCACCGCCCCAGTCTTCAGCCACAATGTTGTGGTTGGTGAGTTCCTGTTTCACACGAGTGGGATCGGCCTGGGGTTTATCCATCTTATTGATGGCAATAATAATGGGTACATCAGCCGCTTTGGCGTGGTTGATAGCTTCGATGGTTTGGGGCATAACACCGTCATCGGCCGCTACCACAAGCACCGCAATGTCGGTTGACTGGGCGCCACGCATACGCATAGCGGTAAAAGCTTCGTGACCAGGCGTGTCAAGGAAAGTAATCTTGCGCTTGCCAAGCTGCACGGAATAAGCGCCAATATGTTGGGTAATGCCACCGGCTTCGGTGGTGGTTACGTGCGCACGGCGGATATAGTCAAGTAAGCTGGTTTTACCGTGGTCAACGTGCCCCATGATGGTAATAACCGGCGGACGGGCAACCAAGTCTTCTTCGTCGTCTTCAACATAAATATCCTGTAAAGTTTCCTCGGCAGTCTTTTCAATTTTCATTTCGAGGGTGATGCCGTACTCTTCCGTAACTAAGGAAGCGGTGTCATAATCCAACTCTTGGTTGATGTTGGCAACAACGCCAAGAAGCAACAGCTTTTTCAGAATATCTGCCACGGGCTTACCAATACGCTCTGACAGGTCCTTAACGGCGATGGTTTCAGCCGTCATATAGGCCGTTTCTATCTTGATGGGCTCAATAACCTTCTTCCGTACCGGGGGCTTCTTGCCCCTTTTGCCACGGGAACGCACGTTTTCATCATCATAGCGGTTGTAGGAGCCGCGTCCCCTTGCATTCTGCCGCTTGGCTTTGGAAACACGTTCGGGGTCACGAGGACGGTCATGACTTCTCTTGTTAGGATCATAAACCCTTGTTTGTTCACGACCGACAGGTACGAATAAATCGTCCATCTGCTGACGAGCAGCTCTTTGAGCGGTACGCCCACCTTGCGAACGAGTGCTCGGCTGTTGATCCTTGTCCTTTGGCAGATAGCCGCCAGTGCGCTGGCTAAGCTGACGGCCTGGACCTTGCGCTCTATCGCTTCGCTCGCCATAAGCGGGACGAGCGCCTTGTTGGTACTGACCTGCACGCTGACCGGGCTGACGGGCTTCGCTCTGCCTACGATCGGCGCGCTGAGGGCGGCGTTCACCGGTTTGGGAATCGGCACGTGGCACAGTCCTTGCGGACTGTTGCGGACGCTCAACAGCCGCTTTGGTACGAACAGGAGCGGAAGTTTGCACCTGTTCTTCCGGCTTGGTTTTTTCCTTTGCCACTGGCTTTTCGGCTGCCTTGACAGGTTCTTCCTTTACCGCCTTGGTTTCCACTTTTTCTTGCGCTTTTACCTCGGGGGCAACCTTGGGCTCTTCATCATCCGGCATAGTCCACGCCTTGGTTTGGTTGCGCAAAAGTTCCTGCTTTTCCTCTGCCTTTTGCAGGCGACGCGCTTCCTCAGCCTCACGTGTAAAGCGTGCCTCATCGCGCTTGAGCATCCGCATCAGTTCGTCCGCTTGCCTACGCAGACGTTGGGTTTCCTGCGCTAATTCATCCGCACGCTTATTCAGTTGCTTGGAGATGTTTGCCTTTTTTACTTGAGTCATTCGAATTCATTACCCCCTAAAGGTTCGTTGTTTTTATTATCTACGGCCATCTGAATGGCTTGTGCTATGGTGGCCCGCGCTATGGACACCGTAAGCAAGTTGTTCATACCCAGCGTCTTGGAGAGCAAGCCTTGAGGCAGCGTGTAAAGATTGGCCTGGTAGGTTTTGCAGGTATCTGACATACGCTTTTGAGCGTTTTTGCCCGCTATTTCGTCGATTAGCGCAAGCGCCGCCTGCCCTTTGCGAAGAGCATCCACCGCTTGATTAAGCCCCAGATACACCGCACCTTGACGGCGCGCAAGCCCAAGCAGACCATGCAATTTAGTTAAATTCATCCAAACCCTGCCTTAATCGAATCTGGGTACGCATATGCTCGTAGGCTTCTTGGCCAACCTCGCAGCGAAGGGCACGGGAGAGTTGTCGCTGCTTAATAGCCTTGTCAAGACAGGCCTCATCCCGGCAAACATAAGCGCCACGGCCGGGCTTTTTACCCGTCAGGTCAAAAAGCGTCTCACCATCGGGCGTGTGCACAACACGAAGCAATTCCTTTTTAGGCTTCATGGCTCTGCAGCCAACGCACATGCGCATAGGTATTTTTCTTTGCTGCATCTTTCTCCCTTACAGATCTTCGTTTTGGTCAAAAACATCCAGATTAATTTCTGGCAAGTTATAAGCAAAGTCTATGTCTTCAAGCCGGATGTCTTCAGCTTCAAGCGGAATGTCTTCTACAGAGATACCCTGCTGCTCCATTTCTTCCTGCATTTGGGTTTCTGACTTAATATCAATCTTCCAACCAGTGAGCTTGGCAGCCAAACGGGCGTTCTGCCCTTCCTTGCCGATAGCAAGGGACAGTTGAGCATCAGGTACGACCACACGGCAGATTTTTTCCGCCTCGGTGATAAATACACTGGTAACATGGGCAGGGTTCAAAGCGTTAGCCACAAATTCGGCGGGATCCGGCGACCACTTGATAATGTCCACTTTCTCGTTTTTAAGTTCGGCTACAATCTTTTCCACCCGGTTTCCACGTGGGCCAACGCAAGCGCCCACAGGATCAATAAGGGGATCTCCCGAGTATACGGCAATCTTGGTGCGACTGCCCGCTTCACGGGCGATGGACTTAATTTGAACCGTGCCAAGAGCAATCTCAGGCACTTCCATTTCAAACAGCCGTTTAACCAATCCCGGATGAATACGGCTCACATAAACCTGGGGACCACGGGAGCCTTCTCCCCTTCCGCCGAAAACTTTGAGCACATAAACCTTAACATGGTCATCCACATGGTATTCTTCACCGGGCATAAACTCGGCCGCTTCCATAATGCCTTCGGAGCGCCCCAAATCAAGGTATACGGCTCTGGGTTCAATGCGCTGGACAATGGCAGTCATGATCTCCTGCTCTTTGTCGATGTACTCCTCGTACACCTTGCCCCGCTCGGCTTCACGAATACGCTGAAGCAGCATTTGCTTGGCTGTTTGAGCCGCGACACGGTCGAAGTCTTGAGGAGTAACATTCACGTCGACAATATCGTTTAGTTGCAAAATCGGGTTGATAAGCTGCGCTTGCTCAAGGGTAATTTGCATGTCCTCGTTTTCAACCTCTTCCACAATGGTCTTTTTAGCGAACACTTGAACGCCTTCCTTGCGACTTAAAACCACTGAAAGGGTTTGCTGGGAAGGATTACCTATGCGTCCGTTTTTGCGATAAGCCGCCTTGATTGCCTCCTCGACGGTGTGAATCAGGCTGTCCTTATCAATATCCTTTTCACGCGCCAGTAGTTCAATTGCTTCAATAATGTCTATTCTTTCACGCTTGGATGAAGTCATTTTCATCAATCTCCGTTTCTTCTGTTTGTAGTTCGAGTTCATCTATCAGTTCATCTAAGTCAATGGTACGACGGCACACCGCTGTCTCTTTGAGTGAAAAAACCTCTTCCGTATCGCCAATCATCAGGTGATAACCCAGCTCATCAAAGCCGATAAGGTTTCCATGAAAGACTTTTTGCCCTTCTCTTTTTTTGTAGAGCTTTAGTTCGACCGGCTGACCCATGGCCTTCTGTGCGTCCCTCAAAGTCTTGATCGGACGGTCAAGGCCAGGCGAACACACTTCTAAAAAATCATAATCCATATGTTCGACCAGCGCCTGGAAGGCCATATGAAACTTTTCACAATCATCAAGACCAACCCCGCCCACCTTGTCAATGTAGGCACGCAGATACATACCCGGCGCTTCCTTTTCGAAGACAATATCCACCAGCTCAACCCCTTGCTGTATGGCAAGAGCGGTTGCCCGCTTTAAAATTGCATCAGTCGACTTTTTACTCATCGATTTTTTTCACAAAAAAGTAGGTACCTATACGTACAACAAAGAAGCGCCTAAATGCGCTCCCTGTCGTATACAGCACCCACCCTCCGTTCTTCCCTCAACTTTCAATACAAAATCACAGAAGCAGTATACCACAGCAGCAAAAAAAGGACAAGTACAACACAAAGCAAGTTCTACTCCCAATTTGAAAGGTAATTAATCGTTTGAGACAAAAACTCTAATATATGGATTAGGCGAAAGTCGCCGCTTTTAATATTGCTCTTACCGGGATTTTGTCAATAGCTTTGGAGCGTAACATATTTTGACAAAGCCAAAAAATAAATATTTCTATACAACTTTTTCAAAATACCTTTTCACCACTTCTATTTCAGGTTTCTTTCTACACACTGCTTCAGCTTCTGTTTTTTTTACTAAAAAAGAGTTTGGCTTTACGCAGTCCTAAGAAGAAGGGCCATGAAATAAACGCTTCCCACAAGCTTATCTACAGAAAAGATAGTGGTAACACTCTGATGAAATTCCCCTTGGAACCTACATTATTTTATTCCGCTATGGGCAAAGGAATGTACAAAACGTTTTTGGAAGACAAAGAATAGAGTAAGCAACGGCGCAGCCACCAGAAAGGTTGCGGCGCTCACGTCGCTCCACTGGGCACCCGTTTCATAGCTCATGGCGAATATCGCCAGCCCCACCGTCAGGGGGCGGTTAGCTACCGAGTTAATTACAATCAAATTCCACAGGAAGTTGTTCCACTGATAGCTTGCGGCAATCGTGCCATGGGCAATCAGCGCAGGCACCAACAAAGGCACATAAATTTGCAACAGCAGCCTTGGCAATGAGCAGCCGTCTATCTTAGCCGCTTCTTCCAGTTCATAAGGGATGGTTTTGATGGTTTGGCGTATCAGAAAGGTACCCATAGCCGACGCAAAGAAGGGTAACATAGCGCCAAGTAAGGTATTAGACAGACCCAGCGCCGATATCGTCTTATAGTTGGGCAAAATCAGCACGTCGGCTGCAATCATGATTTGCAATAGGAACAGGATAAACAGCGTGTTCTTCAGATGAAAATCCAACCGGGCAAAGGCATAGCCAGCCAGCACAACTGTAAAAAACTGCATGGCCAACACACCACCTACGATGATAAATGTGTTGATATAGTAGGTACTCCAAGGCGCCGCCTGCCATACCCTGGTAAAATTGTCCAGCGTGGGCCAGTCAATGGCCAGTAAATTGGTGGTATGCTCGCTAGGAATAAACGCCGTGCGTACCATCCACACCAGAGGTATCAGGAACACTATGGCAGTCAGAAACATAACAACATAAACCACTAACATGGGCGGGCTTAACTTCCAGCGCCTTGAGGAGGCTGTCTTTGTTTTCATTCTCTTTCCTCCTTTATGCATAGAAAGTACGCTTGTCTTGGGTATAGAATTGCACCACCGTCGCCAGCAGCAAAATCACTATTAATACCACCGTAACAGCGGAGGCCACCCCCACATTGGATTGGTCAAACGCCTTCTGGTACACATAGAAAAGCAACATGTTGGATGCGTTGTCCGGCCCTCCCTTGGTCATGATATACAGATGGTCCACCATTTTATAGGCATTGGTCATAGTAATAATCATTACATAGATGGTGGTAGGCTTCAGCATGGGCCAAGTAACATGCCAGAACGCCTGCACTGAGTTGGCGCCATCAATCTTGGCAGCTTCGTACATCTCCTGGTCGATGCCCTGCAGGCCGGATATATAAAAAATCATCACATAGCCTGCCTGCTTCCACACCAGCATAATAATCAGCGCCCATTGAACAGTATCAACATTTTCCAGTAATCGCCATGTAGGTGCTATATACCCCAGCAAACCGTACATGGGGGTATAGATAAACAACCAGATATTAGCCACCGCTACCATAGGCAGTAGGGCAGGATAAAAATAGGCAACACGCACAAAACTCTTTCCCCTGCCCACCTTGTTGGTAAACAGCGCCATGGCCACCGCCAGAGTAACTGACGAGGGAATGGTCACTGCGGCAATAATCAGGTTATTATAAAAAGCTTTCTTAAACACTGCATCCCTAGTAAAAAGATTCACATAGTTTTGCAGTCCTACCCACACAGGACCTGTCACAAAAGTGGACATGTTGTTTTTAAACAGACTCATGTACACGCTTTCCCCGATAGGATATAGGGTAAAAACCGCCAGAATAATCATACTTGGCAGCAGCATAAGCCAAGCTAACCAAGTTGTCCGACGTTTCTTCAGGCGGTTTGCCTGGTCTATCCGTTGAATGTTTGTCTGCAAAGAAGTTCTTCCTTCCTTTTAAGGAACAGCACCTCCCCGGCCTTGCAAGGGAGGCACTGTTCACTTTTATTATGCTGTCCGAAAATTGTTATTCTTATCGATAATCCACCAAAATAGCGTCCGCAGCAATCTGAGCGTCCTGCATGGCTTTTTCAGGCGTCTTGGTACCTGTCATGGCCGCTTCAATGGCTGTATCCAGGATGTCCTGCACCGCACCTTGGTCGTATACCGAAAACTCAGCATGCGCAAACTCCAGCTGATCACGGGCGGTCAGGGCGGAGGGAAAGTCATTAGCGTAGTCAATCATTCGCTGGGTTTCGTAGGCTTCGGGACGAGTAGCTACATAACCTGTATCAATGGACCACTGGGCAACACGCTCGGGGTTATTTGTCATCCACTGGATAAAGGTATAAGCAGCCTTGGTTTCCTCCTCCGGCACTCCCTTGAACAAGTAGAAGTTACCGCCGCCCGTAGGAGAACCGTAGGATGTATCAGCAGGAAGACGGCTGGTGCCAAAATCGAACTTAGCATTCTTGCGCACATTGGTCAGATTGCCCGTGGTGTGGTACATGATGGCCACTTTCTGCTCCAAGAAGTCGGAAACGGTGGTAGACCACTTAGGGGTACCGGGGGCCTGGCAACCGTCATCCGACAGGCTTTTCCAGAACTCCAGCCCTTTGATGGTGCGGGGATCGTTGAAGAACACCTCGGTACCATCGGGAGACATGATGTTAAATCCATCCTGAGTCAATGTAAAGGTCTGCAACATCCAGTAGGCATAACCCGCCTTGTCGCTAGGCACCTGCACACCATAGCGGGTGGTGTTGCCGGCAGCGTCTTTAACAGTCAGCTTCTGGGCATAATCCTTTAGCTCCGCCCAAGTGGTGGGAGGCATCTCGGGATCCAGGCCCGCTTCGCGGAACATGTCCTTGTTATAATACATGATGATGGTACTGCGCTGCCATGGGATTCCATAAGTTTTCTCATTCAAGCGGCTGTTCTGCATAAAGCCGTCATAGAAGCCATTCAGCCATTTCTGCCCAGCTTTATCGGTGGCAAAGCTATCGTAATCATACAGAACGTCCATGGAATATAACTGATATAGGTCAATTGAGAACATCAGGGCAATGGCGGGAGTATTGCCCGCCTGAATGGCGGCAAGCACCTTGGTACGGGTATCGGCATAGGAACCGGCATACACCGGGTTTACCTTGATGTTGGGATATTCCTGATGGAACTCGTCGCACAAAGCAGTAATCAAAGCATCGGGACCGCCGCCGACAGAAACAGGGAAATACATGTCCAGCTCAATCACATCCTGAGCTTGGACAAAAGGTACGAGGCCTATAAGTAGCAAACAGACCAACAACAGAAAAAACGTTTTTTTCATAAAAAAGGGCTCCTTTCATATTTTTAGGCTTAGAATTCTTGTCAGCCTAACTCAACTGAAGATATAATAACATAAAAAAGCTTTTGTGTAAAGCATGTAAAATCCGCGTAAAATCTATGTAAAATCCTGCCCGTTCATTAATTAGCCTCAAGGAAATAGGCAAAGACACCCGCCTAACATAAAAAGCAGGCAGTCTTTCACCGACTACCCGCACGGAGCTTTATTTACCTGCTATAAGAAAGTGTTAATTTTACCCGACTTGCCACCGCCAAACCTATGGCATGGTGGATAACCCCCCCATTTTCATCCAGTACACTTTTCTCAATATAATAAAGTGGATCACCCACGTTACACCGCAAAATGACCGCTTCATCGGGCCTGGCTACCGTATAGGATATTTCTTTTTCATTGGTAAAGGCAATTGCTTGAAACTCCTTTTCCAATTTTTCATAAGTTGACTCGCCTTTTTTATACGAATCGATAAGCCCTGGGTACTTGGTATTACAATAAAGCGCCTTATCAATCATCAAAGGCATGCCATCCAAATAAAGACACCGAACTAATTCTTGGATAGGACTTCCAACCTCAATCTTCAGTAAAGACGCCTCTTTCTCGTTTGCAAGACCAAAGCGTTTGGAAATAATTTTTGTATCGCTAATACCCGAACTATGGGCAGCAAATCCTCCAAAACCATCCATGGCCATAGCATAAACCTTTACATGGCGGTCAATAATAAAGGTGCCCTTTCCTTGTTTACGTTCAACATGCCCCATCCCTTCAAGTTCAGAAACCGCCCTGCGGGCGGTAATTCTGCTTACGCCAAATTGTTCACATATCTTTTTTTCAGTGGGTAATTTTTCTCCCACTCGAAGCTCACCGGCGCTGATTGCCACCAAAAAGAAACGTACAATCTGGCTGTAAAGAGGAACAGATGAAAGGCTATCCAATTCGTAGGGATTTAAGTTTTCAACAGGTTTCTCCAAAAGGTTTTCCATAACCAAAGCCTCCATGATAGCCACAAGTTATTGCGGCACTTTTAGCAGCTAATTCCAAGCAAACCTCAGGTGATTTCAGTTGGTAATACGCAGTTAAAAAGGCAGAAATGAAGCTGTCTCCCGCACCCATAGTATCAACAATTTGAGCCGTATGGATGCCCTGATAATACATTTTACCCTTGATGGAAAAGGCTGCACCGGATTCTCCCAGCGTAATCCCTACTACTTCTACCCCATAGTCGCTAACTGAAGCAATTAAAGAATGTAGTTGCTCTTCTGACAAGCCTGAGCCGCTGAAAAACGCAAAACGGATGTACGGACAAACAAGCTTCAGGAGTTCGGGGGATCGTCTATCCGAAAAATCATACGAAACATCGCAACGCCCAAGCAATTTAGGCAGCTCATGGTTTATATTAGAGTAGCACGAAGTGTGACATAGGTCAAACGTTGAAATATATTCCAGATCCTTCTGTGTTA
The DNA here is from genome assembly GCA_012837965.1 of Clostridiales bacterium. Taxonomy (GTDB): domain Bacteria; phylum Bacillota; class Clostridia; order Christensenellales; family Aristaeellaceae; genus DTU024. The sequence goes on along the minus strand of DUQF01000027.1, from coordinate 60,692 downwards.
AACATATGCTTAGGATATGCTGCGCAGTATCTCGGGGGCCTCCTACAAACTTTCTGTCGCCGTTTTCATCCAAACGAACGCCCGGGCTTCCACTTCCGGCTAACACATACCTTGAATAATCATAGGAAATTCCTTCCTGAGCAAGCGCCCATTGAATATGTCTGGCTTTCTCGTCGCAACCAAACACACCAAGGTACTCCACTCGATCAAATCCGTTACGCTTACAACCAACAGCTACGTTAACCGCATTTCCACCCGGGTAATAGATTTGCTCATCGAGATAACAATCAACAACATTGTCACCTAAACCTAACATACTCAGCATACATTTTTTATCCTTTCACGGCGCCTGAAGATAAGCCACGAATGAATTGTTTTTGCATCAAGATAAACAAAAGCACCATCGGTAGAGCAGAAATAGTCAAACCGGCAAACAGCAGAGCATAATCAGTGTTCAAAGCATCTCTAAACACCATAAGACCCGAAGGTATAGTTTTGAGCGCCCTTGAGTCAATAAAAATAATTGAGAATAGAAACTCATTCCATGAATAGTAGGCTATCAAAATGGATACTGTCAGAAGAATGGGTTTGGACATCGGTAAATAGATATGGTACAAAATACCAAGAGACGAACAACCGTCTATGACGCCCGATTCATACATTTCCCGCGGTATGGACAGAAAATACGAGCGTATTAGGAGCAATGATATAGACATTCGAAAGGCTGTGTATGGCAAAATCATCGCCCAATAAGTATCATGAATACGCAGGTTCTGAATAACCCGATACAAAGGAATGAGCGCCACCTGAGCCGAAAACATCATGCCGCCCATACCAAGTAAAAGAATAAGGTTTTTTCCTTTAAAGTCGTATAGAACTAATCCGAAAGCCGCCAAAACCGCAATACTAATGGTTGTTGCTATAGTACAGGCTGTCACAAAAACCGAGTTAAGAAAGTAATCCGAAATACCCATGGACCACGCCTTTGAATAGTTTTCCCATTGAAACTCCGCAGGAAAACCCCAAATGTTACGGAAAAACTCTCTTTCAGTTTTAAGCGAAGAAAGAATCATCCAAATCAGAGGATATATAACCAAGACAAAATAAACAAGCAGGAAAAATAAAATTATAACTGTACCCAGCGTCCACTGATTACGGCTTGAATTGAATTTTGGAAATCCTATCTTTTTCTTTTTAACCGAACAGGTCACCTTCTTCACCCCTTCCCTGTTCTGAGTAAGCGTCTTTGTGTCAAGGCAAGAATAACACAAATCACAAACATTAAGATAGCAATTGTGGAAGCGTATCCCATACGGTCTTGGGTAAACGCCATATCGTACATATAAACTGCCAGCGTGGTTGATGAATTGCCTGGTCCACCTCTGGTCAACACATAAACATCGTTAAATACAAGGAAAGCGCCGGAAACTGTTGTTACCATGACAACAAAGAACATTTCCCTGACAAGAGGAACAACTATTTTTAAAAAACGTTGTATGCGGTTAGCCCCATCAATCTCTGCCGCTTCCAGAAGTTCTGTCGGTATTTTTTGAATGTCCACAATAAACAGCATGGTCGTATAGCCCATTGAGTGCCATTGGGACATGAAAATCGCGCAGAAAATTGCGCTGCTGGATCGCCCAAGCCAGCCAGTTCTGACTTTTCCTCCAAACAAGCTTAAAAAGGAATTAAGCAGCCCCCTTGGCGAAAGGATCTGCATGAATAACATGGCGACAATCGTCATGGAAATGAGTACTGGTATAAAATATGTCGTTCTGAAAACCGTCGAAAAACGGCGATATAGCGGTTCTTCTAGAATAAAAGCAAGACCCAAAGCTAAGAGAACCTGAAAACCTATGGAAATTAAACAATAAAAAATGTTGTTTCGAAGCGCAGTTGCAATAACAGGATCGGACAGGAGAAGCCGAATGTTGCCTAAGCCGACGAAAGTATGGCTGAGTGAAAACGCCGAAAAATTATAGAGCGTATAATAGAAATTTACAAAGATCGGATAATATATGAACACTCCCATCAACACAACCATGGGAAACACATAAAGATAAGCGCTCCAAGGCGTCTTTTGTCTTTTCTTCCCTTGCAATCTTGTTGTTCTTTGCATCATCATCTTCCCCTTTTAAATGATAAGCTAAGGAAGGCTACCGCATGTAAAACGGCAGCCTCCCCGTCGCCTGGTTTACTTTTGTTTGGCTAATTCTAACGCAGCACGTACGTCTTCCATAACCTGTTCCGCAGTCTTATCGCCCGTATACAATAGCTGTCCGCCCTTCATAAAGGCAGAAGCTACCGTTGCGTCAACCGCATTATCTTGCCACAGCGTTGTGCCGGATGCCTTCTTAATCAGTTCAACAGCATCCAACTGAATGGGAGTAGAAACGCTGTCGGGATTAACAGCGCCTTCCACGCAAGACAGTTCACCCGTCATCTTGGTCATCAATGCGCCGTTTTCTTCGCTGATAAAGAAACGTACAAACTCAGCCGCAGCTTCGGGGTGCTCACATTCGGCAGAAATCATCATGCCTTCGGGCGCGCCTTCAAGTTCATCCGGATCTCCAAGACCGCCGGGAAGAGCAGGCATATCAAAGAAAGAGTATTCAAAGTCGGCGCCGTCTTCAACACGCTTAATCTCGGCCAGCTGCATGAGACACAGAACACTCTCTCCATCAATAAACAGGTTTCTGGCAAAAGAATGATCGACAGAGTTGGGATCTTCATTCATATACTCTTTGAGCTCTAGGAAGCTGTTGAGCGTATCAACATATCCCTGATCAGTGAAGTCGCCTTCAAGGGCATAGTCTTTGGTAACCACATCGGGGTCAACACGACGCTGAACCATGGCGCCAAGGTAGTGGCTTACCGCCCATTCCGCTTGGAAGCCCGCGGATATGGGATGGGGGTAACCGTTTTCTTGCAGTGTTTTCAGAACAGTAATGAACTCGTCCCAGGTATCGGGTTCTTGTAAGCCAAGCTCAACAAAAACCGTTTTATTGTAGTAGAACACCTTGCCGTCCATGGACCAGGGAATTCCGTACTGTTTTCCATCGTATTGGAAGGGGCCCCATTGGCTGTCAATAATCTTGCCTGACCACTCGGGATTGGCAGCAATCATATCATCCAAGGGCAAAACCCTTCCCGATTTAACCAAGTTGGCGCCAAAGCTGCCCGACCATGACATGAAAACATCGGGAATATCTGATGAGCCGATCAACACACGGATTTTTTCCTTATATGAGTCGTTAAGCACCGGGTCGATGACCACAATATCGATGTTGGGATAAGCTTCTTCAAACTTGCGAATCACTTCATCCATATAGGGGCCTTTGGGTTCGTTTGGCCAGCGGTGGAAGAAAGTTAATTTGATTTTTTCTTCCGCACTTGCTGTGATGGTTGTCGTAAGGCTCAAGACCATCATGAAAGCCAGTAGCAGAGCGATAATCCTTTTCATAGTTTTATCTCCTTTTTAATATTCCATACGCCACATATAGCGGCGAACGCTTAGAGGATGGCCTCGATGATCAGCAATCGAATCGGCATATTGTCTTGCCACAGGCGTCATGATAATAGCCGCAAAATAGCTTTGCAGGTCTTCTTCAATATCGCCAAGGTTAAATTCTTGAGCATCAATCACCGTTACTTTGTCGGAGTATTTCTGTGCGAAATTTAATGCCCGCTGATCAAGATAGCGTGTTTTACCCCTGCTCATAAACATCAGGAAAGGAACGTCATAGTCGGTAATTTCAAAGGGGCCATGGAAATACTCACCCGAGTGAATGGATGAAGAGTGAATCCACTGCATTTCCATTAACAAACAAACAGCGAACGAATAGGCTTCAGGGTAATATTCACCGGATGCCATGGTGTAAATAATCGGCTCACGTTTGTGTTCTTTCCCCCAGGCAGCGGCTCTTTGCGCAAACAGGTCTTTGTTTTTGGGCACAAGCGTTTCCAGCGCATCAATGTGTTTGATTGCGCGAACAAAGCGCTCGTTGGGGCTCAGCTCATTAAGAACACCAAAAACCATGCGATATAACATAGCGCTCTTGCCATATGCGGGATTGTAGTCGCCCCAGCCATAATAAACACCGTGATTGGCCGCCTGCCATAGCTCTGAATCAATCTTGTTTGACAAACAAATTGTTACACAGCCCATGTCCTTTGCAGCTTGGGTCGCTTGAACCGTTTCCGGCGTATTGCCCGAGTGAGAGCAAGTGAGTACCAATGACTGAGGAGTAAACTGTTTGGGTTTACGATAGTTAAACTCATTGGATGTTAATACGTAGGCGGGCAAGTCACTCTCTGAATCAAAAATATACTGTGCAGGCCCGAAAGTTGACTTGGAACCTCCACAGGCGATCATATAAACCGCATTAAACTTTTTGCCTCGTACGGTCTTTATTGCCTCCTCTACTTGCTGTAACTGTAATGCGTACATTTCCTTGTCTGGCATAAAACTACCCCCTTCTATCTTTATAACGTTTTATAACGTTATATGTTGTTATAATCCCATATTACTTGGACTTTTTTGTTTTGTCAACCCCTTTTTAAGTTTTTATTAAATTAATTTTTAATCATCTAATCTAATTGGAGTTTTACGCCTTGACTCCAATTAACTTTTAAGCTATAATGCACTTTGTGTTAGGGGTATGGTGTAATGGCAACACGTGGGTCTCCAAAACCTTTGTTGAGGGTTCGAGTCCTTCTGCCCCTGCCAAAGTCCCCCCCCCTTGAAAACGTTCAGTTTTTCAAGGGGGGGTTGTGTAAAACGGAGATATATTGTCCTTGCTTTTACCCTTTACGGATTTAAAATGCCCTACGCAAATGATTACTTCCTAATTGCGCTATCATTTTGCTTTTTTTAAAAGTGTCAGGCTAAATTTCATTATTCAGGAAAGTTTATATCATGCTCAATTCGCCGGCATATACCCTGCCGAACTCCGCATCGACCGTTACCATTTCCCCGTCTTTAATAAGTTTTGTAGCATCTTTCGCAGCCACAATGACGGGAATGCCTAAGTTCAATCCGACTTTTGTGGCGTCTGACGTTATTTCGCCTGATTCGATAATAATAGCTGAAGCTTTTCCCACCATTTTTATCATATCTTTATTAGTAGCTGAAGCGACGAGTACATTGCCTTTCTGGAACATTTGAGGTGAGGTTGCAGAGTTTACGATTTGTGCTTTGCCGGAAAATTTGCTAGTCCCCACTCCTATGCCTTCAACAATAATCTTCATGGCCATGTGAACTCTTACTAAGTTTGTGTTACTGGCTTTTCCCACAGGAACTCCCGCTGTTATTACTACCAAGTCACCCTCATCGATATATCCTTGCAATATTGCTTCATCTACAGCATTTCGCAACAACTCTTCGGTACCGGTTACTTCGGGACTTTTTATAGGTATGACCCCCCATAGCAGATTCATCTGCATATAAGACTTTTCGTCCGTAGTTAATGCAATGATAGGAGATTTGGGTCTGTAAGACGATACCATGCGCGCAGTATATCCGCCCGCTGTTGCCATAACAATGGCCTTCGCTTTCAGATCTGATGCCGTAATACAAGTAGCGTGCGAAATCGCGTTTGTTATTGTTAATTGTTTATCATATTTCTTATTATGAAGGTTGTCATCAAAATCGATAGTGCTTTCTGTAGCATGTGCGATTCTATTCATTGTTTCTACCGCTTCTATAGGGTATTTTCCCGCAGCTGTTTCTCCAGAAAGCATAATCGCATCCGTACCCTCCAATATCGCGTTTGCAACGTCTGTTACTTCCGCTCTTGTGGGCCTTGGGTTTCTTACCATGGAATCCAGCATCTGCGTGGCTACGATTACCGGTTTGGATATTTTGTTACAAGCTTTTATAAGTTCTTTTTGCAACATGGGCATCTGTTCCGTAGGTACTTCCACACCAAGATCTCCCCTTGCTATCATGATACCGTCAGCAACGTCAAGAATCTCTGCAATATTGTCTATTCCTTCTTGATTTTCTATTTTCGCTATTATTTTTATTTTATTGCCGCCGTTATTTTCAAGTATTCTTTTAATTTCAATTACGTCACTGACTTTTCTTACAAATGATGCTGCGATATAGTCTATTTCGTTTTCGATGCCGAATATGATATCACTTTCATCCTTGGCAGTAATAGCAGGCAAATTTGTCCTGACTCCCGGAACATTAACGCCTTTCCTGTTGTTGATATAACCTGAATTTATCACTTCACAGATAATATCTTTTTCGGTAAGTTCTTTGACCAACAGTTCTATAAGACCGTCATCTATCAATATTCTGTCTCCGATAGATACATCTTTGACAAGCTCCTTGTAAGTTACAGTGCATCTTTCCTTATTGCCTACAATATCGTCCATTGTGATGGTAAAGGCTTGACCTACCTCAAGCCAAATGTCTTTTTCTTCAAAAGTTCCTGTTCTGATTTCCGGACCTCTTGTATCTAAAAGGATAGCAATAGGCACGCCTTTTTGCCTTCTCACTTCTTTGATGGTATCGATTCTTTTTCTATGTTCGTCGTGCGTTCCATGCGAAAAGTTGAGCCTGCATACGTCCATGCCTTCATCTATCATTTTCCCAAGGGTTTCGCCATCCTCAGATGCAGGACCAATAGTACAAACTATTTTTGTTCTTATAAATTCGTTAACCATTTCATTCCCTCCTAAATAATCAACATAATAGAAAATAAAGTTTATGCTGAAGTCGTTAAATCTTCCTGCCACATGATAAATACGTCTATGCCGTATGTTACGCTTCTTCTAAATTGATTTGAAAGTTTAGTTAGAATGCATTTGATTGAAATGTTATTTGTAGAATGTGTCCGGCTTAGGTTTGCTATTCAAGTCTTAAAAAATATCTTAACCATTTGATGTTTTCGAGTTCGTAATCTCCTGTCATCATTTTGGGGGATTTATAATTTATCAAAGTTCATTTTTCATCCTTTAAAGTAATACTATATCAAAATCCGAAGCTTTGTCAATAATCCACCTCTCCTAATATATTTTCACAAATACACAGCCTATATGCTTTAAAACAATATTAGATGGAAACATGATATCGGATATTGAGAGAATTCTCGCCTTCATTTGTCATGTGGCTCAAAAGAGTGACAGTACGAAAGAGTCGGACGGAAAGTGAAAGAAAGAGGAATCTCATAAAACACTTTTCGAATTGTATAGGCTTAAACTGCGTTTCATAAAAGTGAATAAAATCAACGATTTTTAGACTTTATACCACCAAATATTACGGTGTTCTGCCGCTGGATAGAAGCCGAGTCCTTCCCCTGCCAAGCCCCCTTGAAAATGTTGAGTTTTCAAGGGGGTATGAAATGCAATATTCTATTCCTACTTTTATCCGTTTCAGGTTTAAAATGCCCTGTACGAAGACACGCCAATCTATTCCCTAATGTGCGCAACATTAACAGAATGCTTTCAATAACGAGTGAGAAACACTAAATAATCGACACCTTCCCCTTGCTCAACCTCAGGAAGATTAGCAGGGACAAAACCGTGGTCAGGGTCAGGACAGAAGCCAGCGCAGCTGCGGTGCCGTCGCTCATTCGCATAACCTCCTGATAAATGGCAACAGAGATGGTGGAGGTCTTACCGCTGTAGAGCATGATGGAAGAACTCAGTTCATTGATGCAGGTAATCCAGCTGAGGATAGCGCCTGACAGGATACCCGGCAGCATCAATCGCGCAACCACCTTAAAGAAGGTTTTCATTGGCGATATGCCAAGACTTACCGAGGCTTCCTCGACCGACACATCCATCTGGTAAAGGAAGGCGCTGCCCGAGCGCACGGTATAGGGCAGTTTTCTCACCACATAAGAGACAATCATAATGGCCGCTGTACCGGTTAAAATAATCGGTCGGCGGTTGAAAGCCACAATCAGGCACACACCTAAAACAGAGCCCGGAATCACATAAGGGAACATGACCAGAAGATCCATGATACTGGCAACCTTGCCACGCTTGCGCACTAAAATGTAGGAGATCAGCATCCCGAAGATCACGATAAAAACAATGGCGACAGCGGAAAAGTAATAGGTATTGGTGATGTTGGTTTTCAGCCGGCTTAAGATTTTCTCGTAGTTCTCCAAGGTGAACCCGCCAATGAAGCCGGTAAAATCCGTCCGGATAAAGGAAGAGATCACCACTGTCAATTGAGGCAGAAGGCCCAAAAAGGCAACGATCGCTACCGGCAGCGTCACCAAAAAACGCTTCCAGCCACGTAGCTCCACCACTTTGGGCGGGCGAAGCGAGGTCATAGCGTAGTTTTTTCGGGCCACATAATATTTTTGCAACAGCAACACGCTTAGCGAGCAAGCCACCACGATGACCGACAGGGTGCTGGCCATGTTCGCGTCGCCGCCGATTTCACTCATATATGCGTCATACACCAAAACAGGCAACACCCTGGTCTTACCCTCTCCCAGCAGCATCGGGGTGCCAAAATCTGCCAGCGAGGTCATAAACACCATCACCACGCCCGCCAGAATAGAAGGCATCACGACCGGCAGGGTTACCGTAAACAATCGCCTGATTTTGGATGAACCTAAGTTTTCACCCGCCTCCTCCAGGGAGCTGTCAATGCTGCTAAGCGCTCCTGACACATATAGGTACACATAGGGGTACAAATGCAGTGTGAACACAAGAATAATACCCCCAGGCCCATAAATGGTTGGTGTTTTGATGCCGATACTCGCGAATAATTTGGTAACGAATCCCGCCCGGCCAAACAACAGTATCCAGGAATACGCGCCAATAAAGGGCGGGGACATCAGGGCCAATATGATACAGACATAGATGATCTTTTTGCCAAAAATATTGTAGCGGGTCATCAAATAAGCCATAGGAGCGCCCACCAGAAGGCAAGTAAGGGAGGAAAAAAAGGTGATGTACAGCGTGTTCTTCAGGGCATCCAGGTAATACTTCTTGCTAAAGAAGGTTGCGTAATTGTCAAAAGTCATTCCGTCCACTTTTTTAGAGAAAAAACTCCTAGTGATTAACGTGGAGAAAGGATACACCAAAAAGAACAGCATCGCCAGAATCACAATTACCTTCACAAAAAACCAAAAATCAACCTTAGGCTTCCTGAACCCTAACAGTTTCATCATCAGTTCAATACCTCCCCTTGGGCGTTATAAATGATGATGGAGTCTGTATCCATCATCACCTTTACTTTCATTCCGTCCGGCTTGATGGTCAGCGCATCCTTGGTATATTCATTCAACTGGATGGTTTGGCCATTTTCCAGCAAGATTTCATACTCGATAAAATCGCCCAAGAAGGTGGATAACTCAATCTTGCCTTGGATTCCTTCCTTAGAAAGGGTCAGGTACTCGGGTCTTACCGCAATCTTACCCGCTCCTTGATAAGGCTGGGAGAGCCTGATGCCCGGCAAGCGATAATCGCTAACATTTAAAACCGCGTTTTCGTGATCCTTGCCTTCAATTTCGCAGTCCAAAAAATTGGACACGCCGATAAAGCCGGCTACAAATTCGTTTTCCGGTTTTTTATAGATTTCTGTCGGCTCGCCCACCTGCATGATCAGTCCATTTCTCATCACCGCTATACGGTCGGAGATGGCCAGCGCCTCCTCTTGGTCATGTGTGACATAAATAGTGGTGATGCCCAGTTTTCTCTGCAATTTTTTGATGGTTGCACGCATCTGCACACGCAGTTTGGCATCCAAGTTGGACAGGGGCTCGTCCATCAAAAGCACACTGGGTTCGATTACAAAGGCGCGGGCCAGGGCGACACGCTGTTGCTGGCCACCCGATAATTCATTGGGCATGCGCGCAGCCAGTTCTGAAATCTGCACCATCTCAAGCGCGATTTCAACCCGTTTTGTGATTTCGTCCGCGGACACCTTCCTGGCTTTTAAGCCATAGGCTACATTGTTAAACACACTCAGGTGAGGAAAGATGGCGTAATTCTGAAACACCATGCCTATCCCCCGCTTGTGCGCAGGCACGTTGTTGATCACCCTATCCCCAAAAGAGATGGTGCCCTGATCGATGGTGTTGAACCCGGCAATCATGCGCAGTAAGGTGGTTTTTCCACAACCTGAAGGCCCAAGCAGGGTAAAAAACTCGCCCTTATTGATGTCCAGTGTGATGCCGGCAACAGCTTTAAAATCCCCGTAGGTTTTTACAGCGTCTTTGATGGCTACATTATAAGATTCCATGGATGACTCCTTTTAGAAAAATGAGGGGGAGCGAGCAAAGCCCCCTCCCCCAGGATAACCGAAAATTAATTGTTGACGATAATCTCCTGCCATTTTTCGATGATGGTTTCCTTTTCATTGGCAGCCCAGTCAAAGTCGTAGTTGGTCAGGTCCAATTCAGACAATGGTAGCAGCCCGACCGGTTCAAGGTCACTGCGAACCGGGCGGCGCTTCCAGTTGACATTCTGGTCCTTCTGGCACTCAAGCCCGGTCACAAAATCCACAAACAATTTCGCGTTTTCCAGGTTGGGGGCGTTCTTTATAATAGCAACGCCGTCCGGAACCGCGCTGTTCTGAGCAGGGTAGACAAAAGCCACATCGGGATTATCCGCATACAAGACGGCTGACTTCTCGATCGTGACGCCAATGGCGTATTCGCCGGATGCTACCAGTTTGTGGCAGTTGCCGGATGAATCCTGTACCTTGCCATCCAGGTTCTGATAGAATTTTTCGACAAAGTCCCAGCCGCCGCCTTCAGGGCCGCCCTGTGCCAGAATCATCGTGCACAGCTGCGTATAGGCAGATCCGGATTTGGCTGGAGAAGCATAGGCGATCATGCCCTTCCACTTGGGATTGAGCAGATCCTCCCACCCCTTGGGCGCCTCGTCTTCCGGCACGAGATTCTTGTTATAAAACAGTACCATCGGCAGGGGAGATTCACCAATCCACAGATCCTCCGCGTCCTTGAAGTCATCGGCGATTACATCGTCGTTGGCGCATACATAGGGCTGGAAATAAGGCTTGAAGGCAGCCAGGGAGTCGGCTCCGCCGCCCCAAAGTACGTCTGCCAAGGGGTTTTCGCTCTCAGCAGCAACGCGCTGGAGCAATTCCCCGGTGCCTGCCGCGATATACTCCACTTTAATGTCCGGATAAGCCGCCCGGAACAAAGAAATGCCCGCCTGCAGAGGGTCTGCGTCATGCGGGGAGTAAATCACCAGGGAACCCCCTGCCAATGCGGAAACAGCGCCAAACATCATCAGCGCCGCCAAGAGTAAAGCTGCGAACTTTTTCATTCAGATAGTCCTCCTTAAAAGAATATTGTTTTTATGCCCTCTTTAAATTGGGCTTTATTAGGTAAATTATATCTCTTACATGCGGAATTGTCAATTGATTGTAAATTATTGTAAATTATTCGTAAATCACCTCTCTGATCATTTCCACGCTTCATTCCCCATGTGTTGCTAAAACTCTAAGCAACCATATATTAATGCAAGCCAGGAAACGTTTGCAGAGCAGCCTACTCTTACAAATATAACATCGCATTTATTTCGGGACCATAAGGTTTTGAGTACTGTTGTTTACTACACAATACGTTTATCTTCATTTGAAACCATGTACAAAAAACATTATAATTTTTTTTGCTTATCCAAAATATCAGGGCTATCTAACGTGAACCTGATATCACTTGAATTGTATCGTTTTTCTACCCCCACCATAAAAACCGCCGCTCTTATAAAGAGAACGGCGGGGGATGGTAAATCTACCGGTTTTCAGAATTGATCCATGTATAATTTAATGCGGTAAACCTTGCATCAATCGTTCAAGAAGCAGACTATCGCATCTATCGAAGTGGGAACAATATCGTTTGCCCAGTATTCCTCAATCATGGAACTATCAATGTACATTCTTACCGTCAAGGTGGCTCCTGGATGCACAGCGATACTGGAAAGGATATATGAATCGACAAAAATTAACTCACCCTCAGCATCATACAAGGCTGCGGTAACAGAGAAATCGTACCGAGGTGTGTCGGTCGTGTTGGTGAAGGTGACGTATATATAATTGTCATATTTGTCCCCAGAAAGTTCAAACGTTGCTTCGCACGGAATTTGAGTCATTTCAGTGGCTCTATCCCTAACAGGAATGGAGAACTTGTATTCCCCAACAGGGGTGGTTTTTAAGGCATCGCCCCACAGATATTCTTCGACATAGAGATACTCGCCCGGTTGCAAAACAGCATTGGACGGAGACGTGGTTACATAGCTTTCCGTGAGAAGAATATCACCATTCTCAGAAAAAAGAACCAAATCACCATAGCCCACACCAACCGGTGCGTCCCCAATATTTTCTACCTTTGCATAAAAATAGCCCGAATCTTTGCCACTGTACAAAATAAGATTCATATCCGTGATTTTTAGTTTTCCCGCCCCCATCGCTGTCGTACATAAGAGGAGCATGAGTACAAGCAATACAGATAGGATCTTCTTTTTCATGGATCTTACCTCCTTTAGTTTGAATTGTTTTTTGCTTGGATTTATTTTACCTGTAATATGCAATGAATGTCAATACCTAAAAAACACTTCTCCGCTTGATAGAACAACATAATTAGAAACTGGCTTTCGTTAATTTTTCAAATCCTTTTTAGTAAAGTACAGTAACGAGACAAGCAAAAGAAGAATCGTTAAGCCATAATGGTGTTTCACAAAATCCCACGAAATAGCGCCATCGATGACCCTTGATGAATCAGCGTAGTAATAGGGGGTAATGTACATCAAAACATCGGACGCTTGGTTGATGTTGATAAAGGTATTCATAAAAAAACCAGTACTACAGCGATACCTACAACTCATAGTGTCTTTGGACATAAAGGCGGAAAAAGCGTAGCAGATGAGGCCACATTGCAACGTTAGCAATAACTGCGCAAGGTGATATTGCAAAAACTGGTCACTTGGAAAGGGAAAACCTACCATAACCGCCACGATGAAGCTGATAACGCCTATGATCACATTGAATAGAACTACTAAGGCAACCAGCGCCAGCATTTTTTGGATAAATATTTTGACCCTGCTTATGGGATGGGAAAATAGATTCTCGGCTGTACGCCTGCCTTCTTCTTTGGATAGAAGCACCGCTCCGGAGGTTGCGGCAAACAGGCCGCCGCCCAGCCCCAAAAAACGCCGGCTTCAAGACCATAGTAGATAATCATATTCAGGTATTTTTGCCCCTCCCAGCCGATGGCCGCCCCAAAGATACTTAAACCATTTTAGAGGCTATTCATCAGATTCATGTTCTTTTCGACCTTGGAATAAAGCAAAAGGCAAACAACAATAAAAACGCTGATGCTGAGCGCCCAAATAATCTGCGATTTGAGGTTACGCCTTATCTCGGTGGCGAAAAATGGTCATTGGGTGCTTCCTTGATTACTATAGTGCTGTTTATTGCTATAGTAATGTAAGAAAACTTCATCCATGGGTCGTCTTTTTCTCCTTCGTAGAGAAAAAAATCTTGCGATGTGCGTTTTTGTTCAACCACACCTATCGGAAGCACGGGAATCTCACCTTTAACGTTGCGCAAAGTCACCCTGCGGGCCGCCTTATTGCCAAGGTTGTAGATACTATCTTGAATAACAATTTCTCCTTCCCTGATAATGGAAGCATTCTTACAAAAAGCCTGGACCTCGCTTAAGACGTGGGAGCTAATAAACACAGTGACGCCCTGTTGGTTATGTTCCTTGAGTACATCCCATAGGCTTTTTTGCATCAAGGGATCAAGACCGGTGCTTGGCTCATCCAAAATGATAAGTTCCGGATCATGCTGCAAAGCGCATATGATGCTTACTTTACGTCAGTTGCCAAAAGACAAGTCGCTGATGCGCCTATCTTCATCGACTTTAAAGCAGCCAAGCAGCCGAAAAGAAGTTCTGCGACAATCCCTTCGGCGTAACTTGGCTGACATTTGCAAAGCTTCCTTAACGGTCATGCCCGGATAAAATGCCGATTTTGAAGGAAGATAGCCCACCCTCGCCAAAATATTGCGGCATTTTTCTTGACATCCATCCCCAACACATAGGCATCACCCGAAGCGATATTAATGAAACCAAGAAGTGAGCGAATGGTCGTACCTTTTCCCGCTCCATTGGGACCGATGAAGCCATAAACATTCCCCGCTTCGACCTGTAAATTCACTTGGTTGATGCCACGTGAGCGCCCATAACGCTTGGTTAGCTCCTTCGTTTCAACAACCAAAATATTATCTCTCCTGTTTTTCTTATACCTATTAATAACTACAATTACCGCCAAGCACTGGCTGGCGGTAAGTAAATAGTAGATTGATACTTAGTGGCGGCGTCTGCCGCTTGACTTTTTCTGTCGAGTGAGCCTATATGCCCCCGCTTCCGATGATTCAGGTGTATCCTCATTCGGTAAGGCTTCCTCCTGCTCTTCCTGATGCAGATACTTTTGGTGCGGCAACTCAGTTGACACATGCGCAACGGCTTCGTCTTCCACTTTTAATGTTTCTGCTACTTGTTCGTCAATTCCTTGCTCTGCATCAGCCTCAGAAAGCTCGGCCTCATCTACTAAAACGTTTGCTGCTTCTTGCTGCCCGTCCGCTTCCGCTCCCAAGCGCTCTTCAGTATAATCACGCTTAATAGCAGTAGCTTCAATATAATCTCCGCGCTGTAAACGGCGGTTGACAACCATACGGGAAACCGTGCTGGCAACAAGTAACAGGAATGCCACCCCAAACAAAACACCGAACACAATAGTTAAGATATGTAGGGCCTTGAGGCCACTGGTTGAGGTAACACCTTCAACAATTTGAGGAACCGGTGATAGGGTAACAAGCGGTTCAACCGTTGGATAAACAGGCCGTGTGGGACCCGGCGTTGCAGGTACCAATGGGATGGTCATTTCGTTGGACAGGAAGGTTTGGGTATTGTTTTGAGCATCTCTGGCCTCGGCAGTGAACTGGAATTTTCCACCTTGAGACAGCATAAAATTACGAGTAATGACCATGCTTTGCCCTGCGGCAAGCTCATCAATGGTCGTAATCTCGGTAAAACCTTGAGATATTTTAATCCGCTTGGCTGTATAAGAGGAATTGTTGGTAATACGCAAGGTGAAAGTAGCTTCCCCCGGCGCCGAATCAATGCTCGCACGGTCGGAAGACATAACAAGATCAAGCTTCATGAGCTGGTCGGGGTCATAGGCGCTGAGTTTGATCTCGTTGGTATCCTGCTTGGGCTTGGAGCCGGTATTATCATCCATGGTAAATTGCACTTTTACATCCAGCGTTTCCTGCAAGGTTAATTCCTTGGTAAGAATCACCTTTTCTTTGGCAGGAATGCTTACATCGGAAAATAGTACGCCAAGCTTTTCATCGGTGCCGCTTGCGTTAAAATAGCTAACATTGCCTTGGTTATCCAAGGTAACCGTTAAAACAACCTTGTCGCCCTTACCCACCATTGTTTGGTCGGCTGACAGGTTGATGCGCAAGTTGGGGCGAGCAACAGGAATGACCATTTGATCCAAAGTTTGCTGAATACGCTTTTTGTCCCCTTGCTTTAGGTAAGTAATATTGGGATGGCTTTGCAGGTCATTGCCGCTGATTTTCTTTTCAAAGGTAAGGGTGACGCTGTTTTGTGGCTCTAACTTTTCGACCGTTTGCTGTTTGTTGGAGATGCTGGAATGTTCACGCACCCTGATGTCGTTTAGTTGTACATTGCCATCGTTAATTAGTTCGTAAACCACCTTAACGGTTTGGTCCTTGCGTACAACTTCCGGCGTAATGGTACGCTTAACCAACAGGGATACCTTTTCGCCCACGTAATTTATAGCAGCTTCCGCAGGCAAAGAAAGGCTGGCAACCGTGCCTTGGGCATCAATAACGCCCGCCTTAACGGTATAAACAAGTTTTCCCGCCTCCAGTTGGGCTTGGGAAACGGAATATTCTCCTAACCACACCTGCGTTTCGCCTACTTTAAGCCCGGACAGTGTTCCTCCATCAAAGAAAGAAACCACGGGTTTATCGTCAGGGTCAAACAACGACAAGGGAGTTTGAATGTCCACCGTCCCACTGTTGGAAAGTCGGGCAGTTACCTTGACAGCGCCGGGCGAAGTCATCGTCGTTGGGTCAATTTCGATACTGAACTGTAGACCGCCAAGCTCCGCAGCGTTTGAAGATATGAACACACCTCCAACAAGCAACAAGATGGCAACCAGCCATGTCATGACTTTGACGGTTCGAGGGCGAATATTCATGCCCTTTCCTCCTTCCATCGCGCAGGGCGCGGTTCATCCTAATTTATCTTCCTTATTTTAATCGACAATACATAGCTTGTCAAGTATTTATAACAATTTTGTTACATTTTCGGGTGAGCCTTTTTATGCCCTTACTATTTACACGTAAAAGGTGTATAATGACAATCGGTGTTCAAAAAGTCTGGGAACACTGACTGGAGATTACATGCTAAGTAAGGCAAAAAAATTCCGTCTTTCGTCTTTTCAATTGATTATGCTCAGCTTTGCAAGTGTTATTATTTTGGGCGCCCTATTGTTAATGCAACCCTTTTCCACCCAAGAAAGGATACGTACACCTTTTATTCAAGCCCTGTTCACCGCAACGTCCAGCGTATGTGTAACCGGCCTTGTCGTTAAGGACACCGCCACTTATTGGTCAACTTTTGGGCATATCGTTATCATCGCGCTCATTCAAATTGGCGGCTTTGGCGTTATGACCGTGATGGCAGGTATCGCCATGCTGAGTGGGCAAAAAATATCGCTCGCTCAGCGCAGCCGCCTACAAGATACCATTTCTGCCCCACAACTTGGGGGTATCGTGCGCCTGACAACCTTTATTATCAAATACACGTTAATCATTGAGCTGATTGGCGCTTGTTTTATGGCGCCCACCTTTGTAAGGGATTTTGGCATCAAAGGCCTCTGGTATGCCCTTTTTCATTCCATCAGCGCCTTTTGTAATGCAGGCTTTGATTTGCTTGGCGTACGGGAGCAGTTTTCATCGCTGACCACCTATGTGGATTCTGTTCCCATCAACGTAACAATCATGCTGCTGATTGTGATTGGCGGTCTTGGTTTTGTTACCTGGGACGATATACGGACACACAAAACCCGCCTATCCCGTTACAGGATGCAAAGCAAGGTAATTTTGTTGACAACCGCCTTGCTAATCCTGTTGCCCGCCCTTTACTTTTTCTTGGTGGAATTTCATCAAATGCCCCTATCAAGACGCATCCTTGTTTCCTTCTTCCAATCAATCACGCCCCGTACAGCCGGGTTTAATACGGTGGATTTAACCGGCCTGACCCAGAGCAGCCAAGCCCTGACATCCATCCTGATGCTCATTGGCGGCTCGCCCGGCTCAACCGCCGGTGGTATGAAAACCAGTACCCTGGCTGTACTTTTGTTAACCGCCATGTCTGTTTTCAGACAAGACCGTACCACCCATGCCTTTGGCAGGCGCTTAAGTAGTGACACGATCCGCACGGCATTTACCATCATGGTGATGTATGTTAACCTCTTTTTGTTTTCCGGCTTCTTTTTATCTTTGTATGATAAAATCCCTTTGGAAACTGCCTTGTTTGAAACCGCTTCGGCAATCGGAACAGTCGGCCTTAGCCTTGGTATCACGGCAAGCCTATCCATCCCCTCCTTATTCGTCCTGATTTTCCTTATGTTTTTCGGACGAGTCGGTGGATTAACAATTATCTTCGCTACCCTGCGCTCCGTTCAAAAAGATGGGGCTCTCCTTCCACTTGATGATATTGCTGTCGGTTAATAACACCGCAGTTTTTGGAGGTATAAAACAATGAAATCCGTTTTACTCATAGGCCTTGGCCGCTTCGGTTTCCATGTTGCTGAAAGTCTTCATCGTCTTGGACACGAAGTAATGGCTGTGGATTCGCTTGAAGACAAGGTCAATGCGGTCTTGCCCTTTGTGACCGGCGCTAAAATCGGAGACAGTACCTCCGAAGCCTTTCTTGAATCGCTTGGCGCACGCAACTTTGATGTATGCTTTGTCACTATCGGCAATGATTTTCAGGCTTCCCTTGAAACAACAGCTCTCCTAAAAGAAATGGGAGCAAAATTGGTGGTTGCACGAGCTTCCCGTGAAATACAAGCGAAGCTTTTAAAGCGCATCGGTGCAGACGAAATCGTCTACCCCGAAAAACAATTAGCACATTGGACGGCTGTCCGCTTTACCTCTGACCATATTCAAGATTTCACCGAACTGGACAGCGAGCATGCCATGTTTGAAGTTTTTGTTCCCGAGCAATGGGTCGGCCGTACCCTTGGAACGACAGACCTGAGAAAAAAGCACCAAATCAATATGCTAGCCTACAGACGAAACGGCAAACTCATGTATAACTTCGGCCCCGAATATGTATTTAAAACAGAAGAAGCCATTCTCGTTTTGGGAAGCCATAAGGATTTACACAACGTGTTTCGTTTTTGAAAATATTTTTGTTATTTCCTCAGCCAAGCAGCTTCATTGGCAGCTGCTCACCGCCAATCACATGTAAATGCAGGTGGTTGATGGTTTGGCCCCCATGCTCGCCGCAATTGGAAATGAGACGATAGCCGCCGGTTAGGCCTTCTTTGTCCGCCACCTTTTTGACTGCCCGCATCAAAGCGCATAGCTCGTTATCGGGCAGTTTTTCAAGGTCGGATAGACTGTCCGCATGGGTTCTGGGCAGAATCAACACATGGGTTGCCGCTACAGGGTTTAAGTCTCTGATAGCAAGGACATGTTCATCCTCATAAACTACGGTTGAGGGAATGTCTCCCGCAATGATTTTGCAAAACAAGCAATCTTTCTTTCCCATGAAATTAACCTCCAATTTCTCCTGTAAATCGTTCGTCTTGATAGTTTACTAATTTTACTTTGATGATATCCCCTGATTTTGCGCCCTTGGCAAACACCCGCATATAGGTGGGCGTATAACCTTCCGCCCCGCCGTCCCGATCGTTTTCAAAGAGAACTTCTTGGGTAGTCCCAAGCAAGGTACGGGCGTAGTTAAAGGAAAGCTCCTCCTGCAACCCAATCAGCTCCCTTGCCCGACGCTCCTTGGTTTTTCTGTCAAGCTGCGAGGGCATTTTTGCCGCAAGCGTGCCCTCCCTTTTGCTGTAAGGAAAAACATGTATGCGGGAAAAGCCGATAGCTTTACAAAATGCGAGGCTCTGCTGGTGCTCTTCTTCCGTTTCGCCGGGGAAGCCTGCGATTAAGTCGGTTGTGATGGCGCACCCCGGGAAAAACCGCCTCAAAATAGCAACCGCATGAGAAAACTCTTCCGTTGTGTATCGGCGGCGCATTCTAAAAAGCACGCTGTCCGAACCAGATTGCAATGCCAAGTGAAACTGCGGACAAAGCTCGGGGATTTGCGACAACTCCTGCGCAAAACCTTCCGTTACCACAACTGGTTCAAGACTGCCAAGGCGTACCCGTTTGATTCCCTCCGGAAAAGCGGCTGCCCTGATGGCTTCCACTAAGGTTTCTCCGTCTAAATCCCGCCCGTAGCTGGTGAGATGAATGCCTGTTAGTACAATTTCTTGAAGACCCTGCTTTTCAATACGATAAGCCTCATGGCGGATATCGTCCACCTTGCGGGACCTGATGCCCCCACGAACATAGGGAATGATACAGTAGGAGCAGAACCTGTCGCAACCCTCTTGGATTTTGAGCGCCGCCCGTGTTCGGTCAAAATGGCCGGAAACGGTCAGTTCTTCGTAGTTGGTTCGTGTAAGATTTTCAACAGCGCTTAAGGCCTTTTCCGACTGCCGGGCGCTTTCAAGTAACTCTACTACCTTACCGCGGTTGGCATTGCCTATCACCAAGGTAACGCCCTGCGCCAGCAATTTTTCGGCCTCCCGCTGGGCAAGGCAACCCGCCACGACAATAGCGGCGTCCGGATTTTGGCGCTTAGCCCGCCTGATCATCTGCCTTGATTTTTTTTCGCCCGTAGCGGTTACAATACAGGTGTTAATAACATACACATCGGCTATTTCGGAAAAATCAACGCTTTTGTAGCCCGCTTTTAGAAAACATTCCAGCATGGCTTCCGAATCGTACTGGTTTACCTTGCAGCCAAGGGTATAAAAGGTTACCCTTTTCATTGCATATCCCCTTGCAAACAAAGAACGCAAGCGGCCGCCACCGGCGCTGCCGTTTCGGTTCTTAGGATGCGCTTACCGAGGGTCACGGCCTGAACGGCCATCTTCTCCTTTTCTTCTTGGGTGATGCCGCCTTCAGGGCCAATCACCAAGGCAATATCTTTCTTCCCGCACACGGCAGCGTTAAGCGATAGCCTTTGTTCTTCCTCCCAGAGGATCAGGGCTTGCTCGTGCGCTTTTAACCTTTCGCATAGGGTATCGACATCGATAGGTTCAAGCAACGTAGGCAGGTGGGTGCGCTGAGCCTGCTGGCCGGCTTCTTTGGCGATACGATTAAGACGCTCAAGCTTTTTTTCATTCAGCCCGGCCACACAGCGTTTCATCAGTACAGGCACAATGGTATGTACCCCAATTTCCGCACATTTTTGTACAGTATATTCCATGCGCTCACCCTTGGAGATGCCCTGATAAACGGTGATTTTGGTTTGTGGCTCGGTTGATACAAGCTGGCTTCGTAACAAAAAATCACCCGCTTCATTCAAAGTAGCAAGGTAACGGCGCCCATCAAACACAATAGCAGCCTCATCGCCCGGCTTCATGCGCAAGACACGCATAGCATGGTGGCTGTCTTCTCTGGAAAGGCGGGCAATTTGCCCGTCTAAACTATCCGCATAAAACTGTATCATCCGGTATACCTTAACAGCAGGGCGCACCAGTCATTTTGTTTTCTTATTTCAAGCGCCGTAAAAGGAAGGTTTTCAGTTACCTTTAGCACCTCATCAAGGCGTGACTCTAAAATGCCTGACAGGATGGCTACTCCCCCTTTCTTTAGACAGGCGGGCAAAGCAGGTAAAAGAAAAATAATGACATCCGCCAAGATATTGACGGCAACGCAGGAAAACTTTTGGTTAATACCCTTGATTAAATCGCCTTCCCGCACCTTGATAACGCCTTCCAAACCGTTTAAGCGCACGTTTTCTTTGGCGGTGCGTATGGCATCGGGGTCTATGTCTACCGCTGTGATATTTTGGGCGCCCATTTTAGCAGCGGCAATGGCCAAAATGCCCGAACCCGTACCAACATCGAGCAACTCGTCAGGGGCGACCTTTTCAATCAGTTCCAAGCAAAGCTGCGTCGTTTCGTGACTGCCCGTGCCAAAGGCTATGCCGGGATCCATGCGGATAACCAGTTCATGCTCATTTGCCTCATAGGCTTCCCAGCTTGGTCTCACGACTAAGTTTTTGCCAAGATATAGGGGCTTATGGTATTGTTTCCAAGTATCTTGCCAGTTTTCATCCTGAATGGAAGCGACACGCACCTGTAGAGAATTTAATGGAAAGCCTGCAATTCCAGGCAGCAACGTTAGAGTTTCCGCAAGGCTACTCAAATCGGCGGACGGCAAAAACCAGGCCTTTACTTCCACCTCCTCGGGCATGTCGCTTAGCAAGCTTTCGTCAATCAATTCCCAGTGACCGTGAGGCTTGCTGGGGTCGGGTATATCTGCCCTGTCAATAATCTGAACCCCTTCCGCTCCTAAATTCCGCAGGGTTTCGGCAACCAAATCCGCCCCCATGGAATTTGTCGCTACCGTGATTTCACGCCAGCGCATCTTCTAATTCCTCCGGCGCCTTCACATACGGCAGGTCTTGACAAAGCAGGGTCATCAGCTGTTCTTTGGTGACGCTTTCCAATTTAGACAGACGGTTGGCTTGGTTGGCGATGGCCTGCTCAAACAGGTTTCTTGCGCCACGGGCGTTTCCAAAGTCTTCGCCCTTGTCTTTTAAGGCCCTTTCAATAACGGTAGGCAACAACATGTCTGCCTTTCCAGAGAGTTCATAGCCCGCCTTTTTGGCTCGCATCAAGAAGATTTGTTTCAGTTCATCAACCGTATAGTCGGGAAACTCCATGTAACGATTAAAGCGGGACGAAAGCCCGGGGTTTGAGTGGATAAAATCATCCATCAAGTCTGTATAACCGGCGACAATCACCACCAAGTCGTCCCTGTGATCTTCCATACGCTTCAGCAAGGTCTCAATGGCTTCCTGCCCGTAATCCTGTTGGCCTCTTGTACTTAAGGCATAGGCTTCATCAATAAACAGCACTCCGCCCAAAGCCTTTTCAATCACCTCGCTTGTCTTGATGGCCGTCTGCCCCACAAAGCCTGCAACAAGGCCCGACCTGTCCACCTCCACCAAGTGGCCTTTGGACAGGATACCAAGGGAGTGGTAGATACGGCTCATCAGCCTGGCGACCATGGTTTTGCCTGTCCCCGGGTTACCCGTAAACACCATGTGCAGGGATAAGTCTTCATTGGGCAGTTCGTGCTGCTTTCGCAAGTTATAGACAGTCACTAAATTAATGAGGTTGTCAACCTCTTTTTTGATGGAATCAAGGCCGATATAGGAATGCAGTTCTTCCTGCAGTTTTTCGATGGGCTCTTTTTCGGGCGCCTTATTTTCTTGCTTTGTTCGAGCATCCTTTTTTTCTTCATCGGAAGCAAAAATGTCCGGCACCTTGGGAAAGCCGGGCGGTGGGGTCAAGGTTTCCTCATTATCACCAAATAAATCACTGCCCACCTTGCGCAAATTATCTTTGGTTAATTTGCGAAGCGTTTCATTTTGCAGGTTTATCAGCTCCTGCAACCGCTTTTTCTCATCCATCTACTTTGCCTCCACAAAAGCCCAATCTACTTTGCTCCTTAGTAGGAGTTGACATCGCAGCCAATTTTCGTTCATCTTTTTCAGTGTAACAGGCGCTTTGTTTCCAATATCAAATAGCCTGATCGTTACAAACCTCCGTTTACTATCTTAACCTAATTTTTATGACTTGAAAAGATGTAACAAAAAGAGCGGCATTAGCCGCCTCTAAAAATGACCGATAAGTTGCGTTACTTTAGCTTGCTTATTTTTTGGAAGTAGACCCCCACCAAAACAGAAATGATCAAAGAAAGAATAATAATAATTGAAAAACCGTTCGTCCAAGTTGAAAAGGGCATACCTTTTCCGTTGACGTTCATCCCATAAGCCGCAAAAATAATATTGGGAATAGACAGAACAATAGTAACCACAGCAAGCAATTTCATAATAACGTTCATGTTGTTGGAGATAACCGAAGCGTATACATCCATCAGCCCTGAAAGAATACCGGAATAAATGGTGGCCATTTCAATGGCCTGCTCGTTTTCGACAATGACGTCTTCCAACAAATCGCTATCATCGGGATATTTACGAATCAGATTGGTACGGAAAAGCTTTTTCATGACCGCTTCGTTGGATTTGAGAGCAGTTGTAAAGTACAGCAAGCTCTTTTCAAGCTTTAACAGCTCATATAGCTCCTTGTTTCTGGTAGACTTAGTAAGCCTTTCTTCTATCGCCTCTGATTTTTTATCGATTGCGTGAAGGAAGCCAAGAAACATGGTCGCTACCCTAAAAAGAATTTGTAAAATAAAACGGGAGCGCATTTGCGTACGGAAATCCCTAACCATCCCCTCCCGAAAGCGGGTCAGCACGGGTGTCGGCTCCGAGCACACGGTAATCACCACATCATCCACAACAATGATACTTAGTGGAATGGTGGTGTACAGATCGGTTTCTCTATCCTCTTCAAGGGCAGGAATATTCACCAAAATCATGGTGTACTCCTCGTCAAGGTCAAGGCGGCTGCGCTCGTCTAAGTCAAGCGCGTCTTTAATCACGTCGGAGTCCAACATGTAACGCTGGGATATTTTTTGTATCTCCGACTCGTCGGGATTGATCATATTAATCCATCCCCCGTCGGAAGGAATATCTATTTTTTTTAAATTGGCTCCTTCAGAAAAGAAATATTCAATCATTCGTCCATCCTTTCATGCCGCCGGGCACGAAAGGCCTCGCAACGGCTTAGTTATTACATCTAATTTTTTTAGGTCGCGGGTCAGGATCCATTATGGTTCTTTCCTTTCTTAAAATTCACCTAATTTATAGCACGGATAAGAGCGGTTCGTCAAACAATTTTTTGCGTTAGTTAAGGAAAGGAAACACCTTGCCAAGGAAATATTTTCCCCATGCAAGCCCTTCTCTGGCATGGTTTTTTAGCCAATACTTGGGCAAGATAGAACTTGCCAGGGCATCGGCCGACACGCCAGCGTCCTTTGCAATTTGAAGCGCCCTTGGCATGTGATAGTCGCTGGTCACCAAGGTAATGCGCCGTGTGTTTTCAGGCAGCATTTGAAGGGCATGTTTGATGTTTTGCTTTGTATTAAAGCTTAAATCATCCACCAGCACATGCTCCTCCAGCACGCCATGCTGAACCAGCCACTCTTTCATAGCGGAAGCTTCGGTTCTTGGTTCGTCCGCCCCTTGGGCACCACAAACCACGATTGGACGTGGGTATTGTTGATAGGCTTCCAGCGCCTTTTCAAGACGCCATTGGAGCTGTAACATAGGTTGGCCATTTTTGTCAATTTGCGCGCCCAACACTACGACGGGGGCGGTTGAATTCGGGTCAGGCGCAGGCAAATGATGTTCGTGCCACAGTTGGTAAACAATGCACAAAGCATAGGCCACAACAAAAAGTAAAATCCCCAATTTTATCAGCATAAACAACGCCTTTCCGAAAGTTCGTTTCGCTTGTTTTTTCACTTCATTTCTCCCTGCTGTCTAAAACTAAACGCCTCGTTCCCGGCGATAATCACATGGTCATATAGCTCAATGCCTACGGGCTGCAAAACGTTGATTAGGTGCAAAGTGAGCTTTCGATCATCTTCGGAAGCTATTGCCCGTCCCTGCGGGTGATTGTGGCAAATAACCGCCTTGTTGGCTCCCCACTTTAAAAGTTCGGCCATCACCCTGCGCACCGATACCGGCGCTTCCAATTCATCGCCCGATGACACCTGACAGTGGGCAACCACCCTGTTTTCGGCATCAAGACCGATAAGCATGACCTTTTCCACCGATTCCCCAAACAAAAGAGAGCGAGCGTAGTCCTTGCAAGCCTTGGGGGAAGAAAGTATTGCCCTATCCCCCTGTTTTGATTGAAGGTAACATCGGGCGATGGGCAACATCATGCTAATCAAAACCGCCGCGTGCTTGCCTACGCCATCCACCTTTTGTAAATCTTCATAGCTTGCTTCAAGCGCCCCGGAAAGGGAGCCAAAACGGTTCACCAAGGCGTGGGCAATGGGGTTGGTATCCTTCCTTGGCAGGGCGAAAGTGAGCAGAAGCTCCAGCACCTCATGGTCGGCATAGCCTTTCATGCCCTGCTTTAAAAACCGTTGACGCAGCCGTTCACGGCGTCCTTGGTGGATATTGCTGTCACTCATCTTCAGCCTCCGATAAATAGGACACAAGCTTACCGTCCAAGTCCTGATAGCTAAGTACCGTTTTGAGCTTCACCCCTTTAGTTGAGGCAAACACATTGCTATAAACGGCAGGATACTTTTTGGACAGGCCTTTGAGCAAATCTTTTATCATTTTTCGTGCGCCGCCCTCCTCGGACTGCGTCACGCTGCAAGCGCAGCTAAGAGTTTTGAGCCCCATGGCATTTAGCCATAAATATATATCTTTCTCTTTTACCAAATACAGTGGGCGAATCAGTTCCATGCCCTCGTAGTTCTTGCTTTGCACCTTGGGCATCATGGTTTTAAACTCCCCCGCAAAAAGAATGCTCATCAGCACCGTTTCCACCACATCATCAAAATGATGGCCTAAGGCAATTTTGTTGCAACCCATGAGCCTGGCATTTTTATACAGGTAGCCCCGGCGCATAGCGGCGCACACGTGACAGGGCGAAGAGGAAGCCTCAGCGTTTCTGAAAATATCGGCATATACCGTATGGACAGGCAGCCCAAGCGTTTCAATGTTTTGAGCAAGCAACTTTCTATGTTGCTCGGTATATCCCGGATCAAGGGACAGGTACTTGACCGTGAAGGGATACTCACTGCGCTCTTGTAAAAGTTTTAGCGCCATCGCTAAAAGTAATGAGTCCTTGCCACCGGACAGGCACACGGCCACACAGTCGTTTTCGTTGATAAGTTGAAACTGTTTAATACCCGACAACAAATTGTGCCAAATGGTTTTGCGGTAGCGAGTGGTCAACAGCCGTTGAGAAAGTAAATGAAAAGTTTCAGGGCCCATGCTCGTTTTAATGTCCTCCGTTATCATCCGTCAAGTATCATAGCATAAAATGCCACAGCATGCTATAATTTTGCATAGTTTAACCAACAAGGAGGCCCACATGAAACTTGTGCTTGATTCCATTGTCCGTGGCGCCGGACGGATGATGCTGGAACATGAAAATGCCGCCACACACAAAAAAGGAGCACATTATAATTTTGTAACCGACGCAGATATATTGGTACAGGAATATTTAAGGGTAAAACTTACCCAAGTTCTTCCCGACAGCAGATTTTTCTCGGAAGAACAGAAAAATGAGCCGCTGACCGATAACCCCACCTGGATTGTCGATCCCATCGACGGCACATCCAACTTTATGCGGGGACGGCGCTACTCTTGCGTGTCCATTGCCCTGTGTGAACAAAAAAAGCCTGTGCTGGGTATTGTTTACAACCCCTACGCCAACGAAATGTTCAGAGCGGAAATAAACCGCGGCGCCACGCTAAACGGCCACCCTATTCAGGTTTCACAAACGACCTTTGAGCAGGCGCTTGTGTATTTTGGCACATCGCCCTATGACCCGGAGTTGTCCGAGTTAAGCTTTAAAGCGGCAAAAGCCTTTTTACAAAAAGCCGGTGATTTACGGCGTTTAGGCTCGGCCGCCCTTGAACTATGCGAGGTGGCTCAGGGCAAGGCGGATATCTTTTTTGAATTGCGTCTGCGCCCTTGGGATTACGCGGCAGGAAGTTTGATTGTTAAGGAAGCGGGCGGCTTTGTTTGCTCCCCCTTGGAAAAAGAAATGGATTATGGAAAAAATTTAAGCATCTTGGCTTCAAACAGTCTTTGCTTTCAAGATACCCAAAAGATTATCAAGGAAGCGGCTTTTTCTTGATATTTGAGCATCAACTATTTGCAGAGCCATATATTTATAATTCCTTAATGCCTTTGGCAAAACTCATCAAAGCGGTTTGTGAGATGGAAACAGCCAATAGGCACACATAAAACAAAGGCTGTGACGGATCGGCAAATCTTTCACAGCCTCTTTTTAGCTTTTGGTAACTTATTTAATTTTCCTCATCCATCGCCGCTTGCATCATCAGGGCGCATTCCATGCGCTTTCGGAAAATATCGCAGCCTTCCTTGTAAATGCCTTGGAGGCTGCCTGATGCCCGTACATTGTTGGCCGCACAGCCGCCGGAACAGTAGAATTTCGCCCAGCAGTCTTTGCACTCAGAGTGGCTAAAGAGGTTGGTTTCCAAAAAATCCGCCTGTAAATCGGGGCGGGTAATGCCCTCATCAAGGTTGCCCATCTTATACGACGCATCCCCCACAAACTGATGGCAGGGATACAGGTCGCCCCAAGGAGTAACCGCCAAGTACTCGCTGCCCGAGCCGCAGCCAACAATACGTTTGTACAGGCAAGGGCCGTTTTCCAAATCCAAATTAAAATGATAGAAGCGAACGGGCTTTCCGGCTTTGTTTAGGTCTATTAAATATTTGGCCAGCTTTTCATAGGCTTCAAACACGATGGGCATATCGTCCTTGGTTAAAGCCGAAGGGTCGCCGGGGCTTGTAACCACCGGCTCCATGCTCAGCTCCCTAAAGCCAAGGTCTACCATGTGGCGAATGTCTTCAAAGAAGTCGGGGTTGTGGTGGGTAAAGGTGCCGCGGATGTAGTAACTGCGGTCGCCTCTTTTCTTAACAAACCTTTGGAACTTCGGCACAATCATATCGTAGCTGCCCTTTCCAAAGGCATCCACTCGGAAACGGTCGTGCACTTCCTTTCGCCCGTCAAGACTGAGGACGACATTGTCCATTTCTTGGTTGAAATATTCTGTTAATTCATCATCCAAGAACATACCATTGATGGTTATTGTAAAACGAAATACTTTGCCAAACTCCTTTTCTTTGGAGCGGGCATATGTTACAGTCTGCCTGACAACATCCATATTCAGCAGCGGTTCGCCGCCGAAAAAGTCCACCTCCAGGTGCCTGCGCTTGCCGCTGTTTTGAATCAAAAAGTCGATGGCCTTTTTGGCTACATCAAAAGACATCAAAGCGCTTTGGCCGTGGAACCGCCCTTGGGCCGCAAAGCAGTAGCTGCAAGTAAGGTTACAGGTGTGCGCTACGTGCAGGCAGAGCGCCTTAATTTCCCCTTGCCTTTTTTGAAAGCAGGATGCATTTTGTTCAAATACATTGGGCGCATAAAGCTGCCCCTCTTTTTTAAGCCCTTCAATCTGTTCCAAGGTTTGCCCAATTGCTTCACCATCAAGCCCCTTAGCAAGCAAAGCCTTTTTCACTTCTTCTTTGGGCAGGCTTTCGCAAAGCTGAATAGCAAGCATGCCCATTTCATCGGTCACATGCACAGCGCCCGAATACACATCCACCGTGATATGGCAGCCGTTTAACGAAAACTGATGAATCATAAATCCAAAATCTCCTCAAAAAAACCGCTTGCTTTAAGCAGGCGGCTCTCTACGTACATGTGCTTACTTATTTTCCTTGTTCTCACAGGGCTGGTTGGCAACGCCACAAGAGGTCTTACAAGCAGACTGGCAAGAAGTCTGGCACTCGCCGCAGCCACCGTTTTTGATAGAGTCCCGCAGGTCACGGGTTTTGAGCGTCTTAATCTTCATTGTTTCTCACTCCTTACTTCAAGCGTTGGTGCAATTGTACCCGCTTTGTTCATTACTGTCAAGGTTTGCCCAAGACAGGTGTTGGTGCTATAATGAAGAGAGGTAATTTGGAGGTGATACGTACGTGAATGATTTTACTTTTTATAACCCTACACACTTCGTGTTTGGAAAGAATGTTGAAAACAGCATCGGCAAATACATGAAGGAAAGAGGCTTTCAAAAGGCGCTGATTGTCTACGGCCAAGGCTCGGTTGTGCGCTCGGGACTGCTTGACAGGGTGAAAGCTTCCCTTTCCGCTGAAGACATTTCCTTTCTTGAACTTTCGGGCATCGTGCCCAATCCCCTCTCCGGCCCCGTTTATGAGGGCATTGAGCTGGTTAAAAAGCATAAGATTGATGTGCTTGTAGGGCTTGGCGGCGCAAGCGCCATTGATACTGCCAAAGCCATTGCTTTTGGCGCCTTATATGATGGCGACTTTTGGGATTTTTACGCGCGCAAGGCTGTTATCAAGGCTTCAATGCCTGTCGTGGCCGTACCAACCATTGCAGCGGCGGGCTCTGAAAGCAGCAATTCAAGCGTGATTACCAAGGAAGATATTAACATTAAACGTGGCGTTAATTCAGAATTCATACACCCAACCATCGCCATTATGAACCCCGAACTTACCTATACCGTCCCTAAAAATCATAAGGCATACGGCGTATGCGATATGATGACCCATATTTTCGAGCGCTACTTTACCAACACCAAGGATGTGAACCTAACCGACGAAATGTGTGAAGGCGTCCTGCGGGCCATTATGCTGGCGGGCCCCAAGGTGCTATCCGAACCCTACGACTATGCCGCCCATGCCGATATTTTCTGGGCAGGCACCATCGCCCACAACAACACCCTGTCTACGGGCCGGGAGCAGGACTGGAGCGTTCACGCGATGGCGCATTCCGTGTCCGCCCACTTTAACGGCATCCACGGCGCCGTGCTGGCCGTCTTGTACCCCTACTGGATGGAGTATCAGCCGCCCCACGACGTGCCCCGATTCGCACGCTTTGCCCACAAGGTGATGGGCGTTTGTCCTTCGGGCGACTTGGAAAAAGCCGCCAAGGAAGGCATTCAAAAATTGCGCAACTTCTTTGATTCCCTTAATCTGCCCAACCGCTTGGGCGACTTTGGCGCCGAAGAAAAAGATATCCCCGCTCTTGTTCGAGATGTCGAATACCGCAATCAAGGCCGTGTCGGCTTCTTTAGGCCGCTCAGTCCCGAAGATGTGGAAAAAATCTTCCGGATGGCGCTGTAAAAAATCTATTCGCCCCGTCTTTTTTGCGCAAAAAAGTCGGTCAGGAGGCGTGTGCATTCTTCCTCCAATATCCCACCCACACACATGACCTGATGGTTAAAGCACCTGTCCTGCGGAATGTAATAGACGCTGCCGCAGCAGCCCGATTGCCTGTCGTATGCGCCAAAATAGCATTTGGATAAGCCCGAAAGTATAATGGCGCCTGCGCACATAGGGCAAGGCTCCAAGGTTACATACAGCGTGCATCCGGTGAGCCTGCGAGTGCCTAAAACCTTGGCGGCCTCATTCATGGCCAGCATCTCTGCGTGCGCAAAAGGCGCGTTATCTTCCTCCCTGCGGTTGTGGCAGGCGGCAATGATTTTGCCCTCGTACACCACGACCGCGCCAACGGGCACATCCTGTTTGGTCTGCTGAGCCTCCATAATGGCGGCTCGCATTGCTTCTTCATGTTCCATGAACTAATGTTAATTGATAGGAGGGTCTTATGTCAAACTTAGTATTATCCTGTATCGCCAAAAGGCGCAGTCACCGAAAGTATCTGAATACTCCGCTGACGGAGGAACAAATCGCCACCCTGATTGCCGCCGCGGAGCAGGCTCCAAGCGCCGTTAACCGTCAGCCTTGGCACCTTACGGTGGTTGAAGATGCTGCCATT
The DNA here is from genome assembly GCA_012837965.1 of Clostridiales bacterium. Lineage (GTDB taxonomy): Bacteria > Bacillota > Clostridia > Christensenellales > Aristaeellaceae > DTU024. The sequence continues at coordinate 29,909 of DUQF01000027.1, read as the reverse complement.
ATCCAAGATGTTCATGACGCATGCAAAAGGGAAGTCATGAAACAGCCCGAAAATCAGCGCAGCAGCGCCCGTTATCAAAACCCGGAATTCCAGGTTTTCTACCATGCGCCCTGTGTGTTTTTCTTTTCCTGCGATGATTCCCGCTATGCCCAAACCGATGTAGGCATTGCCGTTCAGAACGTATGCCTGGCCGCCCAAAGCCTTGGGCTTGGCACGGTCATCTTGGGGCTGCCGCGGGATGCCTTTGCCGGTGAAGATAAACAACGCCTTGAAAAGCAGCTTTGTTTCCCTGAGGGTTATCAGTTTATGTTGGCAATATCCATCGGCCATCCCGACGATACCAAGCCGCCGCACACCGTCAGGGAAGGCCTTGTAACCCGCATCCCCTAACTTAATTGTTCTAAAATTTTAACAACTTTGGAGGTTGTCCATGCTCAAAAGGCAACTGTCTTTGCTTGTTTTAGCGCTGTTCCTTCTCGTTTGTCTTTCAACCCTTGCCGGTGAAAATTCCGCCGCCATTGGAGGCTATGTTTTCCTTGATGTTAGGGCAAACGGTAACCCCGAAGGCGCTGAACGCATCGCGGGCATCCTTATCACGCTAACTGACGGCGAGGACCGGGAACTGGCATCTGTTACCACCGATGAGAACGGAGCATTTGCTTTTACCGATCTTGCCAAAGGCGACTATCGAGTTATAGCGCAGCTGGAAAATAAACACGTTGCCTCTCCCATGACGAAAGGCGGCTCCATGGCCCTGCCCGGTGAGGGAAATACGATGAAAACGCCCACTATTTCCCTTGAAACCGGCCAAAAAGAAATTTTGCCCATAGGAGCCATTACCAAATCCAGCCGCTTGGTCGTCACCGCTTTTGGCGACGACAACGCAAACGGCGGTCGTTTTTCAACTGAACCCTTGCTTCAAAATGTTGTTGTTAACCTTCTCTACGAATACGAGGGCGAAAGCTATGTTGTAGGTTCGGCCGTTACCAACAAAAAGGGGGCGGCCACCATCGGCCCTGTGACCCCAGGTGTGTATCGCCTATCGGCCACCATGCCCGACCCTTACATTATCGGCCCTTTGGGCTTGAAAATTAACCCCTTTTATAATGTGATTGTGCCCACCGGCGACATGACAGGCCAATCAGAGCCCCTAACTCTACCGACGGGCGGAAGCCTTGGCGTAGGTGTGGGCGGTGTCATGACCGGCAAAGCACAGGGAACTTTCTGGTATGACACCAACGCAAACGGTATAAAGGACGCAAACGAACCTGGTTTTGCCGGCGCGTCTTTGGTCGTAACAGATAGCGCGGGCAATAGCCGTGAAACCAAAAGTCTTGAAGACGGCAGCTATGGTTTTACCCTCCTTGGAGAAGGAAGTTATACCCTGACCGTTTTCCTGCCCGAAGGCATGATGTTCGCCCCCGGCAAGGAAACCGTTATCACTTCCGACACTAAAGCGACCGGACAGCTTCACTTTTCCGTCGTTACCGGCCAAACAACCGGCCTTGGGTCAATCGGAGTAACGCAGGCGTCAAGCGTATCGCTCACCGCCTTTATCGATGAAAACGCCGACGGTATCATGGACCCTGGCGAGGCGCCCTTGGAAAATGTTATGCTCACACTGTCTGTCGGACAGGAAAAAGCGCAGGCAACAACCGGCCCATCGGGTATCGCGACCTTTCCCATCGTTCGGGCGGGCAGTTTTTTCATTGAAGCCTCTTTGCCTGAAGGCTTGGTCTTTTCAAACCCCGCTCAAGGTGAATTGAGCAATCAGTTCTTTGCGCAAACAGCGCAAAACACCCTGTCTATAACAAGCGAAGTGGCGCTTAACCAGCAAGCCAGTCTTTTGCTCGGCGCCACTCAAGCCGCAAGCGTTCAAGGCCGTCTTTTCAGTGACGATAACCTCAACAGCCAAAAAGACGCAGGCGAAGCGGGCCTTGCCTCCTTTTTGGTGTCTGCTGTAAACTCAGAAGGCCAGGTGGTTTTAGAAACCCTAACTAATAGTGATGGCGACTACGAGTTGAGCCCGCTTATCCCAGGCACTTATTCTGTACACATTGCCCTGCAAAGCCCTTATGTCTTTTCCCCGCCCCTTGAAAGTGGCCAAGGCGTGTACAACCGTATTGTTTCACAAGACGTAGGGGGCGGGCATACCAAGGAATACTCCCTCTTGGCCGGTCAAAGCTTACAAAACATTGATGCCGCCGCCTTTAAGTCCGCCGTGATAACAGGCTCTGTGCTGCTTGGCGATGAAATAAGCGGCTTTGAGGGTAATGTTGGCGGCCTTGAAGGGGTGCTGGTGGAGCTGCGAAACCCGGATGGCAGCAAAGTCGCCGACTATACGCAAGCAACTACCGACGCAAACGGTTTTTTCAACCTGAAAGGCGCCCTGCCGGGTACGTATCGCCTTCAGTATACTTTGCCGAAAAAATGCTTCTACTCCAAGCCCCTCATCGACGTACAAGTCGTCGCGACCGATACCTTTTCCCTTGAAGCAGGCGAAAAGCGCAAACAAGCTACAATTTTTGCTGTTGAAACAGGCATGGTGGGCGGAACCGTCTTTGAAGACCTGTCCGCCAACGGGCTTTTGTCCCAAGACGACTCCTTTTTACAAGGCGCAAGCCTCGTCCTGACCAATGCAAAGGGAGAAAAACGCAGCCATATCACCGATGAATCCGGACAATTCCTCTTTGATATGCTGCGCCCCGGTAATTATGCCCTTGAAGTGACGCTGCCCGAAAATATGCTTGTTTATAAAAGTCCCCTCGCGGTAATCAGGCCGGTTCAGAGCAACACATTCACCGCTCCTGTCAAAGTAACGATGGGGCAGGAACAGTTGGATTGCCATATCGCAGGCGTTAAAGACACCACGCTCTTGGTAAACGCCTTCCTTGACCATGACCTGTCTAAAACCAAAACAGAAGGCGACGAGCCGTACGGCAACTTTCAAGTGAGTCTGATTCACGATTTGACGGGTCTTGCCTTCCCCCTGACTTTGGATGAAAGAGGGCAGGCTACCGCCGCCCACGCCTTCCCCGGCAGTTACCGCTACATGCTAACCTTGCCCGAAGATTACGAAGTCTACGGTCTAACGGCGCCCATTGGCGGACAGTGGACAAGCAGCTTTTTGATAGATAGCGGCAACACCACCCTTGATTTGCCAATCGTTCAGTTTGGCTCCCTTGAAGGCGCTGTTTGGAACTTGGACGGTACCTTAACCGATGTGGCGAACCTGCCCCTGCGCCTTATCTGTTTAAAAACGGGCAATATCCTACAAGCTTTGACCAATCAAAAGGGCGAGTATTCTTTTACCCACCTCTACCCCGGCAGCTATCAAGTGGAATGTACCTTGCCGCTTGGCTACCGATACGCCCGCTTGGTTGATACGGCAAACCGCCCGTCCATCATTGTTGCAGGCGCTCAGGGCGTGGAAAACGAGATAGGCAGGTCGCAGGAAACTTCCATCTTTATGGGGGAAAACAAAATGGCTCAAGATATCGGCATGGGTACCCATGGCGGCATTGGCGATACCGCTTGGCTGGACTTGAACGGCAACGGCTTGCAGGACTTTGGCGAACCGGGCATCCCGGGTCTTGCTATTTCCATGTATCAATACGGCGAACTCGTCGCCCAAACCACCACCAATGAGTATGGATTCTACCAGTTCACAGAGCTATATCCCGGCGCCTACACCATGAAAATCGAGCTGGAAGATAGCCTCATAACCACCGCTATTAATCCGGAATATCCGCTGCTGACCAGCGTTTTTCCTGCCGGTCAGGTAGGAATAGCCGTTGCCGAAAACATTATTGTTAAGGGAAAAACTACCGACCTGAATGTAGACATCGGTCTTACCCCACGCACGCCGGGTGTTCTTCCCTCCTTTTATCAATATTTACCAAAGAAAGACTGGACGCCTTATCATTGACGTCCCAAGGAGGTATTAAGATATGAGCTTGGAGCGTAGTTTGCGCATCGCCATAGCTATTCCCAAGGAGGATGCTGAAACAACTTTCTCCACCTATTACAAAGCCTTTGCTCACATGGGCGCAGAGCTCGTCGCGGTTGATAAAGACGATGATCCAAAACTTTTTGACGGTCTTCTCCTCCCCGGCGGAGGGGATGTAAACCCCAAGCTCTATGGCCAAGAAAACACGCAAAGCGAAGGTATCAATGACAGCTTGGATGATTTACAATTTTCCGTTTTGGATAATTTTTATAAAGCTGATAAGCCTATCTTAGGCATTTGCCGTGGGCATCAGGTTATCAACGTGTATTTAGGCGGCAACCTCATTCAGCATTTGGATACAAGCAAAAATCATCTGCCAAAACCCAAGCAAGGTGATTTGGTGCACTTGGTGGTGGCCGATAAAGGTTCAATCCACCACCGGCTATATGGCAAGGAATTTTCCGTCAACTCATACCATCATCAAGGTATTGATAGCTTGGGACAGGGGCTGAAAGCCACCCTCTATTCAAAGGATGATAACGTTGTTGAAGCCTGCGAATATCCTGAGAAAAAACTGTACACCGTGCAATACCACCCCGAGCGCATCTGCTTTGAGCGCGCCCGTCCTGACGCGGTCGACGGGCAAAAAATTATTGGGTACTTTCTGGATGTTTGCCAAGCGAGCCGTAAATAATATGTATTTGAAACTGTTTATCAACTGAAAGACGTTTGATTTCAGCAGCAGATTATCTTCTTTTTGTAAAAGTTTGGCTTTTGTTTGCTCTATTCATTTTAGCTGTATAAAAGACACAGAAAAGAACAACTGGTACCTAAATATAATATGGCATTGGAAAATAATCTGACCTCTATTCGCGGCACATTTACTTTGGATACGGAGGAGCAATATGGAAAAAGGATTTATTCAACTTTACACAGGTAACGGAAAAGGAAAGAGCAGCGCAGCCTTTGGTATGGCGCTGCGGGCCGCCATGGCCGGTAAAAAGGTGTATATCGCCCAGTTTGTCAAAGACATGAAATACTCCGAAACAAAAATCGCGGAGGTACTCGATAGCATCACCATTCATCAAGTGGGAAAAGGTTGTTTTTTTGATAGAGAGGTCAATGAAGAAGATCAAAAAGCGGCACGGGAAGGCTTGCAAAAATGCCGTGAGGCGCTCAATTCGGGTGCTTGGGATTTGGTTATTTTAGACGAGGTAACAATCGCGCTGTATTATAAACTATTTTCAACCGATGACCTTTTGGATATTTTGGATGACAAGGCGGAACATACCGAGGTTATCCTAACGGGGCGATACGCTCCGCAAGAGCTTATCGACAGGGCCGACCTTGTAACAGACATGGTAGAAGTGAAGCACTATTATACGCAGGGAGTATTGTCCCGCCCGGGGTTTGACTGTTGAACTGATAATATAAAAAACCGAATCTGTTGGCAGATTCGGCTTAAAAGTCTTTGGTGCGCCTTCAGGGATTCGAACCCGGGACGCCCTGATTAAGAGTCAGGTGCTCTACCAGCTGAGCTAAAGGCGCATTATGAACAAATGGTATTATAACGATGAGCCGATTTTATGTCAAGTCTTTCGCGAAAAAATTTCCGGGGAGGATCGCTTGCTGTACCACATTGATAAAAAAGATGAAGGCAAGTCCATTGCTCACCTTGTACGTAGGGTGCTCAAGGTTTCGGCCAGCGCCTTCTCCTCCATGAAGTTTTCCGGCAGCATTTTAGTCAACGGTACACCCGTGCACGCAAGATATACTGTCAAGGACGGCGATGTGCTGGAGCTGATTTTTCCCAACAAAGGCGGCGCTTTGCCCTTTCCCTCCCCCATTCCCTTGGATATTGTGTTTGAAGATGAATACCTTCTGGTTATAAACAAGCCCGCTCCCCTGCCCTCGGTCCGGTCGCGCGGCAATGAAGAAACGCTTGAAAACAGGGTATACTTTTATATGAGGGAGCCTGAAGATTTTGTCTTTCACCCTGTTAATCGCTTAGACAAGGGAACAAGCGGGCTGATGGTGGCCGCCAAAGACACACACACCCAGCAACTGATGCAAAAGTTGCTAAACACAGGCAATTTTGTCAGGGAGTACTTGGCTATTGTCGAGGGCATACTGCCAAAGGAAGGCCGCGTTGACCAAGCAATCGGAAAAGTGGGCGCCATCAAGCGCGCGGTAATGGAACACGGCAAACCCGCAAGCACGGCCTTTTGGCGGCTTAAGTCAAACGGACAGCGCTCGCTTGTGCGGCTTCGCCTGTTCACAGGGCGTACCCACCAGATCAGGGTGCACCTATCAAGTATCGGTCACCCTGTTGTGGGCGACTTCCTCTACGGTAAAGAAGACCCGCAACTTCCCGGGCGCTTCGCCCTGCACGCTGAAAGTATCCGTTTCAAACATCCCTTAACCCAGCAAAACATTCACTTATCCGCACCCTTGCCCGATGAACTTGAAAAAATATTAAATTTTTGGCCTGATGCAAAATTTCCCTTCCCCCACCCGTTATATAGATGAAACCAAGAAGAAAGGTTAATCAAGAAAAGGAGATGCTATTTATGAAAAAATTATTTGCCCTGCTACTTGCCGTTCTAATGATTGTAAGCGCCGTTCCCGCGCTTGCGCAAGGCAAAGTATCCATTACCCAAACAAAAGACGTCTTTGACCCCCAGACGGGAGCGACCGCCTTAATGGTGAAAAACGAAACCACAGCAGATATTTCCGTAACGGTTGAAGTGTACGATGAGGCCAGCAAAATCGTCAATCAAACGATTCCGTTTTATGTACCTGCCGGAACAAGCTTCGAGATGCCCTCGGCGCTGTACAAGGCACTGCCTGAAAAAGGCAACATTAACACCTATTATTACAAGATTGCAACCTCCAACAATGTGAAAACCAAACTATACTTTGCGCAAAAGTTGGTCGGATATGACCAGTACAACAACCCCATCTACGAGCAGCATGTGAATACATTCTACAATAACAACACTGTCTCCAGCTTCGGACCGCATTTCCGTGACCTAACCCCTGAGCTAACCAACCTGTGGTACATGTTTACCCCCCTGGACCTTACACGCCAAGGCCGCCAAACCTATGAATTGGTTGCTTCCAACATATACGTCATTGGCGAAGTGCATGTAGACGTTGCCGGCGACACGGTTGTGATTACCTACCACAACTATTATGACGGCAAGGGCGGAAACACCGAACAAAAGCATGAATACCTCAATATTTTCGGTAGCTATGGGGATGTGGTCATTCCCAACGACGTTCCGCTTAAAAGCTATGTGGATCCTGTAACCAAGTTCCGTTTCGGCGTGCCTTTCAGCATCCAGTATGACTTGGGTGGTGACACCAACGTGCTGATGAGCATACGCAACGTGGTAAGCTATTATAGGTTCCCAAGGCCCGTGAATACCGAATTCCGCCGTTTCTGGGAAAACTCCGCTGCCAATAGCAACTTGCGCTCTTCCATGCTGTCGTTGATGGACCCCATCGTGATGCCGTCTTCACCGCCGGTGATTATACCGTCTAAATAAACTTCCTTCTAAAACTTTCCCGCCAAATTGGCGGGATTTTTTTGCTTGATTTACTGTTTTAGGGTATAATCTGATTGAAGGTCAAAGAAAGTCAATAAATGCCTTCATGGGAGGACGATAGATGAACGAATTGCAATATACGCAAAAGAGTTTGGAAGCCCTGCAAGGGGCGAACCTGGTTGCCAAGAAACACGGCAACCAAACGGTGGAGCCTGTCCACCTGCTGTACGCCCTGCTTCAGGCACCCGACGGGCTGAGCGGCCAGTTGCTTGAAAAAATGGGCAAGAACAGCCAAGCCCTATTAAAAGATACCTTGGCCGAAATTGAACGCCTGCCAAAATTGCAGTACCATGGCGGGCAGGAACAGGGCAAGGTCTATGTTTCCCAAGAGATGGACAAGAGTTTAAGGGAAGCCGGAGCTCTCGCCAAAAACATGAAGGATGAGTATGTGAGCGTTGAGCACCTGTTTTTGTCCCTCATCCGCCACGGCGGGCAAACAACCGGAAAGCTTTTGAACCGCTATCAAATCACCGAAAAAGACGTTTTGGCCGCCCTGTCTACCGTAAGAGGCGCCACTCGGGTCACCAGCGACAACCCCGAAAACACCTACGACGCCTTAACCAAGTACGGCAGCGACCTGACCAAGCTGGCAAGGGAGCAGAAACTTGACCCCGTGATCGGCAGGGACAGCGAAATTCGGGACGTCATTCGCATTTTAAGCCGCAAGACTAAAAACAACCCCGTGTTAATCGGCGAGCCGGGCGTCGGAAAAACAGCCATCGCCGAAGGGCTTGCCCAGCGCATTGTACAAGGCGACGTGCCCGAAAACTTAAAAGGCCGCACCATTTTTTCCCTGGATATGGGGGCGCTGATCGCTGGCGCCAAGTTCCGGGGCGAATTTGAAGAGCGCCTCAAGGCCGTTCTCGCTGAAGTAAAAAACAGTGAAGGCCAGATCCTTTTATTTATTGATGAGCTGCACAACATTGTAGGCGCCGGAAAAACCGAAGGCTCCATGGACGCGGGCAACCTACTCAAGCCCATGCTGGCAAGGGGCGAGCTATATTGCATAGGCGCAACCACGCTTGATGAGTACCGCAAGTACATCGAAAAGGACGCTGCCCTCGAAAGGCGTTTTCAGCCTGTTATGGTGGATGAGCCGACGGTGGAAGACACCATCTCCATCCTGCGGGGTTTACGGGAGCGCTACGAGGTGTTCCACGGCGTGAAAATCCAGGACAATGCCCTGATCGCCGCCACCACCCTGTCGCACCGCTATATCACCGACCGATTTTTGCCTGACAAAGCCATCGACTTGGTGGACGAAGCCTGCGCCATGATCCGCACCGAAATGGACTCCATGCCCACTGAGCTTGATGAAAAGCGCCGCCGCATTATGCAGCTTGAGATTGAAGAAGCCGCCCTGCAAAAGGAAGAGGATCGGCTATCTAAAGAGCGCCTTAAACAGCTTCAGGAGGAGCTTTCCAACCTCAGGGATGAATATAAGCAAATGACCGTCCAGTGGGAAAACGAAAAGAGCGCCATTGGCAAAACACAAAAGCTGCGGGAGGAAATCGAAGCTATCAACGCGGAAATTGCCAAGGCCGAGCAAAACTACGACCTGAACAAGGCCGCGGAGCTGAAATACGGGCGCTTGCCCAAACTGAAAGCCGAGCTTGAACAGGAAGAAGCTAATGAGGGCGCAAGGGACAACACCTACCTTCGGGACAAGGTGACCGAAGAGGAAATAGCCCGCATTGTGGGGCGCTGGACGGGCATCCCAGTCACCAAGCTGATGGAAGGCGACAGGGAAAAACTGCTGCGGCTGCCCGACGAGCTTCGGGATCGGGTGGTCGGCCAGGACGAGGCCATTCAAGCGGTCAGCGACGCTATTCTCCGTTCACGGGCGGGAATCGCCGATGAAAACCGGCCCATTGGCTCCTTCCTGTTTTTGGGGCCCACAGGCGTTGGCAAAACTGAGCTTGCCAAAGCCCTTGCCGAAAACCTCTTTGATGATGAGCGCATGCTCGTCCGCCTTGACATGAGCGAGTATATGGAAAAATTTTCCGTCTCCCGCTTGGTGGGCGCGCCTCCCGGATATGTGGGCTATGAAGAAGGCGGGCAACTGACCGAAGCCATCCGCAGAAAGCCCTATTCGGTTATCTTGTTTGATGAAATTGAAAAGGCGCACCCCGATGTATTTAACATGCTGCTTCAAATTTTGGACGATGGCAGGCTGACCGACAGCCAAGGCCGCACAGTGGATTTCAAAAATACCATTTTGATTATGACCAGCAACTTGGGCTCGGATATTATCCTCTCCTCCATTAGCGATGACGGGATTGTATCGGAAGATGCCCGTGAAAAAGTAAGGGAGCGGCTGCGCAAAGCTTTCCGTCCCGAGTTCCTCAACCGCATTGACGATACCATTTTCTTTTCTCCGCTATCCAAGGACAATATCCGTGCGATTATTGACCTGTTACTTAACAGGCTACGGCTTAGAATGAAAGACAAGAACCTCCACCTTGAACTGACCGACAAGGCCATCGACCGTATGATGGCGCAGGGCTATGACCCCGTCTACGGCGCCCGCCCGATGAAGCGCCTCTTGCAAGCAAAAATCGAGACTTTAGTATCCAGAGCTATTATTCAAGGCGATTTAACAAGCGGCCAAACGCTTGTTGTGGACGCAGACGATAAAGACGGATTTATCATTCGATAAAATACACGGGGCTGTAGCCAAACAGCTATAGCCCCGATAGATCTTTTTATTGCTCAACCTATTTAGCTGGTCTCATAACCAGCTGAAAACAGTTTTCGTTAAAGTTAAATTCGACAGTAATTACTCCTTTGTGGAGAATCCTGTCCATACTTTGAAAGAAAACATCAATTACCTCACAGGGTTTTTCGCCATTTTCTTTCACAGGCATGAGGAGCTGCGAAGCCATAAAGCGATACTCATCGTACCAATAGGCGCGCTCATGGCCTTCGATAATGGGATATTTAAGCCACTTAACGGCAACCTCACTATTGGTAGTTTCGTAATCTCCAGCTTCAGGAATCATTACAAACCATAAATTGCAATGACCCTCTGGTCTTTCTCCAGCAGTGTTAATAAAAATTTCTCCGTTAAAACTCATTTCTACTGGTTCATGACCAGAGATTTTCATTACATTTCCAGCTTCAAAATGGGTTAGTGACCACCCTTCATTTCCTGGTCTCTGTCGAGCCATCCTGCCAAGATCACCGAAGTGACTCCATTCATCTGTCATCTCAAATAAGCTATACCAGCTTGCCTGTTCCTCAGGGCTCATATTCGAGACATCGACTAAGGAAAAGCCGGTACCGTCAGTCGCTAAAGTCGGTAGGGCGGTTAACAACATCCCTAAGGTGAGTATTAAGGTCAACATCTTTTTCATGGTAAAATTCCTCCTTATTTACTAATTTATTTAGATTCCATAAGAGTAAAACATTCGGTTGAGTAAACATGTCAAAGATCTGATATCTTTAAAACTAAAAGCAAAGCAAAAGTGAAGTGGCTTCTCTCTCATAAGTATTGCGGCTCATGCCCTGGGTAATAAGGCGCATCATCCACACGATGCCAAGCAGGTGGTCGATATGTTTGTGGGATACAAAAATTTGCCGGATATCCTGGGGCTTGATATTGGCAAGCTTTAAGTTTTTTAAGAGGCCGTTGCCGCCGCCCCCATCCACCAAAAGACTTTCTCCCCCGTTTCGCAAGACAAAACAGGTATTATAGCATTCGGTCACACCGGCGTTACCGGTACCCAGCATGGTTAATTTCATGATGCCTCCGTCAACGTTTTAGGTTAAATTTTCCCAGTCTATTCTCTCTTGTTTGTAAAAAAACTCCCTGTCCTGCTCCCCTATTTCACGCAGCACCCGGCAGGGGTTGCCCACGGCGATGACGTTATCAGGCAAGTCACGGGTGACGATGCTGCCTGCCCCCACCACCACGTTGTTGCCGATGGTAATGCCGGGCATAATCACAACCCCGGCGCCAATCCAGCAATTGTCGCCAATGCGCACGTCTTTATTAAACTGATAGCCTTTTGCCCTTAGCTCAGGGTCAAGGGGATGGCCGGCGGTCGCGATGGTTACATTGGGGCCGAACATCACTTGGTTGCCTACATAGATATGCCCGTCATCCACCACGGTCAGGTTGAAGTTGGCGTAAATGCCCGAGCCAAAATGCAGGTGCGCCCCGCCCCAGTTGGCGTGAAAGGGCGGCTCGATGTAGCAGTTGTCGCCGCACTCGGCAAATACCCTTTTCATATAGGCTTGCTTTTCTTGCGCCTGCGTATGCAAAAGAGCGTTGAATTTAGCCAAACCGTCAAGGTAGGGCGCCTGCTTCGCCATGATTTCAGGATCGCCAGGATTATAAATCAGGCCGTTCATCATGCGTTCGTATTGAGTCATGCTTCACCTCAAAATAGAATTTGTCCATAGACTATCAAAAATCGCCGACCCTTGCAAGGTTTAATGCTTTTGTGTATAATGTGTTTGTTACGATGAAAGAAGAAGGCTGTCGATTGGCTCAAGAAAACCGGCGGTTGATGCAAGCTGGTGCCGTCCCTGCCCGTTCCACTTTCTGAACATTCGGGTAATTCCGAGGGCAGCGCCCCTTACTGCGCAGTTGAGTGGTTTTAATTTTTTTAATTAAGACAATTTGGGTGGCAACACGGAGCTTTCCGTCCCATGGCGGGCGGGGCTTCTTATTTTTTAGGAGGAAGTATGATAGACATTAGACTCATTCGTGAAAACCCCGACTTGGTGCGGGAAAACATTCGCAAAAAATTCCAGGATGAAAAGCTTCCCTTGGTGGATGAAATCATCGAACTGGACAAGGAAAACCGGGAAGCCATTATGCGGGGGGACGAGCTGCGCAACCGGCGCAACGTCCTGTCCAAGGAAATTGGCGGGCTGATGCAAAAAGGCAAAAGGGAAGAAGCCGAAAAAATCAAGCAGCAGGTCAAAGATATGCAGGATGAACTGCAGGCCCTTGAAGAAAAAGAAAAGGTTCTGTCCGCTGAAATAAAAGAAAAGATGATGATAATTCCCCAAATCATTGACGATTCCGTGCCGCTTGGCAAAGACGACACCGAAAACGTGGAGGTGGAACGTTTTGGCGAACCCGTCGTTCCCGATTTTGAGGTGCCCTATCATATCGATATCATGGAAAGCCTGGACGGAGTTGATCTGGATTCCGCCCGCAAAACAAGCGGCGCCGGTTTTTATTACCTTAAAGGCGATATCGCCCGCCTGCACTCGGCCATCCTGTCCTATGCGCGGGATTTTATGATTGACCGTGGCTACACCTATTATATTCCCCCGTTTATGATAAGGGCGGAAGTGGTCACGGGCGTTATGAGTTTTACCGAGATGGAAAATATGATGTACAAAATCGAAGGCGAGGACCTGTACCTCATCGGCACCAGCGAGCACTCGATGATCGGCCGCTTTATCGATACCATTCTGCCCGAAGAGGATTTGCCGCTCACCTTAACCAGCTATTCCCCCTGCTTCCGCAAAGAAGTGGGCGCCCACGGCATTGAGGAAAGGGGCGTTTACCGCATCCACCAGTTTGAAAAGCAGGAAATGGTCGTTGTCTGCAAGCCCGAAGACAGTATGTACTGGTATGACCAGCTTTGGAAAAACGCCGTGGACTTTTTCCGCACCTTGGATATTCCCGTGCGTACCTTGGAGTGCTGCTCGGGCGACTTGGCGGACTTAAAAGTCAAGAGCTGCGACGTGGAGGCCTGGAGCCCAAGGCAACAAAAATATTTTGAGGTGGGATCCTGCTCCAACCTTGGCGACGCCCAGGCACGCCGCCTTGCCATCCGTGTGCGGGCGGAAGATGGCAGCAGGTACTTTGCCCATACCTTAAACAACACCGTTGTCGCCCCACCCCGCATGCTGATTGCTTTCCTTGAAAACAACCTGAACGCTGACGGCACCGTTGCCATTCCTACCGCGCTCCGTCCCTACATGGGCGGCAAAGAATACCTTGGCAATAGGGAATAAGTCGGCTAAAGGTTGTCTGTTGTATTTACGATTACAGGGATGAACAAAGTCAGTGGATAGTCAGTTGTTGACCATTGAGCCTATTGCTATTATTCATAACCAATATACCGATAGATTCGCCATCCCCAGGCAGTCGGGGAGCACGGACCTATTATCGGTCGTTGTGTTTTTGCCAAAGTACCGGGACGAAAACAGCCTGCGCCATATTGAGGAATTTTCCCACCTGTGGCTGATCTGGCATTTTTCGGAAATCCACCAAGAGGGCTGGTCGCCTACTGTGCGTCCGCCCAAGCTGGGCGGCAACAAGCGGGTAGGCGTGTTCGCCTCCCGCTCGCCCTACAGACCCAATGCCCTTGGGCTGTCGCATGTGAAGCTCATTGGCGTTCGTAAAACCAAGGAGGATGGCGCTGTCCTTTTGGTCGAGGGGGGGGATTTAATGGATAAAACCCCCATTTTCGACATTAAACCCTACCTTAAAAGCGACGCTGTCCAAGGCGCCAAGGGAGGGTACGCGGTCGACGCAAATACCTTTTTGAAGGTGGATTTTGAAGGACAGGCTTGGGAAAACCTATCGCCTGAAGAAAGGCAAAGGTTAGCCTCCGTTTTAAGGGAAGACCCCCGCCCGGGATATCAAAACGACGAGCGAAGATACGCTTTCTTCTTTGACAGGTACGAAGTTTTCTTCCAGATAAAAGACGGAACAGTCTACCTTGACGAAATCAAAAACGCTGCTGATTAAATAACCGGCAGCGTTTTGCTTATATGTAATACTGATATGTAAGCTTTATTTAAGCAGCGCTTCCTCCCACTGGGTTTGGCGGAAGCCGAACAGAACGCCGCCCTTATGCACCAGCACGGGGCGCTTGACCAGCATGCCGTCGGTGGCTAAGAGTTCCAGCATTTCGTCTTCAGTCATATCCTTGAGTTTTTGGGCAAGACCCAAGGCACGGTATTTCATGCCGCTGGTGTTAAAGGCTTTGCGAAGGAGCGTACCGCTCCCCTGCGTCCATTCCTTTAATTCTTCCTTGGTAGGATTATCAAGCGTAATATCTCGGAATGTGTAGCTCAGTTGATTGTCATCCAGCCATTTTTGGGCTTTTTTACAGGTGGAACATTTAGGGCAACAAAAAAACAACATACAACTTTCTCCTTTTCTTACACTCGGCTCTCCCGCCACTTGCCTGATGAAAAGCGGCGAGCGAACAGTATGGCACGAAGGGCCATCTCGCTTAAGCTGAGCAGCCAGGTCATCGGCAAACTGAGCTTAAGCACACGAACGGCTAAAATAGCCAGCAGCGGGCGCAAAATGCTGACGCACAGCGCCATAACCTTGGCAACATAGAGGTTATCCCCCGCCCCGCGCAGACTGCCCGAATACACAACGGAGCCCATCTGAAAGGGTTGCATAATGGCAACCACAATCATGGTTTGGGCGGCGGCAGTAACAACAAAACCGGCATTGGGTGTATTTGAGTTAATAAACAGGGAAGAAATAGGTGTGCGCAAAGCAACAATAAAGCTCGCGAGCGCCAGCGACACGCTAATGGCAATTCGGTAACAAACATGGCCGTACATCATGCTCAGGTCGTATCGTTTTTCACCTAACTTTTGTCCAACAAGCGAGGTGCCCGCAATGGCGATACCGTCGGCCAAAGAAAACGTAATACTTAAAAACTGCATGGCAATATTGTGCGCGGCATATAAAGCAACGCCCATGGAGTACATAACCCTTGAATAGATGAAAAAGCCAAAGCGCAGGCTTAATTGCTCAATCATGGCGTTGCCACCCACCCGGATAATGGTGCGCATGGTCTTGGGGTCTATCCGCCAGGAGTCTTTGTAGCTGATATGCAGATAACTGCCTTGTTTACGGCTTAAAACCGCCGTCAAAGAGAGGCTGGCGCCTGTCGCAATGCCGATGACGCTTGCGATGGCAGCGCCGGCAACTCCAAGACGAGGAATTAACAGATAGTTAAGAACAACGTTGACAATATTGGAAACAACATTGACCTTTAAGGTAACCTTGGTATTGCCCACCCCACGCAAGGCGGAGTTAATGCACATGGAAACGGCGGAAACAGGCAGCGACCAAGCCATAATGGAAAAATAGGTGACCGCCCCTTTTAATACCTCGGTGTCATCATGAGTATTGGTGTTGCCGCCGGCAAAGCGCATCAAAGGCTCGGCAAAGGTAAGCGCCACTCCCATGATGAAAAGCGACAGGGTCATCACCAGCATCAAAGCGTTGCGCAGGGTTTTATTGGCCTCTTGGGGCTTACCCTCACCTTTTCTGCGGGCAACAATGGCCGTAACGCCGACGTTGAGCGCAAAAAAGATGGACAGCATCATCATACGGGGCTGGGTAGGCAAGGCAACCGCAGCCAAAGCGTTCTTGCCAAGCTGGCCGACCATGATGGTATCGGCAGAGCCGATCAGGCTCATTAAAAGCATTTCCGCAATGGAAGGCAAAGCAATACGCATGACATTGCCATAGGCTTCCTTGCTTGAAGGGAGAGGTCCTATCCGGTGGTGCTTGGGCACCATCCATTCAACACAATAAATCTTCTTTAACAATGCTTTCATTTAACCAGCTACCCTCCTTGCGCAAGATATTGTGGCATCGAAAGAAAGCACGTTCAAGTAAAAATGGCGGTATTTAAAATGTTTATAATCTGTTTTTATGAATGTTTCGCGCTATTGCTTCCAGATCGGACAGGTGTTCGTCCAAGAACATTCGATAACCTTGGCACAAAAGGTACTTGCCGTTTTGGCGGCAGTGTTTGCGCCCTCCCCCGGCAAAGCATGCGATAGGGGCAGGTTTACTCGTCCATTATGGGCGGATATTTCTTGTTTCGATGATGGATTTCATCTACATAAAAGCAGTAACCGCAAGACGTATTGCACAGGCCGGAAACCGGCTTGGTTAACAAAGAGAAAGAGGATATATCGCTCTTTTACCGGATAAATTGAAGAATCGCCCGCAGGCGCTTTTCACCGATACCGTGGATGGTACGCAAATCCTCCACAAAATAAAGCGGCTGACTTCGGATGGCTTGGATGATACTATCCGCCATCTTGTCGCCAATGCCGGGCACCTGCATATAGTCTTCCTTGGTCATGTGATTTAAGCGTTCGACCAAGTCGGCCTTAAAATCGGGCAACGCAACAGACCGCTCCTTTGGGCTTATTGTCTGCCCCTTTTGCTCCACAACGGAAAATAAAAGGAGGCAGAGGACGCTTAGCATACACAGCGCCGCTGCCGCCTTTCTCATGCCTTGGTGACCTTTTGCCCGGACTTGGTATCTTCCACCAGGTAGCCCTTTTCTTTGATTTGCTCCCGCAGGCTGTCGGATAAGGCCCAGTTTTTGTCGAGCCTCGCTTGCTTGCGCTCATCCACCAACTTTTGAATGTCTTCGGGCAGGGAATCTTCGGGTTTTTTCATTAAAAGCCCTAAGACATCGGCCAAACGCAACAGGGTTTCAAGGGCGGTATCCACCAACTTTTTGCCGGACTTGTCGGAAATGTCTGTGTTAATCAGGTACACTAATTCAAACAGCGCCCCCATCGCTTCGGCAGTATTGAGGTCGTCCTCCATGCCGGCATTAAATTTTAGAACATACCCGTTGATGGCTTCCACTGTGGCCTCTTCGCCCGGTAGCAGCTCATCGCCCTTGGTGTGCCCTTGAAGGAAAATGAGCTTGTCCCTTGCCACATACAGACGGGAAAGAGAGGCGTGGGCCTGCTGTATCATCTCCCGGCTGAAGTTCAGCGGGCTGCGGTAGTGCGCCGAAAGAAGGAACATCCGCACATCCTCCGCTTCGTATTCGTTTAAAATATCCCGGACGGTAAAGAAGTTGCCCAGGGATTTGGACATTTTTTGGTCATCCACATTCAAAAAGCCGTTGTGCATCCAGTATTTGACAAAGGACTTGCCAAAGGCGCCCTCGGACTGGGCGATCTCGTTTTCATGGTGCGGAAAAATCAGGTCCTGCCCGCCGCAGTGAATATCGAAAGCTTCACCAAGGTAGGTGGTGCTCATGGCGCTGCACTCGATATGCCAGCCGGGGCGGCCCATGCCCCAGGGGCTTTCCCAGGCCGGTTCGCCGGGCTTTTGCCCCTTCCAGAGGACAAAGTCGGCGGGGCTTCGCTTATCGTCACCCACGCCTACCCGCGCGCCCGACTCCAGATCTTCAAGGTTCTGGCCGGACAGCTTGCCGTAGCCGGAAAATTTGGACGTATCGTAATACACGTCGCTGCCCACCTGATAGGCAATGCCCTTGTCGATGAGCTTTTGCACAATGTCGATAATTTCTTTGATATGCTCAGTGGCCCTCGGATGCACGGTGGCAGGCCTTACGCCAAGGGCGGTGGCGTCCTTAAAATATTCTTCAATGAACCTATCGCCCAGTTCCTTGACGGTGATGCCCTCCTCATTGGCACGAGCAATCATCTTATCGTCGATATCGGTAAAGTTTTGAACAAAGGTGACATCATACCCCGTATACTCAAGGTAGCGGCGCAGTACGTCAAACACCACAAAGGGGCGGGCGTTGCCGATATGGAAATAGTCGTACACCGTCGGGCCGCAGGCGTAAATGCCTACCTTGCCCTCATGGATAGGGACAAAGTCTTCCTTTTTTCTTGACATGGTATTAAATACTTTCATAACAATAGCCTCCTTAGAAAAATGAAAGCTATGCCGCCCAAATCGAGGCGGCATAGCCGGTGTTCCACTCATGCCCTGTAACGCCGGGTCTGCGGATGGTTCAAGCCCACCACCGCTCCTGAGTGCACTGCCTTGCCGGTTGTCAGGACGGCTTTCAGCCCATGACCGTCCCTCTCTAAGACGCCGGTGCGCAAGGTTTATTCCTCGCTCCTCACGGTATACTTATCATACAAAAACAAAGAAGAAAAGTCAACAAAATCGTATCCGTCCCGCATGAAAACGCTTTGGGTGTCAAAACCCTGATTTAAGGTATAGCTTCCATCAGGCTGCATATGCCAAGCCCGTGCCTCGGGATTGAGCTGGATGGCTAAAATAGACAGGATACGCTCTTTGACGTTTTGGTCATAAATAGGTACCGTCAGTTCTATGCGCCTGTCGATATTCCTTGTCATCCAGTCGGCCGATGAGATATAGGTATCCATCGCGCCCCCATGATAGAAAACAAAGATGCGGGCATGCTCCAGGAACCTGCCTACAATGGAGCGGACGCGGATGTTGCCGTGCTCGGGCGCCTTAAGGCAGCAAATGCCCCGCACCACCAAATCAATCTTGACCCCCGCCTCAGCGGCGTCAAGCAGGTTTGCAACAATCCCCGGGTCGCTCAGCTGGTTCATCTTGGCCAAAATATAGGCGGGTTTGCCGTTTTTGGCGTTTTCCTTTTCGCCGGCGAACTTTTCTTCCAGCATTCGGCGGAAACTATAAGGCGAGGCGATTAGCTCCTTAATGGGCATGGTCCCGGGATAACCGGCGAGCAGGTTGAAAAAGGCGTTCGCGTCTTTGGCGAGCTGGCGGTTGCAGGTTAAGAGGCTCAAATCGGTATAGCCTTTGGCGGTGGCGTCATTGTAATTGCCCGTGCCAAGGTGCAGGTAGCTGCGGATGCCCGTTTCTTCCCGGCGCACGACCAGGGAAATTTTGGAATGGGTTTTCCAAGCAGGGAACCCGTACAACACATGCACTCCCGCCTTATCCAAAGCATGCGCCCATTCTATGTTGCTGACTTCATCAAAGCGGGCGCGTACCTCCACCAGCACTGTTACCTGCTTGCCCTTTTGCGCCGCGCGCACAAGCGCCGCTATAAAGGGGCTGTTGCCCGATACCCGGTAGAGCGTTTGCTTGATGGCGAGCACCCGGCTGTCATCGGCGGCGTCGCTAATAAACTTCACAATGGGTTCATAGCTGTCGTAGGGGTGATGGAAGAAAATATCCCCGCCCCGGATGGTGCGGAAAATGGATTCCGGCTGCATGAGCCTGTTTGCCGTGCGGTATTGGTAGGGCTCATAGCGCAGATGTCCGTAGCCCGGCAATTTATAAATGGTTTTGGAAAGAAAGCGATAGTCAAGGGTTTGTAAACCTGAAACGAGTGTGTCTTTTTTAACCTGTAAGGATTTGAGCAAAAGATCAAGCGTTTCTTCGTTGGCGCCCTTTTGTACTTCCACCCGCAAGATATGCCCATAGGGACGCTGTTTGATAATTTTTTCCATCTCGGCAAGGATGGTGTCGCTTGATGAAATATCTAAAAGGTAGTCGGTATTTCGTGTCAGGCGGAAAACGCACAGACTATCGATAGACGCTCCCGGAAACATCAGGTCAAGGTGCAGGGATATGAGGTCTTCAAGCAAAATCCCCCGCACATCGCCCTTGCCCATGGGCAGGAGAACAAAGCGGGAGAGTTTTTCAGGCAAATCAACCAAGCCAAGCACCGTTTTTCCCGTGCGCTTGTTGATAAGGCTGCAGGCGATATGAATGGTTTTAGCGTTCAGGTACGGAAAGGGAAAGGCGCTGTCGGGCACCCGTGGGGTTAAAACAGGCAGGACTTCCTGCACGAAATACTGTTTGAGCCAAGCGGTTTGAGTGTCTGAAAGCTGATCCGGGCTTAAGATATGAATGCCCTGTTCTTTGAGCAAACCCTTTAATTCATCATATACCTTATCCTGCTCGCGCTGGAAATCGGTAATCCGCTGCTTTAATATGGG
This sequence comes from Clostridiales bacterium, assembly GCA_012837965.1. Lineage (GTDB taxonomy): Bacteria > Bacillota > Clostridia > Christensenellales > Aristaeellaceae > DTU024. The sequence goes on along the minus strand of DUQF01000027.1, from coordinate 9,668 downwards.
CAGCAATTGGCTGGGCTTATATTCCGAAGCGTCCTTATCATCCTCACCCCGGTTGATACGGTTGATGAGCTTGGCCACCCTGACCATGCAAAATTCATCCAAGTTGGAGGCGGTGATGGACAAAAAATTGAGCCGCTCCATGAAAGGCAACAGCGGGTTGCATGCTTCCCAGAGCACACGCTCGTTAAAGTCCATCCAGCTTAATTCCCGGTTAATAAAGTACTTCATCTTTCATCTCACTGCATTTGTACGGTCAACTGGACAAGCGAAAAGGTCGGCGGGTTAAACAGGCGGTAGGACAGCCACCAAGGGTAAAGGCCGCAAACGCCCATGCCCTTGGATACATGCTGGGCAATGCCCCTGGCGGGCAGGCTGCCCGAAAGCTTGACGCCTTTTTTAATAAAGCCCCCTTCGTGCAGCGGGGTTTGCGGCGCCCACAAACTGCCCCGCCAGGGGATAACGACCTGGCCATTGTTTAAATGCCCGGAAAAGACCACCTGCAAAAAGCCGGGGTAGTTGAGCATGCTTTCCTGCTCGTCTTTAGTGCCTTGAATGGTCACGGCCGTTTCATCGCCGATGGGCAGGTGCGACAAGGCGATGTAGCAGTCGCTTGACAGCATGGTCAGCGCCGCTTCCCGGCAGCGGTTTAATGCGTCCTCCCTGAGTTGGAGGATATTTTGCGCCGCTACCTTTTCGCTTCCCCCGGGCATCTGTTCAACCGCTTCCCGGCGCCGCGCCAAGGCATAGGCTCTATCGTCAAGCGATATTTCGGCGCTTTCAAGGGGCATGAACCACAGCTTGGTTTTGTTAATGATTAGGCTATAGGGCGCGTCCAAAAACACGGCGCCCAAGTCCCGCGCTTTCAAGATCCAGCTGCTGTATGTGCCGCGCTCGGTATCAAAAACGGGCGGGTCCTCGTCGCCAGCGATAAAAAGCACGGGCATGTCCTCGGGAAACCGCGAGATCAGCCGCAAAAAAGCCGTATCGTCGCCATCCTTGCCAATCATGTCGCCCGTTAACAGTACGGCCTTGTAGTTGTCGTCCACCAGTTTGTCCATGATAAGCTCGTGGTTGTCGCCAAAAAACTTGCCATGCAGGTCGCTGATGTGCAGAAACTTGACGCCCTCTAAGTTCATGGGCAAAGTAGGCACGGTGAGCTTGATATTTTCCTTTTGGGGGTTGCGGTTGGCAACGGAGTTGAGGTACAGCGAAATGCCCGACACCAACAGAACAAACAATAATAAAACAAGCCACCAGCGTGAGCGGCGCTTGCGCTCATAAAACAGGTAACGCTCTTTTCTTCTCATACGTCGCTCCTCAGTTTGGCAAACAAGCGAACATCAACCCTGACGCCCTTGAGCATCATGCAGCCACGCAGGTAGCCTTCCTCCCGCATGCCGCAAGCAAGCATGACCCTGGCGCTGGCCTCGTTGCGGGCATCGGTCAGGCCCTCAATACGCTCCAAAGAAAGGCGAGTAAAGCCATGCCGCAAAAGCGCCGACAGCAGCTCTTTGGCATAGCCCTTGCCCCAATAATCGTAGCCAAGGGAATAGCCGATTTCGCCCATCTGATTGTCCTTATCAAAGCGTACAAAGCCGGCAGTGCCGATCATCAGGCCACTTGCCTTTTCAATCACCGAATATTGCTGGGTTTGACCGGTGAAATTGCCGATGATTAAGTCCCACAGGTGCTTTCTGCTGTCGCCTAAATGCCGGTGCGCGTCCCATAAAACATAGCGGGCGACCCTTTCGTCCCGGGCATAAGAAAACATTTGCCTGGCATCACTTAGCTTGGGCGGGCGCAAAAGCAGGCGGCTGGTTTCTAAACCGCGCTCCGCCCATAAAGACGAAAAAGAGTTTCGCTGTTTGCCGTCGATGAACATCATACAATAAGGCCTTCAGGGATGATTGGCACGGGCTGGTTTATGCCCTCCAGCACCCAATATAGCCCAAACAACAGCAGCGCAACGCAAAGAATTACAAAAAGAACAGTACCGAAGGGAAACCTTTTTTCATTTTTGTTTTTCATACCAACACCTGCTTTGCTAAAAGAAGAGCCAGGCAAGTTTTGGCGTCAAAGAGCTTGCCTTGCGTGACCCAGCCGATGGCCTCATCAAGGGGCAGGGACAGGGTCGCGATAAATTCGTCCTGGTCGGGATGGGTTTGGCCGCCCGTTAAGTCGGTGGCTAAATAAAGATGAATCCTCTCGTTTGAAAAGCCGGGGGTGGAAACCATGTTGCATAGCAAGCGCCAAGACGCGGCCGTAAAGCCTGTTTCCTCAGCCAGTTCACGCTTGGCGCAACTTAGCGGGTCTTCACCGGGGCTATCCAGCTTGCCGGCGGGAATTTCCCAAGTAAACTCGCCAATGGCCGCGCGGTATTGGCGCACCAGGGTCACATGGCCCCTTTCGTCCACCGGGACGATGGCAGCGGCTCCCCCGTGCAGCACAATCTCCCTTGGGGCAAGCTTGCCGTTTGGCAGCGTCACCTGCCACTTTTCAAGGTTCAAAATGGCGCCCGTATACAGACGTTCTTTGGTTTTTGGTATTTCGATGAGTTGCTCGTCCTTTATCATGGCGCCTCCTTACTTATCCGCGTTCTTGTCATAAATGATTTTAAGGCCCTTGAGCGTGAGTCTGCCGTCGATTTTGTCAATCACGTCAGTTTCGCCGGTGATAAGGTTTGAAAAACCACCAGTCGCGATCACCTTGATATCACCCTCGCCCATTTCTTCTTTCATGCGGCGGATTAAATATTCCACCTGCCCCACGTAACCATAAATCATGCCCGATTGCAGGTTGGTGACTGTGGTCCTGCCAATGACCTTTTCGGGCTTTGAAAGCTCAAACAGGGGGAGGCGGGCGGCGTTTTGAACAATTGCCTCGCTTGCCACCTTCATGCCCGGCAAAATGCATCCGCCAAGAAAGGCGCCCTGGCCGCTGATGACATTGAAGGTGGTCGCCGTACCAAAGTCGATGGTAATACAGGGTGTCCCGTACAGGGTGGCGGCGGCAACGGCATTGCAAATGCGGTCGGCGCCCAGTTCACGGGGGTTTTCGTACTTAAGGTTCAAGCCCGTTTTGATGCCGGGGCCGACAAAAATAGGCGTAATCTTATAAAAGTCACGGCACATATGCTCTATGGTGTAGTTGATGGTGGGCACCACCGATGAAATAATAATGCCCTTCACGGTATTCAGCGGCGTTTGAGAGTGGTTGAACATATTTTCAAGCTTGGTTCCGTACTCGTCGCTCGTATAGGCGCGGTTGGTGGCCATGCGCCAATATTGCGCCATACGGTCGCCTTCGTACAGGCCAATTTTGATGTGGGTGTTGCCGATGTCCAGGGTTAAAATCATGATTCCTCCTTGGGGATAAGCTTTGTTTTTTGAATGGCGCGCACTACAGGCGGCGCGATCAGGGCGCAGGTGAGGGCTTCAAGGCCGCCCGCAATGGCGCCCGTGCCGATAATCAAGCCCAGTACAGCCGCCGCGTCCAAACCGGTGATAATGTACCCTACAAGCATAATGCCCAGGTAAAACACCGTGTTGGTTAGGGAACCAAGGGCGCTTGCCAGCGGCATCCGCGCCGCGTGCTTCACGCGGGAAAAAAAGAGAGTCACAACCGGCACCAAAAGGCGGGGCGCAAAGCACATGAGGGTAGCCAGCGTCGGCGAGCGTGACATTAAGGCGCCTGCCAAGGCAGAAGGCTTGATAAGCAGGCTAATGAAACTTACCAACCCGAAGGTTGCCCCCAAGACAAGCCCGCTTTTTAAGCCCAGCAGCAGTGTGCCCACCACCACGGGAATGCACAGCACCGTAATATTGATAAAGCCAAGGGGGATAAGCCCGATGGGCGTTAAGCCAAGTACCGCGATTAAGCCGGATAAAAGCGCCACAATCAAAGAGCGGCGAAGCATAGCAGTTTTCATAATTTTGTCCTCCGTTCAAGTTTCAAAATGAATACCTGACATCTTCTGTAAATTAGTATCGTGTTCGATCCCTACGGGTATCGACGCCTAAGAGTATAACAAAAAGTCGGAGTAAAAAAAAGTACAGCGACAAAAAACCCGCAGCAACATGAAGGCTGCGGGTGATTGTCGGAAAGTTACTGCAACCTGATACCGTAAAGCATCGGGTCTTTGGAGCAGGTGCCTATAACCAGCACATCGTTATAAACGGCGGGTGAAGCGTCGATGGCGCCGCCCAATTCAAGGGCGGAGAGGGCTTCGCCCGTCAGGCCGTCAATAAGCGTCAGGCGGCCGTTTTCGTCCCCCTGGATAATCCAACCCTTGCCTTCCTTATTATATACGGCAACGGAACTGGATACGGTTTTGGCGGCGAGATTCAGCGTCCACCGCTCTTGCCCTGTTCGTTTATCAAGGGCAACAACACGGGCATTGCCGCCGTCGATGCCGCTTACGGTAAAGAACACAAGGTCACTGAGACTATTTTGCCCAACTACGGGGCTTGCCTTCACGCCGTGTCGTTCATCTTTGTCAAAGGTGACAGGCAGCTCATACGACCACATTTCCTCGCCCGTCAAGGCGTTCAAGCGGCGGATGGTGGCCGTTTTGGCCTTTTTAAGCCTGTTTGAAACGGTATTGCCGGTGTAAAGGGCAAGTTCGCCCCCCACAAGGTCAAGGGCGGGGGTGGCATCGGTATTGTCGCCGTTGTCAAAGGCCCAGACGCTTTTCATGGTGGTAGTGTCAACGCAGCGAACGATGCCCTGATTATCGCCGACAAAGGCATAGTTTTTGTACATGGCAACGCTTGATTCCATGCTGAGGGAAGAATCCTTTTGTTTTTGATAGCGACTGAGCTGATACACCGTTTCGGGCTTGACGGTCAGTTTCATGTTGGCAGGATCCTGATATTCAAACTGGGTGTTCATTTTCACAGTGTATAGGAGGCCGTTTTCCCCCGCCAAGATCATGGTGTCGGAGGATCTGTCAAACAGGGCCGTGCCGTCAAAGGCGCCGTTGGTATAGTGCTGCTTTTGCCTGTCCGTCCGGCGGCCGTTGATGAACATGAGCTCTTTTTGGTCAAGCAGGTTATAAATATAGTAGCCAATCTTGCCTGTTTTGCTTGCCAATTTGGAAATGCCCTGACCAAAGGCAATCACAGGCATGCCCTGCGGGTCGGCGGCAACCGATCCTTTGAGGGGATAGCCAATATCGATGGGGTCACGGGTGGCGACGCCGTCGTCCAGGTCCACAAAGTACACCTTGCCGTCCTGCGCCGCGGCGATGACTTCTTTCAGGGGCGATACCGCTTTCTTTTCCTCGGTGATGTTCATGGCTTCACGCAGTTCCTTGGACCACTTGATAATGGCGGGCTGCCCTGTCCAGCCAAGGCCGTAGACAGTGCCGCTTGAGGTCCTGAGGCTGCCAAGGGGCGTTTGCCAGAGGACGCTCATCTTCTGCTGCTGCATATCCACCGTACCGAAGGCGGCGTTTTGCCTGAAAGCCGAGCCTCGGAACGTGAACACGCCGCCGGGGTAGCTGGTATAATCATCCGGCCCAAAAAGCTCTAAAGGCTTTTCGCGGGTGTAGTTTTTCTGCCTTCTGGAGCCGATATAGGCATCCTGCGTGAAACCATCCACCTCGGTTGCGAATTGCAAGGCGGGCAGGAGCGGGTCGGGGGCGCGGGTTATCCGCGGCTCTGGAGCGGGCTCCAGTGTCGGTTCCGGCGCGGGTTCCGGCGTTATCTCCGGCTGCGTAAGGTTATTGGCTTGCATGGGGTCAACCCATGTGCCATTGTCGGGTGCCTGCGTTATTAAGGGAATAGGGTCCATAAACGGCGGCGCCGTCATGCCGGATTGTCCCTGCTGGGCAATAAGCCCCTGCTGCGCTCCGGAGGTGTCGGGCGTTTGAACAGGCTCCTCCACCCCCCCGTTTAAGGGCCCAAGAAGACCGCCAAGCGTACCCGTATCAATGGGTTCGGGCGTGGTAATGCTCGCGCTGCCGTCTGTGCCAAGGTTGATAGGCGGCTGGGTGGGCGGCATGGTGGGGTTGGGAGTAGAGGTGGGCGCCTGCGTGGGCTCCGCCACACTTAACCGGACGGACTTGCCTTCAAAGTAGTTAACCCCATTCTTATACACGCTTACATAGACTTCCCCTGCGAACTCTTCTTCGAAAATGACGGTGACCGTCCACAAGGTATTGTCGGGCGCGTTGACCGCGTTGTATACGGCAGCGGGCAGCTCGCTCGCGTTTGAATCTTGCAGCTTGATGGAATCAACCGCCATATCGGTGGTCACGGTAAAGACGGTCTTTTCACCGATCAGGGCAAAAGGCTCCACCGTTTCAAACTTGATAATGCGGGGCGTTTCGGTTTTTTTGACGCCCATGACACTTTCAATCAGGTTGGCGACGGGCTTTCGTATCTGGCCGAGTATACCGTCCTGCTTTTCGGGCACAAGGGCATACAGGCCAATCATCGCAAGCAAAACAAGGCCCACAAAGCCGGCCAGGAAAAAGGGCCATCTTGGGGGTTCACGATGCTCAGGGCCATCGGTTCCACGATAGGCAGGCGGCACGTAAGCGCCGCTATTCTCCCTTGAATAGCCGTTGTCCACGGGCGACTCAAATCGGTTGACGACAGGCCTATTCACCTGCGGCGGGTCGGGCCGCAGGCCCGGACGATAGATATTCATCTGCGGCTGCTGCGGAGGCGGCTGTGGTTGCCCTGGTTGCCGCGGCGGCCGTGGCGGCTGCTGCGGAGGCGGCTGGCCGCCCGACACGCGTGAGCCTGCTTGGCCCCGACGTCTGCGAGGCGGGGTAGGGGTAGGCGTATCGTAATGTTCAGACATGCTTTTCTCCCTTTTAGTTCGTCTAATTAAAAGTAGATAACTTGTTCGATATAGTCTTTCAACCCGTCAATGGCTACCCGGTCCTGCTCCATGCTGTCCCGGTGGCGCACGGTGACGGTGCCGGTGGGTTCGGTTTCAAAGTCTATTGTAACGCAAAGAGGCGTGCCGATTTCGTCCTGCCTGCGGTACCGGCGGCCGATAGAGCCGGACTCATCGTAATCAACCATGAAATGACGGCTTAAATCCTGGTAAACCTTTTGCGAAAGGTCGCCCAGCTTGTTCTTTTGAAGGGGCAACACACAGGCCTTGAAAGGCGCCAGCGCAGAATGCAGGCGCAGCACCACACGGGTATCGTTTTCAAGCTGTTCTTCTTCGTAAGCGTTTGAAAGGAAAGCCAGCACCATGCGGTCAACGCCTAAAGAAGGCTCAATCACGTAGGGAATATAGCGCTCGTTGGTGATAGGATCGACATACTCCATGTTTTCGCCCGACATTTCCTGGTGGGCTTTTAAGTCAAAGTTGGTACGGTTGGCAACGCCCCACAACTCGCCCCAACCAAAGGGGAAGAGGATTTCAAAGTCGGTGGTCGCCTTGGCGTAGTGGGCAAGTTCCTCAGGCGCATGGTCTCTTGTGCGCAGGTTTTCCTGCTTGATGCCAAGAGTCAAGAGCCATTCATGGCAGAAATTGCGCCAATATTCAAACCACTGCTCATCTTCGCCCGGCTTGCAGAAGAATTGCAGCTCCATCTGCTCAAACTCCCTTGTGCGGAAGGTAAAGTTGCCGGGGGTGATTTCGTTGCGGAAAGATTTGCCGATTTGGCCAATGCCCATGGGCAGCTTGCGGCGGGTTGAGCGCAGGCAGTTTTTGAAGTTGACAAAAATGCCTTGCGCCGTTTCGGGGCGCAGGTACAATTCGGTACTTGAATCCTCGGTCACGCCCTGATGGGTTTTGAACATGAGGTTGAATTTTCTGATGGAGGTAAAGTCCTGCTTGCCACACTTGGGGCAGGGAATACCATGGGTTTTGAGGGCTTCTTCCATTTCCTCGTCGCTCATACCTTCGACATAGGCGTTGACGCCGTTATCAATGCCCCAGTCCTGGATGAGATTATCCGCGCGGAAGCGGGACTTGCAGGCCCGGCAATCCACCAGCGGGTCGTTGAAGGTAGCCACGTGACCGGACGCCACCCAGACATTCCGGTTCATCAGGATGGCTGCGTCAAGGCCGACGTTGGTGGGGGATTCTTGGATGAACTTTTTCCACCAGGCCTTTTTTACATTATTTTTCAGTTCCACACCCAAGGGGCCGTAGTCCCAGGTATTGGCCAGGCCGCCATAAATTTCGCTGCCCGCAAAGATGAAGCCGCGTACCTTGCACAGGGCGACCAACTTGTCCATGGTTAATTGTTCTGACACTCAAACAACACTCCTTTCAGGAATTACTTTTATTCTACTGTTTGGCTATTCGCTTGTCAAGAAAAGGTTAAATCGGGCCGCGAAAGGCCGCGCCAAAACGCCAAATTTTCATTGACAAAACATGGCTGGTGTAATACAATTGTAATGAATACTCAATAAGGAGGCAAAAACCATGGTTCGTGCCAACAATTGTGTGAAAAATCGCATGCTTGCCGTTGCGCTGGCATTGCTTTTAATCCTCTCCCCCATCCTTTCCATAGCGGAGCCTATGCTGCCCATTCAAATTGCCGTCACCTGGACGGATGGGCAGGGCCAACCCCAAAGCGCCATCGCCACAGGCATTTTCTATGAAGGGTATGAAAACGCATTCTGGCTATATTTGCCGCCTGAGGTTATGCAGGCTTCCGATGCCGTGATTACTTTAACGGATATGACGGGCCAATATGTGGGCGGCTTTTCCATTGACGGATTCCCGCTCAGCGCCTTGGAGGCGGAGGACGCGGGTACCAGCCTGACAGAGCATTTGCCCGTTTCCTTCATGGGCTATGACGGGCAGGGAACGCCTATCGGACAGTTTAGCCTGTACGTTTCCACCGTTGCCCAAGTGCCCGACGCGCCGACACTAACCCCCGAGCCGCAGCCGACAACAGTAACCATTCGCTTGATTGATAGCGGCACGGGCTATGAACTTGCCACGGCACAGAGCCTGACCATTGCCGCTGGGCAAACGCAAGCGTATTACGCCCCCCATATTGAAGGATATACAGCCCAGCCCACGGAAATTACCATCGTTGTGGACGAATTTGGCGTACCCAACCAGCAAGTCTTTGAAATATATTATACCGCCACCGCAACCCCCGAGCCCCAGCCCGCCACCGTGACCATTCGCTTGATTGATAGCGCCACGGGACAGGAAATTGGCACTGCGCAAAGCCTGACCGTCGCGGCGGGGCAAACGCAAGTGTATTACGCCCCCCATATTGAAGGGTATACCGCACAACAGTCGGAAATCACCGTGGTTGTGGACGAATACGGCGTACCCAACCAGCAGGTGTTTGATATTTACTATACTGCCGCAGCCACACCCGAACCGCAGCCCGCCACCGTAACCATTCGCTTGATTGATAGCGCCACGGGACAGGAAATTGGCACTGCGCAAAGCCTGACCGTTGCCGCTGGGCAAACGCAAGTGTATTACACCCCCCATATTGAAGGATACACAGCCCAGCCTACGGAAATTACCATCGTTGTGGACGAATACGGCGTACCCAACCAGCAAGTTTTCGATATTTACTATACTGCCGCTGCAACCCCCGAGCCCCAGCCCGCCACCGTAACCGTGCGCTTTATCAACAGCGCCACCGGACAGGAAATTGCCACGGCACAGAGCCTGACCGTCGCGGCGGGGCAAACGCAAGTGTATTACGCCCCCCATATTGAAGG
>DUQF01000026.1 GCA_012837965.1 Clostridiales bacterium | reverse complement strand
CATGGCTTCCTATATCGCGCAGGGCAACAACGCCTTTACCATCTATAACCCCTCGCCTGTCCAAAGCAGCTACGGCTATTCCACCAACTACCTGCAGTGGACGAGCGTCGTGCTCACGGTGACCTATGAGGAGTCCGTCAGCAACCCGACGTTCTCAAACTCTCAGGTTGACCTGGGCCAGCCGGTCACCATCTACACCAACCGCCAGTCGAGCGCCGCGACGCACACTTTGTCCTATTCTTTTGGAGAAACCGGCGGCACCATTGCGGCCAATGTCGGGGACAGTGCGGTCTGGACACCGCCGCTTTCCCTGGCGGAGCAGATACCTAACGCGACCAGCGGAACCTGCGCCGTGATCTGCACGACCTATTATGGCGGCACGGCAGTCGGCAGCCGGGTGAATTACCTGACGCTGTCCGTACCCACGTCTGTTGTACCGGTCATATCGGGCGTAACTCTCACCGAGACAACACCCAACATCACCGCACAGTTCGGCGGCTTCGTACGCGCCAAGAGCAGGCTGGCTGTTTCCATTTCCGCATCCGGGGCGCAAGGCTCAACTGTAACGGGATGCCGAACAACCATCGAGGGCACCGCCTACACTCAGGCGTCCTTCACTTCAAATACCTTGAATACGGCGGGCGATCAGGACATATCCGTTACCGTGACCGACTCGCGCGGAAGAACGGCGACGGCTTCGCGGACGATTAGCGTGCTGGACTGGCGGCCGCCCGCCCTGACGCGCTTTACCGCCGAGCGCTGCAATGCGGACGGCTCCGCGCCGCAGACCGACGGCGACCGTGTGCGAATCACCGCTGCGGCTTCCGTCTCCCCGGTCGGAAACAAGAATACCATGAGCGGCAAAGTGTACTATAAACTCTCCGCTTATACTGCGTGGACGCAGGCTGCAGCGCTGACACCCGTTGATTACGCAGTAAACGTCGTCAACCTGTTGCTCCCGCCCACCATTAACGCCCTGAACAGCTATGACCTGAAGATCGAAGTCAGCGATTTCTTCGGCACCATATCGCAGCAGGTTTCCATCGGCACCAAGAAGGTCATGATGGACTTCTACCGTGACGGCACGGGCGTCGCTTTCGGCAAGGTGGCCGAAACCTCCGGGCGTGTTGAATTCGCCTGGCCGGTCAAGCTGTCTTCGCCCCTGCCCCTTGCAGACGGCGGAACCGGGGCGAACAGCGGGGCGCTTGCCTGCTACAACCTCGGCGCAGTCAGAAAGTCCGGCGACACCATGACCGGCAATCTCAATATACAGGGAAGCCTGTATCCTTCCCTGAAACTCCTGCCCACCTACAACGGCACGACCAACAACACAGTATTTGAGGGCAGCTATATCGGCGCGTCGTCCTTCTCCTCGTGGGAGGACTTTAGCGGCAACAACCGCCGGATGCTGGAAGTGCGCACCAAGAAGTACGCATCCGCATTGGACAACGCCGTTCTGCTGCGCACCTGTGACAATGGGCAGTGGGCGCAGCACCGGGTCTTTCATGCGGGCATGGAAACGCCGGTGCCGGTCATGAACGGCGGCACGGGGGCGAACAACGCTTCAAGCGCAAGGGCTGCCCTGGGCGCAAACAACGCCGGCAATCTGAACGTCGGCACGCTGCCTGTCGAACGCCTGCCTTTCAAGTACGCCTATGGCACCGCCACCATTAACGGCGTCAGCAGCGTTTATGTATCCTACTCAAACGCCGGGTTTACGCAGATTCCCGTCGTTATCGCTGCCTATTCCACCACCGGCGCGAACTGGTCGGGCGACAACGGCGCGATCAAGGTGCACGACAAAACGATCTATGGCTGCGGCATGATCGTCGGCGGCGCGTTCAACACCAACCGTACAGTCGACTGGTTTGCGTTTGGGGTATAGCACAGTCTCATTTTACTTCGGAAACAGCCGCCTCCGGGCGGTTTTTTCATATCAATCTTTTAGGAGGCATCATCTATGAAAGACTTCTCGGTTCAACTGATCTGGACGAAGATTCAAATCGCGCTCACCGCTCTTGGCGGGTGGCTGGGCTACTTCCTTGGCGGCTTGGACGGCCTGATAACCGCGCTGGTCATCTTTGTCGTCATTGACTATGTGACGGGCGTTATGTGCGCCGTTGCGGACAAAGCTCTCTCCAGCGCGGTCGGTTTTAAGGGCATCTTCCGCAAGATTCTCATCTTTCTGCTGGTAGGCGCTGCCCATATCGTGGACGCGCAGGTCGTTGGCTCCGGTTCCGCTTTGCGCACAGCGGTCATCTGCTTCTACCTGTCCAATGAAGGCGTATCGATGCTGGAAAACGCCGCGCATCTCGGCCTGCCCGTGCCTGACAAGCTCAAAGCCGTGCTGAAACAGCTGCACGACAGGGAGCGGCCGTCTGCTGAGCATCCTGCACAGGGAGATGATACACATGATTGAAGCAGCGGCGCTGGTGGGCAAGTTCCGTCAGGCCCTGCGTGAGGGCTGGGGCTACATCTGGGGACAGTCGGGTGGGATATGGACGCATGAAAAGCAAAGCGCCGCCACCCGCTCCATGACGGTGCGCTACGGCAGCCGCTGGATCGGCAAACGGGTCGCTGACTGCAGCGGCCTGTTCGCCTGGGCGTTTCGGGAGCTGGGCGGGTCCATCTACCATGGCTCCAACACCATATGGAATAAGTACTGCAGCAAGCAGGGCAAGCTGACCGCAGACACGCTTCTTCGCCCCGGCACGGCGGTCTTTCTTGTGAAGAACGGAAATCGGCATCACATCGGCCTGTTTGTGGGTGACGACACGGTCATTGAAGCCAAGAGCACGCAGGCGGGCGTCGTGACCAGCCGGCTCAGCCATTGGGACGAGTGGGGCGAACTCAAGGACGTGCGATACGACGGGGAGGAAGCGGAACCCTTTGTTCCCGTTCTGCGCAAAGGCAGCCAAGGTGAGGAGGTTCGAGCTTTGCAGGAAAGACTGCTGAAGTTAGGATACAGCCTGCCCCGCTTCGGTGCGGATGGCAAGTTCGGCAGCGAAACCGAAAAGGCTGTCAAGGCGTTTCAGGCAAAGGCTGGTATCTCGGCAGACGGCATCTGCGGCGAACAGACGAACGCCGCCATGACGGCTGCAGAGAATGCAGCAACAAAAAAGAACGAAGAACAAGAAAACACCGTACCGGAAGCGGAGATCGGAACAGCCGACAAAACCGCCGCCAGGAAAGTCCGCATTGTATCCTCCGGCAGAAGGGTGAACATCCGTGTCGGTAACGGCCTGCAGTACGGAAGAATCACGCTGGCTGCTCCCGGCACAACCTTTGATTATGTGGCCACCGCTGCCAACGGCTGGCACGCGGTGGAGGTCGCAAACCAGGTCGGCTGGGTGTCGGGAGAGTTCTCTAAAACAGAATAATAATGCTCATTTCTTGCTCCAGAACAGCAGGTTCTTCTGCTCCAAAATTTAGCAATACACTGAAAGTGACATTTTCTTGCTATGCGACAGAAGAAGCGAGAGGGATGAGGGAAAAACACATAAGAAATCGCAGATAAAAAAAGAAGCGCTCTTTGGTTAGCCGGACGGTGTTGCGTTATGGTTGCCGATTGATGGTTGAAGAAGATATAAAGCCTGTCCCACGGTCTATGTTGAACATAGGTCGTGGGATTTTTTTATCGCTGAAACCTTTTAACGATTGCTATACTATTTAACGATTAACCCTCTGACTTGCAAGAGGGGGTGCAAAATTTAAGATTCAAATAGTGCATTTACCTTGAATGAGTGAAAACTCGCTTTCATTTTGGAGCTTTTGAAAAGCTAAAAGTTGCTGAAATCCCTTGAAATCACAGGCTTTTATCCGTTTCCAAGCTTGTGAAGAATTGTATCGAAATGAGTAAGAACATAGACCCGGCGGTAGGCAGCGGCTCCCTGCTACTAAAATTCGCTAAAATATTAGGTAAGGATAATGTACGCCAAGGTTTCTTCGGCCAAGACATCAACCTGACCACCTACAACCTCTGCCGCATCAACATGTTTTTACACGACATTGAATACGACAAGTTCGACATTGCCCACGGTAACACGCTAACCAACCCTGCCCACTGGGACGATGAGCCCTTTGAAGCCATCGTTTCCAATCCCCCTTATTCCACCCGCTGGGCAGGCAGCGACAACGCTTTATTAATAAACGACCCCCGCTTCTCTCCCGCCGGGGTGCTTGCGCCCAAATCCAAGGCAGACATGGCCTTCATTATGCACAGCCTTAGCTGGCTTGCCACCAATGGCACCGCAGCCATCGTTTGTTTCCCCGGCATTCTTTACCGAGGCGGGGCGGAGCAGAAAATCCGCAAATATTTGATTGATAATAACTTTGTGGATTGTATCATCCAACTGCCGGATAATTTATTCTATGGTACTTCCATTGCCACCTGTATCATGGTGCTTAAAAAATCCCGCAAAGACAGCAAGGTACTGTTCATCGACGCCAGCCAGCAGTTTGTGAAAGTAACCAATTCCAACAAGCTGTCAGAAGAAAATATTCAAACCATCCTAAACACCTATACCGCCCGGCAAGAGGTAGAATATGTAGCCAGCCTTGTCAGCGCGGAGGACATTGCGGAACAAAAATATACCCTCTCTGTCTCTACTTATGTGGAAAAAGAAGACACCAGGGAAGTTATCGATATTAAAGAATTAAACCGGGAAATCGCGCGAATTGTTGCCCGCCAGCAAGTACTACGGACAGAGATTGACCGCATTGTTAAAGAAATTGAGGGAGCAGAAACATGAGTAAGCTTGAACGCCTGATAGCGGAACTTTGTCCAGAGGGAATAGAGTTTGTTCGTTTACGTGATGTATTAACCATAAAAAATGGCAGCGACTATAAGGCTTTTGGTTCAGGTACTTATCCAGTCTATGGTACTGGTGGAATTATGACTTATATTGATCGATATGTATATGATAAGCCATCTGTTTTAATTCCACGCAAAGGTTCATTAGATAAGCTCTATTACTTAGAGGAACCGTTCTGGACTGTTGATACACTTTATTACACGGAAATTTTCGAGACAATAGCTTTTCCAAAATACCTCTTTTACTATCTTCAGCATCTTCGCCTTGAAACCTTAAATGTGGCGGGAGGCGTACCGAGCCTGACACAAAATGTGCTTTATGATTTGTTAATTCCCCTTCCCCCGCTGCAGGTGCAGCGTGAAATTGTCCAGATACTGGACAATTTCACGGAGCTTACAGCGGAGCTTACAGCGGAGCTTACAGCACGTCAGAAACAATATGAATATTATAGAAATTACTTGTTTAGCTATGAGAAGTCCTGCTCTAAATCAAAACAAGTTGAACAAGATATAATATGGTCAACACTTAGCAAAATAGCAGATATTGGAACGGGTTCACGAAATACAAATGAGGAGTTAGAAGAAGGTAAATATCCTTTTTATGTTCGTTCACAACAAGTTAGAAGAATTGATTCCTATGATTATGATGAAACTGCAATTATTACCGCTGGTGATGGTGTTGGAGTTGGAAAAGTACTTCATTATGTGGAAGGAAAATACGCATTGCATCAAAGAGCGTATCGAATTCAAATACATGACAAAAACATAATTCCAAAATATTTCTATTATTATATGCAAAACAGTTTTTTGAATTACATTTTAAGTACAGCTGTACATGCATCGGTCACGTCAATAAGAAGATATATGCTAGAAGATTTTCCCGTTCCCATACCATCACTACAAGAACAATCTCGCATTGTCAGCATCTTAGACCGCTTTGAAGCAATGTGCAACGACATAAGTAGCGGTTTGCCAGCAGAAATCGAAGCCCGGCGCAAGCAATATGAGTATTACCGGGACAAACTATTGACCTTTAAGGAGAAAGTATCTTGAGCACATACAATGTGGTGGCTCGAACATCCGAAAGCACTGTAGTGGCGGAGTATAAGCCCAAGGAGCGCAAGAGCACAGCCTACCAGAGCGAGGCCGATTTGGAGCGGGAACTTATTGCCCAGCTTCACAGCCAAGGCTATGAGTGCCCCAACCTGCCGGACGAAGCCGCCATGCTGCAAAATCTGCGCAGCCAGCTGGAAAAGTTAAATAATTACACCTTTTCCGATGCCGAATGGCAGCGTTTCATGGCCGATGCCCTATGCAACCCCAACGAGGGCATCCAGCAAAAAACCCGCAAGCTGCAGGTGGACCATGTGCAGGTATTGATTCGGGATGATGGCAGCAGTAAGAACATCAGCCTGATAGACAAGCGCAATGTGCACAACAATACCCTGCAGGTCATTAACCAATATGAGCAGAGCGGTGGCAACCGGGAAAATCGATATGATTTGACCATCTTGATGAATGGCTTGCCTGTGGTGCATATCGAGCTAAAGCGCCGGGGTGTAGCTATTCGGGAGGCGTTTAACCAAATCAAACGCTATCAGCGGGATAGTTTCTGGGCGGGCAGCGGGCTGTATGAATATGTACAGATTTTTGTTATTTCCAACGGTACCCATACCAAGTATTACAGCAACACCACCCGAGACAGCCACATCAAGGAAAAGAACGAAAGCCAGCGCAGGCGCAGTAAAAAAACCAGCAACAGCTTTGAGTTTACCAGCTTCTGGGCGGATGCCACCAACCGGGTAATCCCGGATGTAATAGACTTTGCCGCCAGCTTCCTGGCCAAAGGCACTATATTAAACATCTTGGCCAAATACTGTGTGCATACCGCGGAAGAACAGCTTCTGGTGATGCGCCCCTACCAGATTGCCGCTACCGAGCGGATATTAAACCGTATCGAGGTAGCAAAAAACTACAACAAAATGGGCAGCCTTGCCGCGGGCGGCTACATTTGGCACACCACCGGCAGCGGGAAAACCCTTACCAGTTTTAAAGCCGCCCAGCTGGCCACGCAGCTACCCTATGTAGACAAGGTGCTATTTGTGGTAGACCGCAAGGATTTGGACTACCAAACCATGCGGGAATACGATAAGTTTCAAAAAGGCGCCGCCAACAGCAACACCAGCACACGGGTACTGAAGCGGCAGCTTGAAGACCCGGGCGCCCGCATTATCATTACCACCATTCAGAAGCTGGACCGTTTCATCAGCCAGAATGCTCAGCACCCGGTATATAAGCAGCATGTGGTCATCATCTTTGATGAATGCCACCGCAGCCAGTTTGGAGACATGCACCGCGCGATTACCAAGGCATTCAAGCGCTATCATCTGTTTGGCTTTACCGGCACGCCCATCTTTGCTAAAAATGCCCCAAGCGGGGGCAATCCCCTGCGCAAAACAACGGAACAGGTGTTTGGCGATAAGCTGCACACCTATACCATTGTAGACGCCATCAACGATGGCAATGTGTTGCCTTTCCGCATTGACTACATCAACACGGTAAAGGAGCGGGAAGGCATAGAAGATAAACAGGTGCTGGCAATAGACCGGGAGCGCGCCTTGATGGCTCCTGAGCGCATCAGCGAAGTGGTGAGCTATACCTTGGACCACTTCGAGCAAAAGACCATGCGCAACCACTATTACTCCTTAAAAGGGCAGCGCTTGAACGGCTTTAACTCCATCTTTGCCACCGCTTCCATCCCGATGGCCATGCGCTATTACAGCGAGTTTAATCGGCAGCTGAAAGAGCGCAACAAGAAGCTGAAGATAGCCATTATCTACAGCTTTAGCCCCAACGAGGATGACCCGGAAGACGGGCTGATTGAAGAGAGCTTTGACACCGATGGCCTGGACCAGAGCAGCCGAGATTTTCTGGACGCGGCCATTGCCGATTACAACCGGGATTTTCGCACCAATTTCAGCACCAGTTCCGAATCTTTCCAGAACTATTATAAAGACCTATCCGACCGCGTAAAAAAGCGGGAGGTTGACTTGCTGATTGTAGTAAACATGTTTCTCACCGGCTTTGACGCCACCACCCTAAACACCCTGTGGGTGGATAAAAACCTGCGCCTGCATGGGCTGATTCAAGCCTTTTCCCGCACCAACCGCATTCTTAACACCGTGAAGACCTTTGGCAATATCATCTGTTTCCGGGATTTGCAGCAGGAGACCGATGACGCCATCGCGCTGTTTGGAGATAAGGACGCCGGTGGTGTAGTACTGCTGAAAAACTTTGACGCCTATTACTACGGCCATGAAGACAAAGGCAAGTATCAGCCCGGCTATGTGGAGCGCATCAGCGGACTGCAAGCCAAATATCCCTTAGGCGAGCAGATTATTGGAGAACAAAACCAAAAAGACTTCATCCGAGCATTTGGCGCTATCCTGCGGCTGCGCAACATCCTTTCCGCCTTTGATGAATTTGAGGGCAAAGAGCTTCTGACCCCCAGAGACTACCAGGATTATCAGAGCATCTATATCGACCTGTATCAGGAACTGAGCCGAGGCCGAGAAGTAGACAAAGAATTCATCAACGAAGACCTGGTGTTTGAGATGGAGCTTATCCGCCAGGTGGAAGTGAATATTGATTATATTCTCATGTTGGTTGCCCGCTACAAGGATAGCAACTGCAAAGACAAGACCATTTTGGCTGATATTGACAAGGCTGTCAGCGCCAGCTTGCAATTGCGCAGCAAGAAAGAACTGATTGAGGGCTTTGTTGCCAGCGTTACCGCCCAGACAGAGGTTGAAAAAGACTGGCGCGCATTCGTGCTGCAACAAAAAGAAAATGACCTGAGCCACCTGATTGATGAGGAGCGGCTCAAGCCCGAAGAAACCAGACGCTATATTGATAACTCATTCCGGGACGGCGAACTGCGCACAACCGGCACCGACATCGACCGCATCATGCCACCGGTTAGCTGGTTTGGCGGTGGCCGTGTAGAAAAGAAAAAAACGTTGATAGAAAAACTGATGGCATTTTTTGAAAAGTATTTGGGGTTGGTGTGACCGTATGGATTTGGAGGAAAAATGGCTCTTTATCAAACGATGAACTTTCTGAATGGTGCAAAGGATTTTATTCAAGCCAAGACCTACGAGCCAATAGTTCTTCAGCTTATGAATCAGTCTAAGACCGTTTTCCCTGAAGAGTATTCTCACGTAAAAGAACAACCACATGGTGAATCGGATTTTGTCTCGGATAGCGGAATAAAATTTGACGCAAAACTATTGTTCAGCACAGAACAATGCAAATACCTTGCCAAAGGTGATGAAAACCTTATTGATTGGATGCGGTCTCTCAGGCAGGAGCTTGGGCAAGTATCAGAAATGCTAAAAAATCGGAATTTTGATAAAATACATACTACTCGCTTATACAAAGAAATGCTGCGACGCCTTCCTAATGAAGATATCGCAGAAAATACCATATACTTTACACCTTACCCAATTATACCAGCGTTTGAAAAATCGATTTATGCCCAGTTTGCTAGTGATATAATAAGCATAACTTATAATGCGCTTGTCACAAAAAACTCTGAAAGGTTCATCAACAAATCAAACTATATAATCTACCCTACATCAGATGCTAAAAAAATAGTTCTTCGAATGCTAGGCGAAGATAAAAAAGAGTACGTCTCTATCGAACCCCTTCTGGAACATATAAGATATGGTTTTATCAACGAACCAAATTGCGATGCTGATATTGTTTTCTTTCAATAATTGACGACTATGCTATTAATATAGAGTTGTTGATAAGCAGTAAATTCATTGTACTTTGAAAGAATGAATGATATACTTTTCTTGTCTTTAGTCGTGATATTGTTTTTTGTGGTTTTCGCAAAAAATTACAAGTAAATGCAGCTTATGGAATGAAAAGTTCAAAAAACAATCATTCTCATCGTTTTAGGAGAGCAATATGGCAGAAACGCAAAATATTGAATATAAAGAATCCTGGAGGGACGAGTACCTTAGATGGGTATGCGGCTTTGCCAATGCCCAAGGAGGGCGCATCTATATTGGTATTAAGGACAATGGACAGGTGGTTGGAGTCGCCAACAGTAAAAAGCTAATGGAAGACATTCCCAACAAAATAAGAAACACCATGGGTATTCTTGCCGATGTAAACTTGTTGCAAAAGGATGGGAAGGAATACATTGAAATCAATGTGAATCCCAGTAGCTATCCGGTCAATTATCAAGGCGAATACCATATCCGTAGCGGAAGCACAAAGCAACACCTGAGCGGCCATGCCCTGACAGCTTTCCTAATGGAGAAAACAGGTTACAAATGGGATGCAGTACCGGTGGAAGGAATTACTGTAAATGATCTTGACCGGGAAAGTTTTGAGATTTTCCGCCGTGAAGCCGTACGAAATGGGCGTATGACCAAAGAGGATTTAAACATCAACGACATAGAATTGCTGGACCATTTGGATTTATTGGTAACCGGAAAACTGAAACGGGCTGCCGTAATGCTTTTTCACCGCAAGCCCGGACGAATTGCTGCAGGCAGCTACATTAAAATCGGCAGGTTCGGTGAAGGAGCGGACCTGCAATACCAGGACACTGTGGAAGGCTCCCTATTCTATATTGCGGACAAAGTAATTGACCTGATTTACACAAAGTATCTGAAGGCAACCATCAGCTATCAGCATGATGTACGGGTAGAAACCTATCCCTTTCCCCGTGAAGCTGTTCGTGAGGCTATCTATAACGCCTTAGGACACAACAACTATGCAGACGGCGTGCCAATACAAGTTCGCATAGAAGATGATGCCATGTACATCAGCAACAGTTGTGTGCTGCCAAAAGACTGGACATTGGACACGCTACTGCAAAAACACAAATCCGTCCCCTATAATCCTTCCATTGCCAACGCCTTTTATCGCGCCGGATATATTGAAGCTTGGGGACGGGGCATCCAAAAAATGATCGAAGCTTGCCGTGCGCTAGGTACGCCTGACCCTAATTACACGATACTTGGTAACGACTTGACCGTAAAACTATACGCCCATTTAAACGCCAAAGAATCATCTTTAAAAGTCCCAAAGTATCATGATGATACTTTGGATGATACTTTGGAAAACGCTTTATATAAACAAATTCTGATGCTTTTAGAAAAGAACAACAGGCTAACGCAAGAGGAAATCTCACTACAAACAGGTTCTTCCATCGCAACGATAAAGCGTGCCATGAAACAACTTACTGACGATGGGCGCATTACCCGTGAAGGTGGAAAACGCTATGGCTGTTGGAAAGTCAACCAATTGAAAGAATCCGATTAACAATGTCAAACTTAATGATAGTGATTACCAATAAAGCGGACCTTCCAAGAATAACTCATTTAAAATGAATCTATATCTACAAAAGCTTCCGTTGTAGCTTAGAAGTAGAACCAATATTGCAACCCGATTGAATTCCGGTCATAAAATAAGCATGCACCAATTTATGCACCAATTTAAGGAAAAAGTGTTAATACATCAACGAAAATCCGCTATTAGTCAGGGGTTCGATTCCCCTCACCTCCACCAATCTGGGAGGCCATAATTTACATGGCCTCCCTGTTTTGTTATATACCATAAGGGTTTTTCCACCACATTTACAATAAGTTTTTTTCCATTATTCCGCCCAGAAGGAATACAGTCTTGCGTTTTTTAAAGTGAAGGTGAGTTGTACCGTTTCTTGCGTAGCCCATTGGGGCAGGGTTACCGGTATATCCATACCATTTTTGGAAACGCAGATCTCTTCGTGCTTTCCGTCAGCCTCCACGCCAATGCGTATTTCGCCCCAGGCACTGTCGCAGTTTAGATGTAGCATAGACCCTTCAATACGCATAGGAACAGTCCTGAGCGTACCGCCATTGAAGCTCGCCCTGGCACAGGCAAAGCGGTCAAGCTCAACCTCTCCAAAACCGATACGTACAATACGATCCCATGTATCCAGCCCATCATAATCACAGCTTCCTTGAATCTGCAAATGACGGAACACCGCACCATTGAAATAAATGCGTAATTTGCCATCCACCATGACCGGTTCGTCAGCAATACAGGTATTGAATCTATCCCACTCTCCTGCCTCGCCCAACGGAATAATTGGATTTCGATCCCCCACACGCTCAAAATGCTCACCATCGGTACTAATAGCCAGCTGAATATCCAGCGTCATGTCGTCAGGCGCGCCGTGGTACATCTGTACAAGCGCCAGATAACGCCCTTCCCACGGAAATACGGACATGCTGTAGATTTCATCGCCGGGACGATCGAAGGCGTCCGCGCTGTGCACCAACACAGGCTCTGACCAGTTCACCGCGTCAGGGCTCATGGACATATAGACCGCGCGTCCAAGATAGCCATCAAACAAGGCTTTATCACGGTCGGCCTGGCATCGGCCGGCTTCATAGGTGAACCCACGACCATAGAGGCGATAAAGACCTGCCTTTTCATCATACATCATATGAGAGATGTCATCGATATAGGGGACAATAGGTGCTTTGCCTTCCTGCCAGTGAATGCCATCAGAGGAAGTGGCTATATACATGGCTCTAAGTAGCTTGCCCGCCGCCCCGTCCCGCTGTATACGTAAAGCGGCCTTTTCAGCCATCTGCCAATCGCCTTTGTCGAGGTATTCCTGCTCCATCTTCCGATAGAAGGCGGTTCGTACGCTGCGCACCAATTCCTCATCACGCTCATACCTGCCAACATAAAGCATCTTATACTCGCCGCCCTTGTCCCACGGCGTGTACAGGACCGTATAATTTTCGCCAAAGCGCTCACCTATGTCCAGATTGCTCATGACAATGTTGGTTTTTTGCCCTTTATAGTCAATTACATCCAGTTCCGGTTTTACCCAATGAATTCCGTCCATGCTTTCCGCGTAACACATACTGCGCACGGCATAGGACTCCGTACGGGCGAAGTACCACATCTTATAGATGCCGTCAATATGTATAACGGAGCCGTATAGATGCACGTCCTCTTCCCATGGACGATCCGGCACGAGTACAGGATTGCCCGGATATTTCTGAATCGGAAGAACATGAAGCTGCGCATTGCGGATGCGCACAAAATTGCTGCGGTCATAGGCAAGCCAGCGTTGTTTACCCAGATGTCTCATTCTATTTCCTCCTTAATAACCTTCCCGAATCCATTCTTCAATCATTTCCGCAGCCTCACGCACTACGGCTTCATTCGCGGATACCGTCTTAAACGGCGCACGCACGCCACCCGGATCCATGCCTCTGGCGGCCAGAATGGCCTTCATGGAGGCCACGCCAGGTGTCCAACTTACGCGGCCATGCGTGAGCGCTTTGGTCGCGCGCTGCTGCCATAAATACGCCTTTTCCATGTCGCCTTCGGTAAAGGCACGATAAATGTTGAGGTACAGTTCCGGCATAGCGCCATACGTCCCACCGATACCGCCCGTTGCGCCCATGGAAAGACCCGCCAGCAGCTGGGCGTCCTCACCGTGGAATATGACGGTATTATCGCCTCCAATGGCCTTCATTTTCAGAATAAGAGAGCTATCGGGAGAGGTGGTCTTGATACCGGCTACATAAGGCTTGCGAATCATCTTTTCAAAAAGATTCAGGCTGAGGTTGTAGCCTGTGGTGGAAGGAATATTGTAGATAATAAAAGGCAGTCTCGCCGCGTCAATCAGGGCATCCCAGTATTCCTCTATGCAGATTTCCGGCAAAGGGTAATAGATATTCGGCACCGATGAAACAGCGTCCACACCGGCTTTGGCAGCCTGTGCGGCCAGCCTGCAGGCTTCCTGAGTATTTTTTGCGCCCACATGCGCAATGACTGTAATTTTGCCGCCCACGGCATCCATCGCCGCGTCTACAGTACGCATGCGCTCTTGTTCGGAAAGCAACATGCCTTCGCCGCTTGAACCGGTCAGATACAGACCATTCACACCCTTGTCAAGATACCAGTTTGCCAATTTGGCAATTTTCTTCTCATCTACATTGCCTTCTGTATCATAGCAGGCGTAAAAGGCAACAAAAATCCCTTTGAATTTGCTGATGCCCTGAATCATGGCTTATCCTCCTCAGCATATTGACGCGCCCATGGCTTTTAGTGTTTTTTGCACGTCGGCAACATTCAGTTCACGCAGTTTACCGCTCTTTTTCGCGCTTAGCGCGGCAGCCGCTCCAGCCGCCTGACCCATTCCCATAGCAATCGGCGTTACGCGCACAGCCGCTACGGCTTCATGAGTTGCGGAAATGCAGCGTCCGCAAACCATCAGATTATCAAACCCTTTTACAATCATAGAGCGCAATGGAATGGAATAGTACCGACCCGGTTCCAAATGGGTAGTATTGGTTTTTGCGCCGACGGGATTATGGATATCAATGGGATAGCCACCTAAAACCACACTGTCGTCAAATATCTTTGAAGACAGTAGATCTTCCGCCGTCAGCAGATACTCTCCCATGACACGACGAGATTCACGTACGCCAATCTGCACACCGGTGGAGATTAACTCTGCCCGTTCAAATCCCGCACAACGCTTGCGCAAGAAATAGATAAGCTCATGCGCCTGTTTACGTCCCTCAATTTCCGCAAACGACAACTCCCAAGCGTCTATAGGATTAAGTCGAATAACACGCGTAGTGTTTATAATCACTTCGCCCGGACGCACCGTTTCAAAAAGCAGCACATCCTCACGTTCAGTACTGATTTCCCCGGATACCTTAGCAGCGTTAAATTCTTCATAAAATCCGGCCATAGCAAGCAACGGCGCACGGTCCATAGCAGAAGGATCCTTCACATTAAAATTATGGGGTTTATTTCGGATTTCAGCCTTCACACGCTCCACGTCTACACAGCGCACCTTGAGATTGGTGGTCATGGGCTGGCACAGGCCGTCACTATTACGTCCTTGCCGCACATCCGCTCCCGCAAGGAAAGACAGCGTTGCGTCGCCGGTTGCATCAATGAACACCGTTCCTCTAAGTTCCAGTTTTCCGCCGCGTGTCTGTACTTGAAGAGCACGGATAGCTTCTCCGTCCTTTTCCACACCGGTAAGGCAGGCGTGAAACAGTACCTCCACCCCGCTTTGCGACATCATTTCATCCAAGGTTACCTTCAGGATTTCTGCGTCAAAGGGAGTGATGGACGATGCATAGCCGGTGGTGTCCTCAATATGCCCGGCACATCCGCCCTTTTCTATCATCCGGTCAATCAATTCCTGCGGAAGTCCGGTAACAACCTGTCTCTTTCCGGCATGGAAGGTCATCATGGGACCGACGCCGGCATTGGTGAGCGAGCCCCCCAGAAAACCATATCGCTCCACAATCAGCGTACGCGCACCCTGTCTGGAGGCGGAAAGCGCTGCCATACAGCCAGATACGCCTCCACCCGCTACAATGACATCCCACGGTCCGTAACTCATGCCAATCATCCTTTCACGCCTGTTGTTGCTATTCCCTGTATGAAGTATTTCTGACAGCAAAGATAAACGATAACAATGGGAGCAATGGCACAGGTGGCCGCAACCATGATAAGGTTGTACAGTGTCATATCGTCCTCAATATAAGCGGCAATGCCTAAGGTGATGGTGTACAGATCCCTTTTGGTGATGAACACCAGCGGATTGGCGTAGTCATTCCACACGGATACAAAGCCTAAAACGACCAATGTGCTTACCGCAGGCATTGCCAGCGGCATGATGATTTGCAGCAGAATACGAAAATGGCTTGCGCCGTCCAGTTTGGCAGACTCACTCAGCTCCTCCGGAATGGATAGAAAAAACTGACGAAGCAAGAAAATGGAAGTCATGTTAACCCATGCGGGCAAAATCAGCGCCCAATGCGTGTTGTAAATCTTCAGAACCCTGAACAGCGCGAAGTACGGTACCAAAGTAGCCTGACGAGGAATCATCATAGTGGATAGGTAGAGGACGAAAATGATATTCTTAAAGCGAAAATTTACTTTGGCAAAAGCATAAGCAGCCGTAGCGCTTACGATAATTTGTCCCAAAAGCGCCATCAGCGCAATATAGATGGAATTGCCGAAAAAATGATAGAAAGGATAATGTTCATTCAGCCATACATGGCTGTAGTTTTTAAAGTAGAACTGCTTTGGAATCCATTCAATAGGAAAATTGAACACCTCGGTTGAGCCTTTAAAAGAGGTAGACAGCATCCAAATAAACGGAACCAGCATCAGCAGTGATGCAACAAACATGATCGCCGTTACTACGGAGCGAAGCAGCAGGGTTTTTGTCTGAGGTTTGATTGATACGTTCATATGTTCTTTCTCTTCTTTCTCAGTACTGATAGACCCATTTCTTCTGCAGCTTCATCTGCACAAGCGTTACCAGCATGATAATCACAAACAGTACCAGCGTCTGCGCGGACGCATAGCCGATTTTATAATACTGGAAGGCCTCGCGATAAATTTCATATACAATTACCATTGTGGCGCGTCCCGGCCCTCCTTTTGTCATCAGCTTAACAGGGCCAAACACCTGGAAGGTACCAATGATCTTGATGAGCATCAAGAAGAAGGTAGTGGGAGACAAAAGCGGGATGGTGATATGCCTAAAACTCTGAAAGCCGCTTGCGCCATCAATCTTTGCCGCTTCGTACAGTTCGCTGGGAATGCCCTGCAGCGCAGCCATATTGACAACGATGTTATAACCGGAACCAGTCCAGATGGACATTAGAGCGATAGTAACAAGCGCCCAGTCACGGCTGGATAACCAGCCGGGAGGTTCAGCAATACCAATAGCCTTGAGTATACTATTGACCGGGCCCATAGAGGGATGAAACATTGCCATCCACACCACCGAAACCGCAACGGTATTGGCAATGTAAGGCATAAAGAAGGTGGTACGGAAGTAACGTTTGAAGAATACGCACTTTTCCAGAATGACCGCCACCACGATACCGATAACCAATTGTCCGGGCACGACCATCAACACATAGCGAAGAGTGTTTGAAAAAGAGGAAACCACATAACGGTCATCCAGCATGTTAATAAAGTTTTGAATACCAATAAACTTGATTTTATCCCAGCCTGAAATCAGATCCCACTCGCAGAAGGAGAGAAAAAGGGAAAATAACACGGGATAGAGCTTGAGCACGATAAAACCAATCAAGCTGGGAAGCAGGAACGCATAGCCGATCCAATTTTCTCTTTTTTGTAACAAACGGAACACTCCTTTGTTTAACCGGCTTTGCCGGAATGAATAGTAATGAAAGGAGGATCCTCTTTTGACGGAGAATCCTCCGGATATTTCACCTGACAGTCGGGAATTTACTTGGCGAGATCAGCCAGCACTTTGTTGGCTTCCTTTTGCAGTTCAGTTAGAGCTTCTTCGGAGGTCATCTCGCCCAAAATAGCCATTTCGCCGTACTCGGCAATGAGGTTGTAGAGCTGGCCGTAACCGGTCAAGTTGGTATCGTAGCTGCTGGGAGCGTCGTAGTTGAGCGCCACGTTCATCAGGCTCTCCACGTCGATGCGATCCTTGCCGGCTCCTTTACCCAATAGCTTACCGACAACTTCTTCCTTATCAACCTTCTTCCAAGAGGGAATATGAGCAACGGAAGCCATCCAGGCGTTACCTTCAGTAGCAAGCCACTCCATGAAGGTCCAGCAAGCGGCTTTTCTTTCCTCGGGAATGGCAGCGCACATGGACAGGTAGTCAAAGGGGTTAATACCGGTCAGATAGTTTTTTTCACCAGGCAGAGTAGGAAATTGCGCGAAGTAGAGCTTGAAACCTTCTGGTACAGTTTCGGCATTGACCACGGTACGGATGACAGCGTTAGAAAACATACCCATAGCAGCCTTTCCGGTAGTGAAGGCGCTAAAGTCGGTTTCGCCGGTGGACAGATACTCGGTATAGGGGTAAGCGATACCTTCGTTCTGCATGGAAATAGTATAGTCCATAGCCTTTTTAAAGTTCTCGTTATCGAAATTGGCGGAACCATCTTCCTTGTACCAGTAGTTTACGCCCAATGCGCCCCGAGCAAGGCTTTGCCAGCCTGAATTCAGGTTGTGAGCGCCTACATCACCATAAATCTTATGTCCCTCTTCGTTGATATGAGTCAAAGCGGCAGCATACTCCTTGTACTGATCCGTGGTCCATGCGCCGACAGGCAGTTCCAGACCGGCCTTTTCCAAGTACGCGCCGTTGATGGCGGTCACCGAGGAAGTGCCACCGATGGGTAGGCCAAAATACTGGTCGTCAATTTCAAAGGAAGGGTCGCCGTTTTCGGCCCAAACATCGTAGCCAGTCTTCTCGGCATAGGCGTTCAGGGGCTCAAACAGACCCTTTTCGGAACGTGGCACAAGACGCTTGAGACCGTAGTTGATAATCATGTCGATACTATCGCCAGCCATCAAGGCAACGTCGACAGCAATATTTCCCTCGTCATTATTGGCATACTTCACATATTCAATCTTGACTTCGGGATGAGCAGCTTCAAACTCCGCAATCATGTCGGCCATGCCGGCTTCCAAACTCCAGGCAGCCCAGAAGGTAACGGTCACAGGCTCTTGCGCGAACGCAGCAGGAACCATGCTCATCAGCATGACGAGCGCGTGGATGATCGAGACGATCTTTTTCATGGTGTAAACCTCCTTACAAGTTGTTTTATTGGTTTCATTATAACAAAAAAGCGCGCATTCAACGGATGCGAACTTATCGTATTTGTTCATTATTTTATCATTTATTGCATGCTGTAATTCTGTTTTTCAAAACAAAATAATTTTTTCTTTCAATTTTTTTTAGTTTTCTTCCAGATTTTTTGACGTTTTAGAAACTGGCTAGGCGATTCGCCACGTGCCTTCTTAAACACACGGCTAAAGTAGTTGACATTGGCATACCCCACCCGCTGGGCAATGAGAAACATGGGTTCACGACTTTCGGTAAGCAGGCGCGCCGCCTGTGCGATGCGGTACTCCTCCAAATAGTTTATGAGCCCTTTCCCTGTTTCCTTCTTGAACACACTGCTCAGCCTGCTCTCACTCATAGCAACCTGCTTTGCTACCTGCGAAAGTGTTACATCTTCACTGTAATGCTCCTTAATATAGTCGATAGCCAGCTTTACCTCACGACGATAGTGCTGCGGCATATGCGCTATTAAACTGCGCATTGCATCCAACTGCTGCAAGAAACGGGCATGAGCTTCATCCACATTGGCAAAAGATTCCATTGTCGCCACCGCAGGCAACGACGCTTCCGGGCAGCGAGCCATCATTAGCCGCGTCAATTTAACAAACAGGGCGATATCCATCTGCCGACAGACGGCAGCCTGACAACTCTGAGCCTTCATGCTCGCAGTCAGCAGCGGCATCTGTGTCGCCGCACCGTCCAGATCTCCCTCATCCAGCAGACGGTTGATTTGCTCTATGCGGTCGCTGACGTCCTTGAGCAGCGCAGAATCACTTTGTTCATAAAAGAAGATCCTGTTTTCCGAGAAAAGATAACATGAAAGTGATGCTTCGCCTGCCAGGAAAAAATGCCCCCTCACTTCGTCTGTAGACGAAAACACCGGACTTACGCCCAAAGAAAGCGGCCCGTTACCCTCCGGCTGAATGAGCGCGATTTTACTAAGAAGCGTCTCTAAATCTTCAACAGGAGCATCCGGAAGCACGGCAGCCGCCACATCCTCACGATAGCGCGCGCAGCACAGCCCCATCCGCTGCAGGGCGTCCAGCGCGCTGTCTACGCCTCGGGCAACCGTCGTCTGACCCAATGCCTTGCGTACCGCCAACATACGGTACGGCTTTCCTTCGGTTAACACCGGCGGATCATTACGCAAAACCGGCTTGTTCTGAAGCAGCCGCAAGAGTGTATTTGCACCATGGATCGCCGTGTGAGCACGCTTGCTCAACTTATCCGCCAGCACGTTCAAAATCTCCGCCAACGCCTGCGGACTCATACTCAGCTTCTGCAGATAATCTTCCGCACCCATGCGAATGATATTTTTAACATAATCCACATCCGTGTAACAGCTCAGCGCCACTACCAACACCTGCGGGTAGCGCAGTTTGATTTGCCGGGTCAGTTCGACGCCGTCCATGCCGCCATGCATCACCACATCGGTAAAGACCACGTCCGGCTGGTGTTCGTCCATCAGTTCCAGCGCCTGTTCGCCACTGTCCGCAGTACCCACTACTTCAAAACCGTATTTCTGCCAGTCGATGAGGCTCATCATGCCCATACGCGCCAGAAGATCGTCATCCACAATCAAAACCTTATACATTCGTTTCCCTCCGTCCACTCTGAAGACAGGCCAGCGGTACTGTCACCCTAACAACCGTCCCCTCACCCTCACGACTTTCTATTGTCAGCTCAGCCTGCTGTTTGTAACGATATGCCAACCGCTGACAAAGATTGCGCAGACCAATATGGCCGCTTCGCTCTTGCGAGCCGGACTCACGCAGCTCCTGCCGTACTTTTTCCAGCCTTTCGGATGAAATGCCCCGCCCATTGTCAGATACGACAATGCATAATAGCTCTCCTTCTATAGCTATGCTGATGTCAACATGCAGCTTGCTCCCCTTAACATATCCATGTTTGATGGCGTTGCCTACCAACGTCTGCAAGGTAAAACGTTCAAAAGAAAGCGCAAGAGTTTCCTGCTGCGCATATAATTGATAAGTCAAGTTCTCACCATAGTGCATGCTTTGCAGAAGCATATAGCTGCGCACATGATTGATTTCATAGTCGACGGTCACCTCATCCTGATTCTTGCCCAGACTGGTTTCCAGCAGGAAACCAAGTGCCATAATCATCTCGGCTACTTTTGGCGCTCCCGACATATAAGCCGTCCATTTGATATTGTTGAGGCTGTTGAGCAGAAAGTGCGGGTCTAACTGGCTAAGCAAATAGCGGTACTTCATTTCGGCTCTTTCTTTTTCCTGCTGCTGGATTACATCCACCATTTCCATAATACGCTGACTCATGTCATTGATGGCCTCGGCCACCTCGGCGCATTCGCGGTATCCCCGCACGGTAATTGTGGGAATTTTGCCATCCACATGAATGTTTAATTCCCCCACCTGCTGATAAAGACTGCGCAGCGGGCGTGACAACCCCAGCATAAGCAAGTACAACACCAGCGCCATCAGCACCAGCGCCAGTACCAAAACAACAAGGTTCAGGTTATGCAAAGTAATAAGTTCGTGATACATCTTGTCAAAGCGCATTACCTGCAGCAGTTCCAAGTTGTTAGATGCAACCAAACTGCGGTAAATGAGCATTTCCTCCCCGTCCCAGCTGGTGCGCACAATGTGCCCCAGCGGGTAATGGGTCAGATTCTGCTGTACATGCTGATATAGCGCATCATCCACGCTTCCGCACAACCTGCTACCGGTAATGGAGTTGATGACAGCAACCTGAGCGTCCTTCTCCAGCGCGTTCAGCAGGGAAGTTTCCTCCACCGAAAACAGCAGTACGCCTGTTACCTTTGCTTGATATGGATTTTCAACCACATTGCCAAAGCTGATGCTGGGCACACGCTCAACAGGGTTTTCATCATCAGTATACCAGAAAGAATGCTTGAAGAGAAAAAAGGTCTGCCTTTTCTCAATCGCATTTTGCACCGCAGCCTCGGCCATGATCTCATCATAAAAACCGGATCCCCGCAGCCAGTTGGCATACAGATTACCGTTCATATCCAAAAGCACCACACGGTATACAATGTCGTCCATGTGCAGGTTTTGAGTCAAACGCAGCTTATTTCGCATAGTTCGTATAGACCGTGCGTCACCGCGTTGTGCATTTTGCAGAATACGCCCAACGTCGGAATCATACATCATATTTCCAAGAATGTTGCGCGAAGTAAAGTAAATGTTATTAAGCAACGTTTCCTGACGGCTGCGTACCTGCTCCACGCGTGCATTGAGCGTCTCCTCCAGCCCCTGTTCTGCCTTTCGGGAGGAAAACAGCATCACCCCAACCAGCAGCGCCAGCAGTAAAGCGCTTGCGCCCAGGAGGACGCTAACAAAGCGAACCGGTTTTCCTACTTTACTGTACGCCATAGCCAAACTTTTTCACCCGCACATCCATCTCTTCGCCTTCGTCATACTGACCACAGCTTAACAACGTGTCCGGATCGCCAAATGAATGCCCGAAACACTCTATACTGCAGTCGTTTACGATGACCTTATAGCGGTTTTCGCCGCGCACAGCGATTACAGCCTCAATCTCCTCAACCGGTTCGGATAGCAGAATTCTGCCCTCACAGCAATCCAGAAACACGCCTTCCCCACAAATTTCTATCGCAATCTCTTTCTGCGAACCGCTCATGGAATACAACCCGGCCAGCGCAAAGGCTTTCGTCTGTGGATACTTCTTTACGCAGGCTTGTAACCTCACAAAACGGCGGCCAGAAAACGCACCGAACTGTCCAGCCTGCGCACGGGCGCGAGTATTGATAAAATACATACCCTCCGCCTTGCATACAGGCACGGCGTCATGGCCATTCAGCATACCGCCAGATGGCTCGTAT
The DNA here is from genome assembly GCA_012837965.1 of Clostridiales bacterium. Taxonomy (GTDB): domain Bacteria; phylum Bacillota; class Clostridia; order Christensenellales; family Aristaeellaceae; genus DTU024. Next base: position 223,873 of record DUQF01000026.1, on the reverse strand, counting down.
ATAGCGCCACACAACCAACTTTCTTCCACGCCAAGATGGTACATGCGATTCTCCTGCGCTGTAAAACCGGCGAAGGCAATGTGAATTTTCCCGTCCCGTGTCTGTAGCGCCGTTGGATAGGCGCTGCCCTGCCATTTTTCACGGCAATCGCAGCATAGAACACGCTTATATTTCCAGCGATTGCGCAGTAGCCCTTCTTCATCCGTCACAAAGGCCATCATATTCAAGCGGTGCGGCGTGTTATGCTCGTCCGTCTGCAAAAGCAGGTAACGTCCGGACTGCAGCCTGAGCAGAAAAGGCTTGACACCACTGGAAGTATTGGGCAGCCCCGTAGGCGCAGGATCGGAAAAGGTACGTCCGCCATCCAAAGAGAGCGAATAGTACAAGCTTTTCCCGGTTCCATAACCAGCGCGCATGAGAGCATAAACGTTGCCATCAGAAAGCTGTGCCAATGTGCATTCGCACAAGCAAACCTCATTACCTCCGCCAATGAAGTACGGCGTCCATGTGTCGCCGTCATCCTCTGAGCGAAGGACCCAGCAGCGGTTCTCTTTCCAATAGCATCCATCCGGTTCCGGTAGCGTATCGCGCCCGGAAATAGGCATGAGCGCCGTTCCGTCCGCAAGGCGCAAAATCGGATTAAGGCAGGCAGTGCGGATAGTATGGCTCACGCTGCCCTTAACAGGCATGGGCGCGAAAATAGGCTGTACTATTTCGCTCTGGCCGTTTGTACGCCATGTTCGCCCATCCCAGCAGAGGCCAATCCGTCGAATTTCTCCGCATCCGGTAGCACGCCACGGATGCGCCGCGCCGCAGGTCATAGGTTGGTCGATGGTATAGTACAGGCGGGTAACGCCTTGTTTGTTCTCATCTAAAAAGGCATGCGTAATCGACGACGGCAGCGCAAACGAGGTGCCGAGTTCCAATGTAAGGATTGATTTGCCGTCGTTGGCAATCTGCCAGCTTTCACCGCCATCCTGCGAAAAGAACAACACCTGCTCGTTGGTACAATCGCCTTCGGCGGAATTGTCCAGGTCTTCCCCATGCCCCCACACAATCTTGTGACCTTCAGACTTGGCCTGATGATCCCATCTGCACACCAACAAAATTTGTCCGCTGCTGTGCGCCAGAAGGTTGGCAATTTGCAGATGCCGGTTTGCGGTATGAGCATTCACCTCGCTCACCACACGCAGCTTTGAGTGGAAACTGTCCTTTTCCACTTTAGAAAAATCCGTATACAGCATGCGTTGTCCTCCAATAATGAATAAATAGTGCTTTGCCTAGCTAAAGGCATAGGGGTCCTGTTAAAACACTTGGCAAAACCCACATGAAAGGCACAGATGGATAAATAGCCCACTTCACAAGTTGTCTACAAACAGAAGTTCCTTTTCCTAAAAAGCTTGGCTACACACATAACGCCCCTTGGCTGTGTAACTCTTTGACAATTAAATATACACGAGTTTATCCGTTTCTTCAAGCAAGTTTGGTTTATAAAACTCGAAATATGAATGATGTCTTTTTCAAGTGTTTTTTAACCTGACACACTGTATATAATTAAAGAATAAGATTTGTTCGCTTCTCTCAAACTAAAATATCATCTATAGTACCTTGAAAATATCAAAATTTAATATGAACTTATCTCAGGCCGAATAACTAAAAGTGAACATTCCCTTATAACAAATTGTCAATCTCCTCAAGCAAAAATGGAATGACGCCTATATAACTGATACCATTTTCATCTGTGTGCATCTTTTTATTGCCGCCTATTACAACAAGTTTCCTGAATGAATCCCCGCTTTTTAGGAGAGGCAAAATTTCTTGCTGATGTTTATCTTCATCATGAATGCTGAAAGCTGACTGTATATAAACCTTTTGGCTTCCGCTATTGACTACAAAATCAATCTCATGCCATCGCTCGGGGAGCAGTTTTCCATCTACTGTTTTCGCAAAGCGTACCGAACCTACATCCACCGCAAATCCACGAAGTACCAATTCATTATATAGGATATTTTCCATCAAATGAGTTTCTTCAATTTGCCGGAAATTCAACCTTGCGTTTCGTAAGCCAACATCCTCTGCGTAATATTTGACAGGAGAATCAAAGTACGCTTTCCCCTTCACATCATAACGTCTGGCTTTGGTAAAAAGAAACGCGTCTTCAAATGCATCTAGGTACTTTTTTACGGTTTTATCTGTTGTGCTGGCACGCCTGACCGAGTTTAAGGTTTTAGCAAGTTTTGATGGATTCGTTAGACTCCCGATATTGGAAGCCAGCACATCCAAGAGGTCATCCACATAGGACTCCGCCACACCGTATCTTTCCACAATGTCAGCCACGTATACCCGTTCAAATAAGCTGATTAAGTAAGCTTCTCGCTCCCTCGGGTTCTTTTCAAGAACCGCAAGTGGCATCCCACCATACACCAGATATTCTTCCCAAGCATCCGCTTTTTCCATATCAGAGATAGAGTAAAATTCCGCAAAGCTGAATGGGTGCAGACGTATCTCAATTCCTCTATCGCGAAAGTTGGTGGCAACGTCCTTGGACAGCATCTTGGAGTTACTTCCGGTTACATAGATATCTAAGCTACGCCAAGTCATCAAATCGTTGAGAATATCATAGAAAGTAGTATATAACAACTCCCTATCTTCTTCAGGCACCTGACTTTCATCGACATCTAAGCGTTTAATCTTGTATGAGAGCTGGATTTCATCGATGAACAAATAGAACTGTTTGTCTTGGCCTTCAATTTTCTCAACCACATACTGATATAATGTATTGGGATTGCGCATTGCTTCATACTGTTTCTTGTCCAGCGCAATTTCGATGATTTGATCATCGCCTACCCCCTGTTGATGTAGATGGTCTTTAAAAAGCCGGGACAACAAAAACGATTTTCCACAGCGGCGTATCCCCGTAATAATCTTAATGCGACCGTTGTGCATCATGGATATCAGGCGTTCTAACGGTTGCTTCCGATGAATGATTGTCATAGCTCCTCCTTACGACGGATTTCATCGACTATCGACGAAATCCGTTATCTTTTCTGTATTATACACCATTGCTCGCATCATCTCAAACCGAATTTTATCGACTATCGACGAAATTCGGTCTAAAAGCGCGTTTCATTATCGACAACATTTTTCAAAAAAAGAGGTTGTCAGCCTATAGGTGTTACAAAACCATTGATTTCCCGCCATTAAGCATGCACCAATTCAAGAAAAAAGTGTTGATTTATCAACAGTATTTCGATTCGGGTCAGGGGTTCGATTCCCCTCACCTTCACCAAAATTTCAATCCACCCACCCCGTGAGGGGTGGGACATCAAGATTTGTCAGAGCGTCGGGCATCGCTGGATTTCAATCCACCCACCCCGTGAGGGGTGGGACCCAAGCATTGTGCCCACGGCATCGCTGGCGTCAATTTCAATCCACCCACCCCGTGAGGGGTGGGACCGTTCCAGTCTTTACCTTTTTCCATGGCATTTATTTCAATCCACCCACCCCGTGAGGGGTGGGACACGCCGTTGATGATTACGTTGCCCAGCAAATTGTATTTCAATCCACCCACCCCGTGAGGGGTGGGACCTTGCCAATATCTGCTGGCATGAAGTCGGTATTATTTCAATCCACCCACCCCGTGAGGGGTGGGACGCTCGTGCATTTCGCTTCCTTCTCGGAAAAACTATTTCAATCCACCCACCCCGTGAGGGGTGGGACTTTCGGGATAGCTTGTACCATCTTTGCCGCTTTATTTCAATCCACCCACCCCGTGAGGGGTGGGACTCTATGGCCCATACCCTACACCGAAAACGAAAACGATTTCAATCCACCCACCCCGTGAGGAGTGGGACAATATAGCCCCACGCTTCGTTGTGCGCCTTTTCATTTCAATCCACCCACCCCGTGAGGGGTGGGACGACCTTAGGCGCTTGCAGTATGAGCGGCAGGACATTTCAATCCACCCACCCCGTGAGGGGTGGGACTCTCGCCTTTTTCGACAAAATAATCGTATGTTGATTTCAATCCACCCACCCCGTGAGGGGTGGGACGTCTGATACCTTGAACATGTTGTTCCTGAACATATTTCAATCCACCCACCCCGTGAGGGGTGGGACCAAATCAGGGCGGCGGTCGCAAGCAAGGTGAATATTTCAATCCACCCACCCCGTGAGGGGTGGGACGCTTTTTCCGGCTCAAACACCATGAGCCCGACCATATTTCAATCCACCCACCCCGTGAGGGGTGGGACGACAAGAACGTGCAAGCCATTGTAAAGGACAGGGTATTTCAATCCACCCACCCCGTGAGGGGTGGGACGGGCATACCTGCCGCGGGCGGCGTGTATTGGGTATTTCAATCCACCCACCCCGTGAGGGGTGGGACGGTATTTTATCATAAGATTGCCGGGCTTGTAAAATTTCAATCCACCCACCCCGTGAGGGGTGGGACCTGCTCAATCTCGGCGTTCTGCCCCATCAGCAAAATTTCAATCCACCCACCCCGTGAGGGGTGGGACCACTTCGCCCTTCTTTACCGCTCCGGCGGTCTTATTTCAATCCACCCACCCCGTGAGGGGTGGGACTCGTAGTCGATTACACGCCCGGCGCGTCAACGGATTTCAATCCACCCACCCCGTGAGGGGTGGGACACGCTGATGTAGTAATAGCTAAACTTTATTTTTATTTCAATCCACCCACCCCGTGAGGGGTGGGACAGCGGCCGGTCTCTGGCTGCCGTACAGGCGGATATTTCAATCCACCCACCCCGTGAGGGGTGGGACCTTCGGGGCTGTCGGTGATGTTTTCCATAGCGATTTCAATCCACCCACCCCGTGAGGGGTGGGACCCATGTTCTTGTATTTGTCAAAGGCTTTCTTGGATTTCAATCCACCCACCCCGTGAGGGGTGGGACCTTCCGCAAACTCCGGACGGGCAAGGATGACGATTTCAATCCACCCACCCCGTGAGGGGTGGGACAGCTGGTCTTGGCCAAGCTTGCCGTTGGCTTCAATATTTCAATCCACCCACCCCGTGAGGGGTGGGACTTCGGCGGTAATATCGTCAATGGTTGTATCAAAATTTCAATCCACCCACCCCGTGAGGGGTGGGACCAATGGAGAGGGCAATGGCGAGGACATCAAATATATTTCAATCCACCCACCCCGTGAGGGGTGGGACACAAGCTGGCGCAGTTGCCGATACCTATCAAATTATTTCAATCCACCCACCCCGTGAGGGGTGGGACGGTTCAGGCTGAGCCCCAATCGGATTGGGCATATATTTCAATCCACCCACCCCGTGAGGGGTGGGACAACATGGTGAGCCTGACCGTCGGCGACCTGATGCTATTTCAATCCACCCACCCCGTGAGGGGTGGGACCCGGGTTGAAAATGACACCAAGGGCGGCATGGTATTTCAATCCACCCACCCCGTGAGGGGTGGGACGTATATCGATGGCACAGCTCCCGCCAAGCTAACAATTTCAATCCACCCACCCCGTGAGGGGTGGGACGTTTTTTTATTCAAAGCCAGGGCGGCCGGATCCATTTCAATCCACCCACCCCGTGAGGGGTGGGACAACCCCGAAAAAAAAGAGGAGGAACGAATCCATATTTCAATCCACCCACCCCGTGAGGGGTGGGACCTGCAATCTGCTCATGCCCCGCCCCCTTTCTGTGTATTTCAATCCACCCACCCCGTGAGGGGTGGGACAAATTTACTGAGTTTAGGGCATTGGTTAAGAATATATTTCAATCCACCCACCCCGTGAGGGGTGGGACTGTTCTTGCCGCAATATACTCTTTCGACAGCGCCTATTTCAATCCACCCACCCCGCGAGGGGTGGGACCTTATAAACTGATGATAGGGATGTTTGTGTCTATTTCAATCCACCCACCCCGTGAGGGGTGGGACCGTAACGCCAACGCTGGGATACTTGGTGGCAAGAATTTCAATCCACCCACCCCGTGAGGGGTGGGACGGAGCGTTCATTGTTGATATTTTTAACAAGATTGGTATTTCAATCCACCCACCCCGTGAGGGGTGGGACGAAAAAGTATTGGTTGAAAAAAACACCCCCTGTATTTCAATCCACCCACCCCGTGAGGGGTGGGACCATATGGGTTTTTTGACCAGTCAGACCATACAAATTTCAATCCACCCACCCCGTGAGGGGTGGGACTCCACCAACGTTGGAGGAAAGGCTGATTGAGGCGATTTCAATCCACCCACCCCGTGAGGGGTGGGACGGCAAAACCGCAAAAATGCGGTATGCTTTCTTTGTTAGTGTTGCACAATTTTGCCTACTTTTCAAGTATTAACCAAAACATAAGGTTAAAAAGTAAGAAAATCGCATCAATTTTCACAAATTATTAGTGCGAACATCATAGGAAAAGCATGTGAGCTTATACTTCGCACTACAAAAACAACAGTCCCTCAGCATCATATGAGGGTTTGGCTCCGTAGTGCTCCACACGGTTATGGTAGCGATTGCCCAAAATATAGAAGCGCAAGCTATCGGTTTCCTCGTCCACGATGTCTTTTAGCTCCTGTTTTAGTTTCAAAAACTGTGCGTTGTCAATTACACATTCAAAAACAGAATTTTGTACACGCTGGCCGTGAGCAACGCATTTTTTGGCCACCTGTCGCAGTCGCCGCCTACCGGCCGCATCTTGGGTATTTACATCATAGGTTACTAAAATTAGCATCGGTTCACCTCTTTACTTCCAGAAAAACGGAGGATACACACTCAAGTCTCCACGCAACATTCTTGCCAAAAGTAGCGACTGCGCATAGGGTACCAGCCCCCAGGGTATTTTTTCCTTCAAAAAGGGGTGAGTTATTTCTTCCCGTTTTTTTGTCTGCCAAGCCTCAAGAAAAGTCTTTCTCCCCTGCTCTGATAGCAAGACGGCTCCATCCTCCTGTCGGTCAAAATCTCTATCCCTGACCATTCGATTGTTGATAAGCGTTAGCGCTAGACGATCCGCTACCGGCGCTCGTAGTTCTTCCTGCAAATCAAGCGCCAAAGAAGTACGACCGGGCCTGTCACGATGAAGAAAGCCGACATAAGCATCAAGGCCCACGCTTTCAAGCGCTGCCGCACAGTCATTGGCCAGCATTACATAAGCAAAGGATAGCAAGGCATTTACATTATCACGAGGCGGTCTTCGGTTGCGACCGTTAAACACAAAGTCCGCCTTTTGGCTTAATATCATCTCGTCAAACACCTGATAGTAGCGTGCAGCAGTTTCTCCCTCGATGCCCCGCAGAGAATCAAGCGACTCAATATGTTCAAGGGTTGGTAACACTGCTTTTAAGCCTTGCGATACACTCTGCAATCGATTGATGTTGACACGCAAGGAATGGTCCCTCAAACAACGCTCAAGCACCTGCCGTTGATTATAGATTTTCCCTGCAACCATGTTGCGAGCGATAACGCAGCTGCTTTTTTGGTCATCCGCCAAGCGATACTGCGTGCGCCTCAAAAGCACGTTGCCGTTTTGCGCACCGACGCTGCGGGCAAGAAAGCGACCATTCGGAGTCAAAAAGCACAGGCTGATGTTGCGCTTGGCACATTCGCCCATCAAGGCGGGGCTGGCGCCACGGTAAGAAAAAGATACAATACTTTCAAGACCAATCAGCGGAATCATACCCGCTGGACCATTTTCATCGGAAACCAAAATATTTTGATCCTTAAGCGATAAATAACGATTTTCGCTGGTTACATATAGGGTATTCAGCATCTTTCTCACGGCGCATCCTCCATCAGATGTCGATGTACATACTGCTCACTTTTTTCTTGGACGGTTAAGGCAGGCAAGCAAACCGACTGAAGCGAACAAGCATCGCAGCTTTTATGTTTCTTGGCCTTGGGGGTATGCCCACGTTTCAGCAAATTATGCATTCTTTCAACAGCAGTATACAAGGCGCTGCGTAAAGGTTCATCAAACAAAACCCTTTCTCGTCGCCTTGTCTTTCCGTAGAAAAGAGCTCCTTCATTGATGGTGCACAACAGCATTTCTTCTAAACATACGGCTTGAGCGCAAAGCTGCAGACGGTCAGCATCGTGGGGCTTGGGAGCGCCACACTTATATTCAACCGGAAAAGGAAGCCAAAGCCCACGAAAGCCCTTCAGCTCAACCCCATCTTCCCGCTGGTGAAACTCCACCGCATCGCACACACCGCTGATTTTTAAGCGATGCGATGCAATACGCAGTCCACGCACGGTAAGCACATCCCCCCGAAGCTCATGCCCCGTGTCTTTGTGTACCCTTTCATGCATAATGCGTCCCGACGCAGTTAACACATTTTCCACCCACTGCTGTTCCACATGAATCAGCGCCCATTGCCGTGGACAGTAGGCATAGTGTTGTATGCCGGAAAGGAGGAGCCAGTTATTGTCTTCAGTCATTGGAAAACACTTCAGGTGCCAAGCCTTCAAGTGGCTCGGCGGTGATTAAATAATCCTCAACAGATTTCGGAAGCACGCTTGGTTCCCTTAAAGTGCAACGAATTGAACGATGAACCTTGGCAGAGGGATACTGACCGGTTGGGCAATTATGCCGGAACCAGTACAGCCTCTCCACTTGCATTGAACCGTCTGGGCGGGCAGCGGAGGTGTCATTTTCAAACAATGTTTCAAGGGCTTTCTTGATTAGCTCAGCATCATTCTCAGAAAAGCCTGTCTTTTGGGCCAGCTGTACATTAATAGAGCCTTTGATTTTATACAAGCCAAAGCGGACAAAGTGTTTCATACCCATGGTATCGGATCCACGACCATCACCCGGCTCACTATTGACTGATTTAGTAATCTGCATACTGATTACCTCCACAGGTGATTGGCTGATAGCCTGATGGACTGAAACCGGTCCACGAACTCCAACGCTTACGCCTGATTCCTTTGATTTTGCTTTAAAGGCAAACACCTGTCCAAAGGCACGAACATCCAGCCAAGTTGCACAGGCTTTATCCGCATATTCTCGCTCGTCTTTTATGCCCTTCAAAACACTTTCAGCGCGTTCAGAAAGTGAACCCGAACCATCGTCCGCACGTTCGGACGATTGAACAAATATCCGCTCCCCCATATCCTGAAGTCGATTGCGAATTTTACGCTTGATACACACATCGCTGATTTCTCCCATTCCTTCATAATTGGTGCGGGGTCGATTTCCATTCAAGGGATCTCCATTTGGGTTTGCCATGGTAGCGGAAATCAGGGCTACGAAATCAATTTTATTTTGCAGTGTAGACATTCTTATTCCTCCTCTACTTCCTTGTTCTTTTTGGTGTACATGTTCTGTTTTTGTAGGTAGTATCCAATTAAATACTGTTCATTAAGCGGCGCATCATAGCCGGGTGTGTTTAGGGAATCCAAGATAGTAAAGATTTCTCCAATCTGACGATCGTACCAAATACGCAAGGGCGGCCTTAGCTGCGGAAAATAAGCCTTCTTTAACTGTTCGATAATGCTTTTGGTTGCATACAGCGGTCGCTGAGTGAAGATGGGCAACAAACGCATGGCGTTGGGTTCCCTGCCTTCATCACCGTCATAGGTATCGCGTTCCGCCTTTTCCATAAGCGCCAACAATCGACCGTATTGGTAGCTTCGGTCTTTCTTTTCTGGGTCAAGTGACAATTGAATTACCTCCTTTTTGTGGTCATAATAATATTTACGAATGGCTGCACAGGTGACAAACAATAAATCCTCCCTGATATTTCGGCTATAAAGATAAAGGCGTTCACAACGAAAAACCAAAGCTTGCACAATGTCGTATGGAAAAAGAGCCTTTTCAATTCTGCAAACTAACAATCTTTGTAATTGCTGCTTTAATACTTTTAATACATTATCATCACATTCAAACCATCCCATATTATCCCGCTCACGGTAGGTACCAAAGACAATCTGCGCCATTTTTCGCAGTGCGGGTGATTGAATGCCATACCGTCCGTTCCACCATGCACAGGTTTCATCCCAATAGCACAATCGCTCAGCGAAGTCAGTTGCTTGTAACTCGCTATAATATGTAACCGATAAGCGACCGTTTGTTGCAGCATCAAAAACAGCAACGACAGCGATACTCGAAAAATCAAATGTATTGGTCCAGCCAAACAGTTTTTTGGACAAAGCATTTGAATAATCTGTCATTGTTAGAATCGGTTCAGACGGCGTCAGGAACGGTAAGCTTGGTTGCGGTACCTCATCCCCTTGGGGGTTCCAGCAAACAAAAAATCGCTTTCCAATGTTGATGCTATGATTATCAGTTAGATATTTAATTGCGTTATGAGCTTTTTGAGAAGCAAGATAGCTGATGCTTAATGCTTCATCACCCGATTTAAAACGCCCTCTAAAAGTATAGTTACTGGTATCATTTGCTGAAATTAATTTGGCATTCCCATGCATTGCTACGATACCTTTAGAATGTTGCTCAGCAGGTCTGGACAGATCACCGGTTAACATGCAAAGGCTCTTTTCAGTTTTTTCTGATTGGATATAATGGATGTATGACTCAAACAATTCATGATTTTTCCAGCAACAAGGTTCATCAACTCCATACACAATCCATCGCACCATATCTTTGCCGGTATACTTTTTTGTTAAAGATAAGAGATCTTGCTCGATTGTGTTTTTTTGCAAATATTTGTAGACTGCCTGAATAATTGGATGCGTATAAGACGACTGCTCCCATGCAAACAACTGGTCCATATATGGCTGACGTTTTTTAGGACAACTATCAAGAAAATAATCCAGTTGGTCACATAACGGATGAGGAGAAATACCACTCGTTCTTCCAAGTGAGCTTTCCGTGACAGGAAAAATAAATTTTCCTTTAGTCTTGGTATCAACTTGATTTACAGAGAGGAAATTTCCTTCAAGGTCTATCGTTATGTCGATATTGGGCGCAGTTAACCAGTGTGCAATCGGCGCAAGCGGCGTCTTGTCCGCTTCATAAACACCTACAAACCCTAATGTATCAAGTGTATCGTATGTTTCAATCGCTCTTTGCAGTAGCGCCATTATCTATCACCTCTTTCGTTACTGTCGATTGGAGTAAAATTATTCATACTTTCACTAAATTCCATAACAAGGCGCTCGCCTATGGGTTTTAACATGGTGCATTCTTCCGGACGAATAAATTCAATTATACCTTTTACCATTTTAGGCTGCCATAGCCTTACAGTCATCTCTCCCTGTGGAAGGTAGCCTGTTACTTCATCAGGATAGGTAATGCCGTGCACCATCACTCCGAAATTGAGTTCAGGCGTTGAATCATAAGCGCTCTCTCCCTCCCCAAAATTGCAGGGGGCAACATAAGCTTGACACTCTCTTGTTCCAAGAAACACATCCCGCCTACCGCCCCGTTCAATGCAACGCTTGGCCCTGTTATGGTGTTTGTTTTCGTTTCTGTCTTTTGCTAACTCAGGACGATTTTTGTTCCACTCAAAGTGCGCCTGTACCTGATAACAGCAATTTTTCAAATATGTGTAGTACGAAAGATCTGCTAAATCCGATTTTTTCTTGGCTGTATAGACGAGGTTACGAATACCCTTGACCTCCATTTGAATGGGTTTCATAATACGCACCTTGTCAATCACCCAAATAAAGGTAGGCTTCCAATACACCGACGAAATGATCCCTTTCAGCGCCTCATAAGTGGGCACAGGGTAGGAGCATTTTTCTCCCCCTACTCGCATAATGGGATCGGAAAAGAGGGCGTAATCTCCGGTAACCTCAAACTCAACAATGTTAGGATAGCGTGTTTTCACTTCATTAAACCTCCGTAAAATCTGCTGCATTAGCGGAAAGGCCGGTTTGCTTATCATACCAGCCGGGAGCAAGAACATATAGGGGACTATGTTCGCTGGGACGGTAGACTGCCCCTTTCTGCATTAGTTCTTCAAGTTGCCAAGGAAACACACTAATACAATAAGGGGTTGTACGCTTTAGTAGTGCTTTTAAGCTTAAAAAGTCGTAACCAACAGAAGCGTTTGTTATTTCAGCAATTAGTTCTTCGCCTTCACAATAAGGCACAAGTACGCTGAACGAATCGTCAAATATGGAATACTCACTTCCTGCCGTCTTGAAAGCTTGGCGTAAGCAGTCGTTCGGGTATATATCGGTATATTGTTTGGTGGCAAAACTAAGATTGATAGTCAGCAAATCCATCATGGAAGTGTCCCCATGGCGCAGCGGGCAGTCTAATGAATTCTTTGGGAACTTGTTATAGTATTTTTTGTAGTATGATTTGATAGCCGCATCTGTCGCAGGGTCTTTATCATCCAACTCATAAAAAAGTTCCTCTGAAGCTTGTTTGCCTTTTTCGATGGTATCCAGTTTGCCAAGCGTCTCCCCTTGGGGCGCAACCACATATACATTGGCCGGTTCGTCGCTTTCGCTATTGCGGTTACAGCGACCGGCCGACTGGATAATGCTATCCATACCTGCCCGGAAGCGTATGACGGTTTCAAACGAAATGTCTACCCCGGCTTCTATCACCTGTGTTGAAATGCATACAATTTTATGTTTTGAGCTAATATCTTTTTGCCGATTATCGGACAGTTCTTTTTTAAGCTGTGCAATCACATTTCGGCGATGCGCAACACACATTTTGCTTGATAGATGGCAACAAACCGGTACCATACCCTTGATTTCCGCAAATAGCTCTTCGGCCTGTTTCTTTTTGTTGCACACAACAAGCAGACTGTCCGACTTACTTAGCTGTTCTTTAACGAAAGCAAATAACTCGTCCTGTGATAATTCGCCCTTGTCCATGATGCGAGTTCTGCGAAAAACTTCCCGCATTGCAGGGTCAAGGTGAATGGGCGTTTGTTCAGCAATATTCATCGGAAAAGGAAGACGATCCAGCGTTGGCAAAGTAGCGGAGCAAAGCAATACTGAACAAGAGCAAAACTCCGATAGAAAATTCATGGCAAGGTTGAAAGGATGGGTTAGCTGAACGGGAAGGCTTTGAACCTCATCCAAAATAATAATGCTATCGGCTAATGCTTGGAAGCGGCGAACGGAGGAGGTTTTCGCGGAAAACAAGGTGTTAATCAGTTGCACCTGCGTGGTAACAACGATCGGCGCATGCCAATTGCTTTCAAAGAGGGCATTGGGAGTAAGTTCTTCGTTGTCATTCACATCTTGAAATACATTTGAATGGTGTTCCAGCACAGCGACATTTTCACCAACTGCACGCCTAATCTCATCGGCGTTCTGTTCAATGATGCTGATAAAAGGGGCAATATAAAAAATGCGCTTTTTCTTATATAGCGCCGCATGGCGCAGGGCATAACGCAAGGTTGACAAGGTTTTTCCGCCGCCGGTCGGCGCATTAAAGCGATAGATAGCGGACGGATAATCAGCAAATTCACTGCAAGCATCCGAGATATAGCTGCGGGCCTTTGCAATCGGAGTTACGCTTGATAGGCTGCCCAGTTCCTTCAAACGATTTTCAAGACGAAGAAGGGCTTGTTGCCAATATTCCTTGGAAGGGATATTTTCTTCCTTTGCGCTTGCATTGGCTTCAAAAGCGGCGGTATCGCTTCGGTCGCCTTCAATCACACAGGAAGATAAAAAGCGCACCAACATAGCAATAGAAAAATGATAGAATCGCTGATTCGCAATGTTCGCTTCATTTTTAGTTACAGAAGCCGGTATTGTTTTGGAATAATTTTGCGTATTTTTAGCTATTTGCATAAACTTTTGCGCCAATTCCTGCGTTGATTTTGAAAACAGCTCATCCAATTCGTTTTTAGGACAGCAACGCAACAAAAATTCTTTTACGGCGCTTTCCGCATCAATCCCTTCAGCGCCCGCACGATAACGCAGACCGGAACGGTGGGTCTCGTCTACCGCATCAAACAAAGCGTGGTGACTTGCGGCTGCGCAGGCAATCATTTCGCTTGCCCAACGCTCAATAATACTCGGATTGTTGTTATGATAGGCTTCCATCATCAGCCGTACACAAGCAAAAGTATGATTGACACTGCCTCGAACTACTTTTTCACCGGCAACCGCCTTTTGGAGGTAACAGCGATAAGCATCCGTATACTTGCCCGCATCGTGAATCAGCCCGGTAAGGTAGGCCGTATTCTTTAGACCAATACATTCCGCAGCTTCGCCAGCCAAATAAGCAGTGTTCCGGCAGTGCTCCCGCACTGTTTGTATTGTTTCGGTGGGCTTGCCATAATCACGAATGTGGGCAGGAAAAAAATCCGACATTTCAATGTATCTCCTCAATTTATCAGTACAGATCGTATATATAAGTTTCAATTCATTTTACGCTATTAAGCGTAACGGAATACCTATCGAATGTCAAGATTCCCTTATCTTGAGTTTCTGTATTTTTGTGTAGGAGTGCCGCACAAATTGGAGAGTAGGAAGCATGAAGAAAAAGAAAGAGCTCTCATTTATATAGAATGTTGTTGTGAAACAACACTTTATTAAGGAACTCTTTTTCCATGAGCAGTATGACTTAAGAGGAAATCACATACTGCGCAGTATATGCAGGTATAACCCTAAGCTGGGTAAAATGGAGTTGTTTAGTTCATGGATACCCCAATCCGATGCTTATAATTGACTCTCTAAAAAAGCCGCCCCAACCATCGGCGCGGATTTTTCCAGCTTTGCCGGTAATACTTTCAGCTTCTTTGCGTGTTTCCACGAATAATATCCGTAATGGTAGATCCTCTCTTCCAAAGGCTGAATAACCAACTCGCGATGCTCGGAAACCCCGCCGCTGATAAGAATCGCCTGTGGCGATAGAATTGCAACCGCGCCTGCTAAACCAAATGCCAAATCATCTACACTTTGTTTAATCACAGTCAACATATCTGGGTCACCTTGATACGCCAACTCAAACACCGTCTCACATTTATGAGGTCTTCCGGTAAAAGCATTCGGTTTCAATGCAAATGCCCGTTCAAAAATCGCATTGCCTGACGCGTAACTTTCAAGGCAGCCCTTATTGCCGCAGTTACAGTCAACACCATCCCGAACGATAGGCAAATGCCCCAATTCTCCGGCGGTATTCATCCCGCCATGGAAAACACGCCCACCTATCACAATTCCACAACCAATACCTGTACCAATTGTAATGCACATAAAATCAGAATATCCTTTACCGGCCCCGAACAGCAGTTCTCCAAGCGCGGCATTTCTGGAATCCTGAGATACCAGGACTGGCCTGCCAAAAGCTGACGCGAACAGCTTCCCCATCGGTACATCAAACCAACCAATGTTAGGGCAAAAAACAACATGTCCGGTAGCAAAGTCTACCGTGCCCGGCACCCCAGCGCCCACAGACTGCACTTCGTTAAAATTGACATGTGCTGTTTGACAAAGTTCTTTTGTCCAATCAACAATCATTTCGACAAAATCAGCCGGTTTTTCAGCACATGTGGGATGCACATGCTCCAGAATAATCGCACCGGTTTGGTCAACTAAACCGATAGAAGTTTTTGTCCCGCCAATATCAATGCCAATATTCAATTACATCGCCCTCCTTGCTGCGTACTGATTATTCATGTTATTAAAAACCTTCTGGTTGTTATTATCCCTTATTTGAAAATAAGCGTCAAACGCTTTTTTTCATATTTCTCTAATAAGCCCCACAGCATAAAGCAACCATATCTTTCTACGGAACTACGAGCTTGGGCAGTGTAGAGCCTCCGTAGGGCATGGCGATAACCGTAGCGTCGGAACCCAGTTCTTCTATCGCTGCGTCATAGGCCGTCTGGACTTGAGCAAACGGTTGAAGGAAAATCCGGCGGACAAAATCGGGTTCCATGTCACTGACCAAATAGATGTCCGCTTTTTTCAGCACCATTGAGATAGCTGCTGCTTTGTGGCCACCCAGTTGAAAATCGTGCTTTATGCGTTCGATCATGCTCTCCGGCGTTGGTGAGGTGAGCATCCACTCTTCAAAAACACGCTCACCCAAACCCTCTCGGCAAGAGCCTATCAATATGATGATACCGCCGTCCTTGACCGCATGCTTGGCGTTGTCCAATGCCTTTTGCGTCTGGTAGAGATTCAGGTCTTTGGGCGCACCCCCTTGAGAAACCAATACGATGTCTGCCCGTTCCTTAATTTCTTTGCAATATAGGCTGTCCAAAAACGCACAACCCACCCGATGGGCCTGCTTAACATCACCTGCCACCGCCTTGATAATACGCTTATGTTCGTCCAGCACAACGTTTAAAATAAAATCCACACCGCAAAACGCTATAGCTTCCTCAAGGTCTTGGCGTACTGGGTTATCCTCCAAATTACCCGCACAAGCTTCCGGTCTAACCATCATACTGTGGTTACATTGTATCGCCTCCCGGGTCGAAACGCCGGGCATGATGGCCTTGGCGCCACCGGAATATCCGGCGAAATAATGGTATTCAATGTTGCCAAGGCAGATTCGTCGATCTGCCTTGGCAACTACGCGTACAATGTCAACCGGCGTTCCATGGGCAGTTTGCCCAAGGTGCACACAGTCGTTGGAATCACCATCCACGCAAATAATTTCCGTAAAAGCACGTAGACCCGCAAGTTTTTCCATCTCGGCACGGGTATGCGGTCTGTGGCTGCCCAAGGCAAATACCAAGGTAATGTCCTGCGGTTTCACACCCGCCATATACAATTCGTCCAATAACGCAGGCATGACAGCATAGGTAGGCATTGGTCGGGTAATATCGCTGGTAACAATGGCGATCTTTTCCTCAGGCTTTACAATATCACGAAGCTTTGGCGTGCCGATCGGATGATTCAGGGCCCTAATAACCTCTTCCTCGCCGGTTAAGCCGATTTCGACCGCATTAGGCGTCAATACGCTCAGCAGATTACGCGGGTCAATCTCTACCGCTTGGGCACCCTCTCCGATACCAAATTCGAGCCGCATGTTTATCCTCCATTGACTCTTGGTAATTAAGCAGCGGCGTTTCCTACGTCAATCAGTCCACCCCGCATCAAAATCGCAAGGTGAACTGGCACACACAGGATAATCAATCCTGAATCAAAGCCGCCAAATAAAAAACAGACAAGCAGACATTCTTAACAGTACACAAGAACTTTCCCAGCGGACACAAGGAAGACTTTCAACGAATCTTGTTTTAACTTCAGACAAAATCAACCATGATTTTAACACGGCTATCATTGCGTGAGCTCACGGCATCGAAGGCTTCCTTGACCTGGCTGAAGGGAAAGCGGTCAGTAATCATTGGAGTAAGATCTACATGCCCATAGGACATAAGATCCAGCAACTTACGACCCATGTTGGGCGTACCCGCCGCGCCAATGAGCGTGCAATTGCGCACAATCAGGTTGTCCAAATCAGCATTGAGAATAGGTTTCTCATAGAAACCGGGAATAACCAGACAGCCGCTGGAACGTACGCATTTGCAAACATCATTGAAAATGCTTGCGTCGCCCGTGGTGTCCAGCACAATGTCCGCGCCTTTGCCGTCCGTTTCCCTCATAATAACTTCTATCATGCTCTCCCGCGTGGTGTTTACAAGTATATCCGCCCCTAACTTACGACCGATTTCAAGCTTTACGTCTTTACGCCCCACCAGAATGGTCTTGCCTATGCCCTGCCCCTTTGCGCACGCCATGCCACCCAGACCAATAGGGCCGGTGCCTATGACTGCCAATTTTTTACGCGGGGTAATTCCAGCACGTTCCACACCATACAGACCAATACTGGCAGGTTCAATTAGCGCGGCAGCGTCCAAAGCAACATTGTCCGGCACCTTAAACACAAGACGCTCGGGCATGAGCATATACTCCGCAAACGCCCCCGGCCAACAGTCACGAATTGTGCCAATGGCGCGGCCGTTTTCGCAGTTTTGATATTGGCCCATTAGGCACATTTCGCATTCGCCGCATGAGTAACCCGTATCGGATATGACGCGGTCACCGGGCTTAATGCGCCAGTTTTCGCTACCGACAGCCTCCACAACGCCACTCCATTCATGTCCCAGACGAACCGGATAAATGGGCTCATTTCCTTCGCCTAGCGTAAGTGTGCCTTTCATGATGGCTACATCTGTCGCGCAGATGCCGGTATGATGGACTTTAATGAGTGTTTCGCGGGGACCGGGAACAGGTTTTTCCATTTCAACAATCCGCAGATCGTTGGGGGCATAAGCCACCATTACTTTCATGATAGTAAATCTCCCTCTATTGTAGTTGTTCAAAAATCACGTGTGTAGCCACAGGTCCAGCCTCCATCGATGGTTACCACGGAACCGGTCATATAGCTGGAATCTTCACTTGCAAGGAAACAGGTCATAGCGGAGATTTCCTTCGGATCGCCTGGGCGTTTTAGTGGAATATGGGAAAGCAAAGCTTCAGCGCGCGCTTGATCAGCATAGAAAAGCTGCCGTGTTCCCTCAAACAGAATAGAACCCGGCGCAATGCAATTGACACGGATGTTCAGTGGAGCCAACTCCAATGCCATGGCTTTGGTCAAGTTTATAACGCCGGCTTTGGCGGCGGTAAACGCGCACTGCAGGCGTAAGGGTGTAAGCCCCGCTATGGAAGAAATGTTGATAATTGTACCGCCTGTACCTTGCTTTTGCAGTTGTAAGACGGCGGCTTTGGAGCAATAATATACGCCGTTGAGATCCACATTGATAATTCGATGCCAAAGATCGTCATTATACTCGTGAATGGGCTTACGATATTCCGGACCACCATTAATTCCCGCATTGTTTACCAGGCAATCCACGCGGCCAAAGGCCTCGACGGATTTGGTAATCATTTCAAAAGCGCTTTCGCGGTTCGCAACGTCTACCCCTATACCAACGGCACTTCCACCGGCCTTGCGGATTTCCTCAACCGTTGCCATCATGGTATCTTCCCGCAAGTCCGCAACCACAACATTGGCTCCGTTTTGCGCAAACTCCATGGCCATCGCGCTGCCGATTGCGCCTCCGGCTCCGGTTATCACCGCTGTTTTGCCCTTGAGATCAACCTTCATAATAACCTCCTTGAAGTTAGATTAAGCGGGAACCTTACGATTCTGCCTATAGATATCAAACAGTACGGCACCAGCCATCAGTACGCCCTTGACCGCTTCACGCAGGGTTGAAGGCAATCCGAGGAAGATGATGGCGTTTTCCGCCACAAAAACAAGTGTAACGCCAATAAGGATGCCAAGCGGTGAACATTTGCCTCCGCTAAGGCTTACGCCACCCACCACGCAGCCAGCTATGGCACGGAATTCCCAGCCATCGCCGTTTTCCGGTTGCCCCAGAGAAGTATCAAGCGTTAGCAGGATACCAGCGATACCGGCAAGTATTGAAGAAATCGTATAGGCGGACATTCGCATGCGCTTTACATTGATGCCAACTATCGTAGCCACTTCACGGTTGTCGCCAACAGCCAACAAATGACGCCCCCAGACAGTATACTTGATGACCACAAACATGATGGCAAACAAAATCAGCATGATCCAAAAATAGAGGGGCATACCCAAATAGAGACCATCAAAAATATCATCAAGACGGAAGCTTTCCACACGACCCAGCGTGAGCTGATATCCTTTGATAAACAGATAGCGCGCACCGCCCACCATATACAGAGTTCCCATGGTAGCTACAAAATCCGGAATACCCATATATACAACCAGAAAACCATTGAATAGACCGACCATAGCGCAACAAACGAGCGAAAGCGCTATGGCTTCTGTTGCTCCCCAGCCCCCATCAATAACCAATGCCGCCATCATGATGCCGGCAAAGCCCGCCACGCGACCGGTGGAAATGTCCACATTGCCAGTCATTAGCGGAAAGCTGGCACCTAAAGCTGTGATGGCAATAAATGGAATCTGCGTAAACATTGCAGAAAAGTTACTGACGGACAAGAAATCCGGTCTGAAAACGGTAGTGACGGCAATAATGGCAAGCAACGGCAGCAAAGTGGTTACCTCGTCCGTACGAAGAAGCCTTTTGAAACCACTGGCGTCTGTTTTTATTACTGTATTTTGCATGAGCTGCGCCTCCTTTACATCTTAATGATACGCTTGTCTTCAAAGCGCTTACGCATGACGTCTAAAATCACGGCCATTACCAGAACAGCGCCAATCATAACCAGCTGTACGTTGGTATCAACATTCAAAATATTCAAACATCCGCGAAGCACGTGGAAAAGAAGGACACCAAGACCCACACCGTACATGGAGCCGGCACCGCCGCTCATGGTGATGCCGCCGATGGCGCAGCAGATAATAGCTCGGAATTCACGTCCCATTCCATAAGTATCTTTGGCAGAAGCCTTGCTAAGCACGTCAAACATGCCGCCACAAGCAGCAATAAAGCCGGCCAATAAGAATACAATTAGCTTGATTTTTTTAACATTGATGCCTGCCATCTCCGCTGCTTCCCGGTTGCCGCCTACAGCACGCAGTCTGTAACCAAATTTAGTTTTACGAATAACAAGATCCAGCACGATAATCATGGCTACAAAGAGGAAAAACAGCCAGCTAAGATTCAGAGGGCGGGCACGGGTGAATTTGGAAGTACCCAGTGACGAAATGGACAGCGGGACACCATCGCCAATGGTAATAGCAAGACCAGTGGAGATAAACTGCGTGGCCAAGGTGGTAATCCATGAATTTAGTTTGAGGCGTGTTACGCACAAGCCATTTATCAAGCCCACCGCAGCGCCGGTAGCTAAGCAGATTAATATACAGGGAACAAGACCCCAACCCCAATTTTGACAGGCAACACCCATCATGATACCAGCGAAACAGCCACCCATACCCACAGATAGATCAATCTCTCCGGACATAATAACCAATCCTTGCGCCAGTGCCGCCGTACCGATAAAAATACTGTCGCGGAGGATGGAAGAAATGTACCTCCATGTAAAGAAGGTTGGGTTGAGTATGCCTGTAACGACGGACAAAATAAGGATAGGAATCATAGTTCCTACTTCTGGCGTGAAGAACACTTTCAAAGCTAAATCGCTTCTTCGTCTCATTTCTTTTGTCGCGGCTTTTGTGCTCATGCGAAAGCTCCTTTCTTCCTATACAGGATTAGGAAGTTACTTTTTTGAAGGTAGTGACAGCCATCTCCATGATCTTGATATCAGAGATTTCGTCGCCTTCAAGTTCGCCAACTTTGCGACCCTCCGCCATGACAACCACTCGGTCGCTCATGCCGATGAGTTCGGGCAGCTCGGACGAAATGATAATCACGGCAGTTCCCTCGGCGGCAAGTTGGTTGATGATGGTGTAAATTTCATTCTTGGAACCAACGTCAATACCCTTGGTGGGTTCGTCCAAGATAATGAGTTTAGGCTCGGTGTTCAAAGTTCTTGCAATGACCACCTTCTGCTGGTTACCACCGGAAAGGGTTGCAACCTTGGTGCTAACAGAAGGAGCCTTCACTTGCAGAGAATCAAAATACTTTTGAGCACGGGATTTTATTTTATTCTCATTGATAAGAAATTTGTTTTTAACGGCATCAAGGTTCGAGATGGACACGTTGTTTTTAATGTCCCAAACGAAGTTGAGGCCATATTTTTTGCGATCCTCACTTACAAAACCAATCCCATTCTTCACCGCGCTTTCGGTGTTGGTGAGCTGAATTTTCCGGCCTTCCAAATATATTTCGCCAGATTTTATAGGAATCATACCGTAAATGCCCATGCACACTTCGCTCCTGCCAGCTCCCACCAGACCGGCCAACCCCAGCACTTCGCCGGCGTGTACCTTGAAAGAAACATTTTCAATCAGATTACGATTGGCGATGTAGGGATGCTCAATGGTAAGGTTTTCAACGCGCAATACTTCCCTTCCAATGGGATTGCTGCGCTTTTCATACATGTTTTGGATATCGCGGCCAATCATATCGTGGATGATGGTAGCGGTATTATATTGAGCCCTATCATAGGTGCAGATATTCTTACCGTCGCGCAGAATGGTTACGCGATCAGTCAGCTCTATAATTTCGTCCAATTTATGGGTAACAAAAATAATGCTTGTTCCTTTTTCCTTTAATTTGCGTACCACTTCAAAAAGTTGGGCAACATCGCTTTCCGAAAGAGAAGTAGTAGGTTCATCCAGAATAAGAACCTTTGGATCCATGGCCAGCGCACGGGCAATCATCAGCATTTGCTGCTGACCGATGGAAAGTTTACGTACATCGGCACGGGGATCGAGATTGATATAATTGTTGCTAAGTAACTCTGTCGCTGCTTTATACATTTCCCGGAAGTTGGAAAAAGGTGTTTTTGATTTGTTCGGCTTTCCGCGCTCCATGCGCTGGTCGGACATATAAATGTTCTCAGCTACGCTGAAATACTTGAGCACATTAATTTCCTGCGGAACATAACCAATACCCAGCAACATTGCGTCATTGGGGTTGGAAGGTTGAATTTCCTTTCCCATCAAACGCAAAATGCCGGTGTAGCTGCCGTGGGGATAGATGCCGTTAAGCACTTTAAGGAGCGTAGATTTCCCGGCACCATTTTCACCAATCAGACCTAAAATTTCACCAGGTTTTACGTTGAGAGAAACATTATCGTTAGCAAGAACGCCTGGAAATTTTTTAGTAATGCCGATAGCTTCCAGCACAAATTCCACTCATAATCACCTAACCTTCTTTGCCCAGAACTTAAAAACCAAAGTTGGGCAGTAATAAGGGAGGGGCTTGCCCCATACCAGGATGCAAGCCCCTCCCAAAGTATTTTGGATATTGCCTGCACTAAACTGCTTGGTCTTTATTATAAGACACTAAGGCATGTTTACTTAAAGAACTCAACCACTTGAGCAGCAATATCACGATGGTAGTCGATACCGTTGGGACCTTCGCCGTCGACAGTTACGACAGGAGCTTCAAGATCAGTCCACATGGGAACTTCTTCGCCACGGAAAATCTTGTCCAGATATTCCATGGTTTTGTAGGCTTCCTCGTACAAGGGCTGAGCAACAATTGCGGCTACCTTACCTGCCTCAAGATAGTCCAGATTGCCTTCGGTGGCGTCCATGCCAACTAACAGCAATTCACCGTCAGCTTTGCCTGCTTTGGTGGCAGCATCGGCCCAAGTAATGGGGCTATTGCCGGTGGTGCCGAACGCGCCAATCAGGTCGGGGTTGGCCTGGATAATTGCCAAGTTGATAGCAGTCGCGCTGTCCACCATGCCGCCTTCAAGTTCCACGGGTAGAACCTTGATTTTGCTCAGGTCATAGGTGTCTTTCAGGCTTTCCCAAGTGGCGATAAAGGACTCGGTCGCGGCATTCTCGGTTACGTTCTTGGTGTTCTGAGTCAGAGCTACGGAACCTTCCTTGCCGGAGAGCTTCTCTGCCATCAGTTCAGCAACTTGCTTGCCGTAGAGTACGGGATCGCAAGCCATGTTGAAAGCCAAGCCTTCGGGGTAGGTGCCATCAGCGGTGGCATGGTTGAAGTGGGGAATGCCGACTATTACGCCTTCGGCAGCCACAGAAGCCAATGTCTCGTAGCAGCCGGAGTCGCCAGCCCACAGGAGTAGGCCGTTGCCGCCTTCAGCAGCGAAAGCCTCAGCTGCAGAGAAAGCCTCAGCTGAGTCACCGCCTTCAGTGCCAATGACCTTCGCGTTGGTGTAGCCCAGTTCTTCAGCAGCTTTCAAAAAGCCTAGCTGCACAATGCGGTGAACCGGATGGTTCATGTTGTCCATACAGATTGCCACGGAATAATCAGCGGGATTGAAATCCGCAGCAAAAGCCGCACTGCCAAGGGAAAGAACCAGAATCAGGGTTACCAGGATTGACGTCAGTTTCTTCATAGGATTAAGCCTCCTTTTATTTTTATCATCACATCAGGTGATGATATATTCATCATAAAAATTAGTTCCTCTCGGAAATGAAATCGGTTACATTTATGATAAAACCAAAATATTTGTAGTTGCCACAAAATTATTTTAAATCTCTCATCTTGATTTGTCAAGCCCCTTTTAGTAAAAAACACACAAAAAACATATCAATCTTTCTTTGCTTCCCATGTTTATAATGATTTTGGAGGAAACAACATTCCCTCTCCCTGCTGAAACAGGCACAGTTCGCAATCCTCCGCGTACTTGGGAAGGCTGTCTATGATTTGCTGGGGATTTCCAAGGTGTAAAGGAAAAGTCCAGAAATGGCAGGGAACGCAATACCGGGATCGCAAGGCGCCAGCCAACCTCGCAGCCTGTTCACCGTCCAAATTTCCAAAAGCGCCGTTAATCGGGAGGATGGCAACATCCGGCTGCCGCTCCACAGCGCCCTTCAGCCTGTCCATATTCAGCGCCGTATCACCGGAATAATAGACCGAGGTAAAGCCAAAATCCAAAATAAAACCAAGCGCGTCCTTTGACAGCTCGCCATGGTCACAATCCACCCCAAGCACAGAAAAACCTTCAAATGCTTTTGTGTCACCAGGATACAGCGCATAAACCTGGCTGGTATCACGGCCTTCTTCTTCCATAGCCTTCACCACTGTTGGCGTGGTCAGGATTTTAAGATTTTTGCTGCGCATCAAATCCCCAATGGAGTCTTGGTCATAATGATCGCCATGCTCATGCGAAATAAGAAGATAGTCCAAACGCAACTCCTCCGCGCGGCAGGGAGCGGGCATCAGCCGCTTAAACCCTAACCCAACCTCCGGGATTGTGCGCTGCACATAGTCCGATAGATATGGGTCAATGCCTATCAGTTCGCCGGAACTTGTTTTAATAACAAAGCCTGCCTGTCCAAGCCAAAACAAAGCAATTTGATCTTTCCCCGGATTCAGGCTGTTTAAATTTTGTAAGAATGTGCTCACCTTTTTTCCTCCTCACTATACAACAAACATATAATCGTTAGAGCCGTTTTTCCATATGACAGAATAACAAGTCCATTATTTAGCGCAAGTCCATACACAATATTCTTTATGAATTTTTCCTTGGCATTTTGTGACAGGACAAGCCCAAGATGTCATGTGACGCCTCCATGATAATTTCGCTGACAGTAGGATGAGGATAGATCGTATCCGCCAGCTCCTCAATGGTGCCCTCACACCTCATTACGGCAGCTATTTGCGCAATCATGTCGCTGGCGCGCGGAGCCATAATCTGAGCGCCCAGTATTTCGCCGGTTGTTTCATCTGAAATAATCTGGCAAGTCCCCACGCGTTCATCCATCACCATGGAGCGTCCATTCCCGGCTACGTCAAAGCTCCCTGCTTTCACACGGTATCCAGCATCTATGGCAGCCTGTTTTGTCATGCCGACGCAAGCAATCTCTGGATGTGTATATACGCAGGCGGGCACAATGCGATAGTTCATGCGTATATCCTTCCCTGCGCACTGGGCTGCGGCCACAGCACCCTGAGCGCTTGCCAAGTGAGCAAGCTGCATTTTGCCAGTAATGTCGCCAATCGCGTACACATTGGGCAGGTTGGTGCGGAGTCTGTCATCTGTCAACACATAGCCGCGCTGCGTAGCAATGCCCAACGTTTCCAAACCGATTCCCTCCGTCATGGGCTGTCTGCCTGTGCATATCACGCATATTTGTCCCGATACTGATTTCTTCTCTCCGTTTAGCTCATAGGATACCGTACCGTCCTTGCTTAGCGAAGAGACTTTGGCTTTCGTGACAAAATCAACCTTCTTTTGCTTCATCGTCTTCTTCAGCGGCTGGACAATGCACTGCTCCATCCCCGGTAAGATCTCATCCGTCATTTCAAGAACTGTCACCTTGGCGCCAAGCGTCGCGAAAAGCGTCGCGAACTCAATGCCGATTACCCCGCCTCCTATGATAACCACGCTTTGGGGCAGGCTTTTCAAAGACAGGACATAATCGCTGGTTAATCCAAACTCTGCCCCTTCAATGGGTGGCAAGGAAGGCCGGGAGCCTGTTGCCAGGATGATTTTATCCGCCGATATTTCTTTTTCTTCCACCTGCAGTGTATATGCGTCTTTGAGCGTCCCAAAACCTCGGATAACCGTGACGCCATGCGCTTTTTCCAGCGCTTCAACACCCCGGCGAAGGATGCTGACGCACCTGTCTTTATACGCTGCCAAGGCCGCATAATCAAAGGTGATGCCGGAAATGTCAATGCCATACCTGTTGGCGTTTCCAATCGTTTCCCACACCTCCGCGCCATGCAACAACGCCTTGGTGGGTATGCAGCCGCGATTCAGGCAAGTACCCCCCAATTCGCCGGATTCAATCAACGCTGTATGCAAGCCATATTGGGCGCAGCGAATGGCCGCTACGTACCCTCCGGGGCCGCCGCCCAGAACAGCTACATCAAACTCTCTACTCATGACCATGCCTTTCTTACAACAATAGGATCGGATCCTCAAGCAATTCCTTAATTCTTCCCAGGAAACTCGCGGCAGGGGCGCCATCAATAACACAGTGGTCATAGGTGAGTGTAATCCACATCATCGGGCGAACAGCTATACTGTCGTCTTCCAAGACTACTGGCTGTTTTTTAATCGCGCCCACCGCCAGAATGCCTGATTCGGGAGGATTGAGGATCGCGACAAATTTATCCACTCCAAGCATGCCAAGGTTGGTTACGGTAAAGGTACCCTGCGTCAATTCGTCAGGGGTAATCGTTCCCTTTTTTGTTCTTTCAGCAAGCGCTGCGGTTATTCCAGCTATTTCCCGCAGAGATTTTTTATCTGTATCCATGATAACGGGTACCAGCAAGCCCCGCGGAGTGGCGACAGCCATGCCTACATTCACGTAATGCTTTTGAACAATGCTGTCTTCCTGCCGAACCGCGTTGACCTGTGGATGCTCCTTTAACGCCCTGGCCGCGCAAAGGATGATAATATCATTGAAACTGATTTTGATTTCCGCTTTTTTCATGCGTTCCCGCAGGCGAACGCATTCGCTCATATCCACAAGCATGCTGTGGTTAGCCTGTGCCGTTGCACTCAAGCTGCCGCTCATGGTACTGGCGATTCCCCTGCGCATTCCGTCCATCGGAATCACTGTTTCTAAGCAATCAGATGTGTCATCGGCGGACGGAGCAGCCAGCGCCTGCCGCACGTCAGGCGCCATGACCTTGCCGCGCGCGCCGGAGCCTTCAACACCGTCCAGCGATATCCCTCCAAGGCCGGCTAATTTGCGCGCAAGAGGGCTTGCCGCCACGGGCTTGTAAGCCAATACATCCCGTTCAATGATCAGCCCGTCCGGACCGGTAGCATCTACAGATTCAATCGGGAAACCACGCTCTTGCGCTCTCATCTTCGCTCGGGGAGTGGCATACTTTACGCCAGCCTGTGCCAAAACAGGTATCGGTTCGCTCAAACGTCGGCTTTCCTTGGGTGACTCAACCTCTTTGACCGAAACATCGGCGGGCAGTGAAGGCGCTTGGATATCTTCAATCACTTCCCCCTCTTCGCCTATGTAAGCAATCACTTCGGTAATGGGAACCGTGTCGCCCTCGGGACGCACAATCTTCAGAAGCTTGCCTTCGGCAGTGGAATCAATGGTGATGGTAAGTTTATCCGTCTCAATCTCGAACAGCGGCTCTCCTAATTTGACCATGTCGCCTTCAGCTTTCAGCCACTGGGCAATATATCCCTCTGTCATTTGCAGGCCCTGTTTGGGCATGATGATCTTATGTGCCATTGTTTTCAGCTCCTCTAACGATAGCAAACTTGCCGAGCGGCCTGGACGATATCAGCCACCTGAGGCGTTGCAGCATTCTCCAAATTCAGCGCGAACGGCAAGGGACACGCAAGCGCTCCAAGCCTTAGGGGCGGCGCGTCAAGATAGCGGAAAGCCTCCTCTGTAACCATCGCCGCCACCTCAGCCCCCCAACCGGCATTTCGATGCGCTTCATGCACAACCACCAGTCTTCCGGTTTTCTTGACCGAGTTCACCACTGTTTCCTTATCAAAAGGTACTAAGGTCATCGGGTCTATAACTTCAGCGGAAATGCCTATACTCTCCAGCTCCTTTGCCGCTTCCAAAGCGCGCTTGACATACAGGAGGTTGGCGACAATCGTTACATCCGTGCCTTCACGCTTAATGTCCGCCTTGCCAAAGGGCAGCATGAATTCAGGATCATCATTCACTTCACCTTTATCGGCATAAAGGGCCTTATGCTCAAAGAACATAACCGGATTGTCGTCCCGAATTGCCGTGCGGAGCAGCCCTGCCGCATCCTGAGGCGTAGACGGACAAGCAACTTTCAGGCCAGGAAAATGCATAAAAATAGTTTCCATACTCTGGGAATGTGTGGCGGCATTTCCACGTCCTATACCCTGTTGGCCTCTGATAACCAGCGGAATTTTCGCCCGTCCGCCGAAAATATAGCGGGTTTTAGCCACTTGGTTGATAATTTGGTCCATCGCAACCAGAGTAAAGTCCATGTACATCAGTTCGACAATGGGCCGCATACCTGCGCAGGCAGCGCCAAGGCCGGCCCCAATGAATCCCGCCTCACTGATTGGAGTGTTCCTCACACGTTCAGTACCAAATTCCTTATACAAATCCCTGGTGCAGCCAAATATTCCCCCCAGTATTTCGATATCTTCACCCATGATAAAAACGTTCTCATCCCTGCGCATTTCCTGAGCAATAACATCTCGGATTGCGATGGCGTATGTTTTTTTGCTCATCTCATGCCTCCTCATAAAACACGTCTTCAAGAATTTTGCCCTCATCGGGAAGCGGGCTGTTTAGCGCAAAGTCTACCGCTTCCTCAACTTCTTTTTTCGCCTGCTGGGAGAGTTGCTCCAATTCCTCGGCTGTAAATCCCTGCTCCAGCAATTTTTCTCCATAGCGCTTAATTGGGCACTTTTCTTTCCAGCTCTCTATCTCCTCGCGGGTCCGATAGGGTTGCGGATCCCCTGTCCAGTGCCCAAGCCAACGGTAGGTTTTGCATTCAATCAAAGTAGGGCCTTCGCCGGCACGGGCGCGCTCTAGCGCCGCGCGGAAAGCTTCGTCAATCGCCTCAACATCGTTTCCATCAACAGTCACGCCGGGCATATTGTACGATACAGCCCTTACACTGATATCCTCAACACTGGTGGATTGCCAGGCAGGAACCGAGATACCATAACCATTGTTTTCACAGACGAAAATGACCGGTACCTTCCATAAAGAAGCTAAATTGAGCGCCTCGTGAAATATCCCTTCATTGCTCGCCCCGTCTCCAAAGAAGCTGACAGCCACCTCTTTGCGCTTTTGCATTTTGGAAGCAAGGGCTGCGCCCACCGCAATGGGAATGCCTCCGCCCACAATCGCGTTCGCTCCTAAATTTCCCGTTTCAAAATCAGCGATGTGCATAGAGCCGCCACGGCCTTTGCAATATCCTGTAGCTTTGCCCATTAACTCAGCCATCGCGTAATCCAGCCTCGCGCCTTTGGCAATGCAATGCCCATGGCCGCGATGCGTGCTGGTAATATAATCCTTTTCAGTGAGGTTGGAACATACCGTTGCAGCAATCGCTTCCTGCCCTATGCACAGATGAACGGAGCCCCTGAGCTTATTGGATTCAAACAAGCTCACGACCTGCTCCTCAAAGCCGCGGATACGGTGCATGGTCAAATAAATCCGCGACGCTCTTTCCTTTGAAATCATAATTCATACTCCTCCCGTAAATTAAGCAGGATTTCAGCAATATGGCGGGTGCTTTCAGCGATATGAACGCCCGCCTCCCGCAATGCGCTCTCTTTCTTTTGAGCGCTGCCCGTCCCGTCGGCAGACACAATCGCTCCCGCATGCCCCATACTGCGGCCTTTGGGCGCGTTCTTTCCGGTGATAACTGCAACAACCGGTTTTTTCACATGCCGTTTGATATATTCCGCGGCAAGTTCTTCTTCATTGCCGCCAATTTCTCCGATCAGCACAATAACCTTTGTGTTTTCATCCGCATTCAGTTCGGGCAGTATATCGATAAAGGTTGAACCCGGAATCATATCGCCGCCCACCCCTACGCAGGTGGATTGGCCAATGCCTTTCTGTGTCAGCATGAAAACCGTCTCATAGCAGTTGGTCGCGCTGCGGCTCATGATGCCAACATGCCCCGGCGAGAAAATCCTGTGCGCCATGAAGCCAATCTTACATTTTCCCGGAGAAATAATACCAAATGAGTTGGGCCCCACAAGCTGAACGCCGCGGTCTCTTGCCAGCCTGCGGCAGTACATCATGTCCTGTACAGGCACATGCTCGGCAATCGTAACAACAAGTGGAACGCCTGCCTCAATCGCCTCGGTTGCGGAATTCTTAACAAACCGCGCGGGGACAAACAACACGCTCGCGTCGGCACGGGTATGTTCCATAGCTTCACGAACAGTATGAAATACAGGAACTCCGTGTACCTCCTGCCCGCCTTTTCCGGGGGTAACCCCCGCAACAACCTTGGTGCCATAGGCAAGCATCTGCTCCGTGTGAAACTGACCTTCCCGCCCTGTAATCCCCTGTACGATGACCTTGGTTTCTTGGTTAATCAGAACGCTCACAGCAAATCCCTCCTTTCAACAAGAAGATCAACGCTCTGGCGAATATCTTCCGCCATCAGGAGGCTGTTGTCCATTCCTTCCAGCATCGCAACGCCTTTTTCCTTGTTGGTTCCTTCCATACGAACAATCACAAACTGTCCCTTGCCAAGGTAATTCTCAACCGCGTCTCGAACGCCTTGCGCCACCTCATCGCACCTGGTTATCCCGCCAAAAATATTGATAAGCACAACCTTTACCCCCGGCGTTGACAACATAATCCGCAGACCCTGGCTGATCCTGTCCGCCGTTGCTCCACCGCCCAAATCCAGCGCCGCGCTGACCTGAATACCTTCTTTGGCAATCAAATCAATGCAGCTCATCAGCATGCCGGAGCCATTTGAAATAACAGCAACCGGCCCTGTTTTTTCAACCGGGATATAGAGAAAATTGAAAGCTCTGGCTTCCTTCACAAAATCCTCTTCAGGCATCACTTCCCGCGCTTGGAGCCACACTTTCTGGCGATACAGCGCGCTGTCGTCAATCTCCACCTTGCCGTCTAACGCAATGATTCTTTCATCATCCCCACATACGGCAAGCGGATTAATTTCAGTCAGTAACGCATCCTGCTGCAGGAACAGTTGATAGAGACGGCAAATTACCTTATATAGCTCATCCTGATAGAAGGGGGAAAGCCCGCTTTTTGCCAGCAGATAGGAAACAGTATATGGCTGAACGCCAATGAATGGATCAATCGGCAAACGCAGAATTTTTTGGGGCTGTGTTCTTGCCAGCTCCTCAATATCCATTCCCCCTTCGGGTGAAAAAATAATCATCGGGCATTTGTCCACCCGGTCTAAGATGATGGACAAATACCATTCCGACCTAACATCCGCTTTTTCCGTCAACAAAACCTGGTATACGGTATAGCCAAGCAGTTCTCTCCCTAAAAGGTCCCTGCAGTGCTTTCGGGCATCTTTCATCGTTTGCGCAAAACGGATGCCACCCGCTTTGCCTCGGCCTCCAGACGCGATTTGCGCCTTTACAACCAAGGGAAAACGGAAATCCTCAGCGCCCGCTATGTCATCAAAACACTCTCCATGAGAAAGCACAGCGCTTTTCATTGTCGGTATTTGATATTGATTAAACAGGGAAATCGCCTGATATTCCAGCAGTTTCATTCTTGCCCCCAAATCTGCTCATCATCGGGCACGAAGCTTCCGGGCTTAATGTCGGCAACACGGCTGATATTGAGCAAGTGTTTCCAGCTCAGGTTCTCGCTGATTGAGTTGTTGCCCCAGCTCCCGCAACCAAGCGTGGTTGTGGCGGCCAGGCCGTTAAAGAAGCTGCCTCCATTGGAAGTAGCGCAAATTTGATTGAGCAAAATTCTTGAAACCGGAAGTTTCAGCGCAGCGTACTCAATTTCTTTTTTATCATGAGAATGAATACATACGCTATGGCCTAATCCGGTAACATTCAGGTTGGCCTGCGCAATATCTATCGCCTCTTCCCATTCCTTATATGTATATAAAGTGAGTACAGGCGCCATTTTTTCGCTGGATAAATGGTCTTTTTCACCATAAGTTTCCGTCTTCACAAGCAAAATCTTGGTGTTTTCGGGAATCTGAATGCCTGCTTTTTCCGCGACAAAGGCCGCGCTCTGGCCAACACAGGCCTTGTTCACCACGCCGTCGGGGAAGAGAGTTTCTCTGACCCTTTCAACCTCCTCTTTGTCGCTGATGTAATACGCGCCTTCACGTACAAACGCGTCAATCACACGCTGAAGCTCTTTTTCAGGTACAATGGCCGTTTGCTCGGCTGAACAAATAATACCATTGTCAAATGCCCTGCCTTCAATAATCATAGGCACAACCTTGTCAATATCCGCGTCTTTGCCAAGGATGCACTGCACATTCCCAGCGCCTACCCCAAAGGCCGGTTTGCCCGATGAATAGGCCGCGCGCACCATGCCCATGCCGCCCGTTGAAACGCAAACATCGCAGGACTTCATCACCAGCGCGGATGCTTCCACGCTCGGCTCTTCAATCACCTGAATCAGATCCTCGGGCGCGCCTAACGCGGCAATCGCTTCACGCATCAGCTTCACTGTCCGGGAGCTGCACTTCTTTGACCGCGGATGCGGGCTAATCAAAATCGCGTTGCGTCCCTTCAAGGCAAACATCGCGTTGCACATAGGGGTAACAATAGGGTTGGTAGTTGGGGTGACCGCGCCGACAACGCCCATAGGCTTAGCAACCTCAATGAGGCCTTCCTCCGGCAATTCGCGGATAATCCCAACGCTCTTCTTCCCCTTCAAGTCGCTCCAGATAACGCGGGCCTTTCCTTTGTTTTTCTTTACCTTATCTTCATAGCGCCCCATGCGCGTTTCTTCCACCGCGTCTTTTGCCAAAGATTCGGCATTGTCAAATACAACCTTCGCAACTGCTCTCACCAGTGCATCTACCTGGTTTTGATTGTAGCCTTCAATGACTTGTTGGGCAGAACGCGCTTTCTTGATGAGTTCCAAGACAAGGGCTTCGACGTTTGATGTTTGCATGGCTATTTCCTTTCTTGATCAATGTTCTTATTTGGTAAGCATAGGGTTGTCGCAAATCAATGGAGTAGACGCAAACCCGACACCTAAGCGAGCCGCTCCGGCCTGTATGTAGTCCAGCGCAGTTTGCTTATTGCGGATTCCGCCGGACGGCTTGATCTTAATCTTTCCGTCAGCAGCCTCCAGCATTGTCTTCAAAATCTCCGGCGTTGAACCTCCCGAGCTAAAACCTGTTGAAGACTTGGCAAAATCCGCTCCGGCAGCGATACAAGCCTGAACACTTCCGATAATCTGCTCCCGGCTCAGTTCACTGGTTTCGAGAATTACCTTGACAGGCACGTTATGCCTATGAGCCTCTTGCACAACGCTCTCTATTTCTTCTTTCAAAAGATCCCAATGCCCCCCGCGGGCGAGCCCATAGTTCATCACCATGTCTATCTCGGCGACGCCCATCTTCGCGTACAGGGCAGCCAAAGCTTTTTTGGTTTCCTTCCCGCCACGGCCATGGGGAAAATCCAATACGCAAATGACTTGCGTAGCGGTTCCTTCACACATTTCCAGCGCCAAGGGGATGTCACCGGGATGAACGCAGACCGTGCGTACCTGATAGTCAATGCCCACCTGAATGGCTTCTTTGACCTGTTCGAGAGTCATTTCCGGTTTGAGGACCGCATGATCAAGATATCGATTGATTGGTTCCATTATTATTTATCCCCTTTCTTTTGGATTCGTTTCGCTTCATAATTTTCATCTTCCTGGATAAAAGACTTACCCCAGGCTGCCAACCTGGCATGATATACGCCATTTTGTTCCTGCCGTGGCCAAAAAGTCATTAATATGAAGGGCTTGCTGCTTTTTGTGTTGTCTATCCAATGGAAAACTTTCGGCGGAATGATAATTACATCCTGCGGCTTGCATAGCACTTCCTCATCATCCAACCACACCGAGCACTTTCCCTCCTCACAAGAAACAATATAATAGATTTCAGTATCATCATGCGCATCGCCAGATGTTCTGCAGCCGGCTTTGAGCGTTCCCTCATTGAGGTTAATAACGGGTGAGCCGATCAGCTCATCGCCGGTAAGCAGTTTTGAAGAATATGTCTCATCACATACATATGGCTTGACGTTCTCTGAGTTAATAAGTGCCCAGTTTCCCTTTTTCATTTTGTTCAATACCTCCAAACAATCCCCAAGTTAGGGGTAAATTTTTATCTCACTTGTTTCTGTCCATGGAATATCCGGCGGTGTACCGTGATTTTCCACCAAATCAAATCTCAGGTATTTCGCCTTGATTGGCTGCTCGAACATAATCTCGGTCCAGCCCTCCCTTTTGGGCATATTCACACGAGTGACAAAATTCCAAGGTACATCATCAATTTTGTCTTCCTGCCGGCGAAGCTTGCGAGGCTCATCGGTATCACTATAATAAATATCGATTGTTTTCGCCAATTCCTCAAGGATAGAGATGTCCAGACCGACATTTCCAAATATCCGGACCCGGCTAACCTCCTGTTCTTCCCCAAAGAAACTAAGAACAACATGCGCCGGACCCATCGTGTTGGCGCCCCAAGTTCCGCCATTGCGCTCCGTGTCATCCCGAATCAAGTTTACAACCCAGAAAGTTGGGTCTGATTCCGTATGGCTGGCCCATTCAATTCGAGTGTAATAGCTGCCGTCTCGCCTAACTCCCAGCGGATACGTTTCCATTTCTTTCCTCCTTAAAACTCTTTAGCGTTCCAATCCATATGTTTCTTGATAAAGTTGTTCGATTTGTTTGCGCTCCGGCATAGAGCGCGCGGTTCCTTTTTTGGTGACTGACAACGCTCCCACTACATTGGCAAAGCGGGCAGCATTAAGCAAACTCTTGCCTTCATCCAGAGCCGTTACTAAGCCGCCGTTGAAGGCGTCGCCAGCTCCGGTGGTATCAACTACATCAACCTTGACGCTGTCAATCATCCAATCTTGTTTGCCGTCCGTCACATATGCGCCAAGGCTTCCCAAAGTAATAATCACTTCACGAACACCCTTGTCCAATAGAGCTTTAGCTGCCCGCCGGGCATCTTCTTCGTTGTTGATCTGAATCCCGGTAAGCGTTTGCGCCTCGGTTTCATTGGGGGTGATTACATCTATTTTTTTGAGTATTTCATCGGGAATCGGCGCGGCCGGAGCAGGATTCAAAACAATGCGCACACCCGCGTCATACGCCACCTCAATCACCTTATACAGCGCATCTATATTGATTTCATGTTGCAACAGCAAAATAGAAGCATTCTCAATCAAATCCTTGCATTTTTCAATATCTTCCGCGGTAATGTTCCCGCACGCGCCGCTAACCACAACAATCTTATTTTGCGCGCTGCTTTCATCTACCATGATAAGCGCCGCGCCCGTTTCCTTCACCTCGTCCCGCAAGATATAGTCGGTGTTCATTCCTTCGCCCTGATAAAAATCCATCGCTACCTGGCCAAAGAAATCCTTGCCTATCTTTGTAACCAGTATGATGTCGGCGCCCGCGCGATGGGCAGCCACGGCCTGGTTTGAACCCTTCCCGCCCGCGCCATATTTAAATGAGCTGCCCTGAAGCGTTTGTCCCGGTAAAGGAAGACCTGCCGAACGGCTGGTCAAGTCCACCACAAAACTACCAAATACCACAATACCCATTCCCTGTCCCCTTTCAAGCTAATTGCTTCTCATTTTTATTGAACAAATCATCATGCCAACAGTTTTTCCTTGAGCATCATTAAATCCGATTCTCCGTCTAATATACCAATTTCATAGTTGACTGTCTTAACCTGTGTTGGCTCCAGCCATTCAAACCCCTCTGTCTGCTCTTGAACTGCTCTGCCGACAGGATGGCAATTCCCAGGCTCAAACGCAAATACGTAATCTCCCGCTCTGCATACCTTCCACTGCGCGAATTTTGGCAGCTGCCCTGGCATAAAACGCAAATAAACTCCTAAGTTAATCGCGTCATTGATGAGCGCGACCGTCGTGTATCCGGATTCATCCGGTATTAAATCGTGATAAAACTGTTGTTCGTCATATGTTTCCAGCGGCTCGGAAAACCGGTCATATGTTTGCAGGTTGGCAGCGGCGGCCTTGTTAGCCGGAACAATACTTTTGCTCTTGGAAAGGAATCGCGAATCCTTGCTGAGAATAGGATACCCGATATTGATATGATAAAAGAACATCAACGGCTGCGCCGAGTTTCCCATATTGCTGAACTCATCTTCTATGGTGATTTTCTTTTCACCCAGAAAAGTATGAATTGTTCTACGCATCTCGAGATGCTCGCCATGAAATCTGCCTTCTTCTACCCGGCCGGATATTTTCAGTTGATAACGACCGTCGGCAAGCCAGCGTTCAGACAAACAAATATTGTCCGCAGCTGTGTTTGAAATATCACCATGCAACCCAAAAGGAGTTTTGCCTACAACAGGCAAATCCGCCTCGCACGCAGGACCTGCATTTCCCAAACCGCAAGTTGTCAGCAGACCTGCAAAAAAGCTCTTCAGCCATTGCGACTCACGCGGATCATGATAAGCGGGAGATACAATTCCTGTTTTAGAAATATACGAAACCGGTATGCCTCGGTAGGATGCCCAGGCAATATCCATTCCACGCCCGGGCAAAATTGTGCAGGAAAATCCTCCTCCGGTATCAAGGTCCACAGCTTCAATGCCGGTGGCTTTGCCCTCTAAAAAAACATATCGCTTCAAGCGGGCAACTTGTTTCATGTTCCCGTATACCGCAACGCAATCACGTTGGCTAGTAGGTAATTTCATGACTTCCTGCCTTTCAGTGTAATATCAATGGGGCAAGTATAACCTGCCTTTTGTGGGTTCTTACATGCAGACTATCCGTTAAATTACAGAAATTCACATGGTTTTTCCCTTATATCCCGGCTCAAATGCAACCATGCCTTGGGGTTATTTGACAAAACTCTTTCGTTTTGTAATCGGTTACATTTTTTAACACAAACAAATTTTACTTTTTTTATTGTATAATTAATGTAAGAAATTTGCAAGCGCTTTTTACTAAAAACATGAAAAAAACAATTCTGCCTACTCATTGTATAATAACAATCGGCGTGAAAAATTCACAAGTACCTTTTGCGCTCATCAGCCTTTCATTTTTACAACATCTCATGTGGATTTTAAACCCCGCTTGGCAAGATTGGCCAGGGTTTCATTTTTTCGCCTTTCGTCTGACAAGATGACACGTTCTCAGGACACGATATCCATGCCATTGCTTCATCGCCCCTCAGGCTCCGGCAGTTTGACAGTTGTAAAACAATATCATATGATTTGTATAAATGCAGGCGAAAGGATGTCTGAAGATGCCCCACGAAACAAAAAAGCGCGTAACGATATATGATGTGGCAAAAGCTCTCAATGTATCAACCGCAACCGTCCATCGCGCCCTCAGCGGAAAAGAAACCATCCACGAAAAAACAAGAGAACGTGTGCTGGAGATGGTG
The DNA here is from genome assembly GCA_012837965.1 of Clostridiales bacterium. Classification (GTDB taxonomy): domain Bacteria; phylum Bacillota; class Clostridia; order Christensenellales; family Aristaeellaceae; genus DTU024. Next base: position 186,440 of record DUQF01000026.1, on the reverse strand, counting down.
GACCGCTTGGGATATAGACCAAACCGCCTGGCTCGTTCGCTGTCCAGCAAGAATGTTCGCTTGGCAGTAGTAGCCTTTACCAGCTTTCCGGAGTTCCATGATTCGATCATAGCGGGCGCGAAGCAAGCAACGGAGGACCTTGCTGACTTCAATCTTCATACTGATTTTTACTCCTATTTAGGCGGCGACTCCAACGCTGCTGCCGGTACTGAGTTCCTGAACAATACGCTTGAACGCATTGCCAAGGACAGGTACGATGGTTTACTAATATGCGCTCGGAACGCAGATGGGTTCGTGGCAATAGAGCGCAAGAAAATTCCTGTTGTTACAGTCGTCAATCATGTAGCTGTTTCCACGCGCAAGCTATCAATCCGCTATCATGGTCGTGTGGCAGGCCGAATGGCCGCGGAGTTGCTTTATAGGATGGGGAACGCAAATCAAGCCGTAGCAATCGCCTCCGGCAGCTACGGCGAGCGCAGTATCCACAGTGAGATTTTGGAAGGATTTAAAGAACAGGCGCTTGTTACTCCCCTTTCTTTGGTAGCCACATACAGCCATTACGACAGCAAAGACGCTGCCTACGACGCAACCATTCAGACCCTTCGCGAACACCCCTATTTGGCAGGCATCTATGTCGACTCCTTCAACTCTTTCGGCGTTATCGAAGCGGTTAAAGATATGGGTATGGAAAGAAAATTAACCCTTATCACTTCTGATATAAGCGAAAATTTACGCGCCCACATCAGTCAAGGCATTGTACAAGCCACAATATGCCAGAATCAATTCGAACAAGGGCGAATGGGGCTGGAACATCTCTTTTGGTACATAATGGAAGGTACAATAGAATCAAGCACAATTCTATTACCCCCACAATTGGTTCTCAACAGCAATATCGAATTGTATTAACCTCGCATTCACTCAGTCAAAGCTTCAGCTTTATAGAATAAAAACAAATACAAAAGTACTACCGAAAAGATTTTTCCAAATGAAAGACATAAATATATACTGTTTCAACTAAAATGATATAGGAGCGAAGATGGCATGACCTCTAAATACATGGGAATCGAAATTGGTGGTACCAAACAGCAAATTTGCATTTTAAACGAGAACGCACAAGAATTCGACTTCCTTGGTGAACGGGTGGAATTGCGAGAAGGGGCACCGGACATCCTTGCGTGGCTGAAAGTGAATGTCCAGCGCCTTTTGCGCAAATATCCCGATGTCCGCTCCATCGGTGTGGGTTTTGGTGGCCCCTTAGAAACGAAAACCGGACGCGTTCTCACCTCCATTCAGGTTCCGGGATGGAAGGACTTTGAGCTGAAAACATGGTTTGAGCGGGAGTTCAATATCCCCACAATCGTAGTGGTGGACACGGTTGCCGGCGGCTACGCCGAATTGATTTGCGGAAGCGGCAAAGGTAGTGAAAGCTTTTTTTACACCAATTTAGGCACCGGTATAGGCGGCAGCTGGTTTTGCCGAGGAAAGGTTTTCGATGGCATTGGCTTTGGCGGCTCCTTTCTTGGCAACACATATACAGCGGACTGGACGGCGAAGGTTCCGGGCAGTGTAACGCGTGTCGAAGATTTGTGTTGTGGCATTGCCATTGAGCGACGGTTACGCTCACCCGGGTATGTCGCTAATGACAGCCTGCTGATGGCGCTATGCGATGAAGACATTCAAAAGCTTGACTGCAGAATGCTGGGCATCGCCGCCGCTAAGGAAGACGCGTTCGCGTTAGAAGAACTTGACCGGGTGGGACACTCATTCGGAATCGCGGTAGCTAACACCGTAAGCATGATGGCGCCCAATATTGTCTCCATCGGCGGCGGCCTTGCCAACATTGGCGAACCTTTGCGCGCCCCCATCCAAAAATACGCAAACCAGTACGTTTTTATATCCGGAAAGGATCGGTTTGAAGTGGTCATTTGCCAGTTGATGGATCGAAATGTCCCCATCGGGGCAGCCTTGTTTGCCAAAAACGGCTTCCCCGTACTGTAAAAAACACAATGTTTAAGGAAAGAGGCTCTGCTACCTATAGGTATTGCAAAACTATATTATTCCTGCCTTGAATTAATGTATGTGTATGTACCAAAATATGCACCAACTCAAGAAAAGTCTTTTATTTATCAGCAAAAACATTGATATAAATACATGACGGTGTTAAACTATATAGGAGATTCAAAGATCTTGTTAATATACGAAAACGTGACGGAATGACTTAAAAAAGACAAGAAACAGGGATAAACTCCACAATTACAGAGATTTGAAAATCTTGTTCTGGCGGTGAAATAATGATGAAAAATGATATCATGCTATCAATAATCTATTATATTTGTGGCTGTTTTTATATGTTTTTTGGTTTCTATACGCTGATTTCCAATGTTAAAAGTCATATCAATAGACGATTTCTGTTTTTAACACTCTCAATGGCGGCTTGGTCATTCGCGTTTTCTTTTTCAACCTCCGCGCCCACAGCCGAAGCAAGAGCTTTTTGGACGTCATTCTCTGTTTTCGGTTGGGGTATATTTTACAGCTTTTTTCTACATTTTGTCTTAATTTTTACAAATCATAGATTTCAATTAGACAAACCAATTAAAAAGATTTTATTCTATTTACCCTCCCTTATAAGTATCATTCTCTATGCTCCCCTTGGATCCTTCGCGGATAAACAATTTAAACTGATGCCCAGCGACAGCGGTTGGAAAAGTTTTCTTTCCACAAATATCAGCGCGCTTTGGATTATCTTATACTACACTGTTTATTCAGTCGCCGCTATTATATTGCTTGTTCGCTGGTGGAAAAAATTGAACCTCATACCCCTCTGAAGCGATATGTGACACATTATTTAATATCCTCAATCGGACTTTTTGTTGTGGGATCGATAACGGATACTTTTGACGATATTTTAGGATTTAACCAGACTCCCAAATTGGTAATTGTGTTTTTGATTTTTCCTACGATATTTTTGTTTATAACATTGAAAAAATTTGGGCTGCTTCTCGAAAGAGCCAAGGCGGAGTTTTTTTCTCAGGATCACGGAAGTATACAAGAAAACCGATTGCGTTTATTTCAAACCGCAACAATCATGTTTACAATTGGTGCCGCAGGTTCCTTTTTTTCAGGATATTTTATTGGAGGAGGTGATTTCACAAGTGAGTTTTTGCTCGCTTTAGTTGTGTGGGGTTTGGGAATATCTTTGCTGTTTATACCGTACGCGGCCAAAAAGCATACGACTCAAAACACCCTGTTCCTGATAATAAGCATAGTGGGTATGTCTTTTTTCATCATTAAAGAAATTGATATTGGAGCAGTAACTATATGGGCAGTATATGTGGTATTTCTTATGTTTTCTATTGTCCTTACCAGTAGAATCCATACTTTCATTTTTTTGGCTGCCACCCTGTTGATTCAAGTTGTTCTTGGGATTTTTTGTCCGGAAGTTTCCGCCACCATCGATATCGTTCAGTATTTGAAAAGGATGTTTATTATTGTACTGGCTTATTTTGCTGTGCGATATCTTACCAATGAATATGCTTCAAAACTTCGGGGATATCAGAGATTTTCAAAAAAACAGGAAACGCTCGAAAAGATTTCAACCAACTTTATTTCTGTTAACAACGAAAACGCCAAAAAGAAAATCGATGAAATGCTTAAAATGTCCGCCGAAATACTTGAATTTGACTACGCATATCTATTTGAGTTCGACGCAAATTATGAAAACGCAACGATTCTCAATATGTATATAAAAGATAATGAGAGCAAATCATCTGTTCTTTATCCGGGAATGAAGTTTAAGACAGCGGATTTTCCCGAAGTTCAGCCCCTGATAGATCAAAACCTTCCTATACTGTGCGAAGATATCACGAGTATTTCCGTTGATAAGGCCGGAAATCAAAGAGATTTTTTCATGTCAAGGGGAAGACATTCTTTCTTTGCGCTTCCAGTTATAATCAATAAAAAAACAGATGGATTCTTTGTTATTGAATACAAACAGCGGAGTGATGAAAAATTCACAGAAAGTCGATTACACTTTTTGAAAATAATTACGAATATATTGGGAGACACAAGGAAAAATATTTTTTACGAAGAAAGGCTATACAATTTCGCATATTTTGATGAATCTACAAAATTAACGAACAGGAATATGCTTAAAATAGCTTTGGAGGAAATCATCAACAACAGAAAAGAATCGGAAAAAATAGTGATTTTTGATGTTGAGCTAAACAACCTAAGAATGATTAATGATACCTTCGGGCATAGAATAGGAGAGCAGATAGTAATAGAATCGGCATCAATTCTTAAAAGCCTGATGAAAGAAGAATGCGATCTTTCAAGGGTTAGCAAGGAAAAATTTATTATTGTTATGCCGATTGCGGAAACCACCGAGCAGATTAATGAATGTGCAAATATTATACTTGATGCTTTTTCCAATCCCATACTACCCAAGGAAGGTATTGATGCATTATTTGTTACTGTCAATATAGGCATTTCGGTGTATCCGGATGACGGTAGAGATGCGGATACTCTTTTGCAAAATGCCGATTTGGCAGGATACGAAGCGAAGTCTTCTGACAATAGGATCGTTTTCTATTCTGAGCAGTTAAAAAACCGTGTTGAAGATAATACTTTACTCACGAACAAGCTTTTCAAGTCCTTGGAAAATAATGAGTTTTCCCTGGTGTTCCAGCCCCAGATTAGCTGCAGCACGGAAAAAACAGCCGGGATTGAAGCCTTGCTCAGATGGACGACAACCGACAACAAGAGAATACCGCCGAATATTTTTATACCCTTGCTTGAACAAATGGGATTGATTTATGAGGTGGGGCTCTGGGTGCTGGAACAAGCGTTAAAACAGCATAACAGGCTTATTGCAAAGGGATTTCCGCCTCTTCGTATTTCTGTGAACTTGTCGCTTGCGCAATTCCAAGGAAAAGATATTGTTTGCGATTTTAAAAAAATCATAGAAGAAAGTGGAGTAAACCCAAAATACATTGAGTTGGAAATTACAGAAAGCTTTTTTGCTAAAAGCGCAAAGGATGTAATTGATAAACTGCTCAAACTGAAAGAGTTGGGAGTAAGAATCGTCATAGATGATTTCGGCAAAGGCTACTCGTCCCTAAGCCGGTTAAAGATGGCGCCTTTTGACAGAATAAAAACAGACAAAGAGATTATAGATTACATTGACTTGGAAATGAAAAACGCGCCCTTAACGGAAACCACGGTTACATTAGCAAAAGCCCTCAAAGCGGAGGTCACAGCCGAAGGCGTGGAAACAAAAGAGCAGGCGGATTTTTTAAGAAGCATTGGCTGCGACGAAATACAAGGTTACTATTATTCAAGGCCCCTGCCTGCGGAAGCGCTGGAAGAATTCCTTAAAAACGAATGATATGGTGCCTGTTCGTTCATCTTATTAGAAAGCAATTTGGGCGAATGAACGCTTGTAATTGTGAAAACATAGAAACGATGTTAGAATGTAGGGGAGATTTTAAGCCTCTGTGAACATGCGGAACTGAAAGAATGACTAAAAAGCGAAGGGAAACAGGGAGAAACTTACAAAAACAAAGATTTGGAACCCTTGTTCTGGTGGTAAAATAAAGATGAAACATGATATTATGCTATCAGTAATATTTTATATTTCCGGTTGTTTTTATATGTTTTTCGGAGCATATGCGGCTGTCGCGAACATCAAAAGCCGTGTCAACAGGTTGTTTCTATGGTTAACAATCTCCATGGCCATTTGGTCATTTACATATTCCTTTGCCAACACTGCGCCCACAGCGGAGGCTGGCGCTTTTTGGAAGAATATGGCTGCTTCAGGCTGGGGAACTTTTTACAGCATTATATTTCATTTTATATTGGTTTTCACAAAAACCAATATACGCTTCAATAAACGCATTACGCTCACTTTGATTTATTTACCCGCCCTTATTAATATTATTCTGTTTGCTCCTTTTGGGTTGTTTGCAGAAACGCAAGACCAGATGGTGCGAGCCAATTTCGGCTGGGCGAATGTAGCCCCCTTAAATCCGGCAAGAATTTGGTTTATTGTATATTATAGTGTGTTTTCAATAGCAAGCCTATTAACGCTTATTCGCTGGTGGCAAAAAATCAAACCTAAAACCCCCCTGAAACGGCAAGCAACCTATTTTTTGATATCCATACTAATCCCTTTAATCTTGGGCGTATCAACAGAAACACCGCCTCAAATCCTTGGCTTGGGAATTTACCCGAATTTGACCATTATCTTTTTGACGGTTCCCATAACAACAATTTATATCGCATCAAGAAGATTCGGGCTGATTCTTGAAAACCAAAGGGAAACTCTCTTGAATATAGAAACCGCCAAGCCCACCGAGAGGGACCGAATACGCTTGTTTCAAGCAACAGGAATCATGTTCATGATAGGCTCCGCACTATCCTTTTTAGTCGGTTATTTTGGCATAGGAAGGCCATTGAAATACGAGCTTACGCTCTCTTTAAGCATGTTTGCAGCTAGTGTATTTACAATGTTTATACCGCGCATAACGCGGAAACATACCGTTCAGGATGCCATCCTCCTTGCAATATGCTCTGTTGGCGCAGTGTTTTTGTTGGTAATAAACGCTGATACCGGTGGAGTAACAATATGGTCGGCATATATACTATTTCTTCTGATTACCGTTATCCTTGATAATAAAATGCATGCCCTCATTTTTACCATATTGTGCGTGGTGATTGAAATTGTTTTTGCGATAGCGCTGCCGAAAATCTCCGTCATCATAGATATAAATGAACATATCACAAGAGTTTTTATTATTATGCTTTCATACTTCGTTGTGCAATATCTGACGAATGAATATGCTTTTAAGCTGCAAGGACATCAAAGATACGCAAAAGCGCAAAAAACGCTCGAAAATATTTCAACCGGCTTTATTTCGGCCAACAACGAAAATGCCAGAGAAAAAATCGATGAAATGTTTAAAATGTCTGCTGAAATAATCGAATTTGATCAGGCATATTTGGTCAGATTCAGCGCGGATTACAAAGAAGCAATGATTCTTAACGTGTATAAAACAGATGAAGCCATTGAATCGCTTCCTTTTCAGCCATATGTAAAAATCAAGACAGCAGCCTTGCCCATGGCCAAGGCTATAATTGAGCTGAGGGAGTCCATCGCATGTGAAGATGTTATAAGCATCCCCGTTGATGAAGGTAGCGAGGAAAGAGATTATTTCATCTCAAGAGGAATATATTCTTATTACGCGTCACCAATAATAATTGATGACGAAAGAACAATAGGCATGCTCGTCGTTGAATATCAAAAAAGAAGCAGGTTAAGCGCCAGGGAAGGCCGGCTATACTTTTTGGGAATTATTGCAAATATCTTGGGAAACACAAAGAAAAAGACCTTGTACGAAGAAAGGTTATACAATTATGCTTATTTTGATGAATCTACAAAATTAGCGAATAGAAATATGCTGACAAATATACTGGATCAAAGCATAGAAAGCGGGAAAGAGTCAGGAAACATTGCCGTTTTATATATAGAAATTGAAAATCTAAGAACGATTAACGATACCTTCGGTCATCGTATAGGAGAGCAGGTTGTAATAAAATCGGCGGCAATTCTTAAAAACATGTTGGGCGAATTTTGTTTTATCTCAAGGTCGGACGACGGGGCGTTTGTTGTTGTTCTGTTTGGTGTGGAAAACACTAAGCAAATAAGGAAGTGTGCAAATACAATACTTGATGCTTTTTCCAATCCTATACAACCCAAGGAAGGTATTGATGCATTATTTGTTACTGTCAATATAGGCATTTCGGTGTACCCGGATGACGGTAGAGATGCGGATACTCTTTTGCAAAATGCCGATTTGGCAGGATTTGGCGCAAAATCTTCTGATGACAGGATCGTTTTCTATTCTGAGCAGTTAAAAAACCGTGTTGAGGATAATACTTTACTCACGAACAAGCTTTTCAAGTCCTTGGAAAATAATGAGTTTTCCCTGGAGTTTCAGCCCCAGATTAGCTGCAGCACGGAAAAAACAGCCGGGATTGAAGCCTTGCTCAGATGGACAACAAGCGACAAAAAACGAGTGCCGCCGAATGTTTTTATACCTTTACTTGAACAAATGGGATTGATTCATGATGTGGGGCTTTGGGTGCTGGAACAAGCGCTCCAAGAATATAACAGGCTTATTGCAAAGGGATTTCCGCCTCTTCGTGTTTCTGTGAACTTGTCGCTTGCGCAATTCCAGGGAAAAGATATCGTTTGCGATTTTAAAAAAATCATAGAAGAAAGTGGAGTAAACCCAAAATACATTGAGTTGGAAATTACAGAAAGCTTTTTTGCTAAAAACGCAAAGGATGTAATTGATAAACTGTTCAAACTGAAGGAGTTGGGAGTAAGAATCGCCATAGATGATTTCGGCAAAGGCTACTCATCCCTAAGCCGGTTAAAGATAGTGCCTTTTGACAGAATAAAAATAGACAAAGAGATTATAGACTACATAGATTTAGAAATGAAAAACGCGCCCTTAACGGAAACCATTGTTATATTAGCAAGAGCCCTCAAGGCGGAGGTCACAGCCGAAGGCGTGGAAACAAAAGAGCAGGCGGATTTTTTAAGAAGCATTGGCTGTGACGAAATACAAGGCTACTATTATTCAAGGCCACTGTCTATGGAAGCGCTGAAAGAATTCCTTAAAAACGAATGATACGCGAGCCTATTTTACTCGTTGCCGCGGCGGATTTTTTCCATATCACAGTTTCCCTATTTTATTGGACGCCATTAGAAATTGTAGAGTTCTACATTTAAACCGTGGTCATGGGAATTATCAATCTCCCCTTGCTTTGAAGCCCTTGCGCCAATTTTTGAAATAAGAAACGACCCATAAAAGGGTCGTAACATTGTCGGGCTTCCCTGAACCCGAGTTGTTCAGAATAACCTAAATCAGGAAATTACCATCTTCAAAAATCAATTTATCATCAAGGTAAATTTTGCTGTCTTTACGGGTGTCCTTGACAATGTCCCAATGTATCGGACAGTCATAGGCATTGTTATAGGGCCGGCCGAGCGCGATGTGGATGGTTCCGGCGATCTTTTCATCCCAAAGGATATCAGTCGTCGGGATATCAATAGCGGGATTGGTACCAAAAGCGAACTCGCCTACTCGGCGGGCGCCGGGCTCATTATTGCTGAGAATATGCTCTACGAATTCCCTGTTGCTTGACGCTTCCACTTTGGAAACCAGGCCGTCTGTGAATTCCAGATATAAATCATTGATAATTCGTCCTCCCAAAGTGGCGGGAAATTCAAAATAGATATGCCCTTGGACAGTGTCCCACTTGGGAGTGGTATAGAATTCACCATCAGGAATGTTGATTTTATTTTCAGAAACTTTCCACTTTTCGCCGGGGAACTCGAACGAAAAATCCGTCCGGTTGCCTACAACCCGAATTCGTGTGCCTTGATCCAATATATCGGCTACACGCTGCCACTGAAGCACGTGCTTGTCCCAGTCCAGATTGCAAGCTTCAAAGAACATGTCCATTATTTTTTCGTAGCTGACTTTTGCTTGCTGCGCGAAACGCTCGTTGGGAACACGGATAATCGCCCAATTCGTTTTTTGCCATCTTAGCGTGGAAATGATTCCCTGAGCGCGCTGATAGGCGGCGATTTTTTCAACAGGGATATCATAGCATTCATACATATTAAAGGCGCCACGCAAACCAAGGTAATGATCAGCCCACTCCATGCCGTACGCCTCGATTTCCGGTACCCAGGAGATTTGCTCCTCATTGCCAAATTGAAGTACTTTGTGCTTAAGCGCTTCACTCATAAATTGAATTTGGGGATAACCTCCGGCTTTGATGCAGGCTTCGTAAACCGCAAGGGCCAAAGGATAACTTTCCACTTCGTACATGGCAATCATTAATTTTTCGCCCGGTTTTACGCCAAGCGAGTAATTGATGAGCGTTTCGCCCAATTGAGACCATCTTTTATCAGTCATTTTATATTTCCTCCCTCAATTTCATATTTATTCAACAGCGTAAAAGAAACCAATACTTTTTTCTTTGTCCTGTTTCAATATATAAACCATATTATAGCCCATCTATATTGGTAACACAAGTCGGGCAGAGTACAGAAACTCTAATAAAAAACACCTTGACAAATAGTTTTCACGCAATTATACTTGGATAAGGTTTAGCATTCGCTTCTAAAATTTAATTTATTTTTATTGCAGTTGCGCACTGCTATTAAACAGGCATAGCATTGTAAAAAGGAGGAGTTGGTCATGGCAATACGCAAAGGAATCAACATCTGGTCTTTTGATTCAAAACTTACTATTCGTGAATGTATGGAGTTGGCTAAAGACGCAGGTTTTGAAGGCATTGAATTGGCTTTATCAGCAAAAGGGCCGCTCAGTCTTCAAAGCAGCGAATCGGATATCGCAAAAATCCTGAAAGATGCCGAAGAAATCGGTATCACTATCAACGCGCTGGCAACCGGCCTCTACTGGCAATATTCCCTTACAAGCAGCGTCCAGTGGGTTCGGGATAAGGCCATGGAGGTCGCAAAACGCCAAATCGCTATAGCCTCCAAACTCGGCGCTGATACTGTGCTTATTTGTCCCGGTGCAGTGGGTGTGGATTTTCAACCCGAAGAAGTCGTTCCTGACGCCCAAGATATAGAATACTTCGTTGGCAGTGAAGTAATCGACTATGAGGTGGCCTACGATCGGGCGCTGGCAGCGTTTCGCGAGCTTGCCCCGGTGGCGGCGGAACACCAGGTATATATCGGCATTGAAAATATTTGGAACAAGTTTTTACTTTCGCCCCTGGAAATGCGGCAATTCATCGATGAAGTAGACTCCCCGTGGGTCGGCGCATGGGTGGATGTGGCCAACATGTTAATGTTTGGTTATCCGGAACAATGGATTCGCATTTTAGGAAAACGCATTGTCAAAGTACACTTTAAAGATTTCCGTCGCGCGGTCAACAGTCTGCACGGTTTTGTGGATCTGCTGTCCGGAGATGTGAACTGGAAGGCAGTAAAAGAAGCCTTGGATGCCGTCGGCTACAAAGGTTGGGCAAACGCGGAAATGACCCCTACCTACCAGCAATATACGGATCAAATGATTTATAATTGTTCAGCGGCAATGGATAGGATACTCCAACGGCCCAAACAACAAGGAAAGGTGGGCTAAGTGGAAGTTCAAAAAGATGCCCGGATCAGCGCTATTGATATTGCAAAGCACTTTGGGGACAAAGCATCCGGTACCCTAACGCCGGTGCTGGATGGCGTCAGCATGAATATTCAAGAAGGCGAGTTCGTTGTTATTCTCGGCCCCTCAGGCTGTGGCAAATCCACCTTTTTAAAGATTCTGGGAGGTATCCTCCCCGCAAGTTCCGGGAAAATCCTGATTGACGGTACGGATTACGGCACCCAAGTGCCCCGCGAGCTTCTAAAACGATTTGGTTTTGTTTTTCAAAACAATAATCTCCTTCAATGGCGTACCGCAGCAGGTAATTTGAAATTCATGTTGGAAACAATGCGTCTAAAGGGCGAAGCATGGCAAGGGCGTGTGTCCGAAATGCTTGAAGTGGTCGGTTTACAGGACTACCAAGATGTCTATCCGCATGAGCTTTCAGGCGGGATGAGGCAGCGTGTCGGAATCGCGCGGGCTTTGGTGCATGATCCGGATGTGCTTATCATGGATCAGCCAATGGGAGCCTTGGACGCGATAACAAGGCAAATGCTAACATTTGAACTGTTGGATATTTGGCATAAAACTCAAAAGACTATCATTATGGTTACCAACAATGTCAATGAAGCAATTATTCTGGGAAACAGAGTTTTTATATTTTCTCAATTGCCCGCAAAAATTCTGCAAGAAATCCCCATAGATATTCCTTTTGAGGAAAGAAATCATCAGGTGTTTTCATCGCCACGCTTTCTGGAACTTCGTGAGAAGTTGAACCACCACGTGCGAGCAACCCTGTCTTTGGAGGAACCCGCATGAAGAAAAAAAGCATCAGAAAAAAGAAAGGCATTGATTGGATGAGTATCATTCCGCCTTGGATTCTGTTGGCAATTATTTTTGCCGTATGGGAAATCGCGGCAAAAACCACAGGCATTTCGGAATACATCCTCCCGCCAATGTCCAAAATAATTCACGGTGTAATCACAAAATTCCCCGGCGAGCTGCTCCCCCACTTCTTATTAACCGTAAGGGTCATCGTGTTGGGCTTTATTTTCGCGACAATTCTCGGTATTTCCCTTGCCGCTATTTTTTCACAGTTCAATATCATTACCAAGGCGGTTACGCCTGTTATCATCTGGCTGGTTATCACGCCGATGATTACGCTCATTCCCCTGATGACCTTGTGGCTGGGATATGACCCTGTGTTGCGTACTTATGTAGTCATCCTGCAGGCGACACCCATTATTGCTCTGAATACCCTGAATGGGTTTGTCAACGTTGATAACGACAAGGTTGAGCTGGCCAAATCCGTAGGCTGCACCAGAATGCAACGGTTTACCAAGATTGTTTTCATGAATGCCATGCCCCAAGTTTTTACAGGCATCAAGCTGGGCAGTATCTTTTCCACCATCGCGGCACTGAGCGCCGATATTGTTTCGGGAAATGCGGGCTTGGGCTTTAAAATTTCCCAGTTTACCAAATACAACAACGTCTACATGAGTTACGGCACCATCTTTCTTGTGGGTCTTATTGGCCTGACTCTATACAAAATAATTGAGAGAATTGAGCGTAGGGTTGTGTTATGGAAGAATTAGTGCAAAAAGAAGTACAAACAATCCCCAAAATTGTGTTTGAAAATATCAACAAGGTTTTTCATACACGCAAACAAACCATTGTGGCGGTAAAAGACTACGATATGCAAGTCGACCAAGGTGATTTTGTGTCCATTATCGGCCCCTCCGGGTGTGGAAAGTCCACCTTGATCCGGATGCTCAACGGGATCATCCAACCCACCAGCGGAAGAATGTTGCTGGACGGTATTCCCTTGGATACGTCCAAACCATACAGTCAGGAAACCCTTCGGAAAATGGGATTTATCTTTCAGCAACCCAACATGCTGCCTTGGTACACCATCCGCCAGAATATCACCCTGCCGCTAAAAATCTTCGGCCTTGACACCCCCGAGTATCAGGAATACGCGGACGAATTAATTTCAGTTACCGGGCTCCAAAAGTTCGCGGACTCTTATCCGATTGAGGCTTCCGGCGGTGCGCTCCAGCGCGCGGGCGTTGTCAGAGCTATGGTACATAAACCTGAAATACTCCTGATGGATGAACCCTTTGGCGCGCTGGATGAAATGCTGCGGGAACAACTTAACATGGAATTGCTGTCAATTTGGAAGCGTTTAAACATCACCATTATTTTCATCACGCACAACGTTGAAGAAGCGGTGCTACTCTCAAACAGCATCTATGTCATGGCAACGGAACCCGGCCGTTTAGTAGAAAAGGTCGACATCGACCTGCCAAGACCACGTAGCTTAGAAATGATTACCCAGCCCCGATTTGTATCCTATACTCAGCGCCTTGTTGATCTGATTGGCAGCGTCGAGCTAAGACAAATCAAGTAGGAGACAACAATGAAGCTATCGAAAAAAACAATCACGAATATCCTGGCGCCGCTTGTAACCTTTCTTTTGTTGTTTGGCTTTTGGGAGTGGGCTGTGTCACATTACCAGTTGCCTAAATGGCTCTTGCCGGCACCCAGCGGCATTATCCAATCCATGGTGGTTAATTTTAACGACTTTTGGCCTCATATCCTTATAACCTTCGAGACAGTCTTAATTGGCTTCTTGATCGCGGTTCCTGTGGGAATTCTACTGGCAACGTTGATAACATCAAACAAGATTATCAGCGCCGCGCTGTCTCCCTTTGTAATTTTCCTGGTAACAACCCCTCTGGTCACCTTAATACCTATCATGATGTTGTTCATGGGTTTTGGCCAAAAGGTGCGCATCATTGGTGTGGTTATTCAGGCATTCTCCATTGTCAACATGAACACGGTCACCGGAATACTCAATGTCCCCATCATCCGCCATGAATTGATGCAAACCATGGGCTCCAATAAATTTCAAAGCTTGCGTCACATGATTTATCCGACTGCGATTGTAGACATATTCACAGGTGTTAGGCTTAGCGCGATTTTCGCAACCACCGCATGTATCAGCGCTGAATATGTCGCCGGTAACCACGGACTGGGCAGTCAAATTATCAAATATTCTCAATTTCTTAAAACAACGGAATCCTTTGCCTGCATATTCTATGTAACAATTATCGGACTGTTTATGTATGGGTTTGTGGCCTTTTTGCAAAAAAAGGTCATCTACTGGAAAATTTAATTTATATTCAAAGTGGGCAGGACCCGCTTTAAAAAATAAAAGGAGGAAAACTCTATGAAACGCATCTTGTCACTGTTACTCGTTCTCGTACTGGTATCTATGGTAATTCCTGGTTTGGCTCAAATGAAGGAGTTCACCTACGTAGTGCCCGCTGGTGTGGAAAGTCTTGAGCACAGCCCCTTCCGCATTACCATCAAGTTACTGGAAAAGGAAGGGTACACCATGAACTTTCAGGACGCTTATGGCACAACTGACATGAAACTGGTGGCCACCAATCAGGCGCAGTTTGCCGGACCCGGCCCCCTGCTGATTCTGTCGGCAATTCAGGAAGGCCTGCCCATTAAAGTTATCTTCGCTTATGACGCAATTAACATCTGGGGCATGGGCGTATTGTCCGACTCCCCCATTCAAACGTTTGAAGACATGGTTGGCGCTCAGGAAAAATATGGCCGCAAACTGACTGTCGCCCTGGGCGATGCCGCTTGGGAATCGCTGGTTACGCCAACATTGATTGCCGCTGGCGTTGACATTGAAAACGACATTGAGTTTGTTGTGGCAGGCGATAATCGCTATGTCCAGGTTGCCGAAGGAAAATTGGACATGCTCTTCACCTGGCCGGGTGAGCTTTGGCAGCTGCAGGGACAAGACTATGATTTTGTCTATATTGATGGCCATGAGGTGCTCCAAACCAACTCTAACCCCTTGATTACCTCTGACTACCTGATCGAGAATGAACCGGAACTCGTTCAGGCATTTGTCACTGCGATGCAAAAGAGCGTCTACTTTGTACATTATAACTCCGAAGCCGCCGCAGCGTTTATGGCGGATGCCCTCCCCCATATTGAGGTTACTTGGAAAGCCGCCAAGTACATCCAGGAAGGCAGAAAGTATCAGATGTTCGGAAAGCCCGGCTCTGAAACCGAAGCCCGTGTCCTGTCTAAAATTGGCTATAACTGGGAGGATGGCTGGAAATTGAACGTTCAAGCCGCCCTGGACAGTGGCATCATTACCGAAGAAATTCCGCTGGAAAAAATCTACACCAATCAATTCATCAGGGACGATCTGGATTACTCCGAGGTGGAAGCCATGGCCGACGCAATTGACATCGAAGCCATCTCCGCACGTTACCCCGCTGACTAATTGATGCGAACCACCAAGCCCCCGGGGATTTCCCCGGGGGCTTCATTAAGAGGCACTTGCATGAAAAAATTCTTTTCAAGAATTGTGGTGTTGGTTTTGTTCTTTGTACCTGCCCTGGCGGAATCTTCACCTGTCGTAGCTTGGGTGAACGGTGTATCCATTACAATGGAAACAGTAAATACTCGTATTCAAGCCGCAAGCCTATCTCAAAGTATGTTTTCCGAACAACCAACTGAATCAATGTTAAAGCGCTTGCGATTGGCTACCCTTGAAGAACTTATCCAAGAAGAAGTGCTTATTCAGCAAACAGATATTTTAGGGATAAATCTTGACGATACCGACTTGGAATTAATCGACCAACGATTTCACAAGATTCTTGGGGACATTTATTCTTATGTTCAAAAACACAGCCCCGGCAGTACTGACGATGAACAATCACAGTATGTTGACAGCTTATTGTCAATGGCCGGATTAACCAAGGAGTCCCTAATGGACAGCCTAAAGCGCTCAACCAAGATTGGAAAACTGAAAAATATGTTGGCCAATCAGGTTTGTCAACTTGATGATGAAACGTTAACAGCAGCCTATGAAGACCTCTATCATCAGCAAAAAACAACTTATGCCGGCAACCCAACCCTTTTGGAAGCAGATCTGTTAGCCAATAAACCGGTAATACATCGGCCATACGAACTGAAGCTCATCCAAAAAGCCGAGTTTTCCTTTGATTCTCTTGCTCTGCAACTTATGCGCAACTTGAAAGCTGTTGGAGATGAAAAAACAATTCAGGAGATGCGGGAAGACCAGATGGCAATGCTGATACCCAAGATTGAACAAGCTCTTATGGATTTGGCTAATGGGAAAATCAGCTTCTCAGATTTGCTGGAATCGCTTGTTCCCGGCAGCGGTGAAAAAAGCAATTACTACAGTGAAAACTCCCCTCGCTTCGATACCTTGTATCAACAACACGCAAACGTGCTCACCGATATTGGTGATATCAGCTCTCCTTTTCCAACCAACCGCGGTATGGCCATTCTGCATTTGGCGGGAATTCTGCCAGCAGTTGACAAGGTTCCCCTCATCGAAGTACAGGAAGCAATAGAAGCCGACTTGCTTCAAGCAGTACGGCAAGAACATATCAAAGACATTATCTCCAACTGGATTGATTCAGCGGATATTGTCCGCTTACCGGAAATATTCGAATGATTCGCAAAAAAACAAACGCTCATCTTTATGTAGCTATCTTGGTTTTACTTATGATAGTCGGAACACTCATCGCAAGTCAGCTTAAACAGCAGGCATCAATCTTTGATATTGGCGATTATTCAGCAATCAGTGTTGATGATGCTGAAGCGGCATACAAAAATTCAAAAAGCACAAAAGACCTTCTTCTCCTGCTGAAAACGCTGGCATATCGCCAGGAAGTGTTGGGAGAAAAAAATCTTAAAAATAAAATAGCAAACTATGGAACGCTTCTTTTGGATAGGGCCAAGACCCAGGATTTGGATCTATCTAAACTGGATGAGGAGCACATCATGCTCCAACTGCTTCGGATAATCAGGCAAGCAGGGGCACACTAAACTGAATGCAACAAATTTAATTATCGGTTTAGTGTGTCCCCCGCTTTTTGCCTTTATCGCGTAAGTAGGTAAATACCCGCTTTTGTACTTGAAATAATTTGTTACGGCAAAGCTTGTTTGCCACTTTTTTTGGCTTGTTAAAACATCTCACGCACTACGGGCTCAATGGCTTCCGCTAATCTTTTATGGTCATTCTCGGAATAGTGCAGCCCATCAATCGAATTGAGCTCAAAATTTAATGGTGTGCAATCAAAAAACGCGCAGCCTTGCCTCTTGGCCACCTCACGATACAGCGCTCCAAGCTCAAGGCTCTTTTGATACGCTAACACACCGTAGCTGAAGCCAAAGCACATATCAGCAATTTGGGGGTGTGTTGGGTGTGGCGCCACAAGCAACACCTTGGGTGCAGGATAGCCATAATAAGACTGCTTTGCTTCTTGCACCAGATATTCGGCGCCAAAGGCAATCATTCCGGCGGTGAGAGAAAACATATGCTTAAGCTCATTACACCCGAGTTTGATAATAACCAAATCAAGCGGCGCGTTGGCATCAAGCGTTTCTCTTAAACTTTCGATGCCAAGCCTGCCCTGAAAATAGGGATCATTTTGCATCAGTGTTCGGCCATTCAAACAGTTTTCAATGATATTAAATTCGCTCCCCAGCGACAGTTGCAAAATGCCAGGCCACCTTTTTTCTTTAGGAAATCGTTTGGTAATTCCCGTAACGGGATCATAGCTCATCGCGTCGTATCCCCAGGAATTAGAATCTCCGAAAACAAGTATGTTTTTCATATTTCCAGCACCTCCAGGTTATTTACCATCAGAATATCCAATAATCAACATTTAGTCAATTGCTTTGTGTTTTATTGTCAATAGGTTGCTTGTAAGAGTACCATAACGATTGAATGATGACACAGAAAGTTAGAAATATTTCCCGCTAAAATATTGGATTAATCTATGCGGTCGTATTAAAACACAAGGTGATTTATCATTGACAAAAGCAAGCAAAAATGATAGAATTTAGATATCATTATGTATTATGGGAGGAGTTTTTATGTCATTGGATTGGATTAAAGAAACGTTTGGTACGCATAAGCCGATTATCGCCATGTGTCATCTTCAAGCTTTACCTGGTGATCCCACTTATGATAAAGATGGCGGAATGGAAAAAGTAGTTGACCTCGCCCGACAAGAGTTCCTGGATTTGCAGGAAGGCGGCGTCGATGCCGTGATGTTCTCAAATGAGTTCAGCATGCCTTATCTTACAAAAGTAAATCCGGAAACCACGGCTGCCATGGCGCGCGTAATTGGCCAGTTGATGCCGGAGATCAAAATTCCATTTGGCGTGAATGTTCTGTGGGATCCCTTTGCATCCATTGATCTTGCAGCGGTAACCCAAGCAAAGTTTATCCGTGAAATTATGAGTGGTGTTTATGCTTCCGATTTTGGTCTTTGGAATACCAACACAGGGGAAATTGCCCGGCATAAAGCCCGCCTCGGTCAAGACAACCTGAAGATGCTGTTTAACATCGTCCCTGAGGCGGCAAAGTATCTGGTTGACAGGAACATTGAAGACATTGCAAAAAGTACTGTATTTAATTGCCGCCCGGATGTTCTGTGTGTATCCGGCATGACAGCCGGTGTAAGTGCGGACATGGGCGTGCTTCATAGGGTTAAGAACGCCGTGCCCAACACAGCAGTATTCGCAAATACCGGATGCCGTGTTAACACCATTGAAGAAATTTTCAAGATTGCCGATGGCGCTGTGGTCGGTACAACGTTTAAAAAGGACGGAAAGTTCGAAAACCGTGTTGAAAGGCCTCGAGTTGTCGAGTTTATGGATAAGGTTAACTCCATCAGATAAAATAACAGCCAAAAACCAAAACAACTGCCGGCTTGATTGCTGGCAGTTGTTTTATTGTACGTTTTAGCCTGAAAATATACGAAATTGAGATAACATTATGTTTGAACCAAGTAGAGAAAAAGAAAAATTATCGACTACGTTTTATATCACCAGGCTAATTCATTAACTCTTTGAACACTTCCAATAAACCGTGTTCTTTGGCGGAAGGGAAAATCCTGTCGGCTCCTCGTTTTACTTTTTCAATGGCATCGACCGGAGCGAAACTGAGCCCAGCATGTTGGAACATAGGCAGGTCTGTAAGGCCATCGCCAGCTACAATGATATCTTTTTTTGGTATATCAAGATCCACCGCCAACTTTTGCAAGGCGGTGTCCTTGCCCGCGTCAATGCTGACAATTTCAAAAAAATGTCTGCTAGCAAAATCCGCGATAAACAAGCGCTTTCCAATTTTTTGTTCGTAGTCTTCAAGGAAGGCTTTCGCTTGTTTGATTTTTTCGCGATCTTCATTTACCAATAGAACTTTGCAAATCGGGCTTTTCATAGCTGTGTTGAAATCCGTAATCTCCTCCTGTTGTTCCGCGCGCACTCCTTTGTTTTTAAAGATAGTATTGCTTCTAAGTGTAAAAATCTCTTCCGGCGTGAACACTTGGACAGCCATATCGGGATATTCACGCATGATAGAAGTGAGCAAAGACCAAATGGACTCATCCAGCGCAATATGACGAACAGATTTTCGCTTGGCAAAATCATAGAAATGAGAGCCTGTCATCAGAAGCGCCGGCGCATTCAAAGGCAATTGCAAGGCAACATGTTCAGCGCCAGTCTTTGACCTTCCCGTGCAAATGGTGAAAGCGTTCCCCAGCTCAACAAATTCTCTGGCCGCGTCTATCACGTCCTGCGACAGCCCTACCTTATCATTGAGCAAAGTACCGTCAATATCAGTCACAAATAGTTTTCTTGACAAAGTTTTCCTCCTTTTTTATAAAGCGTGCATAATATCTTTATTACGTTGATAAATCTGGGCAAAATATTGTTTTAAGGGAGCGTATATTTCATGATTTTTGGGGTTTGGCTCGGTGGTATAGCGCTGATTAATCATGGCCTTAATGTCTGAAGGCTGCTTTATCAAGCCGGTTCCCAATCCCGCCAACAACGCATCCCCATAGGAAGCGCCAATGGTTACCTGTGGCACAACATGGCGTACGCCACAAACATCACTCATGGTTTGCATCCAAGGTTGAGATTTTGTCCCGCCACCAACTGCGGTGATTTGGTGTATGGAATGACCTTTTTCACGTAAAATATCCAAAATCTGGTCAAGACCATAAGCAATTCCCTCTAACGACGCTTTTAGAACATGCCCACGGGTATGGTATAGATTTAAGCCGAAAATGACTCCCTTGGCGTGGGCATCCTGTATCGGCATACGTTCGCCCATAAAATAAGGAAGAACAATTAAACCATCAGCGCCGGCAGGTATGGGCTCAATCTCTTGAAACAGCGCGGTATAGGCATCCATAAGCCCCGCTTCTTCATCCCGCAGCAGTTCCTTGGCAAACTGGTCGCGAAGCCAGCGGGTCAGGGAACCTGCCGTTGCCATGCCGGCTGTCATGCATCGGATGCCGGGCAAAACATATTCACCCGCCCAAAGCGCCTGTTGTGATGAAAGTTGCCCCAAGTACGACATGAACAACGTAGAACCATAGTTGATCATGCAATCTCCCGGTTCCACAATCCCAACGCTGATAGCATCGGAGCCTCCATCGGTGGTACCGCATAAAACCGGGGTACCCGCATGCAGACCGGTTTCCAAGGCAGCTTCTTTGGTAACCTCACCTATAATATCGGTTGTCCACAATATTTCGGGCAATTGATCCTCACGGCATACATATGGGGTCAACTCCTTGCTCCAAGTCATGGTGTTTACATCAATCATGGGTTGCGCGCTGGTTGCCGAATACCGGTCGACACAGAATCTGCCTGTTAGTTTATGATTAATGAATCCCGCGGCAATGGTGAAGCATTTTGTTTTTTCAAAAATTTCGGGTTCGTTCTCACGAATCCAAAGAATTTTTGGCCCAAAGGATTCCACCGTACACATGGTACCGCTTATTTCCCGCATCTTTTGTTCGCCAATCAAACTATTTAACTTATCAGCCTGAGGCTGGCTTCTCCTATCTATGCCATATAATATGGCATTTCGCAACGGATTACCGTGAGCATCTACAGGGGTAATCGCCGCCATGATGGTGCTGACGCAGATTCCTGCTATCTCATCAGCCCGCACCTTTGATTTGCTTAGCACCTGACCCACCACATCTTTGAGGGCTTCCCACCAATCTTCGATGGGGTCATGCTCTGCGTAATCCTTTTGCGGCACACGCAGTTCATACTTTGCGCTGGCAATTGTCAGCACCCGTCCCTCGGGGTCACACAATGTCGCCTTGGTTTCGTATGTGCCACAGTCAATTCCTAATAAATAACGCTTACTCATATTGGCCTCCCTTTTCAAAAGCTTCTTGAAAAATCAAAAGCTGTTAGATCGGTTTGACAGGCTGCGTACACCCACCGGCACAAAGTTTCAACATCACAAAGATCCAATGCTTCGCTGGGGCTATGGGAGTAGCGTCTGGGAATCCCCACATCCACGGAAGGTATCCCCTTTCCTTCAAGCTGCAGGTAGGAAGCGTCTGTCAACCCTCCCACCACAGCATTTCGTTGAAAGATAATGCCTGCGTCCTCTGCCGCGGTTTCCATTAGCCTTACCATTGCCGGATGTGGAATCATTCCGTTCAGGGTACCTCTGCCATGGAAATTATACAAGGTCAGAATCGGACCGCCGCCGAGAGTTACACTATTGTAATCATTAAAATCCGGAGTATCCCCGGCAGCCCCGCCATCTATACCGATGGACCAAGTGGGTTTAACTGTTCGCGCAGCCATCATGGCGCCACGAAGATTGAATTCCTCCCATACCGTGCCGACCAGAACAACACGCTGAGGCGGTGGGGACTTGGAAAGCATTTTTGCCAGAATTAACAGGGCAGCGCAGCCGCTGCGGTTATCCATTGTGGTGCCAAGTCGCCGTGTTCCGGCAAGTTTCTGATAGTAGGGCGCATAAACTACAGGGCTTCCAATATCAATGCCCAGCGCCTTCACTTGGTCCCGGTTTGTGGCGCCGATATCAATGTAGAGGTTTGTTACCTTGTCCACCACATACTTTTCTTCCGGGGGCGTAACGTGGTGCTGCTTAATCCCAAACACTCCCGGAATCAAGTTGCCATCACGGCTGACGATGGCAACTTTCGTAGAAGGAAGAACCTTTTCAGGTATGCCTCCCAAACGCTCAACGCGTATGAAACCACGGTCGTCAATATGTCGTATAAAGAAGCCTAGCGAATCCATATGGGCAAACACCATCAGGCAAGGTAAGGCAGAGTCCTGGTCCGGCAAACTGGCAATACAGTTTCCGTGGACGTCTTCCTGCACATAAAAGCCATGCTCTTCAAACACCCGCCCCATGTACGCCGATATCCTCTGCTCATGACCGGAAAGACCTGGCAGCAATACCAAATCTTCCAAATACTTGTCTATTTTAGAAATCATAGTTTTCACCTCTTAGCTTCAATAAACAGCACGTTAAAACATCAACATCCAATAAACATGACCTGTCCTTCTAAAAAAGGTCAATGATTATTCACTATGAGCCGTCCTCTTGAGCCGCGCGTTTGTTCATTTTTGCCACATAACGCCTGCGGCTAATCTCATTATTGAGGAAATTCGCGCTCAACACCACTAAAAGCAACACGCCCCAGGCAAATTCTTTGAAATAAGTGCCCAAACGCAACATATTAAAGCCACTGGACAACAGCTGCATTGAAATTAAAGATAGAACCAGTGTTGATACTTTTCCATACCCTCCATTTGGATCAGTCGCGCCCAAGACCGCGCACAAGATGGCTTGAAATGTATAGGTAAGGGCATAATTCGCTTTGGCGGAATCCGTTCTGGCAAGAATTTCCAACCCGCAAACCGCACAAAAGATTCCACTGATTAGATAGGTTTTGATCAATACCGAATGGATGTTAATGCCCGAAAAACGGCTTGCCAACGGATTGGAGCCAACCATTTTGATTTCAAAACCGTAGCGTGTTTTATTGAGCAATAACCAGGTAATTAACAAAGCCGCAATCAAAAACCACAAAGGTATCGGCAGACCCAAAGCAGAATTGTTTCCAAAATAAACATACTCCGGATAAACTTTGGAAATAGCCTCGCCATTTGTGAGCACCACGCCAATTCCGGTAAAAATATAGCTGGTGGCCATTGTAACAAGCATGGAAGGAAGCCCGGTAAAAGCAACGATGATGCCATTAAAAAGGCCGCATACAACGCCCACAAGCAAAGCTGCCATGACGCCAAGGAGTATATTCATGATCATGGCTCCGCCCGCCAATCCGGCGGCATAGCCATCGCGCATAATCAAAGCCGCTACAATACAGGACAGGTTGCCAATTCCTACAATGGAAAGATCCCGACCGCCCGTTATCATCACCAGCATCATCGCTATGGAATACAAACCCAACTCCGGTATTTGGAAACCCATGGACAGGAAGTTGTTGGGCCGCAAAAAGCGGCTTGACAATGAAGACATTGTGATGAAAATAACAATTGTAATAAAAAGCAGCCGTATCGTGTCTGTATTGCGGCGATAAAAAACTCGCATTGTACTTTCTTGCTGCATATTCTACTCCTTTCCAGCCTGAGGGGCACGTTTGCCACGCACTTGCGCCAGCAAACTAACCAACAGAATACAGCCGGTTACCATCCGCTGCCAATAGGAAGGGATGCCCAGCATGATAAGGTTGGTTGATACAAAGCGCAAAAAGAACACCGCGATAAAGGTTCCAACGACAGAGCCGCGCGCTTGCAGGTTCGCGCCACACCCAAGTATAACCGCGGCAACAAACGTCAACTCTTGCCCAATGAGATCCGGCGGAAGTGGTACCGTACAGCGAGCCAGCGAATCGTGAATGATGCCACCTATTCCAACAATCACACCCGCAAGACAGAATGTGAAAAAGCGAACCTTGGAAACATTGATTCCAACACGCCTTGCGGCTTCCTCGTTGGCGCCAATCGCGTAAACTTTGCGCCCAAAAGAGGTGTGTTGCAAGAGAACGTGTACTAAAGCATACATGATTGCTACCGCAAGAATGCCAATGTGTAAAACAGCCTCAGTTCCATCGGCAAATTTTGCTGTCGTCAAGTAATTGGTGGATAACTTACGCAATGAATCCGGCAAGGTATAAATAAAGCTGGTAGATACAAATGCCAGAATCATCCCTTTTAACATGGAATGGGTACCTAAGGTTGTGATAAAGGGCTGCAGTTTGAATTTATCAATCAAAAACCAATTGACAATTTCCAACAAGACGGCAATGGCAATCGAAATTAAAAGCAATACAATCAGCGGAGTTTGGGGCAAGCCCAATTCCGTAATGATAAAAATTGAGCAATACGAAGCGAAAGCGCCAACCATTGTAAAGGAAAAGTCGAAACTGCCCAATACCATGATCAACATCAACGCCAAGGAAAACAACGCAGGAACGATGCATGCACGGGTAAGCGAAAAGAAGCTTGCCACCGAGAAAATGGAGGGGTTAATGAGCCCGAAGACAATCCAAGTTCCGGCAAAGAGCACCAGAAGCGCAAATTGGCTTGTTTTTACAAAGCTTTTTAGTTTCACAGACAATTAAACCACCTCCTTCAAATCATCATCGGCAAGCATAGCTTCAAGACTTTCAATGTCCATATCATCCGTGAAAACCTCATGGGCAATGCGGCCGTTTTTCATAACCAAAACTCTACTGCAAAGATTTAAAACTTCGGGAATATCATCTGAGATGACAATCACGCCCATCCCCTCTTTCGCAAGCTCTCGGACGATGTTATGAATGTCTTCCTTGGCGCCAACATCAACACCTACAGTGGGGCAGTTTAAAATCAAAATGCGCGGCTTGGATGCCAACCACTTGATCAGCCCAACTTTTTGTTGATTTCCCCCCGATAGAGATTTTACCGGGTTGTAGGGACGCATACCCCTGATATGTACGGTGTGCAAGGCTTTATGCTTGCCTTCCTCAGTTTTTTTTCCGCTGATCAAGCCCAGGCGATTTCGAAATTGGTCAACAATTCGGGCGATGGCGTTATCGGCAACGCTCTGGTTCATGTGAAGGCCTTTTGTAAGCCTGTCCTCCGGTACATAAGCGATGTTCTGAGCTACCGCTTCCTGAACGCTGGAAAACGGATTCATTTCCTTTCCATAAATAAGCAAGCTTCCTGACTGCGCTTGAATAACGCCGAAAAGCGCTTCAGCCAATTCTTGCCGTCCGCACCCCAATAGTCCGGTAATGCCTAAAATTTCGCTTGGATAGAGTTTGAGGTTAATATCCTCAAACGCGCCTTGAAGCCCCAGTCCTCTGGTTTCCAGCAACGGAGTTTGATTTGTGTTAATATTCCAAGCATTCCTTTTGTCTGAAAATGATTTTCCGGTCATATGGAAAATGAGCTCCTCTTTACTCGGAAGCGCTTCCCCGTCCTTGGAAACAAAGACGCTTTTTCCATTCCGCATGACAGTAATTCGGTCGCTGATCTCCAGGATTTCATCTAATTTATGACTGACAAACAACACGGCTACGCCCTGATTCTTTAGGTCCTTGACAACTTGAAGCAACTTGTTTACCTCACTGCTTGTCAAGGCAGACGTGGGTTCATCCATAATAATCAGCCGAGCCTCTTGCGCGATTGCCCTGCAGATGGCCACCATCTGCATCTCGGCAATATTTAGTTGGTAAACATACAGGTTGGGATTGATATCGAAATTGATGCGGTTCAACACCTGCTGAGCGCTGTCAACTTGCTTTTGGTGGTTCACCATCACGCGACCGGAACTTGTCGTGTCGTACATCATGATGTTTTCGGCGATGGTCATGTTGGGAAAAAGTGAAAAATCCTGGTAGATTACCTGAATGCCTTCGCGCATGGATTCGGCCGAGGTTATTTTGCGGTATTTCTTGCCGTTAATAAATAAATCTCCTCGGTCATAGGTATAAAAACCTGATATAACTTTTATCATGGTGGATTTTCCACAGCCATTTTCACCCACCAGACAATGAATTTCCCCTTTGCGGACATCAAAGTCCATGCCATCCATCGCGATGACACCAAAGAAGGATTTATACATATTTTTGATTGTTACAATATTGTCCAAAACGATTCACACCTTTCAAGAACACGCAGGATACGGGGAAGCCCCGCATACCCTGCGTGTTTAGCGGAATAATATTAAAGGGTTAACAACACTGTTTAGAAATCATAGTCCTTCATATTTTCAACGGTTACATCAACCCAGGCCGCACCCTTGAGCACCTTGCCTTCCAGCGAGCAGTTTTCATAGCCGGCAACCTTCAAGTTTACGCCGTCTTCAACGGGTTCGCCATTGATAATCATGGCTGCTAGGTTGCACATTGCTTCACCGGCATCTGCGGGATCCCAAAACATGATGGTTTTAATGGTGCCGTTCTCCAAGAACTCCCTGGCAACAGATACCAGGCAGGTGCCTGTTACAGCGATTTCGCCGACTTTTCCAGCTTCTTCAATCGCTCTGGCGATTCCCGGGGGGTCAACCATGTCACAGCCAATAAAGCCCTTGATGTCAGGATACTTGGCAATGACTTCTTTGGCTACAAGGTAGGCGCCTTCCGAACCGCCGCCCTGAGCCGCGGATTCTACCCTATCAGCCACTTGGAACATATTGGGATAGGCTTCTTCCTGGCGCGCGATGGCACCCTCTGCCCACTGCTGGTGTGAGGTCATGGTCAGCGCGCCCATCATGATGATGTAGCCGCCTTCTTCGCCCAGTTCCGCCGCCAGCACGTCCATCATGTGCGCGCCATAGGCATGGTTGTCAAAGGCTTCAATGTCATAGTGCACATTTTCCATGGTTTCCGCTTCATGGCTGATAACCACGATTCCTTGGTCCATGGCCTTTTTCAATGCAGGCTCCATTGATTCGGGGGAAGCGGGAATTACAGTGATGGCATCTACGCCTGCTGCAATAGCGTCTTCAACAACGCCCAGCTGCACTGCCGGATCCGAAGCCCCAACCGGTCCCGCTTGGTAAACTTCGCTTCCCGTTGCGTCCATGAAACGCTGATTACCCACCTTCATGCGATCCCACCACGCAATGCCAATTGTCTTGGTAGAGTTGGCAATAAGCAACCCACTGGCAAACACATTGGTGAGCATTAGCAGAATCAGTAACAAACTAAGTAAAGCAAAACGTTTTTTCATGAGAGTTCCTCCTCTTGAATATTTATCGATGTTATAAAAACATCTTTTTCTGCGGGTATTTTATCATATGAATCGTATTTCGTCAACACTTGCGCTCCTTGAGTTTCCGTATTTTTCATCTAACTTCGTGCGCAATAACCGATCTGTAACGGTACTCCTACACTTATGTAAAAAGAGTCAAAGAAATTGTAGGTCATTATGCTTGCATTTTTGGTAAAATTGTGATAATGTAGCGGACGGAGTAATAATTTATAAGTAAGCAAATCGCTAAGGAATGGTATCATGCCAAAAAACATCAAAAATATCAAAAACAAGTTAAGACAGGTACTCAACGCAATAGGGATTGTTTTCTTTTTGTTGCTGCTACCGCTGTTGGTGGCCAACATCACCCTCATTGCGAAGTCTTTCATATTCCCGGACAAGGTGCCGGACTTCCTAGGTTATAAGCCTTTTATTGTGTTGTCCGGCTCCATGGAACCCACCATTTCGGAGGGCGATTTAATCCTAACCTGTGCCTTAAAGGAGGGACAAACCCTTCAAAAGGACGACATTATCGCCTACCGTTACGGGCAGGAGTCCGTTATCACCCACCGCATTGTCGAGGTGCAGCAGGGGGAGCATGGCCCTGTCTACATCACCCAAGGGGACAACAACAACGCGGTGGACAGGGACCCGGTAACCCCACCCATGGTAGAAGGCATATACCTGTACCGGGTAGCCGGCCTGGGCAGGGTGGCCATGTTTTTGCAAACGCCCCTGGGCCTGGTTTTGGTAGTAGGCGGTCCCTTTTTGCTATACCTGCTGGCGGACACTCTTGTCAGGCGCAGAGCCAGGCGC
This sequence comes from Clostridiales bacterium, assembly GCA_012837965.1. Lineage (GTDB taxonomy): Bacteria > Bacillota > Clostridia > Christensenellales > Aristaeellaceae > DTU024. The sequence goes on along the minus strand of DUQF01000026.1, from coordinate 158,304 downwards.
CATGCCAACATAGAAGCCGACGCCCTCAAGCAGGAAGTGGAAGCCCTGAAAGAGGAACTGGCCAGGCGCGAAAGCGAAGACCAGCCCGCCCCCGAAGCTTCCCCATCCCAAACGGAAGAGTGAGCTGGCGCCGCCTTGCGGCCTACGCTCTTTAATAGAAACATCCATCAAAACTATTATTAAAAAAGGAGACCATCATGAAAAAAGGAAATCGCATCTTCTACTTAGGCCTGCTGACACTGGTATTGGCCTTAGTCACCACCTCCTTAGTGTCCGGTACCTTTGCTAAGTATGTAACCACAGCGAGTGGCACGGGTACTGTGACCGTCGCGAAATGGGCCGTAACAATCAACGATGTCGCGGCCACAACAGCGGAAACCTCGCCCGAGTTCACTTTTAATTTGGGCAGCACCACTGCTCCCAATGTGGTGGCGTCAGACAAGGTAGCCCCCGGCTCCAAAGGCAAGTTCGCTTTAATATGCGATACCAGAGGAACCGAAGTCGCGCACAGCGTTAGTGTTACTCTCAATAAAGGCACTGGCAATGATATCGCGGAATTAGAGTTCTTCGAGTTTAGCACCGCCGAAGACTTTAGTGCACCATATACTCTTGGTGATTCCATTGAGGTGGCTTCATATAATGCCTCTGGCGGCGAAGAGAAAACCACATACATCTATTGGCGCTGGCCCTTTGATAACGATAACGACACTGCTGATACTATAGACGGTATAGCCGCAAAATCATATCCCATGACCGCCGTCTTTACCGTAACGCAGTTGGAGACCGCTCCGTAACGCGCCATTTCCCGCTCCAAATATCAATGGGGGAGCGTAATTATCCATCCGTACCGAACTTATAAGGGAGGCGCGTATTGACAGACCGGCAGGACAGCATCCGCAACACATATCTCCAGCAGGGCCGCAGAATATATACCTTGCTGGTGTTTGTTGTGGCTCTGCTGATGGCTACCACCGGCGTGGCGGGCTACATCATCGGCAAAGGCAGCCTTGGCGCGGCCAGCGTGCCGGGCGCGGGCGACGCTCAAGGCCGGGTGTATGTGTCCTCCCTGCAGCCCATGGATGTGCCTACCACCGGCTTTGAGCGCATCAGCTGGATGGGCAGCGTAGTGGATGGAGAAGGCCGGCCCCTGCCCGGCCTGAAGTTAAGCCTAAAGGGCCCTATTCCACCAGATGGGTATGGGATTATCCGGCCGGCCTACCGGAATGCCCAAGGCTTTGCCTATACGGAGTTGTTCCAAGGCAATTATCATTTGCTTGCCACTTGGAAGGGGGGACAGGCAGCCCTTGACTTGGAGCTGCGCAAAACCCAAAAGCAAGGCCAAGCGCAGTTGGGGTACAACCCCCAGAATGGCTATATCCTCACCGCCTACCCTTCCACCGGCATCATCGCCATGGACTTGGTGTTGCAAAATGGCGTGATCAGCCCAAGGCTTCATCAGGAAGAAGCCATCGGCCTGGAAGTGTTTCAGGTCTGGAGCCATGAAACCCAAGCCCACATCTTTGATGAACGCTTGGGCAACTACAGTGTGAACACGCAGGGAATGATGAACTACATCGCCCCCGGCTCCAACGGCACCTTTATCTTCGCGGTGCATAACCCGGCCACCTATCCCGTGGAGTACCGGATAGATTTGCGCCACGAGGACGAAAACACCCCCGCCCTGCCTATGATTTTCCGAATGTTTAAGGATTGCATTGACATAAACGAAACCCAGTCAACATGTTTTCTGCCCGATGATAAGTGGCGGACGGCAGAAGAGCTAATTGTTCCCTCGGTGTGGATTCCTTCCCAAACGGTGTACTTTTACACCCTTCAGTGGCAGTGGGACCCTTCCGATGACATCATTGACACGGCCATAGGCGCCCAGCCCGGGCGTCCCCTGTACCGGCTGTGGATCAATGTACGCCAGAAGGGACCCGAGCTTTACGCTCTGAACCATTGAAGAAAGTTCTTGACCATATGGGCATTGTTCTGTCCAGAGGGTTGCTGGCGGTAATAGCTGTAGTAGTAATGTTTTCCCTGCTGGCCGCCCGGGATGGCAGCCTGCCCAGAGTATTTGGCCGAAGCCACCTGATAGTAGTATCCGGCAGCATGGAGCCGGCGCTAAAGGTTGGGGATCTGATTGTTATCCGTAAGCAGGATTATTATCAGGCTGGGGATATCATCACTTTCAGGGAAGGCAATACCATGGTTACCCACCGTCTGATAGACATTCAGGGAGAACAGCTGATTACCAAGGGGGACGCCAACAACACCCCGGACAGCAGCCCTGTTAGCCTCCAGCAGGTGGAAGGCTGTTTGGCTCTGCGGATTCCCATGGTAGGGCGTCTGCTGCTGTACCTCAAGACTACCCCTGGCATCATCAGCGCGTTGCTGGTGGCCGCCATCCTGACTTTACTCTCCTTTAGAAAGGAAACCACATGAACAGGCATACCCCAGCCCCAAGGCAAACAGCCCCGCGCGAAAGGCGCCGAGGCCTGTTTTCCCTGCGCGCGCTGGCGCTGTATCTGCTGTTAGTGGCCCTAGTCAGCGTTGTTAGCCTGTCCCGCTACTCCACCACGATTGCCGGTACAACTACCGTGCGGGTGGCGCGGCCTGCCATTAGTTTAACCCGTGGCGACATTACCCTAAATGGAACCCCAATCGGCAATTTGGATGATTTGCTGCAATACCTGTTGCCGGGGGATGTAATTACCTGCCAGTACACGGTCTCCAATCAGGATGCCGTTGGCATAAGCGAAGTAAAAATGCGCTACAAGCTGATCGCGCCGAGCATTGAGCCCTTGGTTTTTTCAGTAGATGGAGCAGAATGGACCGAATTGCCGCACAGTATGCCTCAATCAAACGAACATACGGTGACTATTACCTTCCCACAGGAATCGTACATTGCCGCTGCCGGTTTGGTTGGTCAAGAGCGTATTTTAACCATTACCTTGCTGGCCGAGCAGGTGAACAATTAATATGCAGCCAACGAACAGCCGCCAACCCTCCCGACGCATGAAAAAGACGCTGACAGCTAGCGCCTTTTTTGTGTGGCTGTTGGTGGCGGTGCTATTGGTGAACATGACCGGCACCCATACAAGCAGTAAGTATGTACTGACGAAAAGCAATTCGCTGGATGTAACATTTGGATATTGGCTGGCTAGTGCCCAAATCACTGGAGAAGCGAAGATAGGTGAAACGTTGACAGTAGTACATAATAATCCAGATATGGTGGATGTTAACTATCGATGGCAAACTTCCAAAAATGGCGTCGAATTTTCGAACGTGCTTATCGGTGGAACAAACTCAACCTACACTATCCCCAGGGGTAAAAAAGCAGCAAAAACTTATCTAAGATGTATAGTGACCGAGGAGGGTGCATCCCAAAGACAGGTAATTACCAATGTGGTCGGACCAGTTCAGCAGTTAATCCTTTCTAATTCAGATGGAGAAAGAATCGATGGGAGTGCAACTGCATTAATTACCACTTTTAGAGCCATACTTAAAGGAGAAGCAGAAAACGCAAATAGCATTTTACAGATGAATTATCAGTGGTACGGAACAGATTCGTCAGTTGGTGATCCAAATAGTTGGAGTTGGGAATCCCTTGGTACAATAAAAACCCAAGTGACACTTCCCAGAGACAAATCATATCGTGTTGTCATAACAACAAAGGAAGACTCAGACTATATAGGTACTGTTGAAATGTTGCGCAGGGCAGGTAACCCAGAAACGGAATTTCCGCCATATGGCGCCAAAAGGGGATTGAAAGAAAGCCCCTCCTTTGAAGAGCCGTTTACAGATCTCATGGATACAGCTATGGTGAGCCAAAACGATCAGGTGACAGACGTTCCACAAATAACTGCTGAGATGCTGGCGGAAACCGACCTGACAGACCCCGCGACACTGGCTGACCTGATTATCTATGGCTTGGATGTTACTGACCCGCAAGTAATAGAAGCTTTGGCCGAACAAGGCGTGGATATTTTTGACCCTACTCTACAAAGTGCGTTGATGAACGCTGGAGTGCACATGGATTTGCTGCCCAAAGCAAATATGACGCCAACACCCGAGCTAATCCCCGAACCTACCGAAGAACCGACAGTAGAACCAACACTGGAGCCTACCGCTGAGCCCACCGTTGAGCCAACGGTTGAGCCCACAACGGAACCGACGATTGAGCCGACATCAGAACCTACAGTTGAGCCTACCGTTGAACCCACAACGGAACCGACGATTGAGCCGACATCAGAACCTACAGTTGAACCCACTGTAGAGCCCACCGTTGAGCCAACACCGGAGCCTACTGCCGAGCCTACAGTTGAGCCTACTGTCGAGCCCACCGTTGAGCCAACGGTTGAGCCCACAACGGAACCTACCGCTGAGCCTACCGCCGAGCCCACCGTTGAGCCTACCGCCGAACCAACAGTTGAGCCTACAACGGAACCTACCGCTGAGCCTACTGCTGAGCCTACTGTCGAGCCTACTGCTGAGCCCACCGTTGAGCCTACCGCCGAACCAACAGTTGAGCCTACAACGGAACCGACGATTGAGCCGACACCAGAGCCCACAGCGGAGCCGGAACCCACCCCCAATCCCAATGTGCTCAGACTCTATGCGGACAGCGCCAAGAAGGTTTATGACGGTGAGGCTCTCACTGCTCCGGGCTGGACACTGCGCCTATCACAGGAGGCTACCATAACAGCCAAGCGCATGGGGGATGGCAGTTACAAGCTGTCCAATGGGGATGTGCTTACGGCAGTGGTTCAAGGCAGCCAGACCGAGGTGGGAACCTCTACCAATCAGATTATCAACTACAAGGTAGTGCGCAACGGTATCGATGTTGCCCATCTATATGAAATCAATGTTTACACCGGCACCTTGGAGGTATTTCCCCAAACCTGATTAGCAAAGGCTTCACCGAACTTAAAATTTTAGGACTCGCTGATTAAATTAAGTAAAGCGTAAAGTACAAGTCTGTCATATAGCATAATACGTTCAAGAAATAGCATCTTTCCAACACAAAACCCCAAGATATATTCAACAGGCCTTGGGGTTTTCGCTATTTATACTATGTTACTTTTGGCCTACAGGGTTTTTGCCTTTTGCATCAAACGGGAAATGGGCAGATGCTGAGGGCAGACTTTCTGGCAGCGGTTGCAGGCAATGCAGTCTTCGGGCTTACCCTGGTCTTTGGCAAAGTTGGGTTTTGGCGCGTTGCTCTTTCGCAAGCGCTCATTCATGAAGGTGAATACGTCCGGGATGGGAATGTTTTTGGGGCATTCGGGCAGGCAATATTCACAGCCCGTACAGTCCACCGCCCCCTCCCCGCGGAGGATGCGCACCACTTCATCCATGGCGGCCAGTTCCTTTTGGGTGAGAGGCTTGGGGCACAGCATGGTATTGATATTATCCTTCATCTGCTCCAAGTTGCTCATGCCGCTTAAGATCATAGCAACGGAATCGAAGCCCGCCACGTACCTGAGGGCATAGTTTGCGCGGCTCTGGCCAAGGTCGTCCAATAGCTTGCCGGCATTTGGCGGGATGTTCACCAACCTGCCGCCCCTGACAGGCTCCATGACAAGCACGGGTTTATCGTGCTTTTGGCACACCTCGTAGCACTTGCGACTCTGTACCTTGGGGTCGTCCATGTCTAAATAGTTGAATTGCAGCTGGACAAACTCCATTTCGGGGTGCTCAGTTAAAATTTGGTCCAGCATTTCAGCCGTATCGTGGAAGGAAAAGCCGATGTGGCGGACACACCCCTCTTTTTTCAGCCGCCTGACCACTTCAAAGGCATTGCAGGCTTGCATTTTAGAGTAATAGTTCCTGCTTAAAGCGTGCATGAGGTAGAGGTCAAAATACTCAACTCCGCAATTCTTTAGTTGTTTTTCAAACAGGGGGAGAATTTCCGCCTCGGTTTCAAAATAAGGGGAAGATAGTTTATTGGTCAGCCAAAAGCTTTCACGAGGATAACGCTCCGCAACGCATTCACGCACGGCATGCTCACTTTGCTTATCAAGATAGCCGTAAGCGGTGTCAAAGTAGTTAAAGCCCGCCTGCATGAACAGGTCTACCATTTGCCTGGTCTGTTGTATGTCTACTTGTGTAGCCCCGTTTTCTTCTATCATAGGCAAACGCATCATGCCGAATGCCAATCGCTTTTCACCAAATAACCAATGCTTTTTCGCCAAATTCATCTCCTCCTTTTATACTTTCAATTAATCACCAAAACTAATGCCCATAGCCTTTGCCGTTTTCAAAATATGGTGATCCAACTCCACGGCCTTTGGAACGCCGGCGATGTCGGACAGCTTGTTGGCGGTAATTTGATTGTTCTTCAATGCGACGGTTACGCCGTAATTTTCTTCGGCAATAAGCTTGGCGGCGTATGTGCCAAAAAGGGTGGACAGAATACGGTCATAGGCGCTGGGTGACCCGCCCCGCAAAATATGTCCGGGAATCACGTACCGGCACTCGCTGCCCGTTAGCTGGGCAAGATCCCTCGCGACACGCTGGCAAACAAAATCGACGCCTTCTTCCTTGCGTTTATCTTCCATATCCTTGCGGCGCATCTGCGCTTCTTCTTTGTCGATAGCGCCCTCGGCTACCGCTACAATGGTGAAATTTTTGCCCATTGAGGCGCGCATTTCAACCACCTTGACTACCTCTTCAATATCATAAGGGATTTCAGGGATGAGGATAGCGTCCGCCCCGCCGGCAAGCCCGGCATACAGGGTGAGCCAGCCCGCCTTGTTGCCCATGATTTCCACCACCATAACCCTGTTATGGCTGGCGGCAGTGGTGTGCAGGCGGTCGATAATATCGGTGGCCGTGTCAACGGCGGTATGAAAGCCGAAGGTCACGTCTGTACCGTAAATATCGTTATCAATCGTTTTAGGCAGGCCGATGATGTTTAAGCCTTCTTCCGACAGGAGGTTGGCCGTCTTGTGCGTACCGTTTCCGCCTAAAGTGACCAGACAGTCAAGTTTCAGCTTCTTATAGTTTTTACGCATCTCGTAAACCTTATCCACAAGGTCATCGCCCACCACACGCATTTCTTTAAAGGGAGTGCGCGCGGTGCCTAAGATGGTACCGCCGACTGTCAGGATGTTTGAAAACTGGCCTTTTTTCATTTCCTTGAAGTCGCCTTCAATCAAGCCCTTGTAACCGCCACGAATGGCGACAATTTCCGCGTCAAACGCAATGTAGCTTGCACGGGCAACGCCGCGGATGGCGGCATTCAGGCCCGGGCAGTCACCGCCGGCTGTAAGAATACCAATACGCCGTTTCATGTTGTTTTCTCCTTATTTTATTTAATGCCGAAAACGCCAAGGATGTTGCGAGATAAGGTGCGCCCGATGGTGTAGCCTGCTCCGCTCGCGGTAGAACGGGCTACGTTTTCAATCATACGCTCTGCCAGGGTCTTTTCCTTTTTCACAGTCTTTGGCGCTTTGGACCGAGGCTTGGGAGCCGCTTGACTTGGAAGCTCCCCGGGTTCGTATTGACCGGTCTTGGGGTTGTAAACCAAGACCGGCGGGGTTTGAACCTGCACTTGGGGGACGCCGGCAGGCTGTGGAGAATAGACTGTTTGCTGCTGAGGCTGCACGGGTGCAGGCACAAAACTTTCTTGGGTTACATAGGTGCCTGTTTGCGGGTCGAAAACCTTAAAGGCAGTTTTGACCATGGTGGGAACGGTCGCTTCCTGCTCAGGCGCTTGTACGGGTTCTTCTTCGGTTAACACGCTGGTTGCCTGTACACCGTGGCCAAAAAACTTGGCGGAAAGGACTTCGTAGGCGCTAATACGGTCGAAGGACTCTTCATACTTGCCATAGAGGTCGCTGGTATTAATCATTTCGCTGCGCAAGTTTTCGGAAATGGTGCCGATGCGGCTTTCGGGCGGCAGGATGATGGCCTTTTGGGTCATGCCGGGCGTGCCTTTCTCATCCAAAAATGAAAGCAGGGCTTCACCCGTTCCTAAAGACAGGATGGCTTGCTCGGTATCAAACTCAGGGTTGACACGGAAGGTTTCGGCTACTGACTTAACAACCCGCTGCTCGGCAGGCGTAAAAGCGCGCAGGGCATGCTGCACCCTGCCTGACAGCTGGGCAAGCACGCTTGAAGGCACGTCCGCCGGGTTTTGGGTGATGAAAAAGACACCGATGCCCTTGGAGCGGATGAGGCGAATGGTTAACTCGATTTTGTCCAGCAGGGACTTTGAGCAGTCCTTAAACAAAAGATGGGCTTCGTCAAAGAAGAAGGCCATGCGCAGCGGACCCTGATCGCCCTGCTCGGGCAGAATTTCATAAAGTTCGCCCAGCATCCACAACAGGAAAGCCGAGTAGAGGTTGGGGCGCAGGAACAGCTGCTCCGCCGATAGGATGTTGACAAGGCCGTTGCCGTTTTCATCGAGCCTTAGCCAATCGGTGATTTCAAGCGCCGGCTCGCCGAAAAAATCGTTGCCCCCCTGCTCTTCCAAGATAGCGATGGCCCGCTGGATAGCGCCCACCGAGGCCTTGGTAATGTTGCCATACCGGAGGGTGTATTGCCCGGCGTTTTCGCCGCAGTAGGTAAGCATGGCACGCAGGTCTTTCAGGTCGATTAACAGCATGCCCTCATCATCGGCGATGCGGAAAACAAGGTGCAACACGCCCGTTTGCGTTTCATTCAAATCAAGCATCCGCCCAAGGAGCAGGGGTCCCATTTCGCTGACTGTGGTACGCACGGGGTGGCCTTTTTCGCCAAAGACGTCCCAAAAAACAACGGGATTACCCTTGGGTGAAAAACCAGACGCGCCTGTTTGCTCCAAACGTTTTTGAATTTTCTCGTTCAGTTCGCCGGGAAGGCAAAGACCCGCCAAATCTCCCTTAATGTCCGCCAAAAAGACGGGCACGCCTAATTTCGAAAACCCCTCCGCCAACACCTGTAAGGTAACGGTCTTTCCCGTCCCCGTAGCGCCTGAAATAAGGCCGTGGCGGTTGGCCATTTGTTTAAGGAGGGTGACCTGCCCTTCTTTAGAAGTACCTAACCAAATTTTGTCTTGAAGTACCATTGAGATTTCCCCCTTATGTTTGATTTATTGTTCTTGTAAAGTGCAGGTGGCCATGCAGGCAATGCCCTCGCCCCGGCCGACAAAGCCTAAGCGTTCGGTGGTGGTTGCCTTGACCGATATCCTGTCGATAGGTAGCTTGAGCGCTCGGGCTACATTTTCCCGCATTGACCTCATGTAAGGCAGGAGCTTTGGTTTTTGTGCAATCACCGTAATATCCACATTATAAGCTTGATAACCATGATTGGCAAGAAGTTTTTGCACCTTTTGGGTTAAGATTAAAGAAGAAATGCCCTTGTATTTTTCATCGCTGTCGGGGAAATGCGCGCCTATGTCGCCCAAGGCGGCGGCGCCAAGAAGGGCGTCCATTAAGGCATGCAGGCATACATCGGCATCGCTGTGCCCGTATAGGCCCTTTTCGTAGGGAATATCCACCCCGCAGAGGATGAGCTTGCGCCCTGCGACTAAGCGGTGCACGTCATAGCCCATGCCCACCCGAGGAGGCGATTGGAGGAGCTTGCGAGCGAGGGCCACGTCTTCCTTGGTGGTTAATTTCATGTTGGTTTTGTCTCCCTTCACCAGCCGCACCTCTGCGCCCATTTTTTCAACCAATCCGGCATCGTCGGTCAAATCGTCAGAAAACTTTTGATATGCCTGCAAAATCAGCTCCCGTCTAAAAGCCTGCGGCGTTTGTACGGCGTAGAGCCCGTCCCTGTCCACCGTTTGAAGGTGAGCGTCTTCCTTTCTTTTTAAGGTGTCGGTGACCTTGACGGCGGGAATGGCGGCGCCCGTTTGGCCGGCCGCTTCAATGAGCCGTTGAGCCAAATCCGCCTTGATAAACGGCCTTGCGCCGTCATGAATGAGAACGATGTCGCAGTCCTCCTCCACCAAACTTAGGCCGTTTTCCACCGATTGGCGGCGGGTATCGCCCCCGTATACAAAGGTGACGGCAAGGTCGGACAGGGCTTCTTTGAAGGCCGCTTCTTCATCCTTACGGATAACCACAATCAGCTTTTGGCTGAACGGCAGCAGCCCTTCCACCGCCCGGCAGACGCAGGGCTTGCCGCCAAGGGCAATCAGGGTCTTGGGTATCTCCGCTCCCATTCTTGTTCCCTGACCGGCGGCGACGACAATGCTGTTAACCTTCATCTCTTTCCTCGCTTAAAATACGCAAAACGCTTTCGTACACTTCCTGGGCCCTATCCTGCCACCTGTCGCACAGCTCCTTGGCCATGGTGGCGGTAGGCAGGCTGATATCCAATTGCAGCAAGCTGTGCTTGCCTTCATTAATCTGCATCAGGGCGTGGTATTCTTTTTCTCCTTCGTGACTTACAAGGGTTGTATACTCCCGCTGCCTTTGATAGCTTTCCCTGAACTTCTGGCAGGCAGCGTCCATCTCATCCAGGAAGGACTGGGCGCAGCGCTGTTTGTATAGGTCAAGAGCCTGCTTGCCCTCCTCAGTTAAAGAATAGAGGTTGTCCGCCAGTACGGGTTGGGAAGTAACCAGCCCGTTTTCGTTTAAGTCGTACAGCGCCGCTTGCAAATCGTAATAGTTCATCACCCGGGTATAGGACAAAAAGTCGATCAATTGCATATTGGTGATGCTTTCAAACAGGTCGATGGCGTACAGCGCCATCGTGCGCTGTTCAAGGGCGTTTGGAATGTGTCGGGTAGGCATTGTCCCCCTCCTCATAGTCAATGGAATAGAGCGTCAGCCCTTTGGCGGGCGCCGTGGGGCCAAGGAGCAGGCGGTCTTTGTGGGCAATGGCTTGTGAAAAAGCGTCAGGCGGCAATTTCTCTTGCCCGATTTGAATTAGGGTGCCGGCAATAATGCGCACCATGTTGTATAAAAAGGCGTTGCCTGTGATACGAAGTTCTACCAAGTTGTTTTCCCGCTTCACGCTGACGCTTTCGATGGTACGCACGGTGGTTTTGGCCGTCCCGCCCGAGGCTTCAAAGGCTGCAAAATCATGGGCGCCCACCAAGTTTTGGGCGCTTTGATGCATTTTTTCGGCATCAAGGTGAAGCGGCACATGGGCTGCAAACCTCTGGGTCAGGGCGTTTGCATGGCGGCGGTTGTCGATAAGATAGCGGTACTCCTTGCGCCTTGCCGAAAAGCGGGCGTGGAGCGTGTCCGCTACTTGTGCGGCCTTATTCACCCTGATATCGCTTGGCAGCAGGGCGTTTAAGGCAAAGGGGTACTTGTCGGTCGGGATGCGGGAAAAGGTATCAAAATGCGCCCGCTGCCCCTGCGCATGCACGCCCGCATCGGTGCGGCTTGCACCCACAATGCGCATGGGCGTTTTTTCAATGGCGCTTAAAATTTCCTCCACCTTTTCCTGAACGGATAGGGCGTTTTCCTGGTACTGCCAGCCAGCGTATTCAGTGCCGTCGTAAGACAAAGTTAAAAGAATACGGCGTGCGTTCATAGAAGGCGCCCCGCAAAAATGGTAACCGGTATTAACAAGCCCGTGATGACAAATGCCACGGCATCTCCCTTGCGGAATTTGAGGATGTGCAGGCGTGTGCGCCCTTCGCCCCCACGGTAGCACCGGGCTTCCATGGCAAAGGCAAGGTCGCCCGCCCGCCTGAAAGCTGAAATAAACAGCGGCACAAGCAGCGGTATCATGGCCCTTGCTCTTGACGTAACGGAGCCTGATGAAAAGTCCGCTCCCCTTGCGCTTTGCGCCTTCATGATTTTATCGGCTTCTTCAATCAGGGTGGGGATGAACCGGAGGGCGATGGTCATCATCATGGCCATTTCGTGGGCAGGGAAACCGATTTTTTTAAGCGGTGAGCATAAACTTTCAAGCCCGTCGGTGAGCGCCACCGGCGGCGTGGTGAGGGTCATGAGGCTGGTTCCAAGCACCAAGAAAATAAGTCTGAGGGAAAAGCGCAAAGCATGGCTCAAGCCGTCCTTGGTGATTTGGATAAAGCGCCACCTAAACAGGACTTCGCCGCTTGATATGAAAAATAAGTTTAAGACAAAGGTAAAAATCAGCAGGATGCGTAGCGGCCGCAGGGACTTGAGCATCATTGTGAAGGGAACGCCGCTGAGCTTGATGATAAGCAGCAAAAACAACAGCGTCGGCAGGTAGCCAAGCAAGCCCTTGCCAAAGAACACCGCCACAATGTACACGATGGTGAGCACAATCTTGGTGCGAGGGTCCAAGCGGTGAATGGGTGAATCCACCGGGTAATACTGCCCCAATGTAATGTCACGCAACATCGCCATCCCCTCCCTTCAATAATTCGGCCAACTGGTCGGCCATTTCTTCCATGCGGAAGCAAGGCTTGACGGGTAGTCCCGCCGCAATCAGGCGCCCTGCAAGCAGGCTGACTTGCGGTACGTTCAGCCCCATTTGAATAAGTCTTTGCGGCTGAGCGAAAATTTCAGCAGGCGTACCCGTCATGGCAAGGCTGCCGTGGTCCATCACCGCAATGCGGGTGGCGAGGGCGGCCACATCGTCCATGGAGTGGGAAATCATCACCACGGTGGTTCCTTCTCGGTGCAGGCGCTTAATATCTGAAAGCAGAAAGCTGCGTGCTCGTGGGTCAAGGCCGGCGGTGGGTTCATCCAGCACCAACACCTTGGGGCGCATGGCTAAAACGCCTGCAAGCGCCACACGGCGCATCTGCCCGCCGGAGAGTTCAAAGGGGCTTTTTTGTCCGATTTCCTCGGGATTAAGGCCCACCAAGTCCATAGCGCCAAGCACACGGGATTTGATTTCCTCGTCCGACAGCCCCATGTTGCGGGGACCGAAGGCAATGTCTTTTTCCACCGTTTCTTCAAAAAGTTGGTACTCCGGGTACTGGAACACAAGCCCTACTTGAAAGCGAAGCTCTCTTAGCCGACTTGCGTCTTCGTTAATGTCCTTGCCGTTGAAAAGCACCCGGCCGCTGGTGGGCTTCATCAGGCCGTTTAAGTGCTGGGCAAGGGTACTTTTGCCTGAGCCCGTATGCCCAATGAGAGCCAAAAGGTCACGGTCTTCAATGGAAAGGGAAATATTGTCCAGCGCAACTGCCGAAAAGGGCGTATTCGGCTGGTAGGTATGGCTTACATTTTGCAGTTCAAGCGCCACTTTGCCACCACCTCCCTTTCCATTTCATCAAGGGACAGAATATCCTCCCGTATGTCAATGCCCCGCCTGACAAGTTCCTGCGCCAAAAGAGCCATGGGCGGCACGTCAAGGCGCAGGGAGCGTAAAGCATCGCCGTTGGCGAACACTTCTCTGGGCGTTCCATCCATGCGGATTTCGCCCCGATGCATTACCAGCACCCGGTCGCTTAAAGCGGCCTCTTCCATAAAGTGGGTAATCCACACCACGGTAATGCCCCGCTGTTTATTCAGGCGGCGCACGGTGTCGAAGACTTCCTTGCGCCCCTTGGGGTCGAGCATGGAGGTGACTTCGTCTAAAATCAGGGCGGCCGGCTTCATCGCCATAATGCCGGCGATGGCTACCCGCTGCTTTTGACCGCCCGACAGCATGTGTGGGGCACGGTCGATAAAGTCCAGCATATCTACAGCGCCCAGCGCTTCTTCGATGCGCGCTTCCATTTGCTCATGGGGAACGCCAATATTTTCAAGCCCGAAGGCGACATCGTCTTTAACAACAGTGGCCACAATCTGGTTGTCGGGGTTTTGAAACACCACCCCTGCACGGGCGCGAACATCCCAAGTATGCTGTTCATCCTGCGTATCCATACCGTCCACAAAAACTTTGCCTTGGGTAGGCAAAAACAAACCGTTGATGAGCTTGGCCAGGGTGCTTTTACCCGAGCCATTGTGACCAAGGACGGTGGTAAAGCTGCCTTTTTCGATGGTTAAATCAACATTCTTGACGGCAAAACCCTCCGCTCCCTCGTACTTAAAGCTCAAGTTTTCCATGCGGAGTTCGGCCTGCTTTTTCATGCGTTTTCCTCCCGGTTAAAAGAGCCTTGCATGTCAAAAAGCTCGTAAAACGCCCGCCGCCAGTCAAGGAAGCGGTCTTCTAAAATGGCCTCCCGCATCTCTTCCATCAGCCTTAACAAATACCTTAGGTTATGCACGCTGACGAGGTGAGCGCCGGTTATTTCGTTGGCCTTAATTAAGTGGCGGATATAGGCCCTTGTGTGGTGGGTGCAGGCGTAGCAATCGCAGCCCTCCTGGATGGGGCGGAAATCCTCGGCGTAGGTGGCGTTGCGCACCACCAGGCGGCCTTCGGGCACCAGGGCGGTACCGTTTCTGGCCACACGGGTGGCAAGCACGCAGTCAAACATATCAACGCCCCGAAGCACGCCCTCTACCAAACAGTCGGCCGTACCGATACCCATGAGGTAGCGGGGCTTATGAACGGGTATCAGGGGCATCATGCTGTCTAAAATTTCGTACATCAGGCTTTTGGGCTCGCCCACCGACAGGCCGCCAATGCCGTAGCCGGGGAAGTCAAGAGTGGTTAAGAAGCGGACGCTTTCTTTGCGCAAATCCTCATAGAACGCCCCCTGCACGATGCCAAACAGCGCCTGATCTTCCCTCGTGTGCGCTTCTTTGCAGCGAACCGCCCAGCGATGGGTGCGCTCCATGGCTTCCCTGGCGGTGTCATAGTCGCAAGGATAGGGGGAGCACACGTCAAAGGCCATGGCAATATCGGCGCCCAAGGCTTCCTGAATGGCCATGGAGCTTTCGGGGGTCATCATTTCCAGCGTGCCGTCCAGATGGCTGCGGAACTTGACGCCCTCTTCGGTAATTTGGTTGAGCTTGGCCAAAGAAAACACCTGAAACCCGCCCGAATCGGTCAGGATGGGCCCGTTCCAGTTCATAAACTTGTGCAAGCCGCCCGCCTTTTCTATCAGCTTTTCGCCAGGGCGAAGGTGCAGGTGATAAGTATTGGCAAGAAGAATTTTGGCGTCAATCTCCCGCATCTGGCGTGAAGTCATGGCTTTGACCACCGCCTGTGTGCCAACGGGCATATAAATGGGGGTGGGAATGTCGCCGTGCGGGGTACGCAAGACGCCCAATCTGGCGCCCGACTGTTTGCAGGTTTTAATCAGTTCGTAGGAAAAGGCTTTTGCCATTAATCGAGGGTTCCTTCCGGTAATTGTTCGATGATGGTGGGCCATTGGCCGGTTAAAAGTTGCAGCTCTTTTTGATAGGTCTGCCAGATGCCCTCAAAGGGGGGCGGAGCCACAAACACCATGTGCTTTTTGGTAATGGGGTGATCAAAGCTCAGCCGCATACCCCACAGGGCAATCTGTCCTCTGCCAGTCTCCCCGCCGTAGCGCTGGTCAAAAATGAGGGGGCTGTTAAAGCCGGCCATCTGTACCCTGATTTGATGCGCCCGCCCTGTTTCAAGGCGAATACACACCAGGTTGGTATCGCCTACAGAGGCGATTTTTTGGGCGTGCAAAATAGCCTCTTTGCCTTTCCGGAGGTAAGAGGGAACAATGGTGACCATGTTGCTTTTGGTGTCCTTGTATAAAAAGTCCCGCAGGGTGAAAGCAGGGGGCAGCTGCCCTGCGCAAACGCACACATACTCTCGTTTGAGCTTCTTTTCCCTTAGCTGCTCGCTTAATCTCTGGGCGGCCTTGGAGGTTTTGGCAAACACAAGCAAGCCGCCAACAGGCCTGTCCATGCGGTGAACAAGGCCGATGTAGGCATCGCCTGGCTTATCGTACTTGTGTTTCACATAGCTTTTGACCTTGGATAACAGGTCCTGATCGCCCGTCTTATCGCCCTGGATCAGCTCGTTGGGTTCCTTTAAGACAACCAGCACGTGGTTGTCTTCAAAAAGAATACGCCTTTCAAAGGCGGTTAATTGTTCTTCCGTCACCTCATCCACCGTCCGCTCAAAACATGTGTACTACTTTCACGTACCTTATTATTATACCATGAAAAGCAAGGAAACCAAATCATCACAAAGAAAAGAATAAAGAGAGAAAATTAAGTTTTATGGAATTCTAAATTTTAATATACAATGAGTATATGTATTTTTTAACAAACAACCACGTCTGTCTTTCACGGCCTTTTATTTAAATTCACTTACTATATTCTATAGTTTTCCGAAAAAACCTCCTTGGTTATCAATACGATTAGTAACCAAGGAAGCGCTTTTTATTATCGATTTTCAGCAACCAAGTTATGATTACTTCTCCCGCTTTCGCGATGCCCCGTTTAGCCTTCGCCCAAGCCACATCGGTACCTCACTAACTAAAAGCACCAACAGAATCATCACCAGCGCATAGGCGTAAACATCCTGATATTCATTAAAGTAACTGCTGCTGTGCACCGCTTTTCCCAATGAATTACGGGTCTGTACCAAATACTCCGTCGATATCGACAGCTTAATACCCATACCTACGGCATTGATGTAAGCCTGTTTTAAATATCCCGCCATTAGGGGCAGATATACGTGAATAAACACACTCCAATTAAAATGGCTGTGTAAACGATATACATCCAGCAGTTCCCTATCAATTCGCCTGGCGCCTTCATTGGTGGCCTCGCTAATCACGGGAATCAGTACCAACGACGGGGCGATAATAGGCACCCATTTGTATTTGGCCAGCACCATAATGATAACAATCAGCACAATCATCGGCAGGGAGCGCAACATGGTGGTAAGCGGCTTCAACAGGTTGTTAACAAAATCGCTCATTCCCTGCACAAGGCCAATAAGAATACCCATTACCGAAGAAATAGCCATGGAGGCTATCAGATGCTTCAGTGTAGTCCATACTAAAAAATAGGTGCGTTTTGTGATAAGTAAGCGTATAAAAGCCCGTAAAATTTCTTTAACGCCTGGAAATACAAGCGCATCACCTTTCAAATAACCGGCCATCTGAATCAGACAGCCGATTAAGATAATGCCAAGACAAAAAGCTAATATCTCTTTTGCTTTACTTTGTTCCATAATAGAAATCGTCCGAAGGTACAGTGCCGCCAAACTGCTCCAAGTCGATGTTGGCGGTAATTTCTATCTGCTCACGGGCATCCAAGGCGCTCATGTAGCGGATGCTACAGTTGGGGATAGCAAGCATAGCCACCTTTTTGTTGGGCAAAATTTCCATTTTGGCGGCAGCCTCTGCTACCGTTTCTATATCCGTAGCGCATTTGTCGCAGGATTCTTCAACCAGTTTTAAGTAATTATCCACCACTTCGGGGTGGTTTTCCAAAGTTTGCTTTCTAACAAAGAGCGCCGCCTGCGTAAAGCCATCATGACCAGTGACGGCCTTATATAATTCGTTAATAGAATAAGCGGTGATCTTATCATTTTTCATGCGGGCGGCCGTTAAAGCCGGCTCGGCTGTTAACACAATAGCTTGCGCATCGGAAAGCATTAGCTTTTGAGTATTGGAGGCGCCGGCTAAATACTCAATATTGCCTGGGGTAATGCCGTTTTCCGCCAAGACAAACTTGGCTATGGATGAATTGATGTTCTTTTCCCCAAACATGGTGATTGTCCCGCCGTTGATATCTTCCAAGGTAAAGTTCTCCCTTTGAGAAGCAAGAAACAAATTGCCCCAACTAACTATCGCCGCTAATTGATAGGTGGATTTACCTGCTTTGTACAGCTTAGCGCCGGCATTTAGGGGCGCAATGATAAAGTCGGCCGTTTCGTTGGCGAACTCGGCAGTGATGGTTTCAGCTGTCAGGTAGGTATAGTTTTCAGGATTTTGCACCGCTAAGGTTACAAGCGCAAGACCGGGTGCGCCGCTGGGTGAAGAAACCTTAACAACATATTCGTCGGCATGGCCTATAACAAATAAGCTCAACGCCAAGATAGTTGCCAGAATGATAGAAAACAATCTTTTCATTTTATTTACTCCTTGCTTATTTATTGGCCCGATGGTTAGGTCCACCTAACATTATAGGAAGTAAAAACCAATTTGTCAACCTTTTTATTTTTGACCATTCTGTGTATATTGTTTGCGCCTTACATTTTCTTAAGATTTATGATTTTCTCCCATAAGCCTAAGTAAATCGCTATTATTCCATTTGTTTATAGCTGACATTTTCCAAGAATTTTACATTCAGAGGGTGTACATTTTACACGAGCCAGTCATGAAATTTACATCTGAAGACGGCAGATTTAACATCTATCATGTAACATTCAAGGCGTAAACCAAGAAAGGAAGGTATTTACATGAAACCTCTATCCAAGAAACTCATTGCAATGCTGCTCGTCCTCGTGATGACGCTGTCTCTGACCGGCATGGCGCTGGCGGAAGAACCCGCTAAAGAAGCCAAGTATGTCTTCTTCTTTATCGGTGACGGTATGGGCAGCCCGCAAATTACCGCAACCCGCTATTTCTTAGGCACCCTCGCCAACCCCGACTCTCCTTTCCCCGTCCCCGCTGAGCTTAGCTTTACCACTTTCAAGAGCGGCGGCCTGATGACCACCTATGACTCTACCAGCTTCTGCCCCGACTCCGCTTCCACCGCGAGCTCCATGGCTTCCGGTGAAAAGACCCTCTCCGGCGTTATCAACTACGACGTGAATAAAGAGCGTCAGTTCAAGCCCGTTACCGAGTATGCCAAGGAAGCCGGCAAAAAGGTTGGTATCCTTACCAGCGTATCCCTTGACCACGCCACCCCCGCAGCCTTCTATGCCAAGGTTCCCAGCCGCAGCAGCTACTATGACATCGCTGTGCAAGGCATGAGCGGCACCACCCTTGACCTCATCGGCGGCGGCGGCTTCAGGTATCCCACCGGCAGAGAAAAGGACCAGAAAGACGTTTTTGAAATCGCCAAGGAAAACGGCTTCACTTTCCTTAACGACAACGAATCCATCCGCGGCCTCAAGCCCGAAGACGGAGAGCGCATCCTGATGATCGCCCCCGATCTGGCCGGTTCCGACGCCATGCAGTACGAAGTAGACCGTCTGCGCATCGTCGAAGAAGGCGGCGACTCTCTGTCCCTTGCCGACTTCACCAAGTCTGCCATCAACTACTTGGACAACGAAGAAGGCTTCTTCCTGATGGTCGAAGGCGGAAAGCTTGACTGGGCTTGCCACGCCAACGACGCCGTGACCACCATGTACGAAACCATCGCCCTGTCTGACGCAGTACAGGTTGCAGTAGACTTTGCCCAAGAGCATCCCGACGAGACCCTCATCGTTGTCACCGGCGACCACGAGACCGGCGGCCTCACGATCGGTTTTGCCACCACTTGGTACAATACATACTTTGGCTATCTGGATAACCAGAACATATCCTATGAAGATTTTGACAAGCGCGTTACCAAGATGCGCGAAGAAGGTCTCTCCTTTGAAGATGCCATGGCCATCGTTAAAGAAAGCTACGGCCTGACCCTTGAAGAAGGCCAAGACCTGACTCTCACCGCCACCGAAACCGCTACCCTGAAGGATGCTTACACCATGAGCATGCTGCCCAAGGCCCAGCGCGTTATCGGCGAAAAGGAAAGCTTCATGTATGGCGGCTATGAGCCCCTCACCGTCACCTGTGCCCACATCCTCAACAACAAATCCGGCCTTGCCTACACTTCTTATGCTCATACCGGACTTCAGATTCCCGTATACGCGCAGGGTGTCGGAGCGGAAAACTTCTTAGGCTTCTTCGACAACACCGATATTTTCTTCAGCATGATGAGCGCAATGGGTTTAATTCCCGCTGACTCCGTTGCTGCCAAGTAAATAATCCTCATTACCCCCAAGGCATCCCGCCATTTTTTCCGGCGGGATGTCTTTTAAAACTTAAGCTTAGAAAATACAAATATGGTGCCTGAGCCCCTTTTTCTATCGCTCAAGGTTTGCAATCTGCCGTGACGATACCGTTCCCGCACCAATTTATTCGGAGGTTTAGATGCGTTTTGCTAAAAATAAATGGGTACATTTTCTTGTTGTTTTATTGCTAAGTGCATTGCTTCTTCTGCTGCCCGAGGGCATTGAGAATGAATCAAAAGTAATTCCCAGAGCACAAGTCGAAATTCTTTCCGTTAACGACGACATGCTTGACCCCTTGGGAATCGTTTATTCCGGCGCCCAAGACTGCATTGTCCGCATTAACGAGGGCGAACATAAAGGCAAGGTGATTCCCGCGCACAACTATATGAACGCCTCTTTGGATAAGGACAAGCTCTACAAGCCCGGCGATAAGGCCATATGCATGATACACGACAGGGAATCAGGCATCAGCGGAACCTTGGTAGACCATGACAGGCGCACCGTGATGATGCTGCTTGTGGGTCTGCTTGTTGTTATGCTAATCGCCTTTGGCGGTACTTCGGGTCTGGGCGCTTCTATATCGCTTGGTTTTACCGCAATCGTAATATGGAAAGTCTATATCCCCATGATTATCAAAGGCTTTCCGCCTATACTAACGGCGATTGGGCTGATATTTGTACTGGGCATTGTCATGTGCGTGCTGATAGCCGGGGCTAACAAGCGGGCGCTCACCGCCATTTTAGGCGGTTTTGGAGGCACGGCGGTTACTATCGCCCTTGGGGCTTTGTTTACAAAGCTGTTTATGCTTGATGGCGGGGTACTTCCCTACATCGTCCCTTTGCTTTCACAAAGCGGCATGCAGTTTAACATGAACGAATTGTTTCTCTGCACCATTTTTATCGGCAATGCGGGCGCAGTTATCGACCTTGCCATGGATATTGCTGCCGGATGCACGGAAGTTATCACTCATGTCCCCGATATTTCAGCAAAGAAACTATTCATGTCCGGCATTACCATCGGCCGGATGGATATCGGCACCATGTCCAACACCTTGGTTATGGGCTACGCAGGCGGCTTTTTAAGCATGTTGCTGTACTTTAACGCACAGGGTACACCGCTGATTGATATCCTCAACTACCGCTTTGTGGTAGCGGAAATTATGGTAACGCTGGTTGGCTGTTTTGGTCTTATCAGCGCCGCGCCCCTGACCAGTTTTATTGCCGCCCGCATCATGACAAAAAAGCCTTTCAGGGAAAGCAACTGAGCTTTTTCTCTGTTGTAGGCTTATGGCTGACTTTTTGGGCTTTTTAAACCGTCTATTACGTTTCTTTTAGCCTATTTGCTCCAAATACCTGCGCCTTTTCTTCAACATCGCTTAGCACCATGATATTCAGGCGGTTTGCAAGCTCCACAGCAAAATTACTTGGATACTTGCGGGTAAACAGAATGGGAATGCCCGCGCGGGCTACCTTATAGAGGATTTCCGAGGTGATACGGCCGGTGATGCCAAGAACGCTGTGTTGCATATGAAAGCCCGCCATAAAGGCCGCCGCTACCGCCTTGTCAAGAGCATTATGTCGCCCGATATCATCACGAATAACGCGCTGATCGTCACAGGCAATCAGCACCCTGTGGGTGCCATACAGAGGGCGCGCCCGGCATAGCGCTTGACTTAAATGCCTAATCTCTTCAAGGGCAAGGCTAAAAGAGCAAGTAACCGGCAATAAGTTATTGATGGCTTCCGGTAACTCTTTTTCTTGTCGTACGGGATAGGGCAACTGCACGGCCATTTCATCGCCTACGGAAATTTGGCAAGCATCCGCCGGGTTATCAAGCTGTCCATAAGCAAAAAGATTGCCTCGCACCAACTCCTCCAAGTGTTCGGGCGTACAGGAAAAAGCGCCCCGCCTTTGCCCGTTCAGAGTCCAGGGAATCAAGGCTTCATGCATCAGGTTCATGGTCGGTTGCTCCTTCAACGGTTGGTTTTTTTATTATAACATGATACTTCTACCTTTAAACACTTTGGCGGGACAAATTTTCCCCGCCTCTTAAAAGTTAGGAGGGACTATTTCCCCCCGCCCCTGTGAATAATGGCTAATTTAATGCCTCTTCTTCTTGAAAGGGGCATTTTTTATGCTATAATTTAGTCAACTGTGATCCGAGCGTGCCAGACCCACGAGGCCTTGTGCGCCAATGGGTAGGGGGAGCAATCGCCTTGCCTGCCGTTTGCAAAGGATGCATTCTATTACCGTAGCTTCATCATGCTACAAAATGGCAAGGAGGATCGATATGGCTACAATTAAAAAGACGCCGCTGGACCGTGAATTAACCCGCCGTCAATTTATGAAATTGACCGGCAAAGGACTGGCCGGCGTCGCAATCTCCGGCAGTCTCTTAGACTTGATGGGCTGCACCTTGGCGCAGGCGGAAGCCGGCCTGGTGGACGCCATCGCTACCCCCGACTTCCTGCTGGTTGCCAACCGTGCCAAGTGCACCGGCTGCCAGCGCTGCGAAGCCAACTGTACCTTGGCCAATGATGGCGATGTACACCCCTACATGGCCCGCATCCGTGTACGCCAAAACATGTACTTTGGCGCCGATGGGCCCCAGGATGACCACCCTTACAAGGACGGCATCTATGGCAACTGGTTCTTTGCGCCCGACACCTGCAAGCAGTGCGGCGACGCCCCCTGCATGAGCATTTGTCCCGTAAAAGCCATCGCCCCCGACCCCGTAACCGGCGCCCGTGTTATTGACGAAGAAAAGTGCGTTGGCTGCGGCGCCTGTGTGCAGGCCTGCCCCTGGAACATGCCTCGCATCGACGTGGAAACCAGAAAATCAACCAAGTGTATTAACTGCGGCGCCTGTGTCGCCGGCTGCCCCACCAGTGCCCTGCGCATGATCCCGTGGGAAGACGTAGCCGCTGCGTTATAAGGAGGTAAATGAAAATGACTTACGGCTGGATGGGCAATTTGCTCCGCTTAAATTTGACGGACAAAACCTTTAAAGTTGAACCAAGCAAGAAATACTTTAGCTACATTGGCGGCAAAGGCATTGCCAACCGCATCATGTATGAAGAAGTACCCGCCGGCACCAAACCCGAAGACGTCGCCAACAAGATTGTCTTCGCCGTCGGCCCCAATACCGCATCAAGCGCCCCCACCAGCGGCCGCTTGACCATTTCCACCCTGTCCCCTTTCACCAAGTTTAACGCCATTGTTGATGCGCACATGGGTGGCGACACCGCCACCCAGATGAAGTGCTGCGGCTATGACGCCGTGATCATCGAAGGCTCAAGCGATACCCCTGTATATATCTATGTAGAGGACGACAAGGTGGAATTCCGTGATGCCACCCATCTGTGGGGTACCACTACCACCATCGCCACCAAGGAAATTACCAAGGAAACTGAAAACGGCACCAACGTGACCACCATCGGCCCCGCAGGCGAAAACCTGTGTAACCTCTCCTGCGTTATCAACGGCATTGCCCACTGCGGCGGCGCCGGCCTTGGCAAGATCTTTGGCCAAAAGAAGCTGAAAGCCATTGCCTTCAACGGTAAAAAAGGTGTGCAGCTGGCCGACCCCAAGCGTGTAAAAGAGCTGAACGACTATGTCATGAAAGACCTGATCGGCTCCAACAACAACCACGTTGTGCCTACCGTACCCCAGTCTTGGTCCGAGTATGACAACCCCCGCTCCCGCTGGACCGGCCACCCCGGCATGACCTGGGGCGCCGCCGAAGGCGGTCCCGTTGTTACCGGTGAATCGGCCCCCGGGCAGCCTACCTTGGTTGGCTTCCGCTGCCAGAAAGCCGTGTTTGACTTTGGCGCCGTTGCCGAAAAGTACACCGCCAAAATGACCGGCTGTACCTTCTGCCCCATCCGCTGCTATGCCTCTATGGCCGTGCCGCAAATGGAAAAGAAGTGGGGCGTCCCCGGCCGCCACGCCAACACCTGCCTTGGCAACCGTCGTGAGTCCCCCCTGTTCCTAACCTATCAGGACGTGGAAGAAGAAGGCGACGGCAAGATGATGGCCGGCATGTACTCCGCCATTTTAGACGACGATATGGGCCTATGGGATAACTACGGCGAACTGCTTGCCACCCTTTCCTATTTTATGAAAGACGACTATAAGCTGATGAAGCAAATCCTGACCGAGGAAGAGTTTGCCGCCATCGACTGGACCAAGCGTGAAACCGGCGACTTGACCTTCCTTAACGACATCGTTGCTTGCCTTATCAACCCCGAACATAGCCTTTACAACCTGACCATGGGTGCCTATTATGTAAGCGAAAAATACCACGACATCTTAGGCGATGATTACCTGCACTCTCAGGCCATGGCGCTGTGGGGGCCCTTGGGCGGCAAACGCCACCACGGCAACGAGTGCGCGGCCCAAGTCGGCATGCTCACCAACATTCTCTACAACCGTGACGGTATGTGCCATACTATCGTCAACATTACCGGTTCCGGTTTGCCCTATGATATTCAGCGTATTATCATTGAAGACCTCTTCGGCGTTGGCGCTCTTGACAAGCCCGCCAACTACACCCCCATCAACGAAGCCAAGGTAAAGTTTGCCAAGTTCGGTGTGGTGCGCCAGGTGCTGCATGACTCCTTTACCCTGTGCAACTGGGTATGGCCTATGACTTTCAGCCCCCGCAAGGAACGCCAGTACAAGGGCGACCTGAGCGTGGAAGCCCAGTACATGAGCGCCATCACCGGCGGAGATTGGACCGAAGAGCGTCTGGACGATGCTGCCGAAAGGATTATCCAACTGCATCGCGCAATGACCATCCTGCAGGCCGGCACCAACGACATGCGCAACGAGCATGACGTGATCTCCAACTTCATCTTCGACATGGATCCCGACAAGGCGCCTTTCACTGAAGGCACCGTGAAGCTTGAGCGTGAAGACTGGCAAAAGACGCTGACCCTGTTCTACCGTGAATTTGGCTGGGATGAAAAACTTGGTTGCCCCACCCGCGCGACGCTTGAAAAGTTTGACCTCAAAGACGTTGCAGACGAGCTGGAAGCCAAGGGTCTGCTTCCCGCATAATCAATGAGCGAACAAAACGTACTAACCAACGCGCAGGCACTGTACCAGTGCCTGCGCAGTAATACCGAAAAGCAACGGGTTACAGGCCACAAGTGGCTGCTGAATCATCCGGTCAACGGCTTGAATAAAGAAGAGATGCAAGCTTTGCTTTTAACCATCGGCGCAGCGGATGTTCCGAGCGAGCTTCAATTTATTTCCGTTATTAAGGGGCGTAAGGATATATGGTATTTTGATGAAAGCATCATGACCAACCAATACGCCAAGATTGCCGCCCTCATCGAAGAAAAGGATATTTTACACACCATTGCCGTGGTTGCCCGCAACGATTCGGCACTCTATCCACGGCCTGCTGAGTTTCAAAAGTTCAAGAATCCGCCTTTTTACTTTACAGAGGATGAGCTGCTTGGCGCGCAAGCCCGCTTTGCCTTGGAGGAACAATATGCCGACATAGATGTTGTGCAAGCTTCCAACGGCGGCAAGGGCTTCTATTCCAAAAAATTTCTCTCTCCTGTTTACGCGCAGGCGCTGATCGAGAAATATTTAGTAGACGACCCTGAAAATCCCTAAAATGCTTTTTCATTCTCATGGCCGCAGCTTTGAGCGAAAGCCCAAGGTGCGGCCATTTATCCGCTAAACAAATTTGAAAGACTGTGCTATAATAGTAGCACCAATCGAAAGGGGCGACCAAAACACACGATGTTCAACATTGGCTTTTCCGAAATAATTGTAATTTTAATGGTTGCTTTTTTCATTGTCGGTCCTAAGGACTTGCCCAAAGTTGCCCGTGCCTTGGCTCGGTTTTTCAAACAAATGAAAAAAATGTACGCTGAGTTCAAGGAAGCCATGGGCCTTGACGATGTGATTGAGGACCTGAAGGACACTGAACGGGAGATTGCCACTCAAGTCAAAGAGCTTGATCCGCGGGTAGACTTAAAAAGCGCCCTGGACGACGCTCAAAAAAGCCTGAAACAGGCGGAACGTGAAACCATGAAAAAACAGGACAAAACAACAGAGAAGAAGGAGAAATAATTATGCGTATCGGTGTTACAGAAATTTTATTAATTTTGGTGTTGGCTTTGGTTCTCTTTGGCGGCAGCAAACTGTCGGGCGTCGGTAAGGCTCTTGGACAAAGCATCCGTGAGTTTAAGCAGGAAGTTAAGTCAGACGACGAAGACGCGGCAACTGAAACAACTGAAGAAAAGAAATAAGCTCCGTGACCCAAGAAACAACAACGGAGAAGAAGCAAAGCATCATCAGCCACATTACCGCGCTGCGACGGGTATTGCTTATATCGGTCGTAGCGGTGCTGGTTGCTTTTGTGGTGCTTTTTTATGTCTTTTGTGAACCGCTTGTCACTTTCATCCTAAGGCCCGTTACATTGCGTGGAATACCGGTGGTGGCAACCGCCGTGTCCGACGCGCTGGTCATGAAGTTCAAGGTATGCTTGGTGGGAGCCGTGGTGGTGGCGATGCCTGTTATTATCTGGCAAATCTGGTCATTTGTCCGTCCGGCATTGTACCCGCATGAAAAACGTGTGTTTAAACTACTGTTTTTTATCGCTCTGCTGCTATTTATCACCGGCATTGTCTTTTGTTACTTGGTCATCTTCCCGCTAACGGTTGATTTGTTTTGGGAGGCAGCCGAAGGTGTTGCCGAAAGCTTGTGGAACGTGAAAGAATACTTCAACTTCGTTCTTACCTTTGTGCTTCCTTTCGGAGTCATGTTTGAAATGCCCGTGGTTATGTACATGATGGCAAGAAAGGGCTGGCTTACCTACGAAAGCGCCGCAAAATCCCGTAAATACGTCATTCTTGGCCTTAGCGTTGTTGCCGCCATTTTGACGCCGCCTGACGTTGTAAGTCAGTTAATGTTGTTGTTGCCCATGGTGGCTCTGTATGAAATTTCTTTGCAGCTGATGCGTATAGTTGCTAAAGCTAAAGCCGATAAATAACCCATCCGTTCTTGTGCATGATGGGATTTAGAAAACCGCTCAGAAACCGACTCATTGCTCTTTTTTTACCCAACTTGTGTTCGTCTTAGCCACAGGTTGGGTATTGTTCAGGAAATTACTTGGCAAGGTCAGCGGAACGGCCATTCAAAATAAGCGATTAAGCAAGTAAAACGAATCTTTTGCTCTGTAAAAGCTTTACATGGAGAAAAGCCTATGCGTGTCATTGAGATTAAAAACCTTACAAGAGATTACGGTGAAGGAAAAGGAATCTTCAATGTCTCTTTTCAGGTGAACAAAGGTGAGGTGTTTGGTTTTCTTGGCCCTAACGGTGCAGGAAAAACAACAGCCATCAGGCACCTGATGGGATTTATTCAAAGCAAGTCCGGCACCTGTACGATTTGCGGCCTTGATTGCTGGAAAGAAAGCGCGAAAATACAAAAAAACCTTGGCTATATCTCCGGCGAAATTCATTTCTTTGACGATATGACGGGAACGGAATTTTTAAATTTCGTATCGAAGTATAGAGGAATATCGAACGCTCAAAAGCAAAAGGATCTGCTCAATCGCTTTGAACTGGACCCCAAGGGAAAAATCAAAAAGATGAGCAAGGGAATGAAGCAGAAACTGGGCATTGTTACCGCTTTCATGCACGACCCGGAGATTTTGATTTTGGACGAACCCTCCAGCGGCCTGGACCCTTTAATGCAAAATCGCTTTGTTGAACTGATTGATGAGGAAAAAACAAAAGGAAAAACTGTTCTTCTCTCCAGCCATATTTTTGAGGAGGTAGAGCGTACCTGTGACCGCATCGGCATCATCCGAAACGGAAAGCTGGTGACCGTGGATTCGGCGGAAACGCTGCGGCAGCGGCATGTACGCACCTATCACCTGACACTAAGCACCCCCGAAGAAGCGGCATCTTTCGCCAAAGATTTTGACGGTGTCGCGTCGGGTGTAAATGTGACCATCACTTCAAAGCAAAAGCTTGAAAGCATTTTCATGGATTATTATGAAGGGGGCCAAGCATGATTAACGGAACGCTGTACCGGCGGGAAATGAAAAAAAGCATCAACATGCTGCTGTTTTTCATGGCTGTCCTCACCATGTACATGGTCATTATCATCGGATTCTATGACCCTAAAATGATGAAAATGTTAGACGGCTTTTATGCCATGATGCCGGGCTTAATGGCGGCTGTGGGCATGAAGGCCGGCTCCACCACCCTCTTAGGCTTTATGGTTTCGTACCTTTATGGGGCAGTTCTGATTATTTTCCCGATGATCTATTCCATCTTGCGGGCAAACGACCTGATCGCCAAGTATGTGGACAGCGGTTCCATGGCCGTGCTTTTAGCCGCGCCTGTTAAAAGAAGAACCATCGTGATCACACAGCTATCAGCACTCCTGAGCGGGGTATGCCTATTGATGCTCTATACCACTGTACTTGAACTTATTGTAATCGGCTATAAGTATCCCCAAGAACTGTTGGTAGCTGACCTGCTCAGGCTTAATTTAGGGCTGTTATTTTTGCACTTTTTGATTGCAGGCATTTGTTTTTTATCTTCCTGCATCTTTTCACAAAGCAACTACAGCCTGGCATTCGGGGCGGGAATCCCGACTCTCATGTACATCTTTCAAATGCTGGCAAATGCTGGCAAAAAGGCGAAAATGTTCAAGTATTTCACTTTTTTTACACTCTTTGACCCTGACAGCATTGTAGCCAAAGAAGCGGGTGCTTTTATCGGCCCCATCATCTTGTTTATCGGGGCAATTGCTCTGTATCTATTAGGGGGCATCATTTACTGTAAAAAGGATATGTCCCTGTAAACAGATAAAAAATGTCCCCCCTTTTCTATTTGAAAAACTGTTTCGATTTTTAGGAGGCCCCATGAGCATGATCGGCAACTTCCTTTCGGTAGACGAAAGCAGCCTGCAAGCCCTAATAAGCGGTGAAACCGACGTGTTTGAGCTTGAACGCGCCGCGCTAAGCGGTGAAAGCGAACATCAGTTCATCGATGTGGATAAATGCTGGCAAGCCATTCACTTCCTGCTTTGCCAAAAGGCCTATGAAGGCGAAACTCCGATGGGCTATGTCGTCCCCCTCAGGGACATCAATGCCTGCGCAATTGAAACGGACTACGGCGCATTTTTCCTGCACCCCGAGCAGGTGCGGGAAGCGTCAGGCTATCTGCAAACGCTGACGGAAGAAAAAATCAAGGCGATGTACGACTACCAAGCGATGCTTGATGCGGCCATCTACCCCTTACACCCGGGTGAAGAAGAGGACGACTTTTTTGACTACGTCTATGGATACTTCTCGCCCCTGAAAGACTTTTATTTGAATGCAGCCCAAAAAGGTTACTCGGTGTTGTTTTATATCATGTAAAACAGCGATGATGAAAAAAGCATCTGCACTATTTTAATCCATTACATAAAATGAGTGGAATCCATCGAGGAATTTATATGAACCTGATCATTAAAAAATGTGAAACGAATAAGGAAAAAGACGGCAGAGCTTTCGTCCACCATACCGCTTGGCAGGAAACCTACCAAGGCTTGGTGCCGGACGCTCTCTTGGAGCGGATGAGTTTTGAAAATTGCAGAAAGATAGCCTATCAATACCCTGAAAACACTCTCGCTGCCTTGGCAGATGAGCAAGTCGTCGGCTTTATTTCTTTTCTTCCCGTATCAAGAAGCTTTGTAAGCATCCAGCCATCCTGTGAAATCGTAGGATTGTATGTGCTCGAAAAACATCAAAAATTAGGAATTGGTACGGCATTATTAAACGAGTGTATTGATATTCTGCCTCCGAGCCCAATTTTACTGTTTGTACTTGAAAGCAATGAAAAAGCCATTCGTTTTTATAAGCAGAAGGGCTTTCGGTTTACAGGCAAAAAAATCAAACAAGATGTAATTGGCGGTCAATTAATTGAGCTGGAAATGGTATTAGAACGGTAATATAGCTTCTAGAAAAACATCTTCGCAACGTAAAAAACACATGTTACATATTATGTAGGATAACTATTGGCGATGGACTCGCACCTATCCCCCATCCTGTATGGGTAAAGCGCCTCCGCCAGCCGGCCGGACAACAGGCTTACACAACAAGCCTACAGCGCTGCAGCCGTGGTCAGCCCCTCAGTCTTTGTACCATAAACCTCCATGATCATGGTGGTTCTGTTTAACGACAGAAAATTACTCCTTTACAGAACCAATCGTACACAGCTTACCTTTTAATGCGTAACCGACTTGCATGTAGCAAGCATTGGAGGCGGCATAGTCTGCATCAGTATAAAGCATGGGCATGTAGCCTTTGCCCCGAGCAAGCTCGCTTACTTCATAGACCAAGTTCTGGGCATAATGTTTCCGGCGATATTCGGGCAGGGTATACACGCCCGCCAAGCAGGCAAGGTCATCGCTTAGGTTATAGTAACAGCTTGCCACCGACTTGCCTGAAGCGTCATGCCAAAGAAAAAACCTGTTACCGCTGATACACTCGACCGCCTTTTCACGCTTGCGGTCTCTATCCTCCGTATGAACATTAAGTTCCCTGCCAAAACGGAGAA
The DNA here is from genome assembly GCA_012837965.1 of Clostridiales bacterium. Classification (GTDB taxonomy): domain Bacteria; phylum Bacillota; class Clostridia; order Christensenellales; family Aristaeellaceae; genus DTU024. The sequence goes on along the minus strand of DUQF01000026.1, from coordinate 128,015 downwards.
GAAAGTCCGTCGCCTCTTCCAAATCTTCCATCGTGCAAATATACAAACCTCCATCCACCTTGATGGTAGGAACGATGCTTTGCGGGCAATCATAAGCAAATAAGTTCGTAAGAACAGAAAGCTCCCACCCCTTTGTTTTTTGAATAAAATACTCCGCCAGCTCGTATTTTAGGTTATAGGTATGCCCGTCTTTTAATGGGCAGGCTTCCATAGTAATGTTCCATGCCCGTTCTTTTTCCTGACAACTTAGATTGTCCGGCGTCCAAACCCAGACAGGAAAAGGATTGCCCGAGTGGCAAATGATTAATTTTTCATGATCCGTTAAAACAAGACGGCATGGCTTGCCCAAGATGCGGGAAAGAACCGCAAAGGTATATCGGTCTTTTTTGAGTAAGTTCAAATCTCTTTTATCGATTTGATGATCCATTTTTTACTTCCTTTCTTCCGTACAGCAACTTTGAGCGATATTTTTTAAATCTTCCCAATAAGCATCCCCTTGCATATAAGCAAAATCTTCTTCATCGGTGAAGCTCCTGATTAAACCCGCCTTGACACGCTCCACAAATGCAGGTTCCATTGATTTTTGGGGTAGATGAGTATATAGTGGCGACTGGGTAAAAGTAGTTAGAGAATGGCTGTTTTCAATCAGCAGCCGTATTAATCGCTTGGTTTCCTCAACGTCCTTTTCATGAACAGCCAAGTCAATAAAAGGAGCATATTGCCTATAAACCCCCATGTCAAACAACTCCGCAAGACCGCTTTGCATCTTTACTCGTATTGTAAACGCAAAGTGGCAGGAAGTCTATTGAATGTATCAGAAAAATAAGTTTCCCGCAAGGAAATTTTTTATTGATTTGTCAATCATCACTCAGATATAAGCTTGAACAGCAAAAAAGACCCCGCATAAGCAGGGCCTGTTGTTTGATATATGGCTTAGCCTTCGATTAAAATGGTTTTCTTTTCGGGCAGCCGTTTTTCCTTCTTGGGAATGTTCAGTTCAAGTACGCCGTTTTCAAACTTGGCGCCAATGTCTTCTTCGGTGAGTACATCTCCCACATAAAAGCTGCGCTGCATGGTACCGCAGAAGCGCTCCCTGCGAATGAGCTTGCCTTCATCAGACTTCTCTTCGTTGTTGTCTTCTTTGGTGGCGCAAATGCTCAAGTAGCCGTTTTCCAAAGTAACATCTATATCTTCCTTGCGGAAACCGGGCAAGTCAATGGATAGTTCAAAACGGTCTTCATGCTCTTTAACGTCCGTTCGCATTTCATGTGCGGCTTCCTTGCCGTACAGCCTTTGCCTTACGTCCCTGGCGCGGGGGAAGTTGAACCAATTATCAAACAAATTTTCTGTAAAAATACTGGGCATAAACATACAATAAAACCTCCTTATAATCTATGGCGGTTCACCGCCTCTGCCTTGAACGCTGATGCTGCGATTTACTTCAACCGCTTTCCTTATCGTCCTACTATATTATACACAGGTTTTAGCACTCTTAAACATTGAGTGCTAAAATTTTTAATTTTCTTTGCAATTTCTATTCGTCATGCGGCTGACAGAAGCCTTTTGTCCTCCGGTTGCGATTGGGGCGCCTTGGTCGCCAAGGACATTCTCCCTTTTCTTTGCTTGCCAGCACCCCGTAAATATGGTAGAATGATGACCGTAAAATCATTCTGGAAATAGAAAGATAAAATAGATTATGGGGGTAAACATGGCTGACTATTTAACAAAAGACATTCGTAACATCGCCTTCCTGGGGCATGGCGCTGAGGGGAAAACCACGTTAACCGAGGCAATCCTATACGCCGCCGGACATATTGACCGGATAGGCAAGGTAGAAGACGGGTCCACCGTGACCGACTACGACCCGGAAGAACACAAACGCGGTATCTCTATCAGCGCGTCAGTAGCGCCCGTAGAATGGCGGGGAACCAAAGTCAACATCCTCGACTGCCCCGGCTACTTTGATTTCGTGGGTGAAGCTCTTGGCGCCCTTCGTGTAGTTGAAACAGCTTGCATCGTGGTCAACGGCGTTAGCGGCATGTCCGTCGGCGCTGAAAAAGCCTGGAAAATGGCCGTTGACAACAACGTCGCCCGCATGTTCATCGTCAACCAGATGGACAGGGATCATGCCGACTTTAAAAAAGTACTGGACGATCTTCGAGAGCGCTATGGCAATAGCGTTGTGCCGCTGATTATCCCCATCGGTTACGGCCCCGACTTTAAGGGCGTTGTGAACATCCTTGAAAATGTGGCCTTTGAAGGCTCTGGAAAAAACCTTAAAGAAGTGCCCGTTCCCGAAAGCTTAAACGACATCATCGCCCAATATAACGAAGAAATTACCGAAGCCGCCGCCGAAAACGACGATGAGCTGATCGAAAAATACTTTGATCAGGGCTTCCTGACCCCGGATGAAATCGCCCAAGGTTTCCTGCAAGGCATGGCCGCCGGCACAATCGTGCCTGTGGTCGCTGTTTCCGCTACCCAAGGCATCGGTATCGAAAGCCTTATGCGAGTTATCAAAAAATACCTGAACAGCCCTGAAAACAGCAAGGCTGTAGGCGTTAATCCCAAGACTGACGAACCGGTAGAACGCGCCTGCAGTAACGATGAGCCTTTCAGCGCCTTTGTGTTTAAGACCATATCCGACCCCTTTGTCGGCAAGCTCAGCTTGTTTAAGGTCAAGAGCGGCTCCATTACCCCGCAGACTGCCCTGTATAACTCAACCAAGGACAAGCAGGAAAAATCCGGTGGTCTATTCATTTTAAGGGGCAAAAGGCAACTCTCCACCCAATTGCTTAACGCGGGCGATATCGGTGCGCTGTCTAAATTATCCACTACAGCCACCGGTGATACCCTATGCGATGCGGCCAGTTCTATCAGCTACCCGGGTATTGAGTATCCCGAACCCGGCCTTTCCAAGGCTGTATTCGCCGCCAAGCAGGGCGAAGAAGACAAGGTCTTTACCGGACTTAACCGCCTGATGGAAGAAGACCCCTCCATGCGCCTTGAAAAGAACGCCGAAACTTCCGAAACCATTCTGTCGGGTCAGGGCGAGCTGCATATCGATATTACCACCGCCAAGCTCCTATCCAAGTTTGGCGCGACGGCCGAATTGCGTGATCCTCGTATCCCCTACCGGGAGACCATCCGCAAGACCGTTTCCTGCCAGGGCCGCCATAAAAAGCAAACCGGTGGCCACGGTCAGTTTGGCGACGTCTGGATTGAATTCAGCCCTATTGGCGATACCAACATCGAGTTTGAGTTTGTCGATGCGGTTGTCGGCGGCGCCGTGCCTCGCAACTTTATCCCCGCCGTGGAAAAGGGCCTGAGGGAAAACATCGTCAAGGGCGTTTTGGCCGGTTACCCGATGGTTGGCCTTCGCGCCAAGCTCTATGACGGCAGCTCCCACTCGGTAGACTCTTCTGAAATGGCCTTTAAGACTGCCGCCCGCATCGCCTACAGAAAAGGCTGTAAGGAGGCATCCCCTGTTCTGCTTGAACCTATCCTGCGGGTCGAGGTGCTGGTTCCCGATGAGTACATGGGCGATGTGATGGGCGATGTGTCCAAGCGCCGTGGCCGCATCATGGGCATGAACCAGGTTGACGGGCAACAGCAAGTCATTGCCGAGGTTCCCATGAGTGAAATGGCCAAGTATGCCACCGACCTTCGTTCCATGACCCAGGCAAGAGGCTCATTCACCACCGCCTTTGAGCGCTATGAGGAAGTGCCCGCCGATGTGGCGCAAAAGGTTATCGAAAGCGCCGAAAAGGACGAGGACGACGAGGATTAATCTTCACAAACTTTTTGACCGCAGCATTCAAGGGTGCTGCGGTTTTTTCTTATAAACAGCAAAAAAACAGCCCTTTCCTGCCACTAAATTGACAAAGCTCGTTTTTGCCCCCTATAATGAAGCATTCTTTGAAGGAGGATATCCCATGCCTTTAGCACTTGGTCAACAAGAATATAAGCCCCTACTCTCCCTGTATGAAACACAAGAAGCGATTGGGATGATTAAGAGCACCTTTGAGCAGGCGCTGTCAAGGGCGCTACACCTAAAACGGGTGTCCGCCCCCCTGTTTGTAGAGACCGCATCCGGCCTGAACGATGACCTGTCAGGCGTTGAGCGCCCTGTCCGTTTTGAGGTGAAGGACGACAATACCCAGCTGGATGTAGTTCACTCTTTGGCTAAATGGAAGCGCCTCGCTCTGAAACAATACGGCTTTCCTGTCGGTGAAGGTCTCTATACCGACATGGACGCCATTCGCCGGGACGAAACCATGGGGCCGCTACACTCCATCTATGTGGACCAGTGGGACTGGGAAAAGGTGATTACTGAAAAGCAGCGCACCATGGCCACCTTAAAAGACGCCATGCAGCGCATCATCACCGCCATCGGCATTACCAACGACATGCTCAAGTGGCGCTTTCCGCAACTTACAACCGATATTGAGCGGGAAGCAAGCTTTATTACCTCCCAAGAATTGGAAGATTTGTATCCGAACAAAACCCCCAAGGAACGGGAATACTTGTTTACCAAGGAACACCGTTCAGCCTGTATTTTGCAAATTGGCGATAAGCTCAAGTCTGGCCAGCCCCATGACAGCCGTGCCCCCGACTATGACGATTGGGCGCTCAACGGCGACATTCTCTTATGGGACGAAACAATTCAAACGGCTGTTGAAATCAGTTCCATGGGCATTCGTGTCAGCCCCGAAAGCCTCAAAAGCCAGCTTGAAAAATCAGGCTGCCAGTACCGTGAAAAGTTCCCCTTCCACCGTACCCTGCTTCAAGGCGAGCTGCCCTACACCATTGGCGGCGGTATCGGCCAAAGCAGAATGTGTATGGTGCTCTTAGAAAAGCGTCATATAGGCGAAGTGCAATCTTCCTATTGGAGCGAGGCGATACGTACCGCCTGCGATGAAAGCGGTATTTTCTTACTGTAAGGAGAAGAAATGATTCAGGAAATTTTTGGCAGCTTGGTGTTTAATGAGCAGGCCATGCGCTCAAGGCTTCCCAAGGAAACCTTCAAAGCCCTTGCCCAAACCCGAAAAACCGGCAAACCCCTGTCCGAAGAGGTGGCCGATGTGGTGGCAAACGCTATGAAAGACTGGGCGGTTGAAAAGGGCTGCACGCACTTTACCCATTGGTTCCAGCCGCTCACGGGCGTGACCGCCGAAAAACATGAAGCTTTTCTCAACCCCGATGGAAACGGACGGGTCATGATGGATTTTTGCGGCAAGGAGCTGGTGCGGGGAGAGCCTGACGCCTCCAGCTTGCCCACAGGCGGTCTTCGGGCAACCTTTGAAGCTCGTGGCTATACCGGCTGGGACCCGACAAGTTATGCCTTTATCAAAGGAAAAACCTTATATATTCCCTCCGTGTTTATCTCCTATTCGGGTGAAGCGCTGGATAAAAAAACGCCCCTCCTGCGCTCCATGGATGAAATCAGTCGCCAAAGTCTGCGCATCCTGCGCCTGTTTCAAAACAGGGATGTGAAGCGTGTGATTCCCACCGTGGGGGCAGAGCAGGAATTTTTCCTGATCGACGAGGAAATGTATAATAAACGCCCCGACCTTAAGGTATCGGGCCGTACCCTCTTTGGCGCACCGCCCGTTAAGGGGCAGGAATTAAGCGACCACTACTTTGGCTCCATCCAAAAAAGGGTCAAAGCTTTTAGCCATGCCCTCAATCAGGAGCTATGGAAGCTGGGCGTCCCTTGCCGTACCGAGCATAACGAAACTGCGCCCGCCCAACATGAGATTGCCCCCGTATATGAGGATGCCAACACCGCCACCGATCATAACCAACTGATGATGGACTTGCTTAAAAACACCGCTCAGGATCATGGCATGGTATGTTTGTTGCATGAAAAACCTTTCCAGGGTATCAACGGTTCGGGCAAGCACAATAACTGGAGCCTGTGTACCGATACCGGCTACAACCTGCTTGAACCCGGCGAAACCCCGCAGGAGGACGCGCAGTTTCTCATCTTCCTCTGCGCTGTGATTAAAGCAGTTGACGAACACCAGGATTTGCTGCGGCTGTCGGTTGCGACCGCCTCAAATGACTGGCGCCTGGGCGGCTATGAAGCGCCGCCGGCCATCATTTCCATATTCTTGGGCGAAGAATTAACGGGCGTTTTGGAAGCGCTTGAAAACCATAACACCTATGTCAAAGAAAGTACGGGCGGAATGAGTGTGGGCGTTCATATGCTGCCCCGCATTCCCAAGGATTCCTCCGATAGAAACCGCACCACGCCCCTCGCCTTTTCGGGCAACAAGTTTGAGTTTCGCTCCTTGGGCTCATCATCTTCCACCGCAACGCCCAACATTGTCTTAAATACCATTGTTGCCAATGCCTTGTGCGAATTTGCCGATATTTTAGAAAAGGCCGAATCTTTCCAAACCGCCTGCCAAAACTTGATTGTCCAAACCATCAAAAAACACAAACGCATCATTTTCAACGGCAACGCCTACTCCGCGGAATGGGTAAAAGAAGCGCAGAAACGTGGCTTATTAAACCTGGCCTCCGTGCCCGACTGCCTACCTTATCTGACGACAGAAAAAAACCTGACCCTGTTTCAAAAGTATAACATCCTTTCTGAAGGCGAGTTGTTCAGCAGACAGGAAGTGCTGGCCGAAAACTATTCAAGCACCATTGCTATCGAGGGGCGAAGCATGCTGGACATTGCCCGAAGGGATCTCTTGCCCGCTATCTTAAAGCAATTGGATATTCTTTGCACGACAAGCTACCACAAAAAGGCGATTATCGGTAAGGAAGGCTCGGAAATGAACACCATTTTTGCCTTGAACGACCTGTGCGAAGCCATGTATAAATCCATTGAGCAGCTGGAAAGCGCCTTAAAAACAGCAGAAAACACTCAAGGTTCCATCGAAAAAACACAGGTATATCGCCATCAGGTATTGCCCGAAATGAATAAAATGCGCTCCATCGCCGATAAAGCAGAAGTTCTTAGTGAGCGTAGCCTATGGCCGCTGCCTTCTTATGGCGAAATTTTGGAAAGTGTGTAATCTCCTTTAGCCGTAAAATGAACTAAAAGAGCTGTGGCAACGTAAAACTTGCCGCAGCTCTTTTTCATTGCCATTTCACCTACGATACGATAAAATAAGTAGGCAAACAATGGAGCACCCTTTTGCGGTGTTCCTTAACTGAAAGGATTGAAACCGTGACAAAACAGACAACAAACACTCACACCATTTTGAAACGGCTATGCTGCCTGCTTTTTCTGCTCTTTACCCTCCCGCTTTGCCCTGTTGGTTCTTTGGCCCAAGAAGCCATTGATGTCACCCGCGATTGCCGTATCTATCTGAACGGCGGATCAACCGCCCGCAAAAACATCACCGACAAAAAGTACATGACCGTATGGGTCGGCAATATGGGCAGAGAATCGACCATCCGCATTGAACTCCCCAAACACTTTGACTGCGGCGGGCTTTACCTATGCTGGGGAACCCGCCCCGATACTTGGACCCTCTATCAGAACGATCAGGAAGTTGCCCAAAGCGATGATAGCGGCTTTGCGCACGAATATGTGGAAGTCAAAGGCGGCGGTGGCCTGCGTTTGGTGATGCAGGCCAATGAAAGCGCAAACATCATCTTGGGCGAGCTGTTCGTCCTCCAGGGCCATACCCCGCCCGACTGGGTGCAGCGCTGGCAGCCCACCTATGAAACAGCCGACCTGATGGTACTGGTAGCGCATCCCGATGATGAGCTGCTGTTCATGGGTGGCACCATCCCCTACTATGAACGGGTACGAAACAAGCGCGTGGTTGTCTGTTACCTAACTTGTGCCAACAATATGCGCCAAAGCGAACTGCTCAACGGCCTATGGTCTATGGGCATTCGTAACTATCCGGTCATCGGACAGTTTCGAGACAAAAACCAACCGACCATGAAAAAAATGTATGACTTTTGGGGCAAAAACGAGGTGGAGGACTTTGTGGTAGAGCTGGTACGCAAGTACAAGCCCAAGGTGCTCATCAGCCATGATGTAAACGGAGAGTATGGCCATTCCGCTCATCGCGTCTGCTCGGAACTTGCCGTCTACGCCTTTCATGAAGCCGGCAAAAAAAGCGTGGACCCAAAGAGCACCCAGGAATTCGGCACATGGGAAATTAGCAAACTGTACCTGCATCTGCATGAGGAAAACCCTATCGTGATGGATTGGAAAACCCCGCATGAAAAGCTTGATGGCCAAACGCCGCTGAAGCTGGCGGAAGCCGCCTTCAAGCTGCACCGTTCGCAGAATAAAAACCACCAGATGGGTAAGAACAACAAGTACGACAGCTCCAAGTTTGGCCTAGCAGGCACCCGTGTAGGTAACGACATCCAAAAAAATGACTTTTTTGAAAACGTCCCGGAAGAATAAACGCAAACCAAAGCCCGTGTTTTCTTAAAAATTATCCCTCTGTACCACTTAATCGATACAGGGGGGATTGTTATTTGATTGATTTACTCAGCTTTCCGTTTCTCGCTCTGCGCTCATGTGGCGCGGACTCTGCCCGATGGTAACGGGCGCATCCAAGCCAATAGCGCCCGAAGGCAGAATAAACACCGTTCCGCTGCCCTGAGAACCAAGATCCAGACTATCATGAATATGCTGCGCCATCTTATCGGTGATGCGGGCATCCACCAGCCAGAAAACAACCTCTTTTTCCTTTTGAACCTCGAAACTGAACAGATGCATGTGCTGTCCCCCGCTGCCGCGTCCGTTAAGAATGGTTGCGCCCCGAGCGCCCGTTTCTCTTGCCAGCGCCACGGCCTCATCGGCCAGACCTTTCTCTAAGATGGCAATAACGCAATCATAATCTTGAATTTTCCCTGCAAGGTGAGCGGAAGCAGGTAAGGGTTGTCTGGTTTTTTCTGGCACAGTAGCCTCCTTGTGGCGGAAAATAGCGCCTAAAATCATAATGGACAGTACCGGCGCCATGGCAACCATAGCGATAACGCCAAAGCCGTCTACCATGACATTAGCAGTAGGAATTTGCATGGCGGCGCCCTGCGCAAAGGCAAGAACAAAGGTGGCCGTCATGGGGCCTGAAGCAACGCCGCCGGCATCATAGGCAATGCCTACAAAGACCGGATCAGCCTGGAAAGACAAAATAACACCGAGCAAAAAGCCGGGCAACAAGAAATACCACAGTTTAACCGAAGGTATCATGATGCGCAGCATACTACAGCCAATGGCAAGGGCAACGCCAATTGACAGGGTGAGCCTAATCATATTCAAGGGAATACGCCCGCCGGTCACCTCTTCAATTTGGTGTCCAAGGACAATGACGGCCGGCTCCATCAGCACCACAATAGCGCCAAGCATCAGCCCTACGCCCGGCAAAAGCCAGAGATAGTTGCCCGCAATCCTTGCGCCAATAAGCTTGCCCATATCCATGAAACCGGAGTTGACTCCTGTTAAAAACAAAGCCAGACCAAAAATGGTATAGATAATACCTTTAATAATACCCATAATTTCACGCTTGGGCGCCTTGAAGTGAATAAAATTCAAAAAGAAAAACATGGCGCACAAGGGAGCCAAGGCAATCACGGCATTGAGCAGCTCATGGGGAAAAAGCTCAATTGCGCTAAGAGTTTTTGTGGCGGCCGGAAAACCGACAATCTTTTTTTGTCCGGTAATAATGCTCATGAGCATTAAGGCATACATGGGTCCCGCGGACATAACGCCTACCATGCCGAAAGAATCTTCCTCAGTCGACTTGCCTCCCTTGACTTTAGATAAGCCTGCTGACAAAGCAAGAATAAAGGGCGTTGTGAGGGCGCCTGTGGTAGCGCCCGAAGAATCAAAGGAAATGGCCAAAAATTCTTCGGACACGAAAATGGATAAAATAAGAATCCCAGCGTAAGCTAAGGCCATGAACATGGCATAGCTCATCTTTCCGCTCAGCAAACGAATGGTACCCAAGGTGATCAGGAAACCCACACCCACCGACACCAAAAAAACCATCATCCGGCCGGAAATGGCGCCGCCGGAGGCAGCTTCCACCTGAGCGCCTAAAATTTGCAGGTCGGGTTCTGCAACGGTGACCAAAAGCCCCATCAAAAAAGCAAGCAGGGCAATGCGCCAAATGGATTTAGAGGTTGCCACTTCCGTCGCCATGTGTGTACCGATAGGTATCATGGCCAAATCCACGCCCAATAAAAAGATACCAAGGCCCACCAATAACAGCAGGGCGCCCAGAAGGAAGTTGGCGATGGTCTGCTCATCGGCCTTGACCAAAGTGAGTGACAAAAGCATAACCAAAACCACGACCGGCAGGAGGGAACGGAGTACTTCATCAAATTTTCTGCGCAACAAGTTCATGTGGCTCTCCTTTCCTGCTGCCACTCCTCATACAATCCCAGTGTCTGAGTAACGGGCAACGCAAAAAGAATACCTGAACCTTTACGCTCCAGCTGCATTTGCGTATAAATATTGTCCCTGATAGCGGTGGCATTTTCCCGCTTTGTGACAATCAAAACAATTTCCTTTTGAGGCTCTATTACCAGAGGAAAATAAAAATCTTGCGGCACCCCGGCTCCGTGCGCATGAATAATAGTGCCGCCTTGGGCGCCTGCTGCACGGGCATGCGCCATACACTCTTGCCCAAGCCCTTTTTCGACCACCGTCATTAAGCATACATAGGGGGCATCCTCATAGCGGTTGAAGGGGCGGTGTGTGCCCGTTTCCGGATGGAACGCCCGATAGGGTACCGAAAACACGATGCCTTTATATCGCTTGTGCATCTGAAAACGCTGCCTGAGCAGGCTATATAGATTGTTCCGAAGCTCATCGGGCACAGCGATGAGCAATACTTCTTTTTCGGTTTTGCTGATGCCCAACCAGTTTGCCCAGCGCGAAGGGACTGTTCCCTCCCCTAAAAAAATAGTGCCCCGAAGAGCGCCCAGATGCTGCACCACTTGCAGAAGCTGGTTGGCGTTTCCTCGGTTCACAATAACGAACACGCATGATCCTACTGCCATTGAATAAGTATCCTTCCGTGCGTCTGCCTAGCTAAATTATAAGGAAAAACCCGTCCAAAGGACATCGGCAGACCGCTAGTTTTAACGGGTACATTTTATCACATTTTGACCCTTAGTGACAAGGAAAAACCTACCTTATCACGGCTTTTGTCCATGTCTTTCCATCCTCACATGCGGGATGCCTACATCCAAGAACTCTTCGGAGGTTTGAACAAAACCCAGTTTTTCATAAAATCCCTTGGCGTAAACCTGCGCTTCAAGGGTTAAAACATCGGCATTAAAATATTCTTTAGCCGCCCGGATGCCTTCCCTTACGATGCGTGCGCCAAGACCAACAGCCCGTTTTTTGGCAATGATACGACCAAGGCCGGCTGTTTCAAACTTGGCGCCGGGCTTTAGTACCCGGATATAAGCCTGGATGCCCGCTTCATCCCGCAGAAACACATGAACGGCTCCCCTGTCCAGTTCGTCAATCTCCCGGCAGGGACATTGTTGCTCCACCACGAACACGTCGATGCGCAACTGATAAATTTCGTATAATTCATCCAGCGTCAACTGATAAAAGGTCTTCACTACACACTCCATCTTCAATCCCCTCTCAATCTTTTTATGCATTATAGCAGAGGAAAGCGATTGAAAGAAAGTGGATTTCATAGTAAAGTAAGGTATCTTGTTTTAAGGAGGTACGTGTGACAAAGGCTTCCCAGGCTAAATGGTTCCGATTGGACAACGCCGCGCTTATTTTCCCCGCCGTGATGAAGCAGGGATGGAGCAATGTCTTTCGCCTGTCCTGCGAGCTTGACGCGCCCCTTGATCCCGAGATACTCCGGCAAGCGGTGAACGATCTGTACGATCGCTTTCCCACTTTTTATGTGCGTTTAAAAGGCGGCTTCTTTTGGCACTATTTAGAGCAGATGCGTTCTTCTCCCGTTATTCAGGAAGATTACGCCTACCCGCTGACACCCATGGGTATCAAGGCCATCCGGCAGGGCTGTTTCCGGGTGCTTTATTACCAAAACCGGCTTGCGGTGGAATTTTTTCATTCCGTAACCGATGGGTCAGGCGGGCTTGTCTACCTGAAAAACTTGGTGGCAAGATACCTGCATTTAAAAGAGAGCCTTACCATACCCCACACCCACGGCATTCTGTCCCTTGACGAAAAGCCATCAAAAAAAGAACTGGAAGATTGCTTCCCGCTTTGTAGCGGAAACTACCCCTATTCCCGCTAGGAAGCAACCAGCTATCGCCTAAGCGGCACCCATGAATTTCCCCGTTTTCATCACCTGATATCGGGCACGGTATCAACCGAAAAGCTAAAGAAACTGGCCAAAGACCACGGCGTTAGCATTACCGCCTTTTTAGCGGCGGTCATGCTCCAAGCCCTTATCCAAAAACAGGCGGAAGAGCAACCCTTTCATAAGCATAAACCGGTAAAAATTACCATACCCGTTAATTTACGAAGGCTGTTTCATAAAACCACCCTGCGCAATTTTTCGTTGACCCTAAACCTTGGCGTTGACCCAAGGTTTGGCGACCATTCGCTCAAGGAATTATGTTTCCAAATGCAGCACCAATTGCTTTTGGAAGTGGTGCCGCAAAAAATGGCGGCACGTATAGCCACCAATGTAGGTGCTCAAAAAAATCCTTTGCTTCGTTCCGTTCCCCGCATTATTAAAACCGCCGCCATGCGTTATGTATATGGCCGTATCGGGGAAAGGAAGGGTACCATTAACCTATCCAACTTAGGGCAGGTGGAGGTGCCCGATGAAATGCTTCCGTATATTGAAAAAATTGAGTTCGTTATCAGCCCTCAGTATTCCTACCCCAACAACTGTTCTGTTATCAGCTTTAACGGGCAAACCGGCATCCACTTCATCCGCAACGTCAAAGAATCAGACCTTGAAAGGCGTTTTTTCGCTTCCTTGGTGTCCTTGAATTTGCCCGTTTTTATTCAAAGCAACGAAAGGAATTAATGTATGTACTGTGTTCAATGCGGCGTGCGCTTGGAAGAAGGAGTTGCCCGTTGCCCCCTTTGTAACAGACAGGTAATTCTATCGGAAACACCAATATCCAACAAGCCTCAAAGCTATTCGGATAGATTTCCGCAAGAGTGCCGCCATGCCCGCCTGACTTTTTTAGGTTTCCTAACCACCCTAATGGCTGTTGCCGGATTTGTCAGCTTCATTGTTTGCCTGAAAACGCAGGGCCATGCCGCCTGGTCAGGCTATGTCATGCTGGGGTTGGCCTTGGCTTGGATTATATTTGTTTTGCCCGGTTTTTTTAAAAAGTCTAATCCCTTGGTTTTTATTGCCCTTGATACCCTGGCAGTTGGCGGTTACCTGTTATACATCAACGCTAGCCTTGGGCATCATTGGTTTTTATCCTTCGCATTTCCGGTTACCTTGCTTGTTGGAGGTTTGCTGCTGGTGGCAGTCTGCCTGTACCGTAATATCAAAGGTGGAAGGTTATACATTACCGGCGGACTATTGATTGCCCTTGGCAACCTGCTGATGCTGATTGAATTTTTCCAGCACCTTACCTTTCAAACATCCATGTTCGTCTGGTCGCTGTACGCGGTGAGCGCGCTATCGCTGATGGGGCTATTTTTCATCATCGCCGCCATGATTCCGCCGCTTAAAAGCTATATGGAACGAAAGTATTTTATGTAGTAATTGTTCTCTATTTTTTATAGACGAGAACCTTAAGTGCACATGAAATTTATGACTAAAATGTTGCAGCAGTTTCTAGTTTAACTGAGCTATCGTAAAGGTTATCATGATGTAGTAAATGAATATCCAATCTTTGCCGCTTTTCTCTTACGGTTCTATAAGTTGTTTCTGAGAAATTATCTCGTCGTCCTGCCACTACCACATAGTGAAATCTTGTTGAATCATATTTTGTCAGTTCTAATGGAAGCTCTGAATTACCTTTTACTGAAGCGAGATCTTTAGCAAATATATCGAAATTTGCGTCCATCCACGCTTTCCAATCTTCCGCCTGAAACAAACCTTTCCGGAATGCTTCTCCCAAATGACCATCTTGTAAAGTTATTCTTCCATCAGGCTTTTCAAACTCAACCAAAACAAACTCGTAACCTCCAGAACCTTTACCTATCAAAACATAATCTGTTCGATATTCGATACCGAGCCCCATTTCTTTAAACAAGTATAAATCATGATGACCAAATGGAAAACGGTCTATAAGAATACTTGCAACTATATGGTAAGCAGGAGTATTATTGATGAAGTTTAACACCTCTTGCTCTGGACAGCCCTCCTTTGAAATCAATTGTAAAAAAGCGGCATTTAGTTTTGCTATATCCGTTTCCTCTTTTATCCCGTTTAGTTCGATATGGTTGTTAGGAAACAGAGAAATATTGTGTCGGACAGCAACGGAAGGGATTTTCATAGCTTTACGAACTGAAAGACTTGTTTCTGATTTTCTTTGTAGATATTCTTTTTTTAACTTCTTTTCATCCAAAGTTAATATGTTGTAGTCTCTTTTGTACAATCCACTCGGCTTCATATAACCACCTAATTTCAATTCTTTAGACTTTGTTGATGCTCACGGTGGCGGCAAGGCCGTTAATATCAAGCTCTTGGGTGAATCCCTCGCCTTCCTTGCATGAGTCAAAGGCAAAGTGCTCGGCCAAGGCCACGCTCTTGACGCTTTCAACCCAGGGCGTCAGGGCATTTTGCAAGGCTTCTTCCGCCTGGCAGGTGACGCAAATACGGTCGGTTACATCAAAACCGGCATCCTTACGCATATTTTGCAGCTTGCTGATGAGCTCCCGCGCATGGCCTTCGTTGACAAGGTCATCAGTCAGTCGGGTGTCTAGAGCCACCGTTACGCCTCGATCGCTTTGGGCAACCAGGCCTTCCCTCTGGGTGGTTTCAATGAGCACATCGCCTTTGGAGAGGCGCACTTCCTGCTCGTCCACCATAAGCACCAGATCTTCACCCCTGTCAAAGGCGGCAACGGCGCTGTCGCCATCAGCTTCATTTAAGGCCTTGGAAACTTTACCAAGCAGCTTTCCGTACCTTGGTCCTAAGGTGCGAAGCTGCGGCTTCAGGCGGTAGCTGTTGAGGGCGCTGGCGTCACTGATAAACTCCACTTCTTTTACATTCAGCTCGTCCTTGGCAAGGGCTGCGTATTCTTCATCAAACTGCGCCCCGCTCACCAGCAGTCGGCTCAGCGGCTGGCGCACCTTGAGGTTGGCAAGGTTTCGGCAGGCACGGCCAAGCTGCACCACATCCACCAGAGCTGCCATTTGCTTTTCAACATCTGCGTTCAGGTATTGTTCCTCAACCACGGGGAAGTCGCACAGATGCACAGACTCGGGCGCATTCTTGTTAACAGTGCGCACCACGTTTTGATAAATAGCCTCTGCAATAAAAGGCGTCATGGGCGCCGTCAAAAGCGTCAGGGTCTTTAAAACATGCGCCAAGGTGGCAAAGGCTGCCGCCTTGTCCTCGTTCATGCCCTTCCCCCAGAAGCGCTCACGGCAGCGGCGTACATACCAGTTGGATAAATCATCCACCAGGCTTTGAAGAGCGGCCGCCGCTTCGGGGAAGCGAATATCGGCAATGCTGGCATCTACCTGGCTGATGGTGGTATTTAGTCTGCTTAAAATCCACCGGTCCATCAGCGTTAGCGCAGCCTTGTCAAGCGGATATTCGGTCGGATCAAACTTGTCGATATCCGCATACAGAATATAGAAAGCATAGGTGTTCCACAGGGTGGACATGTACTTGCGCTGACCCTCCACCACGGCTTCCGGGTAGAAACGGCTGGGCAGCCAGGGAGCGCCCGCTGTATAGAAATACCAGCGGAAGGCATCGGCGCCCTGGTTGTTCAACACATCCCAGGGGTCTACCACGTTGCCAAGGTTTTTGGACATCTTGCGCCCGTTTTTGTCCTGAACGTGCCCCAAAACCAGGCACTGATTGTAGGGCGATCGGTCAAACACCACCGTGCCGATGGCAAGAAGCGAGTAGAACCAGCCACGAGTCTGGTCAACGGCCTCGCTGATAAAATCAGCCGGGAAACGGCTTTCAAACTTCTCCTTATTTTCAAAGGGATAATGCCACTGCGCAAAGGGCATAGCGCCCGAATCGTACCAGCAGTCGATGACTTCGCTGACCCTGCGCATTTGGCCGCTGCACTCCGGACACTTGATGGTCACCTTGTCAATCCACGGGCGGTGAAGCTCGGGCAAATCATAGCTACCATCGGCCATATCGGCAAGCTCCTGCTTGGAGCCGATGACGTGCTGGTGGTCGCAATTGTCGCAAATCCACACAGGCAGGGGCGTGCCCCAGTAGCGCTCACGGGACAGGGCCCAGTCGGTCACGTTGCCCACAAAGTTGCCCATGCGCCCTTCTTTCACGTTGGGGGGACGCCAGTCAATGGTGCGGTTGTTATGAACAAGCTCATCCTTGACCTGCGTCATGCGGATGAACCAGCCCCCACGGGCATAGTAAATAAGCGGCGTTGCGCAGCGCCAGCAATGGGGGTAGTTATGGACATACAATTCCTTTTTTAGCAGCAGCCCACGGCGCTCAAGGTCTTCTAAAATCAGAGGGTCAACATCCTTGATGTACATGCCCGCATAGTCGGTGCCCTCGATAAAATTACCCTCGGTATTCACCAGCTGCACGAAGGGAAGCTGATACTCCCGGCCAAGGCGGGCGTCGTCCTCACCGAAAGCGGGGGCGATGTGCACGATGCCCGTACCGTCCGACAGGGTGACATAGTGGTCGCTGACCACATACCAGGCCTTTTCCCTGGGCTGAGCAAAGGAATACAGCGGCTCATATTCAATCCCTTCAAGGTCTTTTCCCTTAACGGTTTCAAGGGGCGTGATAATGTCATGGTCTTCGCCCGTGATGGCCGGAACAAGCCCCTTGGCCATCAGGCAGGTTTGGTCATTCCACTTGAACCAAAGATAGTCTTCATCAGGGTTAACGCATAGGGCGACGTTGCTTGGCAGCGTCCATGGCGTGGTGGTCCAGGCAAGCAGGTAGGTGTTTTCTTTGTCCTTGACCTTAAAGCGCACAAAGGCGGAATAGTCGCTTACTTCCTTGTAGCCCTGCGCCACCTCATGGCTGGACAGCGCCGTGCCGCAGCGGGGGCAGAAGGGCACCACCTTGTGGCCCTGATATAGCATGCCCTTGTTGGCAATCTCTTTCAGGCTCCACCAGACGCTTTCGATATAGTCGTCGTGGTAGGTTACGTATGGATTTTCCATATCCAGCCAGAAACCTACCCGCTCGCTCATCTCTTCCCATTCATTCAAGTAATTCCAGACGCTCTTTTTACACTCGTGAATAAACGGCTCGATGCCGAACTCTTCAATCTCCGGCTTGCCGTTGATGCCGAGGCGCCTTTCCACTTCCAATTCAACGGGCAAGCCGTGCGTATCCCATCCGGCGATGCGCAGAACGCTTTTTCCCTTCATGGTGTGATATCTGGGTAAAAGGTCCTTCATGGCACGGGTTAATACATGCCCGATATGCGGGCGCCCGTTGGCTGTCGGCGGCCCGTCATAAAAGGTATAGGGCTCGTTTCCATCCCGCAAAGAGAACGACTTTTTGATGATGTCGTTGTCTTTCCAAAACTTGGCGACTTCCTTTTCACGATCCACAAAGTTCATGTCTGTTGTGACTTTTTGATACATTACATTCCTCCAATAAAAAACCGCCCCCCTCATGGGACGGAAATTCCGCGGTACCACCCAAGTTGGCGCATAAAGCGCCCTACTTTAAGCCCATAACGCAGGCCTGCGCAGGTTTCCCCGATGCTCCAAGGTGATCCGATCCATGGTTTGTCGCCGGGCTTACACCCTCCCCGGTTCGCTTTGGACAAAAAACATGGACCCGTCCTCTTCAACGCAAAGTTATCATATCATTTTTGTTGAAGAAAGGCAAGAAAAACCGGCCACAAACCCGTCTTCTTTTCTTGCAATTCGCCGCAAAGCGTGCTATAATTTTCACCGTTGCATGGGGCGAGCCTGTTATCACCCTTTGGCGGCAATATGGGGCATTAGCACAGTTGGTAGCGCGCTACATTCGCATTGTAGAGGTCAGCGGTTCGAATCCGCTATGCTCCACCAAAAAAGATATCACACGAGCGCCCGGCCTTTCATGAGCAGCCTGGCAATGATGGTGTAAATGCGAAAAAACAACTCTGTTTTTATACAGGGTTGTTTTTTGGTTATTGCAGTTGATTCAACATAACATTCAAAGTAAACTTAGTTATAAGGTCGTCAATCATCATAGGCATAATATATCGAAAATGTTGTCGTAACTGGTAAAAACAGTTTGTTTCGCTTGGCAGGGAACAATCATTATTGACATTTGCAATTAAACTTGTATAATGGGAGCGGAATTTGATGTATGTTATAAAACCTTGCTGCAATTCTCAAAACCATCAACAAAAAGAGGACAATATGCCAAGATTTGATGGAACCGGTTCCTTAAGTGCAGTACTGACAACTGGTGTGGGCTTGGCCGTTACAGCTGCGGCTTAAGCAATTAAAAAATCGATTGAGATTCGCCAGCATTGTGATGTGGTTTTAACGAACCAAAACCTGTTTCAATTTAAAAAAGGAGAAGAAACATGAAAAAAATATTACTGCCGCTTCTTATTCTGGCAATGACGCTGCCTCTGGCGGCGGGCGCTTCTAACTTCTATATTTTCCCTCACTCTAACAGCAAACTGCTGACCGAAGAAGAATGCTGGGAATGGCAGCTGGATGTGCTGGGCTATGCCTTTAATGAGTTGTTTGCCCGCTATGGCCGCCCTTTTATCAAAGGTGGCAAATATGATGTCTATTTCAACTGCCAAACCTGGTACAAGGTGGACCCCAACTACCCCGGAGACGGCCATGCAGGCCTAAGCGACATTGAATGGGACAACTACCACACCATTCGCCGTGTGGAGAAGCAAATGCGGGACATGAACACCACCAACCCCTGCGGCAAACCCCTCCCTCGGGTAATGGACGACAGGGTGTTCACACCGCTTACCGGTTTTTATGAGCAGTATTTCCAGGCCAACCAAATGATGCCCGTATATGACGGCCCCGGTACCCACTACCGGCGGGCAGCCAACGGCAAGGCAGCGGTCAGTACCAACGGCCGGGTATATATTGCAGGCTGGGAAAACGGTTGGCTGATGCTGATGTACCACCCCACCGACAAAAGCAATGTGCGGGTAGGTTTTGCTTCCAGCCAAAGCTTCAGTGACCAGATTTATGCCCCCAGCCTGGGTTTTGATTACCTGCACACAACCACCACGGGGCAGGTCCAACTGCTGGAAGACCCCATAGTTACCCATACCCCCATCTCCTGGCTGAATGAGGGTACCCCTGTCATTTGGCTAAGCCGCTTTTTCACCCAGAATGCCGGCTGGGAGTATGTAGAGGTCAACATCAATGGCCAGCCAGCCCGGGGCTTTTTACCACAGGGCAGCGTGGACCTGAGCAATATGGAATCGGGCAATATGAACAACAAATAAATTGTATTCAGTAAAAGTTCGGGCGGCTACAACAATAGCCGCCCCGAATATTTTGGAAGTTTTTGCTTCACAAAGCGAGTTGAATTTGCTTTGTATTTATGAAACCTCTTGCTCCGCCAAAAGAGTTCAAATCCGAACCGTTTTGTACTAACCGGTATAAGCGGTTGGGATTTTTTTGATTAAAAAAGTCTGAAAACACAAAAACATCCACAAATTAACATCGATAAAGTTATTGACATATGCCGAAAACTTCGCTATACTACATTTGGAAAGTGACATATGTCACAAACCTAAGAGGTGACCTCTGTTCCAAAATGGATAAAACATGCCCTGAGCGCCTCGGACAAAGCCTGATTGGGTTATAAATATGATGGGCATGAATAAATTATAAAGGAGATTTAATAGTATGAAAATTGTAATTCCTGTTAACGAAAACAGCAACGAAACGACCGTTTGCGCTTCCTTTGGCCGCGCGCCGTATTTTTTGATTTATGATACGAAAAACCAAACCGAAGAATATGTAAAAAACTTAGCAGCAGACGCTCAGGGCGGCGCAGGCATCAAAGCTGCGCAGTTCATTGTGGATAGCGGCGCCGATGCCTTGCTTACGGTGCGCTGCGGCCAGAATGCGGCAGACGTACTGAATGCCGCCGGTGTCAAAATCTATAAGACATCTTCCGATAAAGTCGATGAAAACCTCAAAGATTTTGCGGAAGGAAAGCTGGAAGCGATAACGCAGTTTCACGCCGGCTTTCACGGCCGCCAGTGAAGTTAGCGATACTTAGCGGCAAGGGTGGCACGGGCAAAACCTTTGTCGCCGTGAATTTGGCCGCAGTCGCTGACAAAGCCGTATACATCGACTGCGATGTGGAAGAACCCAACGGCAGGTTGTTTCTGAAACCTACGGATACAAAAGAAACCGTTGTTACTACCCTTATTCCCCAGTTTGACGGAACAAAATGCACTGCCTGCCGCAAATGTGTGGATTTCTGCCGCTTTAACGCCCTTGTTCTCGTGAAAGACAAACCCATGGTGTTTACGGAAATTTGCCACTCCTGCGGCGGCTGTCCCTTGGTCTGCCCGGAGGGCGCAATTACCGAAATCGAAAAACCGGTTGGCGTGGTGGAAACAGGGCAAAGCGCCAATGTGCACGTTGTCACCGGTTGTATGAACTTGGGTGAAGCCTCAGGCATCCCGGTTATCAACGCCGCCCTAAGCCAAGATCTAAAAGATTCGGAGCTAACCGTCATCGACTGCCCGCCCGGTACTGCCTGCAGCGCCATGGAAAGCGCAGACTATGCCGATTATTGCGTTATCGTTGTAGAGCCAACCGCCTTTGGCCTGCATAATTTTAAGATGGTCTATGAGCTGGTTACGGTACTAAATAAGCCTTGCGGCGTTATTATCAACAAGGCGGATGGCGAGTATCACGAAGTTGAAAAGTTCTGTGATGAGCACAATATCCCCATCCTATGCCGCATTCCCTACAGCTCCAAGCTTGCGTCCCTGGGAGCAGGCGCCCAAGTCGCATCCTTATATGACGAAAAAACGGCAAAACTATTTCATGACCTCCTCACCGATATCAAAAAGGAGGTACATTCATGAGAAAGCTGCTGATTCTAAGCGGAAAGGGCGGAACGGGTAAAACCACTGTGGCCGCAGCATTCATCGACTTTCTGTCCGTCGGCGCCTTTGCCGACTGCGATGTGGACGCTCCCAACCTGCATATCGTAACAGAATTCACTGACAAACCCGAACAAAAAGATTATTACGGCTCGCAAAAGGCGCAAATCAATCAAGAAAAATGCGTTGGCTGCGGCATCTGTGAGGATGCCTGCCGGTTTAATGCCATTAAGCTAATAAACGGCAAGGCCCAAGTTGACGAATACGCCTGCGAAGGTTGCAGCGTATGCCAATTTGTCTGCCCGCATGACTCGGTCATGATGGTGGATGATGTGGCCGGAAAGCAAATACTCTACCGTGACGAGCGTGTGTTTTCAACGGCCAAGCTTAAAATGGGCCGGGGCAATTCCGGCAAACTGGTAACAGAGGTAAAGAATACCTTGTTCAAGTCGTCCGATGCGGAATTCGCCATCCTTGACGGCTCGCCCGGTATCGGCTGTCCGGTTATCGCCTCCGTTACAGGGGTTGATTTGGTGCTGATCGTCGCAGAACCGTCCGTCTCCGGCATGCACGATATGGAGCGTATTCTAAAAACCGCCGACATTCTCGGCGTCAAAACAGCGGTTTGCGTCAATAAATATGACGTAAGTCCCCAAACCACGGAAAAAATTAACCAATATTGCCTTGACAATAACATTCCCTTTGTGGGTAAAGTCCCTTACGATATACAGGCATCCAAGGCAATCAACGCCGGACACAGCCTGGCATCGGTAGACTGCCCGGCAAGGGAAGCGCTCAAAACCATCTGTACAAATACACTAAAACTCATGGAGGAAAAACAATCATGAAAATAGCTGTTGCATCTAAAGGAAACACCATCTGGGGTCATTTTGGCCACTGCGAAAACTTTAACATCTTTGATATAAAAGACGGGGAAATTCAGTCTGTAGAAAATGTCCCCAATCCCGGCCACCGCCCGGGTTTTCTGCCCAACTTCCTTGCCGATATGGGCGTCAAGGTCATTATCGCAGGCGGGATGGGCGGCGGCGCCATCGATATCTTTAATCAGCGCAACGTCGAAGTCATTGTCGGCGCAGAGGGTGATGCCCAAGCTGCGGTTGAGGCGTATCTGCGGGGTGAGTTAGAGTCTACCGGCGCAGTATGCCATCAACATGAAGGCGGCTGCGAAGGGTAATAAAAAACACTTGAAAGCATCATAAAAGACCGTATCGGATTTCGGTACGGTCTTATTGTTATGTTGAAAACTAACTTCGTGATATTTTGCCGGAAACCATAAAGCCTTCAGCTTTACTCCGCCAACAGGCTACACCACTTTGAATTGCCTAAGATTAAATGGTCGCGAAAATCGCTGACAATAACATACCCGTTTTTATGCATAATTATAACATTCTTTATTTCAGCAGATTGGTTAAGTTTTTACATTTTTGTTAATATAATTATCCTCTAATCGGCTTGAGACCTCCGCCCATTATTGATTGGGAAAAATAGTCACCGCCGCCCGTACGCTTCATAGATTTGGCGAAAAAACTTGGTAAAATACCAATTACAGTGAGTCGGTATATTTTCCTATTCGGTCAGTATAGTCTAACTCATGATATACGGATTTTCTGATTTCTATCGAATTTGTTGTTTTTTTGTATTTTATTCATCAATTAGTTATAAAACAGATTGATTTTACCGTCTTTCAATGGTATAGTTATAATATATTCTTAAGAGGAGGAAAATATGGAAGAGAAGAAATTAATCAGCGCTACTGAATTTGCTGTCAAACATGGGATTGATGGCGGACGTGTTCGTGTACTGCTGCGAGACGGCCGTATTGAAGGGGCCTTTAAAGTGGGTAACCAGTGGGTTATTCCTGCCGACGCTCCTAAACCTCCGGATCTGCGTGTTAAATCCGGTAAATACCGTGGCTGGCGTAAAAAATATCCCGGCAAAAAGAAACAGGAGGGCTAATGCTTCGGTACTGGTGTCGCTCCTGCGGTTTGCCAAGCCGTACCACGCCCTGCGAAACCTGCGGTAAGGTTATACAGGCCACCTCGGTATCCAATATTTGGGAGAGTACCCGCCGGGCAGTGTCGGATGGCGTTCGTTTCTTTTTTTTGTTAAAAGTCGCCCTGATTTCGGTCGTCAGTGTATTTCTCGTTCTGCTCACGCTGGAATTTATTTTAGGACACAGTCTATCCGGCGTCGCGGACTTTTTAACCAAAAGCAGTATGGTCGCAACCATGTTTGTCCTGTTTGTCGCAATGCTGGCAATCGGTTTACTGCTGCTACTTTTACAGGGCAACGAAACCCAACAAGTACTCATTGAACCCAAGGGTATTTTAAAACGCACGTGGCTTTATAACCCTTCACGCCTCCAGTGTTGGGCAAGGTTTTTAAGTTATCCCTCAAAATCCGGCGGCGACAGCCATGCTGTCAAACGCTCCGGGGATGATGTGTGGTTGCTGGCGCACTCTGAATATTTAGCTTTTTCAGATGTATCACGTTACCGCCTCTCCCCCCGCCAGCGAAAAATCAAGCTGTATCGACCCTATGCTTTCTTGTTTATGTCCCTTGCCATCCCGGGCGAAGAATATGATGATGCCATCGCTATGCTTCTAAGCAAAATGAAAAGGGTGCCTAACGGCTAAAAACCAAAAACACACCGCCGCTTGTCTTTTAACAAGCGGCGTATTGTGTGTTGATATCTTACCAGCCTAAATGCTTTATTCTGATAAAACCACGGTAGTTGTGCTCATTATATAGGGTTTCAACATGAACAAAGCGTGGATCATTACTTAAGACACCAAGGACGGTAACTTTTTGTCCCCCATCAATTTTAAATATAGGAGCCATTGTAATAACGGGATCATCATAGAAGTCCGCACGGCTCAGCAAGGTCATTTCCTGATTCATCAGGGTAAGCTCTCCAAGATTTAACCCTGAGGGAATAGCTGCAGCATCAACGTAGCCGATGCGATAGCTTCCCCTGCTGGTTTCATAACCCATAAGCGCATAGCCGTTTACCGTTCCGAACCACCTGCACTTTCCATTGCCCGCAGAACCCGCACGGTAATACTGCGGACCAGGCCCTAAGTACACATCATGGTTGCCGGAGATTCTGGCAATCTGATACTGGGGGATAAAGTAAGTCCCTTCCGGTATGTTGTTTGGTTTCGGAGGATTGGTCGGTACAGGCTTTGGGGTCTCCGGTGTAGGTACGCCGGGCGCATAAATAAAGGAAACTTCCGAAGGCGACACATAGCCCGATGAAGAAACCGATACGTTGGCTGAACTCGCGCCCACAAGGACATACCCCTTGGGTACCAAGGCGTTGTTCGCATAAATGGTATGGTTACCGGTACCCACCGTTACATAGTGACTATATAGGACGCCACCCCCATTATCCCGATACACGACTTTCACATTACTACTGACTGCTTTGGCGTAGGTAAAAACAACCGCCGCGGGGTTGGCTATCCCGTTTGAAGCAATATATACCGATACATTACGACTGCTTTGCAGGATATAGCCGCTTGGCACCAAGGCATCATTTGCCCTGACGGTGTTATTGCCCTGATAGCACAATACAGTTGTACTCCTTAATGTCTGCCCATCGCTTGAACGGTAGTAAACCGGCACGCTGATGGCCACATTCGCCGCATAAGGCTCGTTGTACAGGAAAGTGATTTCTGAGGGGGAGGCGTAACCTTGGGCATCTACATAAACATTGGTTGAGGCCTGCGAGTACAGAGTATATCCTGCAGGCACCCGCGCGGAGTTGGCCATTACTGTATTGTTCCCTTGCGTAACGGTGACATACTCGGAATTGAGCCAAACACCATTTTTTGTTTGGTAGTTGACCTTGACAGTGGCGGTTTTGGGAACCGGTGTCGTTTGAGGGCGTACGCATAAGAAAACAAGCTCCGACGGCTGAGCAATGAGATTATTTGTTACGCTGACTATCTGCTCCTTCACACCCACCAATTCGTAGCCCACAGGAACGGCATTGGGATTGGCTTTGATGGTAGTTCTGCCGGGACTAAGATCATAGAGTTCCCCTCCAAGGGCGACGCCGTAAATATCTTTATAGGTAACGACCACCCTTGCCTTGCCCGCAACTACATTACCGCCCGACTGGTTCAGGTCGGCCCCCTTATGGTAAATAAACAAAAGGCTGGCCGGCACCGCCACGCCGTTTGTTACCTGTACAGTAGTGGGGACAGCGCTAAGCAAGCCATAGCCCGAGGGGATCCTGCTCTGGTCGGGGTAAACGGTGTTTTTGCCTTCGTTAAGGATACGTCGCTCGGTCGCCAAAACAACGCCATCTGCCGTTCTGTAGTAGATGGTAATGGCGGAAGTTCCTCTGGGCTGTACAAAAGGACTGAATTCAACCATGCGGTTGGAAATGTATCCCACCCGCTCATCCGGCAATTCAATCTCGTACCAGCCGGTTTGGGCAACGGAAAGAACAGGATAGCTTTCATCCGGCTGCACAACGGCAATGCGAGGATAGTCCGTCGATGGCCCCTGGCGGACATTAACAGCCGATTTATAGGTGACCGTTGCGCTGCCAATATAGGCCGGGTCGGCATAGACAAGACCCGACATTAGCATCAGGATGACCAGAATGATCGTCAAAAATTTTTGTTTTTTCATAGCAATTCACTCCTTCTAACTTAGCTGCTTCTACTTATATAACGCATCAAAAAGCGTTTATTTTTCACCCCGCATTTATTTTTTTTGTTTCTCATGGTATTATCAAAATAAGCGGGGTATATGAAAAACTCGCCATGGCCCTATTATACGATTTTTATCCTTCTTTATCCAGTCATGCAACGCTGATATTTACGTATACTCCAAGCCTCTAAAAAACCACTGATGATTGTTAATACTTATCCAACCCGAGTGTACAAGGAATGCGATAATTGAGTATGAAAGAAAATTTTGATCTGAAAACGCAAGAAACAATCGCCACCTTAGGCGAAAGAAAAAGGTTGTTGCTTCATGTGTGCTGCGCCCCGTGTTCAACGAGTGTGCTTGAAAGGCTGCAGCCTTATTTTGATATCGGCATCTATTTTTATAACCCGAACATGGATAGCCAAACGGAGTTTGACCGTCGATTGACCGAAGCGCGGCGCCTTATTCAAAGAACGGGCTTAGCCAAAGAAGTGATTGAAACGGGCTATGATAGCCAAGATTTCTTTGAGGCGATTCAAGGGTTAGAAAAAGAGAAAGAAGGCGGCCTCAGATGCCAAAAATGCTTTGCCCTTAGGCTCACCGCTTCCGCCCGCTACGCAAAAACGCACGGCTTTGATTTTTTTACCACCACACTGACTGTTAGCCCTCGCAAGGATGCGCGGATTCTTAACCAATTGGGAAACGAAATAGCAAAAAGGGAAGGCGTCGCTTTCCTTCCCTCTGATTTTAAAAAACGTAGCGGTTACCTGCGCAGCGTTCAGTTATCTAAAGAACATGACCTCTATCGACAGGATTATTGCGGCTGTATCTTTTCCAAAGCCGAGCGCCTGAGTCAACTAAAAAACAAGACGGAAGGCAAGGATTGAAAAACAACTTTCTTTCCCGAATCCAGAATCACTTCGCCTGATAAGTACCCGTACCTTTCTTGAAGAACGGTCTTTCCAAACAGACTGTGCTCACCTGATTCCGCCTGAAGACTGCAATGAAACTGAGCTTGCAGGCGCTTTTGCTCATCGTGAATAAGGATGATTCCCTCTTCCTTTTCCTCAAAGCTTAAAGTCCCTAATTTATGCGCAACCCCGCCATGGAACACAACATTTTCACTGCCCAGCCTGTCCCGGAAGCCTCCCATCACAAGGCGCAAGCTCAAAAGTTCTCCTTCCACCATACCCACGCTCGACAAGCTGGCCGAAGGAATACGCCCCCGATAGGCAGCCCTTGTCCACAGGTAGGCTGCATGGCTAAAGGCGCTTGGAAACAGAATATCCCTTTCCCCCAGCACTACCCTGCCGTCGGCATGAACGCCCGGCATAAAAGTGCGGCAAAAAAAGCCCCGGCTACCTCTGGCAGGCATTGCAACCTGAAGGCAAGGCTCTGTTGCCAATCCTACAACAAAGTCAAACAGCAGGGGTCTATTAATACCAAGAAAATCGTACATGTGTCCGTAGGCATGCAGCTCCTGTCCTTCTGTACGTATGGTAATATCATACATCTTGCCAAAACCGCCGGTTACACCCTTTTCAGGTGAAATTGAATAGTTACTGTTTTGTTTCCTAAAGGCCACATGACTGCGGGTCGCCGTATCAATTTGATTGCGATGAAGATCTGCCAGGGTAATAGATACGCTATGCAAACGTCCCTGATGGCCAACCCGTACAAAAAAGATGGCGCTGTCGGAGAAAAACACCGCGGTATCTTCCTCTTTGATAGTCTTTTTAGGCATCTTAACCTTTTGCGGGTCGTATTCCCACAAAGGCGCAAGGGCATAGCCGCTTTCGATTAGCCGGCCTTCCGTATCCAGTAAAGGAAGGGGGCGATACAGACGCTGTTGCATTTCCATCCTCTCAATGGTGGGGACTCATCCCAAAACCCTCCTAAGTTTGTGAATAATTATATCAACAAGTGTCATTTGTGTCAACTTTTCATCCAAAAATATTCATATTTTGGTAATACGTTTCCCGCCTTTACTTTCATGGCCTCTAACACTATAATAAATGCAAGGGAGGGTGATTTGAATGAATCGAAGAAATTCCGCACTTTCATTGGCTGTTTTGGGACTTATGACAGCAATGGTCTTTGTATCCAACTACCTAAGCATACCCGTGGCCTCCAGCCGCATTCACTTGGCAAACGCCCTGTGTTTGTTGTCAGGCCTGCTGCTTGGCGGGTGGAAGGGAGCTGTCGCGGCCGGTCTTGGCAGCGCCTTGTTTGATATTACCATCCCCGCCTATGTAAGCGAAGCGTGGATCACCTTTATCAACAAAGGCGCAATGGCCTTGGTTTGCGGTTTAGTCGCGAATAAAAACCGATCTTCCAAGTCCCGTTTGTACATTGCCTCCATCCTGGGGCAGGCAACATACCTTGTGCTGTATCTATTTAAAAACTATGTTTTCATGCGCTACGTTACGCCTGTTCCTGTCGACACCATTTTTCCGGTGCTTTTGGAAAAGTTTGTCGCCTCGCTGTTTAACGCTTCCTTTGCAGTGTTGACAGCGCCCATGTTATATTTAGCTATCGCTCCAGCGCTTGAAAAAAGCGGGCTGAAGTAGACCTGCCTGTAAAATCCTAACGCTCAAGAAAAATTCTTGGGCGTTTTTCTTTTTAAATCTGCGTAATAAGCGTTCCGAAAATGGCCGCCGCAAACATGACCGAAAGAAGAGAAAAGGCGCCGCTGCCAATTTTTTCCGTTTTATCTTCACCCGTTAACAACCATAGGGCGGCATAGGGCAGGCAATCGGCAAAGTAGCGCGCCCCCCATTGGTAGCCGCCACCCGTTCGGTGCATCAAAAATAGCAGGCAATGAAGGAAAAAAGTGATAAGCAGGAGGCCTTGCCGCCAAGAGAAGCGGCGTCGCAACCCCGTCCTCAATGCCCAAAAGAGCAGTAAAAGCAAGGGGCCGTTTGAAAGAATGAAAGATGACCCAAACCTTTGCCCAAGAATGGCGTTCCCTTCCACATAAAAAGGAGGCTTTAATACGAATGTAGCAAAATTGTTTTTCACATGCGTCAAACTAAATTGCTTACCTCCTTGGAAGGAAAACTCCGGCAGATAATTATGCCCAAACTCAAAAACACTTCCAAAGCGAATAAAATTATACGCAGCGTAAGCCCCCGCCACCATGAGACCAAAAACAACGCCGGGCAATAGCTTTTGAAAACTGCGCTTTGAAAAATTGTAACGGGCTAAATATAAAATCATCAACAAAGGCCCATACAACGCATGAAAGGGACGGCAGCCCACCGACAGCGCATAAAAAAACAGAGCAGGCGTCATGCGCTCATATGCAAAAAAAGCAAAAGACACCATAATCGTCAGCATGGCCAGTGACTGCGCCTGATACCATACCCCGCCATTTTGCAGGATGGGTAAAAATGAGGAAGCAAAGATTAAAAGAAAAGAAAAAGGCGCCGCCTTTTTATCTTCCATCACCTTTGCCAGCGCAAGAAAAAGCGCGGCGCAGGCAAGGCTCGCGTACACCTGCGTTAAAAAAATATCAGGGACATGTTCGCCAAAGATAAAAGTAAGAAAATAAAGAGGAATGGTAGGAACAGGCGGAAAGCTTACATAGTATTTCCCCTGATAGATGGCAAGTTCCAAATGTGGTACATCGCTCTTTAACGCAATATGCCCTTCCCGCCACCTGAGCGCCTGTAACATGTAACTATTGTAGGTAGAGGAAGCAAACAATTTCCCGCCCGCCATTAGCTGGATACACATTAAAAAGCATAAGCAAATAAGAGCCACCAAGGCAGCCCTTATCCACTTGCTTTGAAAGAAACCTTTGCGCATTTTTATAAAAAAGAGTCGGAAATCTTTCCGACCCTTTAACCTTAGTAGTCTTCGTCCTCGTCGTCTTCGTTTTCGACCAGCTCGACAAACTCTTCAAATAAGCTATCGTAGAGCTCATCGTCTTCAATAGAAACGTAAAAGTCTTCACCGTCGTCATCGGTCTGAATTTTAAGAATGACAACCTCGCCCTCATCATCTTCTGCCTCGTCGTCCAGCAACATCAATACGATGTATTCGTCGCCATCACGCTCCAAGGTGGTGATATACTGGAATTCAACATCATTGCCCTCTTCATCTGTTAGGACAACAATGCTTTCATCCTGTTCTTCCTGGTATGCGTGTTCATGTTCGTGGTTGCTTGTCATAAGTGATTCCTCCCTGCCAATCAAGTGGCGATTTATTGTTTTCCCCTGCCGTCAAGATACTGTTGAAGTATCAAGGCAGCGGCGACAGCGTCAATTTTTTCCCTGCGCCTGTCACGGCGGACATTGCCTTCAAGCAAGGTACGTTCCGCAGATACGGTAGTCAGACGCTCATCAACATAAGCTACTTCAAAACCCGCTTCCTGAAGCTTTTGGGCAAAGTCCCGCACCTTATGAGCCTGAAAACCTTCGGTTCCGTCCATGTTTTTAGGCAGTCCCAAAACAAGGAGATTGGCATCCAGCTCTTTTGCCAACCGCAGAAAGTGCTCAGTGTCCGGGCCATAGCCCACCCGCCTATAAACACTGTGCGGGCTGGCTATTCTCCGGCCAAGATCGCTTTGAGCAATGCCGATGCGGACATCGCCTACATCAAGCCCCAAGATGCGAGGCATCAGCCTTCCATTCCGCTAACGTAGTAGCGCACCAGCTCATCCAGGATTTCGTCACGCTCCAAGCGGCAAATCATGCTGCGAGCATTGTTGTGGCTGGTAATGTAGGTGGGGTCGCCTGTCAGGATGTAACCGACCAGCTGGCTTTCGGGATCGTATCCCTTGTCCTGCAAGGCACGGTATACATGGTAGAGGATCGCCCGAGCGGTATCCCCGCCCTCCGGCAACGGCTGCATGGTAATGGTTCCTTGTGTAGTCATTGCGATTCCTCCTTCCTTCAGACAATATTATACTTGATTAGTAGGGTAAATAGCAAGAACAAAAACTTATTTCGTTGTTTCCTCCTTATTGTTGAATATGTTTTGATTTAAGTTAACCATGCTCGGGCAGCCTTGGCAGCTGCCGCAAGCGGAGCAAGACGTACATTCACCCATGTTTTTTTGTCTGCGCAGCCGAACAACGGACCAAACGACAAGGACTGTAATGATTAATAGAGCAATAACACTTTGATGATTCATAAGGTTTCTCCCTTTAGTTTTTGTTTGGGACGCACCACAAGATAAATACCCGCAAACAACAAGGCTACCGCTATAAACGAAGCAACAGTGAAGGATGCGCCTGTAAATAATAACCAGAGCTGATAAACAATCAGCGACACCACATAGGCAAACAGCGTTTGATAGCCAAAGGCAAACAGGGTATAGCGGGCATTGTTCATCTCCCGACGGATGGCGCCCATGGCGGCAAAGCAGGGTAAGCACAGGAGGTTAAATAGAAGCAGGGAGAAACCCGCCGCAGGCGTATAGGTCTGCGCCAGCATCCCCCAAATTTGCCTGCCATCTTCAGCTATTTCAGGCGCGCGATAGAGGATGCCAAAGGTATTAACCACATTTTCCTTGGCAACAAGGCCGAAGGTGGTGGCAACAGTGGAACGCCAATCACCAAAACCAAGGGGTTTAAAGATCCAAGCAATCGCATTGCCAATGTTGGCCGCTAAGCCATCGTTTAAGTCCTCCACCAACACAAAGCGCCCATCGATAAAGCCAACGTAGGAAATAATCCAAATAACGATGGAAGACAAAAGGATAATGCTGCCGGCCTTCTTAATAAAACTCCATCCCCTCTCCCAAGTGGACCTTAGCACATTGCTTGCCGCCGGCAAGCGATAGGCGGGCAGCTCCATCACGAAAGGAGAGGCTTCGCCGCCAAACATGCGGGTCTTTTTGAGGATAAGGCCCGAAATAATCACCGCTGCCATACCGATAAAGTAGGTCAGCGGGCTAACCCAGGGCGCGCCGCCAAACAGCGCGCCTGCAATCATGGCGATAACCGGAAGCTTTGCGCCGCAAGGAATAAAGGAAGTAGTAACAATGGTCATACGCCTGTCCCGCTCGTTTTCAATAGTACGGGAGGCCATAATCCCGGGTACCGAACAGCCTGTGCCAATGAGCATGGGAATAAAGCTCTTGCCCGACAGGCCAAAGCGGCGGAATATCCTATCCATAATAAAGGCAACACGCGCCATGTAGCCGCAGCCTTCTAAGATGGCAAGCATGAAAAACAGCACAAACATTTGCGGCACAAAGCCAAGCACCGCCCCGACGCCTGCTACCACGCCGTCAAGCACCAAGGACTTGACCCAGGGGGTGGCATCTTCACCCATCCAGTTCTCAACAACCACCGGTATACCGGGAACAAAGCGGCCAAAATCTTCAGGTTCAGGTTCGGTTTCAAGGGTGGTTAGCGCTTCTTTGTAGGTAGCAATGTCTACCTCTTTTGTAACCGGTTCTCCCTCTTCATCTTCCCAGGCAGCCGTTACCTTTAGGTTTTCAGCGTCCTGCAAAAAGCTGTCCTTTTGTAAATCATAGCCGGACTTCTCCGCCTCCGATTCAAAGGCTTCTTTTAAAATTTCGGCTTCTTCATAGTTTGCGGTCGCCTCCTCGTAGGCCGCTTTACCCTTGCCCAAGAAAAACCCATCGCCGAAAAGCTCTTCATTGGTCCAATCTGTGACCCAGGCACCCACTGTAGTTACCGCAATGTAGTAGACAAGAAACATAACCACCGCAAAAATAGGTAGCGCCAAAACACGGTTGGTTACGACACGGTCGATTTTGTCCGAGGTATTAAGCCCTACACTTTTTTTCCGATAACTGTCCCGTACAAAAACTTCTACCAAATCATAGCGATCGGTGATAATGGCGCTTTCCGCCTCATCGTTACGCAGCTGCTCGAAACTTTCGATGATGGCGGATAACCCCATCGCCTTGAGCTTGGCAAATTCACCTTCCTTAAAAGCCGCTTCATCGCTTTCCAGCGCCTTGATGGCATACCAGCGGCGGCTCTCCTTGGGCAGGTGCTCAAGCATGTTTTCGATTTCAATAATAGCATTTTCGGTATGTTCATTTAGTTTTGCCGGCTCCGGCGCAAGGCCTTTTTGGGCTACTTCCTGCGCCTTTTGAATAAGGGTATCAACGCCCGTGTTTTTCAGCGCCGAGATGGCAACCACCGGCAAACCAAGCTTTTTGGACAAAGCGACCACATCCAACTTATCGCCGGACTTTTGCACCATGTCCATTTGGTTAACGGCAACCACCATCGGCAAGCCAAAATCCATCAATTGAGTGGTTAAATACAGGTTGCGTTCAATGTTGGTACCGTCCACAATATTAATGATCGCGTCTGGCCTGTTTTCCGCCAAATAACTACGGGAAATCATTTCTTCCGGCGAATAGGGCGACAGGCTATAAATACCTGGCAAGTCCGCCAGCTTGATTTCTTTGTTGCTTCGCAGATAGCCTTCTTTTTTTTCTACCGTTACCCCCGGCCAGTTACCTACATATTGATTGGCTCCTGTTAACAGGTTAAACAAGGTAGTTTTTCCGCTGTTGGGATTGCCCACCAGGGCGATTGTCAGTGCCATAATTGCCTCCTTAAGTTCGTCTTGGCTAACTTTTTGACATTTTTTTCGGCGCCTAAGCGCCGTGGTTACTTGCTTTGTGTCGCTCTTTACTGGATTTCGATCATTTCCGCTTCTTGCTTACGCAGACTCAATTCATAACCCCGCACAGTCACTTCAACGGGATCACCAAGAGGCGCGAGCTTTCGCACATATACCTGCGTGCCTCGGGTTATGCCCATATCCATGACCCTGCGCTTAAGAGCGCCCGTGCCTTGTAGTCCGGTCACCGTCACGGTTTCCCCTATTTTTGCATCCTTCAACGTTCGCATACTTTACTCCTTATATCATAATATTACGCGCCAACTCTTTGCTCAGAGCCACACGACAATTCTTTATTTCGACAATCAGGTTACCGCCCACTTCACAGATGACCGTCACCTTTTCCCCGGGCGTAAAGCCAAGGTTGCCCAAAAAATTCTTTGTTTCACTTTTACCTGTCACACGCATGATGGCAGATGAGGTCCCCTGTTTGGACATGGATAACGGCATCATTCATCCCTCCTTGGCATTAGTTACTCCTAACCCCACTCCTATGTTAGCTGCCGCTAACCCGTTTGTCAATAGATTTGGCTAACTTTTTTGTAAAATTTTTAATTTAGAAAGTCACCATTTGTCAAACCTTGTAAAATTGGGTATAATTTACTTAGTCTTTACATCATTTCCGCCAATTTACAGATAAAAGGAGAATTTCCGATGATTATACGAGAATCCGGTGAAATGTATTTAGAAACGATTTTGCGCTTGGAAAAGAAGGGGCAGGTTCGCTCCATTGACATTGTCAATGCTACCGGCTACTCTAAGCCCACCATTTCCGAGCAGATGAAAAAGTTCAGAGAAAACGGCTTCATTCATATGGATGAGCGCAATTTCATCACCCTGACAGACAAGGGGCGTGAAATTGCCGAAAAAATTTATGAACGCCACCTGGTTCTAACCGACCTGTTTATTGATCTTGGCGTTGATCCTGAAACTGCCGAGGAAGACGCCTGCAGGATTGAGCATTATATTAGCGACGCCACCTTTGATAAGCTGACTGAGCGGTACCGGGAAAGAAAAAAGAAAATGAATAGCTGACTTAGGTTTCTTTCGCTCGGTCTAAAATACACATGGGGCTTTGCACTTTTCTTTGGTGTAAAGCCCCATGGTTATATGATTTATATATAAAATCCGGTCAAACGCCTTTCTCCGTTAGTGTCAGATTAAAAGGCTGTTAATAGTAATTGTTCGCCTAAAATTTAACCTGTTGTATGGCAAAATAGCAAATCGCAACCGACTGTCTTCATCGGTTGCGCATCTTCCATGGTACCTCCAACGGGACTCGAACCCGTGTTTCCGCCTTGAGAGGGCGGCGTCCTGGACCGCTAGACTATGGAGGCATTTGGCTGGGGAACTAGGATTCGAACCTAGACAATACGAGTCAGAGTCGTATGTGCTGCCATTACACAATTCCCCAACAACAGGAACGGTGGTTAGTATAGCGGAAGAAGCGAAAAGTGTCAAGGGAAAAATACACCTTGAAACAAAATCTTGCCTTATTTACGCTTCCGTTGCCGTGGTTTCTTCGCCTTTTTCTCGGGCGAGGCGCAGCTCTTCATCGGCAAGCAATACTACCTTGCAAATATTGGCAAGCAGAGGCCCGATAATCAAGCCCAAAAATCCAATAGTAACAAAACCCACATACATTGTCAGCATACTGACCAAAGGATATAAGCCCAGCCGATTGCTGACAATACGGGGTTCAATCATTTGCCTAACGACAACCACCAGCAAGTACATGAATCCCAAACGCAAGGCAAGTGAAATTTGTCCCCCCAACAGGTTAAACAGCGCCCAAGGTATTAAAATTGTACCAGCGCCAAGAACGGGAAGCACATCCACAATGCCAATACCAATACCTAAAAGCAAAGAATAATCAAATCCGAACACAGTAAAGCAAATAATCAACATAATCGTCAACACAAAGGAAATAAGCAACTGTGCCCTGACCTGCTGAAAGGCGGCAAAGGTAATATCCTTAATCAGGTTGTCCGCCCTTTTAATAAAATTGACCGGTAAGATATTATGAAAGTAGGCCTGAATGCGCTCATTGTCGCTGGTAAAATAGAAACTGGACATAATTGTCATGACCATAAACAAAAGGATGCCGGGAATGCCCGTAACGGTTGACCACGCGCTCTGCGCCACCACGGGGGTTGCCTTGCCCGCAATACTTTGTACAAATTTTCGGAGGGAATCAAGCACGGTATCAAAAAGCTTCTGGACGCTATCGGGTCTGGCCTCAATGTTTTTAGGCCAGAGGCGGTCGATCCAATTATCGAAAGCCTGCTGTATCCACTCGACAATGGCGGGCGCGTTTTGAATCAGGCGCTGCGCTTCGGCAAACAATCGGCTGATTAAAAGAATAAGCGCCATAAAAATGCCTCCGTAGAGTATAACCATCAGCAAGATGGTAACAGGCTTTGCCGCCTTGGTGCGAGCTTTAATAATTTTAGAGAGGAACATGGCGGGCTTTCGCATGAGGAGAGAAAAGAGAAAGCCTAAAACAAAGGGCCAAATCAAAGGGAGTACTTTAAAAGCCAGCAACGTAGATAAACATACCACCGTAATTAAGAACAGCTTGCGAGGAATGTGTTTGTAGCGGATATCCAGCGCTATCAGCTTCTCATATAACTTTTCCATGATTCTCCTTTATTTGCCGACACAAAAAGTCGAAAAGATTTCGTCCAGCAATTTTTCGTCCACCTGATCACCGGTGATGGCGCCAAGATGGGAAAGCGCTGCCTGCAAATCGATAGCCACAAGGTCAAGCGGCACCTCTTCGTCCATCGCGCGGACAGCGTCCATCAAACAGTTTGCCGCCCGTTTGGCTAAAAGAATATGTCGCTGTAAGGTCAGAGCGCTGTCGGTGGGTTCACCCGCCACCTTGACAATGGCGTCCCGTACTTCGTCCAGTCCCTCCCCGGTCTTTGCCGAAAAAAGGAGAGCGCCTTCCAGCATAGGACGGGGGTTAAGGTCGGATTTGGATTGAAGCAGCAGCCTACTTTTGCCCTCGGTCTGGTTGATGAGCGCGTAGTCCTCACGCCTTAAGGGGCCGGAACCATCCACCACCACCAACAGAAGGTCAGCGCCGTACATGGCGCCCAAGGCCTTTTCCACGCCGATTTTTTCGATATAGTCGGTGTTTTCATGGATACCGGCCGTATCATTGAGGTTGATGCGCAGGCCATCAAACAGCACGCTGCCCCGCAAAACGTCCCTGGTCGTGCCGGGAATGTCGGTCACGATGGCAGCTTCTTCCATCAACAAAGAATTAAACAGGGAAGACTTGCCCACATTGGGCGGGCCGAAAATAGTCACTTCAAAGCCAGAATCAAGAAGTCTTGCGGAACGCTCGTCGCTTGCATCAAGTAATTCTTTGGCAAGTTCCTCGGTTTTTTGTTTCAGTTCGGGCAGGCGCCGGGATTCATCCACCTCATCGGGAAAATCGATGGTAGCTTCAACCGACGCCAGTATATCAAGCAGGCGCTGCTGCTTGTCATGAATAAAGGTAAAGGCGCCGCCTTTTAATTGCCTCATGGCTGCGGTTGCTGCCTGCTCGCCCCGCGCGGATATAATTTTCATGACCGCTTCCGCTCGGCTTAAATCAATGCGCCCATTCAAAAATGCCCGCCTGGTAAATTCGCCCGGCTCAGCAGGCATAACGCCACGGGCAAACAGCATTTTCAGGGCCTTGTCCACCACCCATTCGCCGCCGTGAACATGCAGTTCCACCACGTCTTCCCGGGTATAGGTGGCGGGCGGTTTCATGTAAACCGCCATGCATTCATCTACTTGCTGCCCGCCGTCCATTAAGGTGCCGACCATTAAAAAGCGATCTTCAAACAGGTGCCTTTTGCCTTTGGGCACAAACACTTGCTTGAGCACAGGTAGCGCCTGGGGGCCGGAGACGCGAATCACAGCAATACCGCCAATGCCTGGAGCTGTCGCTATCGCCGCAATAGTAGTGTTGTTCATCTCCACACCCCCTTCATAAACTTGGCTTTCGTTGGCAGATGATTTATTATACTTGAAAATACTAACTCGTGGCAAGAAAAACAAAAAAAGCCCGTGATGAAAGAAATAGCACGGACTTTTATTCCCCAGAAAAGAGGGACTGTGGTCTGGGTGAGAGGATTTGAACCCCCGGCCTCTTGAACCCCATTCAAGCACGCTACCAAACTGCGCTACACCCAGGAGCGCACCCCACAGGGCGCAAGAAATATCTTAGACGATTCAAGAAGAATTGTCAAGCCCAAATTTCGTTCTTGTTATTAAGGCGTTCCTTTTCTTCCAAAACCCATCTGGCGATGATAAGTATTGGGCTTTTTGCCTACTGTATGTAAGCAAGGCAGGTTATTTTGCCGCCTTTTTCCCTTGCATATGCATTAAAGCGATAGCCTGAGACACCGTTTCGACCCGTAAAAGCTCGACACCGTCTACAGCGGGCTGCTTTTTTCCCCGCTCCTTGGGACAGATGATTTTAGTAAAACCAAGGCGGCGGCACTCAGCAATGCGCCTGTCAAGCTGCGGCACTGCGCGCACTTCGCCCGCCAGGCCCACTTCACCAACCGCTGCCATGTTAGGCGGAAGGGTGGTGTCTGAAAGAGAAGAAGCGACAGCCAGGCACAGCGGCAGGTCGGCAGCCGGCTCATTTAAGCTGATACCGCCTGCCACATTAACATAAACATCCTGGTTGTATAGCCGAAGACCCGCCCGCTTTTCAAGCACCGCTAAAAGAAGGTTGATACGCCCATAGTCGACCCCGTTGACCATACGGCGTGGGCTGGCATAGAAGGATTGGGACGCTAGAGCCTGAATATCCACCAGCATGGGGCGGGTGCCTTCCAAAGCGCAAAAAACCACTGAGCCGGAGGCGTCCCGGGCACGCTCGGAAAGAAGAGCTTCCGACGCCTGTTTGACGGCTTGCATACCTTCGCCAGTCATTTCAAAAATGCCCAGCTCATTGACCGAACCAAAGCGGTTTTTCACCGCCCGTAGCAGGCGGTATTCCCGCCGATAGTCGCCTTCAAAATACAGCACCACATCCACCATGTGTTCAAGCACACGGGGACCGGCAATGGCGCCTTCCTTGGTTACATGTCCCACCAGCATCACCGCGCAGCCGCTTGTTTTGGCATAGCGCATGAGCAAGGACGCGCACTCCCTTACCTGGCTTACAGAGCCCGGAGCCGACGCCATTTCGGGGCGGTACATGGTTTGGATGGAGTCTATGACGCAGTAATCAGGCTCCAAGTCACTTAGTTTGTCTTCCACAGCATCCATAGCGTTTTCCGCCAAGATATATAGGTTGTCCTGATGCGCTTTTAGCCGTTTTGCCCGCATTTTAAGCTGCCGGGCAGACTCTTCCCCGCTGACATACAGCACCTTTTTGCCCCTCCGGCACAGGTGAGAACAGACTTGCAACAACAAGGTACTCTTGCCAACACCCGGTTCGCCGCCGATAAGCAAAAGCGAACCTTCCACAATGCCGCCGCCCAGTACCCGGTCAAACTCTTCAATGCCGCTGGATTCGTGCAGTTCTTCGCCTGTTTCCACTTGTGAAAGCGGCAGGGCGTTTGCGCCCGTCCCTCCACGCTGCTTGTTGGGTTTGGAGGAAGATACGGAAGCCTGCTCCTTGACGCTTTCTTCCAAGGTGTTCCAGTGCCCGCAATCAGGGCATTGTCCAAGCCACCTTGGCGCTTCATACCCGCAATTGGCGCAAATATAAATACTTTTAACTTTAGCCATCGCTTATTTGACCATTTTTCGAACAATATCGTGGAGCGCCTGTTCGTTCTTTTCAATATCTTTTAGTAATGTCAGCTGCGCTCTTGTACGCACAAGGTTATGTTCAGGCGAGCGCACCCTGAAGTATTTATCACCATTTAGGTAGTCGGTTAAAAAGCGCATGGATAGCTCCGCCGTCATGACTTTGGCGCCCAAAGGCAGCATGAGCAGTTCGTCTTTGCCTAAAAAACCGCTGGAAGCTTCAACAAAGCCCTTGGTAAAAGCTTCCGCCATGGCAAGGTTCAAACGAATCAGGCTAACATCCTCCTCATCTTCAGCGGCTGTTGACGCGCCGTAGCGGATGGCATCGCCGTAGTCATACAAAGAAGATCCGGGCATGACAGTATCAAGGTCAATCACACACAGGGCCCTGCCGGTTTTAGAATCAAGCAAAACGTTGTTGGCCTTGGTGTCGTTATGTGTTACCCGAGTAGGTAAAGCCCCGCTTTCCAAAAGCTTGACGATTTTGCCCATCATTTTGCGGCGGGCAAAGATTTCGTCGCTTTCTTCTTCGACAAGATCGGCCCTTCCGGCGATGTCCTCTTCAAGCGCTCTGACAAAGGCGTAAAAACGCTTGGTCGTATGATGGAAAAAGGGAATGGTTTCATGCAAGCTGGCCGCGTCAAAATCGCTTAGATAGCGCTGGAAGTCACCAAAGCCCCGTCCGACCTCTTCCATTTGGCCGACACTGTGCACCTTGTCAAGGGCATCGGCATTTTCGATGAAACCGTAAGCACGCCAATAAACACCTTCCTCATCCTGAAAGAGATAGTTGCCCCTCTTGCACCGGACCAGTTCCAGCACCTTGCGATCGGGGTCTAGGTTTTCTTCACGCATTTTATCTTTGATGTGGCTGGTAACCCTGAGGATATTCTCCATCATCTTGGGGGCATCTTTAAATACATAGGGGTTGATGCGCTGCAAAGTGTACAGCTTATGTTCGCCATCGGGCATCACGTATTCAAGGCGATAGGTACCATTGACGTTGCCCGAGGTTAATTCAACGCCGTTGCGAAACCTGCCCTCAAACTGAAACTGCGGCAAGATTAATTTAAGGTCATTATATAACATAGTGTCTCCTTATTTTAAAACATAATTAGTAAGAAACCAAAGGACAATCAAGTGCCCGGGGTATATCGCATAGACAAGGCGGGAGCGACGAATACCTGAATGCGTATCCGTTACCATAAGCGGAAGGGCCAAAAGCGCCATGGTTTGAAGTCTAAAAAAGCTTGTTACAAGCGAGCCCAATCGCTCAAGAAAAACATTGCCCATATTAAAAGGAGAAGGTATGCGCAAAAACGGGAATAAATCAAAAGAATGGTTTCCCCACATTAGACAAAAGGCAATGAACATAGCCGAAAACCCACTTTTGGTGCCGCTTGATAAATACATGAGAATGATCAGCAGTACGCCCCGCCAACCATAGTCCATTTTAAAAACAGCCGACAGTGTTAGGGCAATGGCAGGCATCCACAGGTGACTCAAAAAACGTTTTTCTTGGATGCCCCAAACAGAAAGCATTCCCAACAAAAGCGTAAAAATAACATTCAGTTCTTTTAGGCTGTGGTTAAGCCCCAGCATATAGGCAGGCTGGGAGATGAGAGCAAACAGTAGCAACCTTAAAGCGTACTTCAGATGATTCTTGGTATGAATGCACCCCTGAACTATGCCCATGCAGTAAAGCGGAAAAGCGATACGGCCTATCACCCGTAAAACAGGCACTGAAGGTAAAAGGGCGGAACCTACATGGTCAATAACCATGGTAATAGCCGCCACCAAAGAAAGAAGCCCTGCGTCCGGGTTCAGAGCGGACTTGCGGCTGAATGTGACTGACACCTAACTGCCTCCAAATAATACAAAAGCGCAGAGACGGCTTCATTGACAGCCATGTGTTTATCACTTCCTCTGCTTTAACATATGCATCATACCATGTTTCCCTTGCCGTCGCAAGCATTCCTCGCTTTGCTTTTCTGAATGATTCAGGTATAATAGGGGGCACTTGGGAGGACTTGTATGGAACAGTACGACAATGCAGTAGAAGCCGTTATGCTGGCTGCCCAGACCATCTTGGAGTGCGGCGGCGAAACCTATCGGGCAGAGGAAACCGCCATACATATGGGTAACGGCTTCGGCTTTGATAAGGTTGAAATATTGGCTTTTCCGACAGGCTTTTTTATTACCTTCCGATTGCCTGACGATACCAGCCAATCCTTTACCCGCCGCATCCACAAACGTAGTCTATACCTTGGCGACGTGAACGACGTCAACTCCGTTTCCCGCCTGGTAAGTAAAAGAAAAATCAATGCCGGCGAAGCGCTTGAAAGGTTACATAACATTCGCCAAAAACCGCAGATGAAACCCCTGCAAGTCGCGCTCGTCTTTGCCCTTTGCTGCGCCTTTTTTACGCTCATGTTTAATGGAAACCTCACAGATATGCTCATCAGCTTCCTTGCCGGCTTTGCCGTCAGAAGCTTAATGCCTGTTTACCGCTTATTTCGTATTCCATCGCCCCTTGACTCCCTGTTTTCGGGTATGATTAATGCTGCCATAACAGTTTTAAGTATTCGCCTGATCGGCGGTAACCAAGACGCCATTATCGCAGGCGCCATGATGCCTTTGCTT
The DNA here is from genome assembly GCA_012837965.1 of Clostridiales bacterium. Taxonomy (GTDB): domain Bacteria; phylum Bacillota; class Clostridia; order Christensenellales; family Aristaeellaceae; genus DTU024. The sequence continues at coordinate 86,160 of DUQF01000026.1, read as the reverse complement.
CCGGGACTTGCCTTTACCAACGCCGTTCGTGACGCCATGCAGGGCGATCTTGTTTCGGGAATGGCTCGTATAGCCGAAGCCACCCTCAACATTCTCTTGCTTGGGTACGGCGTCGCTATTATTTTAAGCCTGTAGAAGGGAGATAGATTATGTTATCGCTTTTCGGCTGTCTTGTCGCCACCATTTGTTTCGCGCTTTTGCTCAGGACACCTATACGCGTTTTACCCGCGGTCGCCTTTGTCGCCGTGGTCGGTTATGCCATTTGCCTGATTATGGGCGGCACTTTAAGCGCTTACTTTGTTTCTTCGCTGGTTATCGCCATCCTCAGCGAAATTTTTGCCCGCATCAAAAAGATGACTTCGGCGCTATTTGTCGTCAGCGGCGTTATCCCCATCGTGCCGGGAATGCTGCTGTATCGCGCGGTGGTTCTGCTCGCCGAAGACAATACCGCTAAGGCCGGTCAAGCTGCCATCAAAGCGCTGTTGGGCTTTGGCGCCATTGCCCTTGCTATTACCATTGCCACAGCCGTGTTTAATAACTTCCACCCCATGATGCTGCGCCTGAAAAGCAAAAAAGATACATTATATTAAATATAGGAGAAGAGAATGTACATACTGATTACCAATGACGACGGTTTCCGTTCCGAAGGCATCAAAGCCTTGGCAAAAGAAGCAACCAACCGAGGACATTCTGTGATTGTCAGCGCCCCCGCCTTTGAGCAAAGCGCCAAAAGTCATTCCATCACCCTCGGGCACCCACTCATTTCCAAAAAGCGTCCCTCCGAAAGCGGCGCCACCGTTTACTCCGTTCAAGGTACTCCTGTAGATGCCGTGCGCATCGGGCTTGAAGTAAGCGACAGACTCTATGATTTTTGTGTTTCGGGCATCAACGACGGCCTCAATGCCGGCCCCGCCGTTTACTACAGCGGCACCGTTGCCGCCGCAAGAGAAGCCGCCATGAACGGCATCCCCGCTGTCGCGGTATCCATTGATGTGGGTGCAGACCAAGCCATGCTTGAAAACGCCGCTAAATTAGCCCTTGATTTGATGGAAAAGTTGCAGGGTAAAAATTTTAAAAGGGGCGTATACGCTTCCATTAACCTGCCTGCGCTTCTACCTGAGGATTTAAAAGAGCTTACCCTATGCAAAACCGCCTTCCTTTACTTTGAAGATCGCTATGAGCACCGCCTGAGTCCCCAAGGGACGGACTATTACTGGCTCAAAGGTGATGTCCTCTGGAAGCCAGCCCAAAAAGGAACAGACATTTATTTCCTCGAAAGAGGATATCCCACCCTTTGTTTCCTTGGCGATATGATTGACCACGCCGACAGCTACAAGCATTTGTTCCCCAATCAATGAGCAGGCATATCGTAGTTATCGGAGGAGGACCGTCCGGCATGATGGCCGCCATCGCTGCCCAAAAAGAAGGCGGCCAAGTAACCTTGGTTGAAAAAAACGAGAAACTCGGAAAGAAACTCTACATTACCGGAAAAGGCCGCTGTAATGTGAGCAACGATGCCGACACTCAAGGCTTAATTCGTAACATCCCTCACAATGGACGCTTCCTGTTTTCGGCCTTTGAAAGTTTTTCCCCGCAGGACTTATGTGCCCTTCTTCATGCCAATGGCTGCGACACCGTGGTCGAAAGGGGACAGCGCGTTTTCCCCGCCTCAAACAAAGCGTCGGACGTAACCAAAGCCCTTGAAAAAGCCATGCTTGGCGCAAAGATTCTCTTGCACACCCAGGTAGCAGACCTTATCCTTGATGGAAGCCAAGTAAAGGGCGTTGCGCTTTCAAACGGAAAAACCCTTTCCTGTGACGCTGTTATAATTGCTACCGGCGGGCTTAGCTACCCCTCCACCGGCTCAACGGGTGACGGGTATTTTTTCGCGCAAAGCTGCGGGCACACAGTGACTGATACCAGTCCCGCCCTTGTACCCATTAATCTTAGAGACGCTTGGGCAAAAAGTCTTCAGGGGCTTACCCTAAAAAACGTGCGCCTTACCGCCATGACGGGTAAAAAGCGCCTGTTTTCCGAGCAGGGAGAGCTGCTTTTCACCCACTTTGGCATTTCCGGCCCCCTTGTCCTGTCCCTGTCCAGCTATTTGGTGGGCATCCAAGGAAAAATTGATCTATTCCTTGACCTAAAGCCCGCTTTGACCGTTGAAAAGTTACTGGACCGCCTGCAAAGAGAGGTGGACGCAAACCCAAGGCAAGAATTGCATACCTTGATGCAAGGCTATCTCCCAAGGACAATGGCTGCCCTTTTTCCTGACCTATGCGACATAGATGCCAAAAAAGCCATCGGTACCCTATCGCTTGCCCAGAGGCGAGCCATCGCCCAAACCTTAAAAAAATTATCGCTTACCTTTGACGGCGTTCGCTCTTTCTCCGAAGCGGTCATTACCTCCGGTGGGGTGTGTACCAAGGAAATTAACCCCTCCACCATGGAATCTAAATTGATTCAAAATCTATATTTCGCAGGGGAAGTAATTGACGTGGACGCCCTGACAGGCGGCTTTAACCTGCAAATCGCCTTTTCTACCGGCTACAAAGCGGGTAAATCCGCCGCAACAATAAATTTTAAGGAAAACAAATGAACTATATTATTCTCGACCTTGAATGGAACCAGCCCATCAGCTTTAACTCCGCCGCCTACAAGCGGGTGGGCGACCGACTGACTTTTGAAATCATCCAAATTGGCGCCGTAAAACTGGATGATAAGCGCCGCATGATCGGCTCCTTTAACAGCTTTGTTTTACCCACCCACTATGTAAGGTTGCACCCTCGCATTTGCCGCATCACCGGCATTAAACAGGGTGATTTGCAGGGTGAAGACCACTTCCCTAAGGCCTACGAGCGCTTCCTTGCTTGGTGCGGGGAGGATTGCGTTCTGTTTACCTGGGGTCAGGATGATTTGTCCATTCTCACGCAAAATATCAGCTTTTTTGAGTGTCCCGAGCTGCCCTACAAGGTATATGACCTGCAGCCCGTGTTTACCCGCCTAACAGGCGGGGGCAAGAACCGCCATGGCCTGCAAAAGGCCATGGATTACTATCACATCGCGCCGCTCATCGACCATCCCCTGCATTCGGCGGTAGACGATGCCTACTATACGGCGCTAATTTTCCAGCAAATGCCGGAGGGAACCGAGTTTTTTGCCTTCCCGCAAACCGCAAGGCTGCTCATCTCCCAGACAAGCGCAGGCGCACAAACCACCTTTGAAAAACGGGTCAGCGATATCTTAAGCGCCCTCAAAAGCCGGGCTGCCCTTTCTCCCCTCTGCCCCGTTTGCGGGAAACGAGTCAAAATCCCTGAAGGCTACGCCCCCTTACGGGATAAAAATACCTTCATGGCCCTTGCCGACTGCAAAAAACACGGCCTCATCAAGTGTGAGCTGTACTTTGTTAAAAACGATGAGGGCTACACCATGACCCAGTCGGTCAGCCTATCGGAAGAACAGCACCCCGCCTATGTGCGCACCAAGCACCTGCAATGGGCCAAGAAAGTTAAAAAATTCCAAGGAGCAATCGCATGAAAATTACCATCAACGGTCATAGCCAAACCTTTTCGTCACCCCTCGTCCTAAAAGACGCTGTTGCCATTTTAGCGCCTGATTACCTTGATGCCGCCTTGGCCGCCCAAGAAGGCAACAAGGTTGTTGAGTTGCACCAGCCGCTGCATAGAAGCACGAACCTTGAAATCATCACTTATCAGGATGAGGAAGGGCGGCGCATTTACGAGCGCTCGCTCCGGTTTGTTTTCTTGCTGGCTGTCAAGCGCTGTTTCCCTGACTCCAAGGTGCGCATTGAGCATTCCTTGGGCGGCGGTATCTATATTGTCTTGGAAGGTCAGCGGCTATATCCAAACGACGTCCTCACCCTAAAGGGCATGATGGAAGACATTGTCGCGGAAGACCTGCCCTTTACCCGCCATAAGTGGTCCAAAGAAGAAGCCATTGTTTATTTCCTGTCCATTGGCGATGAGGAAAAAGCAAGGCTGCTGTCCTTCCGCCCCTACGACTTTTTTTACGTGTATGAATGCGGCTGCATGTACGAATATTTCTACGGCGCCATGCTGCCTTCCACCGGCTATTTGAGGGTTTTTGACCTTGAAGCCATGACGCCCGGCCTGCTTTTGCTTTTGCCCCAAAAGAATAATCCCTGTAAGGCCGCGCCCTACGTCTACTCCCCCAAGCAAATGGCCACCTTTGCCCAGTCCAACTACTGGTGCAAAGTTCTCGAATGTACCGACGCGGCCGATTTAAATGACTTGGTCAACGAACAAAAGCTGGGTGAGTTTATTCGGGTCAATGAAGCTCTTCACGATAAGTCCCTCAGCGACATTGCCGATGAAATTTGCCTTAGAGGCTCCCGCACGGTGTTTATCGCCGGCCCATCCTCATCAGGTAAAACCACCTTTGCCAACCGCCTGTGTATTCAGCTGCGTGTCAATGGTCTTAGGCCCGTGCTTATCAGCCTTGACAATTTTTACCGCAACCGAAGTGAAATGACCTTGGAAAAAGACGGTACGCCTGATCTTGAAGCTATTGACGCCTTGGACCTTGAAAAATTCCATGATACCGTCCAGAGCCTGCTGGAAGGCAAGAAGACTGATATGCCCGTCTTTGACTTTACCAATCAAAAACAAAACCCTGCCGCCTATCAGCTCCAAATCGACCCCGACCAGCCGCTGGTTATCGAAGGCATTCATGGTCTAAACCCCCGAATGCACCAAGGCTTTGACCTAAAGCAGTTGTTCAAGATTTACATCAGTGAATTGACTTGCTTAAATCTTGACCCACACAACCGCATCCGCACCACCGACGTGCGCCTTTTGCGCCGCATTGTCCGGGACTATCAGTTCCGAGGAACGCCCGTTGAAGGCACCTTAGCCATGTGGGATAAGGTGAGAAAAGGCGAAGAGAAGTGGATTTTTCCCTTCCAGGAAAATGCCGATGTCATGTTTAATTCCGCCCTGCACTATGAGCTGCCGGTGCTCAAAAAAATGTGTATACCTATTCTCAAGAGCCTTTCCAAAAGCGACCCCAATTATTTAAAAATCAGCAGACTCAAAAAAATTCTTAACTACTTTATCCCCGCCGATGACGTGGCTCTACGGGATATTCCCCCGTTAAGCATTCTCCGGGAATTTATCGGCGGCAACACCCTGTACCAATAAAAATGCGGTTATTTTACTCATTTGCCTATTTCGGTTATAATAGAGGAGGCGGGCCATGACCCTTGATTTGCACAATATGAATGTGTGCCAAGCGCGCATCAGGCTTAACGCTGCCCTGAAGAAGGCAACAAGCGCCGACTACCGCCTGCGAGTGATTCATGGCTACAATTTGGGCAGCGCTATTAAAAAAATGGTGTACAGAGAGTTTGCCGACCATCCCAAAGTATTGCGCTTGGAAACAACCACCAACCCCGGGGAAACCATCTTGGTTTTGCGGGAGTATTATTAACCCCCCTACTATGGAGGATTATCCATGTCATTTCGTTCAAATCGACAACACAAAAGCAGGCCTATTTTCCTGTTGATTTTTTGCGCGCTGGTTTTAGCCCTTTTTATTATATTCGGTCCGGACGAGCCTTTGCAGCGGGCCCACAATATTTTGCCCGACGGCACCATCGTTTCCAATCACCAAGGCTTGCTTATTTCCGAGGTGATGAGCGCCAACGGCTCCGCCCTGCCCGATGAAAACGGCAACTTCTCGGACTGGGTAGAAATTTGGAACAGCACCGACACCGCCATGAACTTAAAAGGTATTTCCCTGTCCAACCGCAGTGATAGGGCAAGGTTTCTTTTTCCCGAAATGATTTTGGCGCCTGATGAGCGTATCGTTGTTTTCTGCGACAAAACCAACCAAAACGAAGCGGGCAGGGAGCTGCACGCCAAGTTTAAGATATCCAGCCTCCAGTGCACGGTGTTCATGTTTGATACCCAGGGCATGATATTGTCCGAAGTACATGTTCCCACCCTGAATGTTAACGAAACTTGGTACTTAAACGAGGATGGCGAGTACCAAAAAGGCGAAAACTTTTACTCCCCCGGCTATCCCAACACCATGGAAGGTCACTTGGCATACATTGAAAACTACCAAATCGAACCGGGCGCCCTACAAATCAACGAAATCATGGCGGCGCCAAAAACCGGCCTCAGAGATGAGGACGGGGACCTCTCCGACTGGGTGGAGATTAAAAACAATTCCGACAAGGTCATCGACCTTAGCAATTACTGCCTATCAGACAAAGAACACCGGCCGGTTAAGTGGCGCTTCCCCGACGGAGCCATTATATCCCCGGGATCAACTTTCCTTGTTTTCTGCTCAGGCAAGGATCGCCCCAATGTGGGCGGCTACCCGCACACCAACTTTGCCATCAGCGCCGAGGGTGAAACCATTACCCTGTCAACCCGCACGGGCCAGTTGGTTGACCGTGTCGTTTTTGAAAACCTGCCTGCCGACGCAAGCTATGGCCGAAACCCCGACACAGGCAACTGGCAAATCTATACCTTGGCAACGCCGGGCGCCGACAACAACGCCCAAGGCGGCGCCATGGCCGAGCGCTTCCTGCGCTCTCTTAATCCAACACAAGTATATATTTGGGAGGCTATGAGCTCAAACACCGCCGTTGAGCTTTCTCCGGGTGAACCTTTTTGCGACTGGGTAGAGCTATATAACCAAGGTTCAGAACCGGTTGACCTTTCAAACTGGGGCCTGTCGGATAATGTCAAATGGCCACGCAAGTGGCAGTTTCCGCAAGGCACAGTCATTAGGCCGGGAGAGTTCAAGGTCATTCGCCTGAACAAAAGCAAGGAGCCCGGCTCCGACGCCTCCATGCTGCAAGCAAGCTATGCGCTGAAACGCGCAGGGGGGGAAACGGTCACTCTCTCCTTTCCCGATGGGCGGGTCATCGACAAGATGCCTATGCCGGAATTACCCGCCAATATCAGCTATGGCCGTACCAACACAAAGAACGGCTTTTTTTATTTTAACGCCGCCACCCCCGGAGAAGATAACGCCACCCCCTTTGCGGGCTTTGCGCAAACGCCCGTCCTTTCCCACGCAGGCGGCCTGTATAAGGAAAACATCCTCCTTGAAATGTCGGTAGAAGACGGCAGCCTCATTCGCTATACCTTGGACGGCTCCACTCCCACCCTTGAAAACGGTCAGGTCTACGAGCGCCCGCTTGAAATTTCCTCCACTATGGTGGTGCGTGCCCGTGCCTTTAAGGCAGGGCTTCAAGGCTCCGCCACCGTGACCAACACCTATGTCATGAAAACCTACTACACCATGCCCGTGGTGTGCCTGACCACCGAGCCCGAAACCCTCTGGAGCAACGTGGACGGAATGTACGCCGCCGGCGAGGGCGTGGATTTGGCCAGCTATAAAAACATTCCCTTTAGAAACCCGACGCCCATTTACCGGCAGTTCGGTAAAATTCACCGCCCGGGTTACGGTGAAATGTTTGAAGAGGGCAAAGAAACCGCCGTCTTTTCTCAGGGCATTGAGTTTGGCCTGATTGGGCAATACTCCTTGGATATGCCGCAAAAATCTTTTAAGCTCAAGGCCAAGGCGCCCATGGGTGAGCGTTACTTTAACGCCAAAATCTTTGAAGACCGCCCCTTTACACAATATAAGAAGCTGGTGCTGCGTGTATCGGGCAACGACTGTGTCTGGACCCGCATGGTGGATGGTGTGCAGAGCCGCCTGGTCGACCAGGTGCCTGATACCACCGTGATTCACCAGGCCTGGCGCCCCGTTATCGTGTACCTGAACGGCCAATACTGGGGGCACTATAACTTAAGGGAGCGGGTTAGCCGCTACTTTGTAGCTGCGCACGAGGGTATCCCCCTTGAAAAGGCCGACGATATGGAAATTATCGAAGGCTCCAGCAAAACCTATTACGGCACCAACAAGAATTATCTGGAGATGATTAAACGAATCCGCAAGTCCGACCCCAAAAACAACCCTGAGGATTTGCAGTATATCTTAGACAATGTGGATGTGGACAACCTGTTTGACTACCTTACCTATCAAATTTTCTTTGCCAACACCGACTCGGGTAACATCCGCTTCTATCGGGTGCCCGGCGGCAAGTGGCGCTACATCATGTTCGATATGGACTATGGCCTGTTTAACTCTTCCAACAACGGCATCCGCAACATGATGAACCCCAAAGGCCACGGCGCTAACGACGATTTGGACAATAGCCTTTGGCTTAAGCTCCTTGAAAACGAGCAGATGTTTGATCGGTTCATGACCCGCTTTGGCCAATTGTTCCAGTTCTTTACCACCGAGCGTATGCTGGCCCAGATTGACGAATGCTACAACATATTGCAGCCCGAAATGACCATGCACTTTGAGCGCTGGGCCGAGCACAACCTCAAAAATATCTCCTTTGACCAACCGCAAACGGTGGATGGCTGCCTCAGGTACTGGAATGAGCGTGTGGACCGCCTGCGCAACGTTGCCATGAAGCGTCCCCGCTATGCGTGGGTGCAGATGAAAGAATGGTACAAGCTGTCCGACGAAATCATGATTCACTACTGCGGCCCCAAGCCCGAGTTCCCTCCCGGCGCAACAGTGTCAAAAAAAGATATTGAGAATACCAAATAAGATTTACAAGCACTAAAAAATCAGGGTCAAACACCCTGATTTTTTAGTGCCTGTTTTTATTCAATAAACGTTTTCCAGTCCTCTCCCGCCTCATACGCTCTAAAGCACAAGACAATTTTCACAGCAAAGGATGTATTCCACCTTCTGAAGAAGTGTATCGGACAGGGCACTTAGCATTAGCGCGGAAATCTTGCGTATGCGAGCAAAGCGCTCGATATCATATACGCCTTGGAATAGTGCAGGCATGCTTGAGAAGTGGCTGAAGATTAAACGCTGTTTTTATACTTTTTCAACCGTTAAAACCCTTGCTGTACCGCTTATACCCGGTATTTTTTCGAGGTTTAATGACAGATCACCCTTAATATTTTGTATTTCACGCTCTTTTGAAGCCATTAAACCCTGTTCTTTACTGCGTTTTCCCTTTAGCATTATTATGACATACTCCCCTGATGAGGAGTCGAATAAAAAAATGCTGTTTTTACTTGTTTTTAAACTCGGTAAAACCAGTGAAACAAAGCTTTTTCGGGTTTAGCATTTGTTTGACATCAGGGTTACATAGAATTTTAGGAGCGACAAATTGGAATTGATATTTTCATGGCCTTTCAGTTGTACTTGCAATGGATCTATCCTTCCCATTTCCGTTTAAATCCATTGACAGCAAATTCTTTCAGTTCCTCGTTGGGGATCCATTCTCTTTCATCGCTCCATAGATGCCTGACAATGCCTACAATTGCGCCTTTATCCAACAGGCCATATATATGCGGATAATCAAATTTTCCGCCATTTTCCCATTTTACTTCGCAGTTTAACCGCTCCGTATCAATTAAAAGGATGACCTTTTCAGCGTAATCATTCTTAAAATTTGGCGCTACCATATAATATGTATCCAAATCCGAGCAATGAATAAAACCGTATCTTTCCAGACTTTTTGCTCCGTAACTGCCTGTTTCAATCTCTTTTTCAAATTCATCCTTATTAACGGTGTGAATAATAATCATACGCCCATCCCCTTTCTCTGAAACAACTTCTAATTCTTCTGTTTTGTTCACTTTAACCTCACTCATTATCGCTACATCATGGATTTTGTTTTTCTCTAGTAGAAGGCTTACAACTCAGTCACCATCATTACTATTTGCCGTTGAGATAATTATGACGCGAAACCCTGTAGCGGAGCCGAAAATAATCTATTTTAAATCGTAGACCCACTTATCGCCTTCTTTTCGATAAAAAAACTCACTTAGGCTGTCGTCTATAAAAACTTTAATCATATCCTCCATGTTAAGCGATAGATGAAGATTTGAAAGGTTGTTGAGGTCTTCCCACCAAACCTCTCCTTCCTTAGATGATTGTAAATTCCCTTCAAAGCGATTTGTCTTATAGAAAAATACTACGTACCTTTTACCTTCCTCATACCAGTCTTTTATCCCGCACAGCTGAGGAGCATATATAGTGAGCCCTGTTTCCTCTTTAATTTCTCGAATAACAGCGTCAGTAAACGACTCGCCAATTTCGACATGACCACCGGGAAATGTAATCCCCGGCCAATCCTTCTTTTTTCTGTCAATAACAAGTACTTTGTCATCATCATACACCATACACATATTTGTAAAATTAACTTTTTCGAACATTCGCCTATCCTCACAAACTCATACACAACAAATCGAATTTTTTCAATACATCTTCATAAAAAATCAACGAATAATATACATCCCCCCCCGGCATTTCGACTTCAAAACCCACCCAATTTCAATACTATCCTCATCATAATCATTATATTATAAGTAAAGTTTAATCATTTAAATAATTTCCTAAGTCTTTATAATAAACATATTCGACACCATTCAATTGCGGATAGGATTGTCCTGTGTAAATAATTCTTGGTTTTATAGCATTCTTCTCTGCGCTGGCAAAAGACAGTAAATGCCTGGAAAATGATTTATTAGGTGTCATCGATGTTTTTATTTCAAATGGATACAGTTTTTCCTCTTTCTTTACGATTAAATCCACCTCAACACCTTTAGCAGTTCTCATGTAATAGATATTTGGGTTTAGATTTTGATTGAACCTTGACTTTAAAACCTCTGAAACAATTAAATTTTCAAAAAGATTTCCACGTAGCGGATCTCGGTTCATCTGATTTTCTGTTTCTATCCCTAAAAGATAGGATGCTAGCCCAATTTCTGTAAAATATATTTTTGGTGATTTTATCTGCTGTTTTGCAATGTTGGAAAAATATGGCTTTAATTTATATACGATATAAGAGGCTTCGAGTACAGATAGCCATTGAGATAAAGTCGTAGATGAAACCCCTACTTCTCCTGACATAGCAGATAAATTGACGACCTGTCCTACCCTACCTGCAAGTAAAGTTAAAAACCTTAAAAACCTATCTAAATTTTTAATTTCTAACATTTCTCGCAAATCTTTTTCAACATAAGTATTTAAATAATCGCGATAATAAATGGCTGGTTCTCTGGTTCCTGCTCTATAAAGTTCCGGCATGAAACCTTTTAAAAGTAGTTGATCGGTAGATAAGTCCTCTAATCGTCCTTCTTGTGCAAGTTCATTCATACTTAAGGGAAGTAAAGTTAAAATACTGGTTCTACCTGCCAGGGATTGTGCAATTCCTCTTTGCAAGCTTGGTTGATGGCTTCCTGTAAGTATAAAGCGACCATTCTTTTCTCTATCCTCATCGACCATCACTTGAATTGCGGAAAGAAGTTCGGGTACTCTTTGAACTTCATCTATAATGACCGGCTCTTTATATGTTTCAAAAAAACCTCTGTAATCTTCTGTTGCTAACATTCTATTGACAGGATCTTCCAAGTTGACATAATTGTATTCGGGAAAAGAATTTTTTACTAAAGTCGTTTTCCCTGACTGTCTGGGGCCAATGACTGTCACCACAGGCACTTGGCTCGCAAGCCCTATTAAGTTGTTGGAAATATTCCTTTTTATCATTTGATCGCCTCCTGACCAAGTTCATAATAGCATTAATGGGCACTATTTTCAAGTTGAATTTGAAAATAATGCCCTTATCCATTTATATTCTATTGATCAAGTAAAGTTTCGATACTGCTTTCACTCAATAAACGTCTTCCAATTTTCCCCTGCCTCATACGCCTTAAAGCACAGGGCAATCTGCTCCCCGGTGGTCTTTTGGGTGGCCAGGTTTTCGGGGATTTCATCCGGGGAGAACCAGCCGCTGTCGATGGTTTCGTTATTCGCCTTAAAAGAACCCGACAGCTTTTTGCATTGCACATATACTGAGCACATCTTATAGCAGTAGACAGGCTTGTTGTGGCGCTCCCTATCCAAAAGGCCGATAACCTTTTCGATTTCAACCACCAAGCCCGCTTCTTCCAGCACTTCTTTGACGGCGCTTTCCCCTACCGATGTATTTACATCCACAAAGCCGCCGGGAAGCGCCCAGCGCCCATCCCGCTCTTTGACAAGCAGGATTTTATCGTTTTCAAACACGGCGGCGCGGGTATCAATTTTGGGGGTTTGGTAGCCCACCTCGCTGCAGAAAATATCCTCCACCTTTTGAAGGGGCGTATCGGATAGAGCGCTTAGCATCAAGGCGGAAAGCTTTCGGATGCGGGTAAAGCGCTCCAGGTCGTACACGTCTTTTGAATACCGCAGGCCCGCCTGGGCTAAGCTTTGCAGTTCAACAATCCAATCAAGAAACTTGTCCATCCCTGTCCCCTTTCAGTTAGCCTATTATTTGGGGGCATTCCAGTTGCGCTCCAGCGCCTTTTCCTTGTTTTCAAAGCAGAGCAGGTCGACCAGGGCATCTTGGCTCATCACACCCAGGTTTTCGCCCGTGCGGGAGCGCACCGACACCGTGCCCTCCTCCACTTCCCTGTCGCCCAAGGTGAGCATGTAGGGAATTTTCTGCATCTGCGCTTCACGCACCTTAAAGCCGATTTTTTCGTTGCGCAGGTCGCACTCAGCTCTTAGGCCGGCCGCCTTCATTTTCGCTTCAAAGGCTTTGGCGGCATCGTCGGCACGGTCGGTAATGGTTAAGATCTTGGCCTGAACGGGCGATAGCCACAGGGGGAAGGCTCCGGCAAAATGCTCAACCAAAATGGCCATGAAGCGGTCGATGGCGCCGTAGACCACCCGGTGAATCATGATGGGGCGGTGCTTTTCGCCGTCCGGCCCGATATAGCTTAAATCAAAGCGTTCGGGCAGGTTCATATCCAACTGGATGGTACCGCACTGCCAGGTACGGCCGATGGAGTCGCGCAAATGAAAGTCGATTTTGGGGCCATAGAAAGCGCCGTCGCCTTCGTTGATGACATAGGGTACGCCCAGTTCATCCAGCGCCCCTTGCAGGCCTTTGGTGGCCAAATCCCACATTTCATCGGTGCCGATGGAGTTTTCAGGGCGGGTGGACAGTTCCACCGTGTAGCTTAAACCAAAGAGCTTGTAGACCTTGTCGGTCAGGCGGTATACGCCCATGATTTCGTCCTTGATCTGCTCAGGGGTCATGAAAATATGGGCATCGTCCTGGGTAAAGCACCGCAGGCGCATGAGACCATGCAGGGTGCCGCTCTTTTCATGGCGGTGCACAAGGCCCAGCTCGCCAAGCCGCAGCGGCAAATCACGGTACGACCACAGGCGGCGCTTGTAGGCCAGCATGCCACCGGGGCAGTTCATAGGCTTGATGGCGAAATCCTGCTCATCGATCTTGGTGATGTACATATTTTCACGGTAGTGGTCCCAGTGTCCGGATCTTTCCCACAGGTCACGGGAGAGGATGATGGGGGTCATAATTTCATCATAGCCGTTATCCCTATGAATTTCCCGCCAAAAGTCTATCAGCAGGTTACGAAGCACCATGCCTTTGGGGAAAAAGAAGGGAAAACCGGGACCTTCTTCCATCACGTCAAACAGGTCAAGCTCACGGCCCAATTTGCGGTGGTCGCGCTTTTTGGCTTCTTCCAGCATATGCAGGTATTCATCCAACTGTTCTTTGGTGGCAAAGGCCGTGCCGTAGATGCGCTGGAGCATCTTGTTTTTTTCGGAGCCCCGCCAATAAGCGCCGGCAACGCCCGTTAGTTTAAAAGCCTTGATGCGGCCAACCGACGGCAGGTGCGGCCCCGCGCATAGGTCGATAAAATCATCACCCTGGCGATAAAAGCTGATAATGGAATCTTCGGGCAAATCTTCAATCAGTTCCACCTTGTAGGTTTCGCCCCGTTCCTTTTCAAAGGCGATGGCGTCAATCCTGGGCATTTCCATGCGTACTTCCCGCCCGTTTCTGCGGATAATGGACTTCATTTCTTTTTCGATTTTTTCAAGGTCTTCGGGGGTAAAGGATTCTTTATAATCTATATCGTAATAAAAGCCGTTTTCAATAGCCGGACCAATGGCAAGCTTGGCCTCGGGATACAGGCGCTTGACGGCTTCGGCCAGCACGTGGCTTGCGGAATGGCGCAAAACATGCAGTCCTTCGGGGCTGTCGCCAAAAAGCAGTTCCACCGTAGCGTCTTCTTCAATGGGCGCCATGAGTTCCTGCACCTTGCCGTTGACTTTTGCGGCAAGGGCAGTTTTCTTTTGCTGGGGGTCTTCCATTAAATCCAGCACGTTTGCGCCCTTTGGCGCTTGCATTTCTTTTCCTGAAAGGTTTATTTTAATCATTTCTTCCTCCTTGTAAGTAAATAAAAATCCGCCCCTATCTGTGATAGGGACGAATGTAAATCCGCGGTTCCACCCAAATTGCAGAGAATTTCTGCCACTTTGCGGCATGTTATCGCTTGCCGGGCGGCTTTCTTGGCGACTGGTACTGTTCAGGGTTTCGATAGCGCGCTTACAGCCAATGACACGCCTCTCTTAAACGAAAGTCTCCCAAAAGCATGGTTCGCTTCAACAAAAGACAGTAGTAATATACCACCAAAAGGAAGGCTAAGTCAACGGTGTTTTACTGTTTTTTATTTGGATAACAACAGCTTGTCGCTCACTTCTTCCTTGCCGGAAGCGGCGCTGAAACGGGCTAAAAGGTCACTGACAGTCAAATTTTTCTTTTCTTCGCCCGAAATATCAAGGACAATACGCCCCCCATCCATCATAACAAGCCGGTTGCCAAGGTGCAGGGCGTCTCGCATGTTGTGGGTAATCATCAAGGTGGTCAGCTTATGATGCTCTACCAGCCTTTGAGTTATTTCCAGCACCTTGGGGGCGGTGCGGGGGTCAAGGGCGGCGGTGTGCTCGTCCAATAAAAGCAGCTTGGGCTTTTTTAGCGTCGCCATCAGCAGGGTAAGCGACTGGCGCTGGCCGCCTGACAGCAGGCCCACCTTAATGCTCATCCTGTCTTCAAGGCCCAATTCCAGCGTTTTAAGAAGCTCCCGATACCTTTCCTGCTCCTCCCTTTTCATGCCCCACTTCAGACCCCGTTTTTGTCCCCTGCGGGCGGCAAGGGCCAGGTTTTCATCAATCTGCATGGTGGGGGCGGTGCCCATCATCGGGTCCTGGAACACCCGACCGAGGAAAGCCGAGCGCCTAAATTCCGGAAGGTTGGTAATATCTACATCGTCTAAAACAATGCTGCCCTCATCTATCGAAAAGGTACCGGCAATGGCATTGAGCAAGGTGCTTTTACCCGCCCCGTTGCCGCCGATGACGGTGACAAAGTCGCCGTTTTTCAGGTGCAGGGACAGATTGTCAAGGGCGGTGTTGGCGTTAACCGTGCCGGGATGAAAGGTTTTGGTGACCGATTGAACTTTAAGCACTCTTTTTCCCTCCATTGTTTTGGCCCTTTTTCATACGCTGGGAAAAATGCGGCAGCGCAAGGAAGATGGCAACAATCAGGGCGGAAATGAGCTTCAAGTCGTTGGTGTTGAGGCCAAGCTGCAAGACCACCTGCAAGACAAGGAAATATACGATGGAGCCGATGGACACGGCTAAAAGCTTTAAGGCAAAGTTGATAAAAATCTTTTGCGTCAGCACTTCGCCGATAATTACCGCCGCAAGGCCGATGACAATGGCTCCCCGCCCCATGTTGACATCCGCAAAACCCTGGTACTGGGCTAAAAGAGCGCCTGCCAAGGCAACCATGCCGTTTGCAAGCATGAGCCCCAAGGTAATTTGAAAATCGGTATTGATGCCCTGCGCTCTTGCCATGCGGGGGTTGGCGCCCGTAGCGCGAAGAGCGCTGCCCGACTCGGTGCCAAAGTACCAATACAGCATGGCTATAATCGCCACCGTTAAGATAATCAGAACAAACAAGGGATTGCACAGTGAAGGCTCCCTCACATAACGCTGGCTTATAAGCAGGGTATACCTGTCCACACTGATGGATACATTGGCCTTGCTCGCCATGATACGCAAGTTCACCGAATACAGGGCAAGCTGGGAAAGGATGCCCGCCAAAATAGCGGGAATACCCCATTTGGTGTGCAAAAAGGCTGTGGATAGCCCGCACAATAGGCCTACCAAAAAGGCTATCAGAACAGCCAAGCCAACCGGAACGCCTGATCTGACAAGCATGACGCACACGGCGCCGCCCGTAGCCAAGGTGCCGTCCACCGTTAAGTCGGACACATTAAGAACACGAAAGGTCACATACACACCCATAGCCATCAGGCCCCAGATAAGGCCCTGCGTTACGGCGCCGGGCAGGGTGCCTATGAATGTCAATAAAAAATTCATAGTATACTTTATCCCTTATTCGGGAAGAGGCTTGTAGCCTTCAAGGGGTGTAACGCTCAATTGTTCGCACACCTTGGCGTTATAGTATTTTTCAATGTTGGGAGCGTACTCAATGGGCATTTCCTGAACCTTTGCTTGGCCCGTCAGCACCTTATAGGCCATTTCGCCGGTAGCCCTGCCCAAATCTTCATAGCTGATGGTTAGCGTAGCAACGCCGCAGCCTTTGCAGATGCCCTGTTCGCCTACGATAGCAGGTTTTCCGGCAGGCAAAATCACGTTAGCGATAGCCTCGGCATTGGCAGCTGCGGTATTGTCGGTAGGAATGTAAATGACATCCGACTCATTGCAGGCGGCCTGTACTACGGAGGCTACGTCATTGGTATCGGTAAAAGAGAAACGCTTGGTTTCAAGTCCCAGTTCCGCCAAGTGTTTTTCAACTTCTTCCACCTGGAATATGCTGTTGGCTTCGCTTGAACAATAGAAAAGCCCAACGATCTTGGCCTCGGGGAACCACTCGGGAATCATGGCGGCCTGATCTTTCAAATCGGCCAGGTCGCTGGTGCCCGATACGTTGGTGCCCACCGTGCCCGTCCACTCTTCAATGTCCAAGGCCGGCGCATAGTGAGTGACCGATGTGCCCAAAATGGGGATGGTGTCGGTGGCCGAAGCGGCAGCCTGCAAGGCAGGGGTAGCGTTTGCCATGATTAGATCCACCTTTTTAGACACAAAGCCGTTAACAATGGTGGGGCAGTTGGTGGTGTCGCCCGACGCGTTCTGCACATCAAAGGTCACTTGGTCAGGTAATTTCTCGTTCAGGACATCCATAAAGCCTTTGGTAGCGGCGTCCAGCGCCTCATGCTGCGCCAACTGAACGATGCCCACAGTATACTGCTTCTTTTCTTCTGCTTTCTTGGGTTCTTCCGGCGCTTTTTTCTCACAGCCGGCAAGCAACAGCACGCTGAAAATGACCAGCAGGGATACTATTTTTTTGATATTTTTCATGACGATTCTCCTTTACAATAAAAACGGCCCCTGCTGTAAGCAAGCGCCTGTATTGATACAGAAATTCTTTACAGCAGAAAGTGAACACAAACAGCCCGCAAAGCAAACGCCGGGGCTTGACCATAAAAATAATAGGGCGAAGGGCTCATAGCGCTCTCCTTTCTAAAAGATGTTGCTGTCAGTATCGCAAAAGGAAACGGCAAAAGTCAATCATGATGCAAAAAAAGAACAATATGAGCCTGATAAGTGGTTGAAATATAACAACTTCTCTCCTCTATATGTAAAAAACAAAAACTTTTAAAAAAAGCTTGACAAAAATATCGGCCTTTTGCATTCTGAATATCCTCTAATTGGAGCATGTTTGAAGGGAGGTAAAAATGAGTGAATTTAATTTCAATATCACAACAAACAGAAAAGAAATGAGCAACAAGGTATCGGTGAACATGGATATCGGTACCTTGGCCCAGATTGATCTGCTGGTTGACCAAGGGCACTATTCCAACCACTCAGACTTTATCAACCAAGCTGTGCGCCAGACCTTGGAAAGAAACGGGCTGATGATTGAGCGCGCTATTCAGCAGGTTCAAAGCAAAAACTGGTTTTTGGGCATATACATCAATCCCGCCCTTGATGAACTGGTTTTAGAATATGTAGAGGGCATTCAGGTCAAGGGCAAGGTACTCTGTTCGGAACAAATCAAACAGGCTTTTAACCTAAAGTAAACGCAGTTTAACACAATTGGCATCGCTTTCCCGTGGTGCCTTTTCAATTTCTTGACATAAGCCCCTTAAATACAGATAATATATGCTGTGGAGGTGTGCACATTGCGCATTATCAAGGTGGACCAAAGGTCCATAGCCGCCCGCCGGGGCTTAAGGGGTGGGGACACAATCGTTACCATCAACGGTGAAAAAGTGCTTGACCTGGTGGATTATCAGGCCCTAACATCCAAAAGATACCTGAACTTTGTAGTTGAGGACGCCCAAGGCCTTCGCCGTGAGGTGGACATTATCCACCACGGTAACAGACCACTCGGCATCCACCTTGAACAGGAAAGCCTGCCCCCTCCAAGGGAGTGCGCCAACCAGTGCGTTTTTTGCTTTGTGGATCAAATGCCAAAAGGTATGCGACCTTCCCTCTACATCAAGGACGATGACTGGCGCTACAGCCTGCTGACAGGCTCATTTATCACCCTAACCAATGTGTCGGACAAGGAGTTTAGTCGCATCCTGCGCAGAAAGGCAAGCCCCCTGTATATTTCCGTCCACGCAACGGACGACGATGTGAGGGAAAAGCTGCTGGGTACGAAGCTCGCAAGGGGCCTGCTGGAGCGGTTGCAAACGCTCAAAGACCATCGCCTGGCCTTTCACGCTCAGGTGGTGCTGGTGCCTGGCGTCAACGACGATAAGGCGCTGGAAAAAACCTTGAGCGACCTGGAGGTTCTAAGGCCCGCCGCTCTCTCCTGCGCCATTGTGCCGGTGGGGCTTACCTGCCACAGGCAGGGGCTAAGACCCTTGCGGCCTTACGCCAAGGAACAGGCAAGTGAAGTTTTGGCCATTATCGACAGCTTCCGCCAAAGAAGCCTTGAAAACTGGGGCAACGCCTTTGTGTATCCGGCTGACGAGCTGATTACCCTGACAGGCAGGGACATTCCGCCCGCCCTTTGGTACGACGATTACCCGCAGCTTGAAAACGGCGTAGGCATGCTAAGGCTGATGGAAGACAGCCTGCAAGCCGCAAAAACCCAAACAAAGCCCGCAAGCTCTGTCCGGTACTGCATCCCCTGCGGTTACTCGGTTTACCCCTACATGACTTGCTGGATGCAAACCTATTTCCCCAAGCACTCAATTACCGTTATCCCCATCCGCAACGATTTTTTCGGGCCAAGCGTTACCGTAACGGGGCTTTTGACAGCGGACGACATTATCAAACAGGCCAAAGATATTCCCTGCGATATGTACCTGATTTCCGAAAGCATTCTGGATAACGACAATCGCTACCTGATTGATAACGTAAGCCTTGAAAACCTTGAAAAAGCGCTTGAAAGACCGGTGCGCATCGTTCAAAACAACGGCTACGCTTTTTTTGAAGCCATACAATAAGGAGTTTATACCATGCTTAAAACCCCGCCCATCGTGGCCATCGTTGGGCGTCCCAACGTGGGTAAGTCTACATTTTTTAATATTATTGCCGGCCACCGCATTTCCATCGTGGAAGATACCCCCGGCGTCACCCGGGACCGTGTATATGCCGATGTGGAATGGACGGGCCGCCCTTTTACCTTGGTGGATACCGGCGGCATCGACATGCAAAGTGACGATGTGTTCCTGTCCCAAATGCGCCAGCAAGCGCAAATCGCCATCGACACGGCCGATGTCATCCTCTTTTTTACCGACGCAAGGGACGGCCTCACCCATCAGGATGAGGAAATCGCGGGCTACCTGCGGGCTGCCCACAAGCCCGTGCTGCTGGTGGTAAACAAGCTGGACCACCAAGGCATGAAAGACATTATTTACGAATACTATCAATTAGGCATGGGCGACCCTATCGGCATTTCTTCCGCAAATATGTTGGGTCTTGGCGACCTGTTGGACGAGATTGTCAAACTTTTGCCCGAGGACGCGCCCTCGCTTGAAGAACGGCCGCCCGCCGTTTCCGTGGCCTTGGTCGGCCGCCCCAATGTGGGTAAGTCGTCGCTGTTAAACCGCCTGCTTGGCGAAAACCGCGCCATGGTATCGGATATCCCCGGAACAACAAGGGACGCCATCGACACCCCTTACCTGCACCCCGACGGGACGCTGTATAACCTCATCGACACCGCAGGCATTCGCCGCAAGCGCATGGTGGAAGACGGTACCATCGAGCGTTACAGCGTCATTCGCTCCTTTACGGCCATCCGCCGCTGTGACGTGGTGCTGCTTTTGATTGACGCTAACGACGGCGTCACCGAGCAGGATACCAAGATCGCGGGCATCGCCCGGGACGAAGGCAAGGCCTGCATTGTAATAGTTAATAAATGGGATGCCATTGAAAAGCAAACAGGCACTTTGGAAGAATTTCAAAAGCAGGTACTCAGCCGCCTTGACTTTATGGCCTATGCGCCTGTATTATTTATTTCCGCCCTCACGGGACAACGCACCCACACCCTTTGGGAGGAAATTAATCGGGTTTACGCCCAAGCAACCAGGCGCATCTCAACAGGCGCCTTAAACGATGTGCTGGGCGATGCTCAGATGGCCCTGCAAGCGCCCATGATCGCGGGCAAACGCCTGCGCATCTATTACGGCATACAAAGCGGGGTACAGCCGCCCGAGTTCCTTCTGTTTGTCAACAACGAAAAGCTTTTGCATTTTGCCTACGAACGCTACCTTGAAAACCAACTGCGCAAGGCCTTCGGTTTTGAAGGAACGCCCCTACGTTTAACCCTACGAGAAAAAAGTGAAAAAGAGGTCTATCATCAATGATTCGCATCGTTATTTGTACCATAATCGGATACTTCCTTGGCAGCCTATCCGCCGGGCTCATGCTCACCCGCAATACGGGGGTGGATATCCGCAAACAGGGCAGCAGCAATATAGGCGCTACCAACGTACTCCGGTTGCTTGGCGCAAAAATGGGTGTGCTCACTTTCCTTGGCGACTTTGCCAAGGGGTTGGTTGCCTGCACACTGGGCTACCTCATTGCCGGGCGAAACGGCGCCGCCTTTGCCGGTATCTTCGCCGTGCTTGGGCATAACTGGCCTGTTTTTTACGATTTTAGGGGCGGCAAGGGCATTGCCACCTCAACGGCAGTATTGCTGTTCCTGTTTCCTGTACCCACTCTTATCAACTTTGCCATTGCCGTTGCCGTCGCTCTTATCAGCAGATATGTATCCCTTGCCAGCCTCTCGCTGATTAGCTTGTCGCTGATTAATACCATTGTTAGCCGTCCTTTTTTTCCGGATATCCTTACAGCCCTAATCCTGTGCGTGCTGGGCTACTGGCGCCACCGCGCCAACATTGAGCGGCTGATAAGCGGAACGGAGTCCAAGCTGTTTCAAAATAAAAAAACCGAATAATCTTTTCGATTGTTCACTTTCTAATCACGATGAACCGTTTACAAAAATCATAGAAAAACAGGGCTTGCCTTCTGAATTGTACAGGATGCAAGCCCTATTGTTTGTCGATGAACCCAACCGCTACCTAAGGGGCGCCATCAGCATGAGCTGACCGGATTGGTACCATTCTTCTATTTTGTTAATAAAGTTCAGCGCGCAGCGGCTTACATTGTTTTGCAGCTTTACTTTTTGCCCGTTTACACACAAAACAAAGCTAAGCCCTGTGGAGGGCTGATAGTAGGCATTCACAACCTGGCCCCGCACCCGCCCCTGATGCCCGTACCAAGGGGCATTTTTGCCAAAATACTGTTTCTGCACCGATAGGCCATAGTTGCCACCCTCAAGAATAACGCCTGACCCGGGATGGGCGGAAGGGTCTGCGCGCATCAGTTCCACCGTTTCTTTTTGAAGCACCCGCACACCATCCACCATACCGTCGCCACACAGCGCCATGGTTAATTTCATCAGTCCCTCTGCGCTTATCCAAAGCGACCCGATGGTCAGGTTGTAATGATTCAGGGGGTCAACGCTGTTGCCCCTTGTTTCAACCGATTTGAGGATGGTTTTCACGGACTGAAAAATGGAACCATCGGTATTGTATTCGGGGGAAATACGGCTTTCGCCGTGGTTGTCAAGCAGCAACAAATTGTAGGTTCCGTCAAAGCCAAGAGGGCTAAAAATATTTTCGGTCATATAATCGTTGAGGCTCTGCCCGGACACCTTTTCAATCAAGCTGCCCATCAGGCCGCCGTTTAAGTTGGAATATTCATAAAAAGTGCCCGGCCGCTTGTTGAGATAGTCTTTTTTTTGCAATTGCTCACCAAGGGGTTTGGTAATATTGGGATACGAACCTGAGGACTTGAAAGATGAGGTATGGCTTAAAATTTGCCCGATAGTAATGGGGACATCAGGAAAGTAGGGGTTGCGCAAGGTTACGCCCAGCACCTCGCCGACATCATCCGACAAGCTCAGTTTGCCTTCCTCTATCAGTTTCATCACACCCATGGCAGATACCATTTTGGTTACCGATGCCACCCGGAACAGGCTGTTTTCGTTGATGGGGTATTCTTGGGCCCGGTCGTGCGTACCATAGTCCAAGCGATAAATGACGCGATCACCCCAGCCGATTAGCAATGTCGCGCCTCTCGTTTTGTAGTACGCAAGCATACGGGTAAAGTAGGCATCGGGGCTTTCTTCCTGCGCCAGCACGGGCGTTATTAGCATGAGCGCCGCCAAAACCAAGGCAAATACTCTTTTTTTCACGAACAATCTCCTTTGTCATTGAACTGGTTTTTGTCAAAAATACAAAAAAAAAACAATTTCTTCTTGGCGTTCGCCTGCTTATTATAGTACAATTTTATTATAACAATATCAAATTCAAATAAGGAGGTTCCAATATGTCATCACGCAAGCTTTCTTTAGGCGTCAAAATCTTTATCGCAATGATTTTGGGCATTGTCGTGGGCATCATAGCGTACCAGCTTGGCTGGGCAAGCTATACTACCACATACCTCAAGCCCGTCGGCACCATTTATATTAACTTATTAAAGTTTATCGTGGTACCGGTGGTGCTGTTCTCCATCGTCACGGGCGTTGTCGCGCTCAAAGACTTAAGACGTGTGGGCTCCATCGGCGGCAAGACCTTCGTGTACTACATATGTACAACCGCCATCGCAATTATTATCGGCCTGTTCTTTGCCAATGTGTTTAAAAACCTTGGCTGGTTCCCCAAGCTTGAAACCACCGACCTGGTGTATGAGGCCAAATCAAGCGACTTAAGCAAGGTAATTGTGAACATCTTCCCGTCAAACATCCTATCGCCGCTTGTCAACGCCGACATGCTGCCCCTGATTGTTATCGCCCTGTTCCTTGGCGCCGGCATCCTGTCGGCAGGTGAAGCCGGTCAGCGTGTAGGCAGCCTGATTAGCGACATGAACGATGTGACCATGAAGATTTTGATGATGATCATTGGCTTCTCCCCCATCGGCGTTTTCGCCCTGATGGTTGATGTGGTCGCCGTCAACGGCGCCGCTATCGTAGGCTCGCTGGCACTGGTGCTTCTGGTTGCCTACATCGCCTACATTGTTCATGTGGTGGTGGTCTATGGTCTGTCGGTCAAGTTCCTCTCAAAGATGAGCCCCGTCGCTTTCGTTAAAGGCATGTCCAGCGCCATGATTACCGCCTTTACCACCACCTCATCCAGCGCCACCTTGCCGCTAACCATTGAGTGCAGCAACAACTTGGGCGCCCTGCCCGAAGTGTCTTCCTTCGTGCTGCCCCTTGGCGCTACCATTAACATGGACGGTACCGCCATTTACATGGGCGTGACCAGCATATTCATTGCCTCCTGCTACGGGGTAGATTTAACCCTTGCCCAGATGGCCACCATCGTACTCACAGCCACCATCGCTTCCATCGGCACGGCGGGCGTGTCCGGCGCCGGCATGATCATGCTGGCCATGGTGCTTGAATCGGTCAACCTGCCGGTCGCGGGTATCGCGCTGATTGCAGGCGTCGACAAGATCTTCGACATGGGCAGAACCACCCTGAACATCACGGGTGACGCTACCTGCGCCATGTGGATTTCCCGCCTTGAAAAAGAAAAGATGGCTAAGAAAGAATAAAAATACTTTCTTAACGTTTACCCCGCATCTTTTGATGCGGGTTTTTTGTGTATAAGAATCCCTCCCTTTGATAGGGAGGGAAAAAGTTTTAAGTGGTGAGCTTTGCTTAGTACATTCCGCCGCCCATGCCACCGCCGCCTGCGGGCATCGCGGGTTCGGGCTCGGGAATATCGGCCACCAAGGACTCGGTAGTTAGAACCATTGCGCCAATAGAGGCCGCGTTTTGCAGGGCGCTGCGGGTCACCTTGGTCGGGTCGATGATGCCGCGCTCCATCATATCTACATATTCGCCGCGGACAATGTCAAAACCATAACCCTTTTTGCGGCTGCTCAGGATTTTATCCACAATAACGCTGCCTTCGATGCCGCCGTTTTGGGCAATCTGACGCAGGGGATATTCCAAGGTACGAAGGACGATTTCAACGCCTGTCTTCACGTCGCCCGCGGTCTTGGGCAAGAGAGCCTTGACCTTGTCGGCAACATTCAGCAGCGCCACACCGCCGCCGGGCACGATGCCTTCTTCAACAGCAGCGCGGGTAGCGGCAAGGGCGTCTTCAATGCGCATCTTGCGCTCTTTCATTTCAACTTCGGTGGCCGCGCCAACGTTAATGACGGCTACGCCGCCTGCCAGCTTGGCAAGACGTTCTTGCAGCTTTTCACGGTCATAGTCGCTGGTGGTATCGGCAATCTGGGTACGGATCTGGTTGACACGGGCCTGGATGGCTTCCTTGTCGCCGCCACCGTCGATAATGGTGGTATTATCCTTATCCACTTTGACAGTGTGCGCGCGGCCAAGCTGTTCAACGGTGGTTTCTTTCAGGTCAAGCCCCAGTTCGTCGCTGATGACTTCGCCGCCGGTAAGGATAGCGATATCACGCAGCATTTCCTTGCGCCTGTCGCCAAAGCCGGGCGCCTTGACGGCTACACAGGTAAAGGTTCCGCGCAGCTTGTTGACAACCAAGGTGGCAAGGGCTTCGCCTTCAACATCTTCAGCGATGATGAGCAGCTTGCGGCCCTGCTGCACAACCTTTTCAAGCACGGGCAGAATTTCCTGAATGTTGCTGATTTTCTTGTCGGTAATCAGAATCAGGGGGTCATCAAGCACGGCTTCCATCTTCTCGGTATCGGTAACCATGTAGGCGCTGGTATAGCCCCTGTCAAACTGCATACCTTCAACGGTGGTCAGGTCGGTGAGCATGGTCTTGGACTCTTCAATGGTGATGACGCCGTCATTGCCGACAGTTTCCATAGCGTCGCTGATGAGCTTGCCGATGGCCTCTTCATCCGCGGAAATGGAGGCAACCTGGGCGATGGAGTTCTTGGAAGAAATGGGTTGGCTGATCTCCTTCAAGCCTTCAACTGCTGCTGCCGTGGCCATTTCGATGCCCTGACGCAGGCCCATGGGGTTGGCGCCTGCGGCCAAGTTCTTGAGGCCCTCACGCACAATGGCCTGAGCCAAAAGGGTGGCGGTGGTGGTACCGTCGCCGGCCACATCGTTGGTTTTGGTTGCGACTTCTTTAATCAGCTGGGCGCCCATGTTTTCAAACGCGTCTTCCAGTTCGATTTCCTTCGCGATGGTAACGCCATCGTTGGTGATGGCGGGGGCGCCGTATTTTTTATCTAAAACAACATTGCGTCCCTTGGGACCCAAAGTAATTTTGACGGTATCCGCCAAAGTATTGATGCCCGTTTCCAATGCCTTGCGGGCGTCGGCTCCAAATATAATTTGCTTTGCCATAATTTGTATCCTCCTTAAATTATTCAACAACGGCCAGAATGTCGCTCTGACGCACGATAATCAGTTCCTGCCCGTCAAGCTTTACTTCCGTGCCGGCATACTTGGAATAGATCACCCTCTGACCTACTTCCACCTGCATTTTTACTTCTTTTCCATCCACCAGACCGCCCGGACCTACGGCGACTATTTCCGCCACTTGGGGCTTTTCTTTAGCGGTACCCGTTAAAATAATACCGCTTTTAGTGGTTTCTTCTGTTTCAACGTTTTTGATGACAACACGGTCACTCAATGGTTTAATGGTCATTTAAGTTCCTCCTTTACATTTTGTTAGCACTCTTTTCTTTTGAGTGCTAACCCTACGGTATATAATATACCCTATTTTTAGAAAAATATCAAGTGGTCAAGGTAAATTTTTTCTAAAAACACGGGACTTTATCAACATATGCGCCAAAATTGTTGATTAATGGCTGTCTTCCACCCTCTCACAGATTCATTTATTCACTTTTGTTCGTTTCCCGACCCTTAAAGGAAAATGCCGAGCAAACAAGTCGCTGCGGCACTGGCATTAGGAGGTTAGACAAGACTAACCATTGGCATTGTAACACCCTTACAAAAGGAAGTCAAGTCTTTTATATGTAAATTTTTAATAAATATAGCTTCATTAACAATCTCATCATAAAAGATAGTGCATGAGCGTTTTAAGCCGTTTTTCGTCTTTATCTTTCACGCTGATGCGAAAATCCCGAAACTATGGTACACTGCTCCTATGAAAAAGACCGACTTATTTTCGCCCACCAAAGCCCAACAAAAAAGAGGGCGGGAAGCAGCTGCCGCCCTGCTTTCTTGGTATAAAAAAAACGCCCGCAGCCTTGTGTTTCGCGGCACCAAGGATCCCTACCGCATTTGGCTGTCGGAAATTATGCTCCAGCAAACCCGCACCGAAACGGTAGAGGGTTATTATACCCGCTTTCTTGAACGCTTTCCCAACGCGCACGCCTTAGCCGCCGCGACACAGGAAGAGGTGCTTAAGCTCTGGGAGGGACTGGGTTACTATTCCCGTGCCCGCAACCTGCATAAGTGCGCTAAAATCATTTCCGAACAAGGTTTCCCAAGTACCGTGGAGGAGCTGCAAAAGCTGCCCGGCATCGGCCCCTACACTGCGGCCGCTATCGCCTCCATCGCCTTTGATGTGCCCGTCCCCGCCATTGACGGCAACCTGAAGCGGGTTATCGCTCGCTTGTTTTATATTGAGGAAAATATCAATGCCCCCTCCGTCCAGCGCAAAGTAACCGCCTTTGGACAGGCGCTGATGCCCACTGAAAACGGCGGGACGCTAAAACCATCTGACAGCGGGCATATCAATCAGGCCCTCATGGACCTTGGCGCCACTCTCTGTACCCCCGGCACTCCTGACTGCGCCGCCTGCCCCATCCAAAAGCATTGCCTTGCTTTGAAGGAGGGCGACCCCGCTTCCCTTCCCTTGATGGATCGAAAGAATCCGCCCAAGGAAATTGACTTGGGCGTCATGGTGGTTGTGTCACAAGAAGGCGTCCTCATTCATCAGCGGGAAGAAAGGCTGCTTAAAGGCATGCATGTATTTGTTCTGGCAGAAGATATAACAGACACAAAAGGTATGAAAAAAGCCCTTGCCAACATGGGGCTTGGAATAATAAGCCATGGACAGGTGGTTAAAGCAAAACACATCTTTACCCACCGCGTTTGGAATATGCGCATCGTACCCTTTATATGCCAAAGCACCGAGGCGCCCAAAAAATATTTTTGGGCCAAGGATTTAGACGTCCTCGCCTTCCCAACCGCCATGAAAAAAGCCAAGGAAATCGCCAAAGAAGCAATGGAACGGTTTCTTTTTTAAAGAAAAATTGACAAGCTTGCCCAAAAAGAATAAACTAAGCACCAAAACACACCAGTACGTATGTTGGAGGTAGGGCTATGAGAATTGTTGTAGATTCACCCGCGTTGTACACGCCCGAAGAGGGACAACGCCTTGGAATAACGGTCGTGCCCTCCTGCACGCTGATGGGCGGCAAAGCATACAAAGACTATGTGGACATTACCACCCAAGAAATTTTAGACAAAATTGAAGCCGGTGAAACGCCTACCACCTCGCAACCATCTATTGCCGACGTGCTTGAAGCGTATGAAAGCTGTGAGGAAGAAGTGCTGGCGTTGCCCCTTGGCGATGGTCTTTCCGGCACCTATCAAAACATGGAAGCGGCCAAGCACCTGCTGGACGAAGACAAGCAAATTCACGTGATGGACACGAAAACCTTAGCCGGCCCCCAGTGGTATTTGGTTCAAAAAGCAATGAAGCTGAGGGATGAAGGCATCAACATTGAGAGCATTAAAAACGCCCTGCAAAAATGCATCGAAACATCGGTTTCTTTTGTCATTCCGCAGGACTTTAATTTCCTTAAGCGCAGCGGCAGGCTCACGCCCGTAGCCGCCAAAATCGGTACATTGCTGAAGATTGTGCCCTTCCTGACACAAACACAGGACAAAAGACGAATCACCCTGTTTTCCATTAAGCGGACAGTCAAAAGAGCAGTCGCGGCGCTGATTGACCACTTTAAGGATTTGGGCGTCAACGAAAAATATTTGATAACCATATCGCACGGCGGCGTCAAGGAAAAGGCGATGGAGGTACTGGAGCAATTCAAGGAAACTTTTGCTTCTTCCGTTTTTGAGCTTTTTACCCTTCCGCCCTCGCTAATCACCCACGGCGGCCCGGGCTGCATTGTTATTCAAACGATCATGATGTGAAGAAGTTATCGGCTTATTTTTAATTCATAACATTTGCCGTTTCCAGCATTAAAATAATCAATAAAATATCATACTGCGACCGGTCCGTTTCTGAAATAGTTGCCGCTTTAAAAACAAAAACCGAACCCTTTTCCATTCGTGAATCGGGTACGGTTTTTTATTGCGCGCATTCTTTCAAGCTTTCACTTCACCTCATAGGAACACTTGGTAAACAGCCACTCCCCTATTTCAAACTTCTTTTCTGTAATATATTTGGCAAGTTGGCGAGTCTCGATAAACTCATCGGTCACCGTGACAAAGAATTGCTTGCCGTCTTTTTCCACTAAATAAAATTCCTTGTCGGTATGTTTCATACTATTCACCAACTGAGGGATGCCAAAGGGCGCGCCGGTTAAAAACCCGATAGCATTGTCAAGCACTTTTTCAGTCTTGGTTGGCTTCAGCTTGCCAAGCACAGGATGTATGGTGGCGTCCGGAAACTTTTGGCGGATGACCCGGTCTTTCTTCTGTTTCTTGCTACCGGTTCCAAAGTCCGATAGCTGATAGGATTCTCGCAGCACCACCTCATCCACTTCGCCCGTGTCGTCCAAAAGATAGTCAACGCTCACATTCAATAACCGCGCCAAGGCTTTCAGATTATCTACATCGGGCAGTCCGTTTCCGGCTTCCCATTTGGCGATCGCCGATCTTGAAAGCGACATTTTTTCCGCTAATTGCTCTTGTGACAGGCCGCACTCTTTTCTGGCCTTCTTGATTTTTTCTCCCAGTAACATAGATTTCTCCTCCTGCAAGTTTACTGTGGCTTCATCTTAGCAAAGGAAAATGCGCTTGACAATCAACGAACCGTGACTTTCCTGTTACTCTCCGTAACAAAAGCCCATTCGGCTGCTCCAAAGGCATAAAAAACAGGAGCGACGCCCGTACGCCCATGTTCTAAAACGCTGACTAAACCCAATATTTATCCAATGACCCCAACAACCATTCTACGACTGATTGGTCAATTTCTGAATAGCCGCGCTGACCAAAGCATAACCACCTTTCCGAGTATAGGGTGATTGGAATTCATCCCCTTTATTTTCATCTTTCCACACCACCACAAAAATGGTAAGATAGCATTGTTAAAGAAGAGTGAAACAGACTAAAGGCGCTTGTTTTATAGTTTGGTTGTGTTTTTACATGGTTTGTTTTCTCTTTAAGAGGGTCTGTACCTTGACAAAGGGAGGTAAAAGATGAATCGGCGGATAGAAATCAGAGGGCAGGCAGTATCCGTGTTTTTGCTATGCGTACTGCTGTCTGTTTTAATGCCTGCCTTTTCGCAGGAAATACAGCTAACGCCCCTGCCCACCGACGTGCCTACCCCGGCGCCAACAGCTACGCCTTTTCCCGCCGAAGGTCCCCTGCCCTTTACGGATTGGCCGCCACTTACAGAGAGCGGTTTTTTGCAGGTGGATGAACAGAGCGCAGAAAAACAATTTGTCTATCAAGATGAGGAAGGAGGCAAATGGATCTATCTGTCGCCCACCCTTCGGGTGGAGATTACCCGCTATAAGGGAGAGTTTGGGCGGAAAACCGTTATCTGGTTTATAGCGGACATCCGCTTCAAGGAGCCGGAACACTTCCGTGTCTTTTCCGCCGACCCCAAGAACCCTTCCCATGCCCAGGACAGGCCGGAAAACATTGCCCGCAACAACCGGGTAATATACGCCCAGAACGGGGATTTGTTCTCCTTTCGCCTGTATAACAAGGAGCGCACCGGGCTGATTATTCGTGATGGAAAAATTCTGCACAAAAAAACCTATACCCGCCCTGTGGCCAAGATACCGCCCTTGGATGAACTCGCTTTGTATGCCGATGGCCATATTGAAATGCGCACTCCCGGCCAGCTAAGCGGCGAAGATTACCTTCAAAAAGGGGCGCTGGACGTGCTGGCCTTTGGCCCCATCCTGTTTCAGGATAGGGTGAAGGATGAGCGCTTGGAGCAGAGCTTTACTCACCGGGAACCTCGCAGCGCTTTGGGCGTTGTTGGGCCCGGACACTTTATAGGCATTATGGTCGAGGGGCGCAACAAGCGGTCCGCCGGAGTACCCCTAAGCTTTGTGGCGGACCGCCTGTTGGAGTGGGGTTGCTACGAGGCATACACCTTAGATGGCGGCCAAACAGCGGCCATGGTTTTTATGGGTAATAATGTCATGAGCTCGGGCATCTATAGCGGTTACCAGCGAGCCCGCCGACAGCAAGATATTATCGGCATCGGCATTTACGAGGAGGATTTACCATGAAAACCGTATTTTTTACAGGCGCCACCGGCGGCCTTGGAGAACTGTGTGTAAAAGCCCTGTCCCAAAAGGGCTGGAAAGTGTTTGCCGTCGGTACCAACAGGGAAAAGCTAAAAAAGCTGGGAAAGTTGCCTAACATCATTCCCATACATGCCAACGTGCAAGACATAAACAGCCTAAAGGCCGCCAAAGAAGAGGTACTAAAACACACCGACCGCCTGGACGCTGTGGTCAATTTCGCCGGCATATCGGTGTTTTCATCGCTGATTGAGGGCGACGCCATCCCGCTGATGGAAAAGCTGATCGACATCAACGTCCTTGGCACCGCCCGCACCAACGCCGTGATGATCGATTTAATCGAAAAAGGCAGGGGGCGCATTATCAACTGCTCGTCCACCGTGGGCTGGGCAGCATCTCAACCCTTCGCGGGAGCCTACTGCGCCTCCAAGCGGGCCATTGAAGCCTATAGCGACAGTCTGCGGCGGGAACTCATGTTCATCGGCATCCCTGTGATTAAAATACAGCCCGGCGCTTAGCAAACCAAGCTGCTAAGCGGCATTGATGATGAATACGCAAAAACGCTTGAAGCCACAGGAGGCAATGAAAGAGAAGAAAACAGAGATAAAACAGATATCTGAATAATCAAGTTTTCCCGGCAAATATGGCATTCCCCGGACAGTCAATGTACACTTCATTTTTTTCTTGACAGCTGGGGGGATGCCGTATTTGTTTATTCAAGTAACGAATCTTGATATTCAAGCCCAAATTGTTCTATCACGACACTTCCACTGACATGCGATAGATTACCATCCTTATCAATCGCTGTTCTTGGAAAAACAATGTTTATTTCTCTAATCGCCTTCAGATTAGGATTGTGTGATTTCTTTATCAGTTCCGCTAAGCTTATATTGAAGCAAAGTGTCCCATCTTCTTTATTAACAGATTGTGTTTTGTCGTAGAAGGTATAGACATGGTCGGACCCATCACCACTTTTAACCTCCAGTATTAACTGGTTGATGTTATCAGAATCGATGTGAAACTTTCCAACTGGGTTAATCTTATCATCTTTGTAAATGGACCAGTCTAAAGGTTGATCCTTATAGTCATAGTAAAACATGGGAAAGCGTTCATTGTTGTTTTCTGTGTTTATTACAATTTTGGCGCCACTTGCGTATTGTTGATTTTCAACTATTTTGAACTTAAACGGACTATTTCGAGGAGATAATTTTAATCGTTTCCTGTCAAAAGGCTTGAAACGACTGGTAATATACTTGATGAAATCTTTTCTTTCATTCACCTGGTTGCTGTTAAATTCTTGTTCCTTGATTAGTCTTTGGATTTTCCTATATGTCATTTTTTTATAGTTTTTTTCTTTATCATATGCATATAAATCGCTTGTATTGTAATCAAGAATGTTACAACACTCCTGTCCGGATTGTGTATCGACAAACCATAAAGTCATATAGATTGTGACTTTTTTGTTTTCAGTATTTTGTTTGTCAACGGAAACTGTATCAGGGTGATTCAAGAACTGTCGATAGAGTACATCCTGAAAGAAACCTAACTGCAAATCATCCTCTATTGTCCAACAAGAGTTTTCGAATAATATGGGATATGTATACTCCGGGCTTTCTGATATTTTTAGCTGGCTATTTTCTTCGTGTAAATAAGCGGTAAATGAAAGCCTCAGATTTGCAATTCGCTTACCCTTGTTGTTTATCATAAACCGGATTTTATACGCTGAATTACTTTGAGCATCCATTGTTTTTTCAAAAAACATTGCCGGCATCAGAACAACATCATCAACGCGCCAGAGAAAGTTAATTGTAAAAAAGGTGGTTAATATGCTGATTGTAAGGATGGCAATCAGAGCAACAGTATTTTTCAGCCACACATCAGCGGTTGGCAAATCACCATATCCCAAGAAGAAAAGTGCATTTCCGCCCAATTTGTCCATAAACAAACGGAAGTCTAAGGAGTTCGATTTATTCATTATTTGTGTCAGGGTGAATAAGCCACAGAATATCAGCCAAACCACTACAAACACCGCTGTAATGCTGAGTAGTTTTTTACCTCTCCAACCAAACATGTGTAATCCTTTCCAAGCCACTTTTGAATGAAGTTGGTGACTTTGGTCTATTTTTTCTGCCGTGCTGCCATGCCATATAGCGAGTTGAGTATATTATATACCACAAGGGAAAGCTTTGCATAGATAATTACCAGGAAATCGGCTTGCAACCTCAGTTTGTTTTATTATGCATATGTTCCAGACTGGACAGTTTTTGACATCGTTTTGCTCTATATTACTTTTTTATGGAAAATCGTAAGCACATGAGCGCCAAATTATTTATTATTTTGCCTATCTTCCGAAATCTGCATTTATAACTATTTTTGCTTTTCAAGCATATGGTTTGATAGAAGAACCCAGTTATCACTACCGAGATTGCAATGCTTACCAAATTGAGGATAAAATCGGAAACCTTATATGAAAGCGCAGAACGCTCAAGAATGGCAATACTTGAACGAAAGGAAACTGAGCGGAAGCGCCAAGAAGAAATAAGAAAAAATCGAAAGAAGAGAAAGATATAATCAAGAAGTTAAACTCACAAATGAGCTATTAAATATGGCTGAAGACTATAATACAGCCTGCAACATTCGAAACTACGTCAATGCAGCCGAAGCAAGTTGCGAATTGGACGAGGAAACAGTTGCTTGAATTAACTGGGCCAGAGCAAAAGTAGATTGGCTTGATCCAATAATCCACCGCGAAGATGAGCTTCTCGGATTACAGCAACATGGTGAAAATGAGAAGAATTAAGAATTGAAAGAGCGCTTCTACTACTGATGAACTTAGTGTTGTTGCTATATTGAGTAGTTCATGATCTTGTGTTAGCTTGGTTTATTTAATCTCTTTCATTTTTGTTGAACCATTTTTATAGAACCCCTCTTCATATCTATCAAAACATACCAATAATCCGAACCCATCTCCTATCATGAAGATTTGGTTCGGATTATCGTTGTCTGGTGCGGGAAACAGGACTTGAACCTGCATGTCCTTGCGAACACTAGAACCTGAATCTAGCGCGTCTGCCAATTCCGCCATTCCCGCGGAACAAGCGTAAATATACCATATGAAAACGGGCTTGTCAACCGCTTTTGGGTAACAGGCCCGCCTGTTTTTTACAAGTTTCGCTTTATGTTACCACCTATCCAGCGTGCCCTGCCAGTATTCGGTGGGGCGTGGGTTATAGGTGTCGGTAGAGATGAGCTTTTCCTCAATCAGCTTGCCGCCCTGGTAGGTTTGCAAAAAGGTGGACACCACGTAGCCGTCCCGGCCTTTGCTGATCAGCTGGGTTTCATCCTTATAGGTGACGTATAGCTGCTTCCTGTCGGGCACCATCTTATCTTCGGCGACAAGCACCTGGTCAACAACCGACTTTAATCGGCGGGTGATGCCCTCGCCTATTGGCTCGCCATAGAAGCGGATGGTGCAGGCAAGATTGCGGGAGCTGGTGCCTTTATGCACATGGGCGGTAATGTAAATGGGGCTGGAAGTGGTATTTTTAAAGCGGAAGTCTATTTCATGGTCACGGCTCAGATAAACGGTGGCATCCAGACCCTTTTCGGTATAATTGACGGGCATGGAGTGAATGGAGCGGCGCACGATACCCAAATCACCAAGCAGGGCCGCCTGATACAAGGTGGTAGACGTTTGGCAAATGCCGCCGCCAACCCCCGTTTCAAGATTGCCCGAAATGTACTCAACCGCCTCCAAATAGCCGTTTTCAATAGTTCTTGGCCCCACCACCTTGTTAAAGGAAAACACATCGCCGGGCTTTAGAATCAGGCCGTTGATATTGGAAAGCGACTGGCGGATATTGTTGGTTCGATTTTCCGTTGAATCCTTTGCAATGCCTGTGGTGGCTTCAGCGCGCAATGCCAGATTTTTTTTAACATCGGCTACAGTGATGGTGGGCGGGGTATAGGTGACGGGAATTTGATAGGTTCCGCTTTCCCCCGTTGCCGCCATTTGCAAAATGGTGGCCTTGGCTTCCTGCACGTTCACGGTGACACCCGGCTGCTCGGGGCGAATAAGAAAGGGGGTTTGCCTGTCGTCGGGACGGAATTCGATCATTTCGGCATTGACAACTTCCCGATTCGCAACAGCGGCAATTTGTTCAAGCACCTGGTCTATGTTGCCATCGCGCAGTTCCTGCTTGGTGGTGTATACCTTGTATGGGTTTTCTTTTAGGTGGTTGATGCTTTCAAGCCGTTGGTACACATCGCCCGTGTGGGTCAACGCCCAGGCTTGATTGAGGAAGGGGTAAAACTGCTCGTCCGAATAGTTGATGCCAAGGGAGGGGTAGTTCAGGGTAAAGTACTTCCACCCGTTCAGCTCCAAATCAAGCGACCATGAATGTACGCTCTGGTGCATTCTGTTGGTTACGGCAACCAGCGCCTGCTCGGGCGTCATGCGGGAAATATTCACATCGTTGATATAGATATTATCGCCATAAATGTTTTGATAGGGAGCAACCGCCTCCTGCGCCTTTTTATGTTGGATGGCCCTGTAGCCTAAGTATCCAAGACCTGCTAATATGCCAATCAACACCAGATACACAAGAAAGCGCATACCACAACTCCGTTTTTTACGGGGGTCACGTCCGCTTGGGTACTGATTCCGGGGCACGCGATGGCGCACGGGCCCTTGTCTGCCTTGTTGGGGCTTGCCGTGATAGGGTTGATAAGGATTTTGAGGCATTCGTTGCCTATTTTGAGGCGGAGGGGAATGATAGTTCATCGCAGTCCGTTTCTTCTATCCGATCCGAGTAAGTAGTTGCTGCACATCTTCTTCAAGATTTTTCCAGCGGCCGCTCTGGTCGCCCAGCTCACCGTGTTTTGAGTCGCTCGCGCCTATCTCGTGAAAGTCGCTGCCGCCAAGAACAAGTAAGTTGTTTTCTTTAGCGTAGTTGGCATAAAATTCGGCCAACCTGTCCTCGTGGCAGGGATGATAGCATTCAATGCCGCAAAGTCCAAGGCTTTGCCAGTGTTTGATGTTTTTGAACAACTCACCTTGTTCCATGCGTATCTGGCCGGGATGAGCCACCGCGCAAACAGCGCCGATTTCACCTAAAAGCCTGACGGCCTCCTGCGTGTCGGCCTCTTCTCTTGGCACATAGGCAAGCCGTCCCGGACTTAAGTACTTGGCAAAAGCTTCGCTTAGCGATTGTACATAGCCTTTTCGCACCATGGCGCGGCCTATATGGGGGCGGCCAAGGTTTTCATAGTCCACGGCGTCCAGTTCTTCAAGGGATATGGGAAATCCAAGGACATGTAATTTTTCCAAAATGCGCTCCACCCGCCCAAGCTTCTTTTCACGGAAGTTTTGAACAAACTGAAGCAGCCTTTCATTGAACACCTTTGAACCATAGACAAGCAGGTGTACACTTGTGTCCCCTTGGCGGCAGCTGATTTCAATACCGTCTACCAGGTGAATGCCCGACTGCTCGGCAAAAATTCGCGCTTCTTTCAGGCCGGCGGTTGTATCATGGTCGGTGACGGCCAATGTTCCGACGCCCAGATTTTTCGCTCTGCTAATTAGCCGCTCTGGGGTTAACCGCCCATCTGAATAAGTTGTGTGGGTGTGAAAGTCAACCTTCAACAGGGGCTTCTTCACTAACGGCGTCCTCGCTTTTCTCTTGCTTGGGTCTGTTCATAAAGGCAAGGAAGTCTTCACGGTTGACGGTTTCTTTTTCAATCAGGAGGGCGGCGAGGTCATGCAAGTCATCCATATGTTGCTCCAAGGTATCAAGCGCCCGCTGATAGCATTTGTTTAAGGTGCTGGCCACTTCGGCGTCAATGGCAGCCTGTACGGCTTCGGAGTATTCACGGCTCTGGCCAAACTCCATACCCACAAACACTTCCTGGTCTTTGCCTAAGTAAATGGTGCCGATTTCCGGCGACATGCCCAGCTTGGTAACCATAGTACGCACAAGCTCGGTTGCCCGCTGCAGATCGCTCTGGGCGCCGGTGTAAATATCGCCCGTAACCAGTTTCACAGCAGCGTGGCCGCCAAACATCATGGTAATATCGTCCAAAAGCATGGAGCGGCTTTGCATGTTAAATTCTTTTTCGGGCAGCGACAAGGTAAAGCCGCCCGCCGCCCCACGGGGAACGATGGTCACGGTGTGCACATCGTCGCAGTGGGGAAGGTAATGCCCTAAGATGGCATGCCCCGCCTCGTGGTAGGCGACAATGCGCTTGTCTTCATCCAAAACTTTGCGGGACTTCTTTTCAGGCCCCATCTGTACCCGCTCCGTCGCCTCGATGAGGTCGGACTGAGAAATCTTTTCCGATTTGTTGCGGGCAGCAAGAATGGCCCCCTCATTCATGATGTTTTCAAGGTCGGCGCCGGTGGAAAAGGGGGTGCGCTTGGCAATATTTTCAAGGTCCACATCATCGGCCAGAGGCTTGCCGCGGGAGTGCACCTTTAAAATGTCGATGCGCCCCTGAATGTCGGGGTAGTGAACGGTTACCTGGCGGTCGAAGCGGCCGGGTCTCAAAATGGCAGGGTCTAAAATATCCCGGCGGTTGGTCGCCGCCATGACAATGACGCCCTCGTTCTCGGTAAAGCCGTCCATCTCAACCAAAAGCTGGTTTAAGGTCTGCTCACGCTCATCGTGTCCGCCGCCGAGGCCTGCCCCGCGGTGACGGCCGACAGCGTCAATCTCATCGATAAATACAATGCTGGGCGCGTTGCGCTTGGCTTGGTCAAACAGGTCGCGCACACGGCTTGCGCCAACGCCTACGAACATTTCTACAAAGTCCGAGCCTGAAATGGAGTAGAAAGGCACCTTTGCCTCGCCCGCAACCGCTTTGGCAAGCAGAGTTTTACCCGTTCCGGGCGGGCCAACAAGTAAGACGCCCTTGGGAATCCTTGCCCCAAGCGCAATATAGTTTTTGGGGGAACGCAGGAAATCAACGATTTCTTTCAGCTCTTCTTTTTCTTCCTCCGCGCCGGCCACATCGGCAAAGGTGATTTTGTTTTTGTTGGGGTCAACCAAGTGCGCCTGGCTCTTGCCAAAGGACATCGCCTTGCCGCCCGCCCCCGTTTGCTGACGCATGACAAAGACCCAAAAGGCCATTACCAGCAGCATAGGCAGTAAATAGGGCAACATTTCCAGGTACCAGGGCACGGAAACAGGCGGCAGATACTCAATCTTAAAATCAAGGTCGCTCACGCTCACCTTCTCCACATCTATACCCTTTTTCCTGGCCGCCATTTTCAAGATGGTATCGTAAAAATCACCGCCGATAGTGGTTTCAAAATCGTACTTTTCCGGAAAACTGGCAGCGGCAATCAAGGTGGTTCGGTTGCGCCCATACAGGGTATTCCCCCTGATAGCCACCCTATCCACCCTGTTATCCTGTATTCTTTGCAAAAGCTCCGGATAAGTAATGCTTAAATCTTTGGAAAGTAAGCTGTTTTGAACAAGCGAAGAAATTAAGATAAATGCCGCAATAATGACAAGGTATCCAAAAATGCCGCGGCGCTGGTTTTTCATGTACAATCTCCCTTCAGACAATAGGCAACACGGGTATTATAGCATACCCGCAAAGGATTGCACAAACGGAAGGAAGGAATTTTCACTCCCAGAATATCGGGTTTCCTCTGTTGCCTATCCTTGTTTGATATGCTTTGTTTTAAAACCGCCATTTATCCAAAGACAAACGGCGGTTTTTCGCTTCTTAAACCATTGGATATTATTTGCTATACAGCTCTTCTTTTAGTACCCCGATATCCCGCATGTTGCGGTAGCGTTCCTGGTAGTCAAGACCGTAGCCTACCACAAATTCATTGGGGATGGTAAAACCTTTATAGTCGACCTCCAAGGGCTTTTTGCGCCGCTCGGGCTTGTCAAGCAGGGCGGCGATAGCCAGGCTTGTTGCGCCCCTGCCCAGCATCTCCCTTTTGATGTAGGAAAGGGTCAGGCCGGTATCTACAATATCTTCCACGATGATGACATCCTTGCCATAGACGCTGTGGTCAAGGTCTTTGAGGATACGCACAACGCCCGAGGTATCGGTGGAGTTGCCGTAGCTGGACACGGCCATAAACTCCATCCGCACAGGCAGGTTGATTGAGCGCAGCAGGTCCACAAAAAAGACGGACGCTCCCTTTAATATGCACACCATCACAGGCTCTTTACCTTGGTAGTCCTTGGTAATCTGTTCACCCAGCTCTTTGACTCTAACTTTGATTTCTTCCTCGGTCAACAGTATTTTGCTGCAATCTTTTAGCAAGCAGGTTTGTTTCATGGTTCTTTCCTCCCCAATATTCTCCCGTCGGGCAAGGCGCCCGTTAGTCGCAAGTAAAGCACGTTTTTGGTTGATGGGCCTATGGCCGCCTCTTCCCCGATTGAAAAGCCGGGCAGCCATAGCGCCTGGTTGCCTTTGGCGAGTATTGGCCAAAGCTTACGAAGCGGAGCTTCTACATGGCGGTCGGCAAGATACTTATCCACAAACTGCGTACCATCTATACCAAGAGGGCGAATGCTATCGCCCTTTTGTACGGTTCTTAGCACATAGTCCCCGGCCTTGTCCGAGTCAAGCGCCTGATGGGATAAGCCATCGCCAAAGCCGCTGAAGAGCGGAACAACTTCCAACTTTGGCAGCGTCGCATGGATTTTTTGCCCTGACAGGATAAGCAGCCTGTGTTTTCCGCTTTGGACGCTGCCTCCTTTGGGCAGATTGGCTTTTCCCCTTTCTAAAAGCGCCGCCATGCGTACCCGTTCAGTCTGCTCAAAATCAAGAAAAATGTCAAGCATTTCGGCCGCTTTATGAATAACCGCCCTTTGCAGGCTTTCATCGGCCTCTAAAAAGGCCGGCTTACCAACCACAGCATAGCCTTGAAAAATAACGGCGTTTTGCTCCATCCAAGCCTTGACCGCCATGGTTGACAGGGCGTACTGATCCCTTTGTAAAATAGCGGCCCTGTAGAGGGCCTTATCGCACCTTGGGAACAGTTTGCGCAAGGCGGGCATAACTTGCAGGCGAAGGGCATTTCGGGTGTAACGTGGTGAGCGGTTGGTTTCGTCAAGGCAGTAGAGCTGCTGTTCTTCGTCTAAAAACAAAAGCAAATCTTTTTTAGACACCGACAGAAGCGGCCGCCACAATCCCCTTTCAAACTCAGCCATAGCACGAAGCCCTTTACCGCCTGCGCCACGCAATAGCTGCATAAGCACGGTTTCAGCCTGGTCTTCCAAATGATGCCCAAGGGCAATGGTTTGGCAATGGGCTTCCTCCATCATTTGAAAAAGAGCTTCATAGCGCCCTTCCCTTGCCATCTCTTCGCTAATATGGGCCTTATCCCAACTGAGGCGGCGAACAAGATAAGGGAGGTTTAGGCTTTCGACCAAAGTTCGCACAAAGGCTTCGTCGCCATCGGCGCTGTCCCTTAGGCCGTGGTGTATGTGCATACAAACGAGGGAAAAACCCTCTTCCTTGGAAAGGGCACGCAATAAAAGCAGCAGGGCGCAAGAATCAGCCCCGCCCGATAAGGCAATGCCCACCCGCTCGGGGCGGCCGATCGTCTGATAAGAAGCTTTCAACCCTTCCATTAGCTGACTTTTCGTACACATGGCTTCATTTTACCCAAAACAAGGCATGGATTCAAGCAGGTTTAGGCGGCTGATGGGTTCCACCAAAATCCTCTTGCTTGTTAAATATTCATTGTTTTTATTTTGTATTTTTAGGGTCGTTTTTGTAAAGTCGTTGATTTATATAGCTTTTAAGAGCAAATAATTTCCCGCTCGCTTGAATATTTATACTTGACAACCCCCGTTTTGTATGTATAATAATACACGTCACCGAAAACGGTTAATGGAAAAGGAGAAAGAAACCATGAAAAAATTACTCGCTTTGATCCTATGCGTAATCCTTGCGCTAGGCACTATCGCCGTTATCGGCGAAACAAGCGACCTTGAACAAATCAAGGCCAACTTAGAAACTGTTGTCCCCGGCAAACTGACCGTTGCCACCAGCCCCGACTTTGCCCCCTATGAATTCTATGCCATTGGCGAAGACGAAAAACCCACCTTGGCCGGCTTTGACATAGCGCTTGCCCAGTACGTAGCCGACTACCTGGGGCTTGAAATCGAAATCATCGCCATAGACTTTGACGGCGTCTTGGCGGAGCTTGCTTCCGGTAACGTGGACCTTGGCTTCGCGGGCCTATCCCCCACAGAGAAACGCAAAGAGGTCATGGACTTTTCCGATGTATACTACTTTGGCGGTCAGTCCTTTGTGTGCATCCAAGGCCAGGAAGATAAGTTCCCCACCCTTGAAGCCGCCAACAATCCCGCTTACTCCATCGGCGCCCAGAACGCCTCCATTCAGCAGGAGCTGGCGACAACGCACACCCCTGATGCCAACATCGTCATTTTGCAAAAGGTAACCGACATTATCGCCGAGCTTCTTGGCCAAAAGCTTGAGGGCGCTTTCATTGAAACAGCCGTTGCTGCCAACTATCAGGTCAATTACCCCGAACTGGTGCTCCTGCATAAGGTGCCTTACGATTCGGAAGGTTCTGCCGTGGGCGTGAAAAAGGGCAGCGAAAATCTCTTAAAAGGCGTGAACCTCGCCATTAACCAGGCGCTGTCTGACGGCAGCATGGACAAGTTTGTCGCCGAAGCTAATGAACTATCCGCCGGTAAAATCATCGAGGGTTTGATTGAAGAAAACAAATAAACTGTCGTTTTTCACTCGGCCTCTCCTTCCTAAACACGGGAGGAGAGGCCAAAGACATGGAGGGATAACATGCTAACCGGCAAAGGATTTGAAAGCGCTTTTAGATATATCGAACTGTTCTGGAAAGGAACCGCCACCACTGTCGCTCTCTCGGCGCTGACGGTGTTTTTCGGTTTTG
This sequence comes from Clostridiales bacterium, assembly GCA_012837965.1. Classification (GTDB taxonomy): domain Bacteria; phylum Bacillota; class Clostridia; order Christensenellales; family Aristaeellaceae; genus DTU024. Next base: position 44,435 of record DUQF01000026.1, on the reverse strand, counting down.
TTCTGGCCCTGTTCCTTTCTGTTTTGAGGCTTTCTAAAAACAAGCCTTTAAAGTGGCTGGCCATTGGTTATGTGGAGCTGTTCAGAGCTACCCCCATGGTCGTACAGGTGTTTTTCATCTACTATGTGGTGTTTGCCGGTGTCAAGGTACTGCCCGGCTTTAAGTTTCTTGGCTTCATCGCCTTTGACCGCTTTTTCCCCGCTGTGGTCGCCCTGGCGCTTAATTCTGCTGCGTATTTGAGCGAAATCATCCGCTCGGGCATCCAGTCCATCGACATTGGGCAAACCGAAGCCGCCCGGTCCATGGGCCTATCTTCCCGGCAGACCATGCAGTATGTTGTCCTCCCACAGGCCATTAAAAATATTCTCCCCGCCATCGGCAACGAGTTTGTCACCATCATCAAGGAATCGGCCATTTGCTATACCATTGGCGTACAGGACATCATGTCGGCGGTTAACTCCGTCAAAGGAGCGACTTTCCGCATCGGCGAACCCTTGATTATCGCCACCGTCCTGTACTTCTGCCTCACCTACCCCACCAGCAAACTGATTGCCCACTTTGAAAGGAAAATGAGCCATGGCGACCAATCCAAATAATACCCTGATTAGCGTACGTGACCTTGAAAAGCACTTTGGCAAGGGTGGCGATATCAAGGCTCTTAACGGTGTGTCTGTTGATATTTACGAGGGCGATGTAACGGTAGTTATAGGCCCGTCGGGTTCGGGAAAATCTACCCTGCTTCGCTCGCTCAACCTTTTGGAAGAACCAACCAGCGGCTCCATCGTTTTTGAAGGGGTAGATATCGCCAAAAAGAAGGACGCTTCGGGAAAACCCCTGAATTTGGATGAACACCGGCAGAAAATGGGCATGGTGTTCCAGCACTTCAACCTTTTCCCCCATTTAAGCGTTGTGGAAAACATGACGCTGGCGCCCATCAAAGTAAAAAAAACAAATAAAGAAGCAGCGGAAAAAATGGCCCTAACCTTGCTTGATCGGGTAGGCCTTGCGGACCGCGGCGCCTCCTATCCTTCCCAACTTTCAGGAGGTCAAAAACAACGGGTGGCTATCGTGCGCGCCCTGATGATGGAGCCCGACGTGATGCTCTTTGACGAGCCCACCAGCGCCCTTGACCCTGAAATGGTGGGCGAGGTGCTGGAAGTTATGAAAGAATTGGCTCTTGGCGGCATGACCATGGTGGTTGTGACTCACGAAATGGGCTTTGCCCGCGAGGTGGGCAGCCGTGTCATATTCATGGATGAAGGAAAAATCGTGGAAGACGGCACCCCGCAAGCCATTTTTGATAATCCCCAACACCCAAGACTCAAAGACTTTTTAGGGAAAGTACTTATATGAAAAACAAAATCAACCAGGCACACGCCAACATTGACCAAAATGCCCAAAAGCTTACCGAGGTAAGCCACAAAATCTGGGGCTACGCCGAGCTTAGCTTAAAAGAACACCTATCGGCTAAAGCTCTGATGGACATACTCCAAGCTGAAGGCTTTGCTATAGAAAGCAACCTCTGCGGCATGGAGACGGCTTTCCTTGGTTCCTTCGGCCAAGGCCGCCCCATCATTGGTATATTGGGCGAGTTTGACGCCCTGGCAGGGCTGTCGCAAAAAGCGACCTCCATCAAAAAAGAGCCCTTGGTTCCGGGCGGAAACGGCCACGGTTGCGGGCACAATATGCTGGGCGCGGGCTCCCTTGGCGCAGCGATTGCCGTAAAGGAATACCTAAAAAACAGCGGCAAGGAGGGGACAGTTATTTATTACGGCTGTCCGGGTGAAGAAAGCGTGGGCTCCAAGTCCTATTTCGCAAGAGACAAAGTATGGGAAAATTTGGACGCCGCCCTAACTTGGCACCCCTCTTGCGTAAACGAAGTACAGGGGTGGTCCAGCCTGTCCTGCATCCAACATATCTACACCTTCCACGGTACCTCTTCCCACGCGGCGGCGGCGCCCGAAAAGGGGCGCAGCGCCCTTGACGCGGTAGAACTGATGAACATTGGCATTCAATTTTTAAGGGAACACATGCCTGATACCGCGAGAATTCACTACGCCATCATCGATACCGGCGGCGAAAGCCCCAACGTGGTGCAACCCCAAGCAAGCGTGGTGTATATGGTGCGTGACCACCAGGTGCACGAAGCGCTGCAATTGCAAAAGCGGGTGGATGCCATCGCCCAGGGCGCCGCCCTCATGACGGGCACCAAGGTTTCCATCCAGTTTAAGGATGCCCTGTCCAACACCGTATTAAACGACACCTTATCAAAAGTGATGAACGATTGCCTGCAAGGCCTTGAACCCATCCAGTATACCGAAGATGAAATAGACTTCGCCAAATCCCTTATCGCTTCCTTGGAACATCCGCCAACAGGTACACCGGGTACCCTGTCCAAACATTTTCCTGATATCAAAAAATGGGTTGAAGAAGTATCGGACAGCGGAAAAATGCCGCTCAATACCTTTTACATGCCTTACAAGCAAATTAGCTACGTTATGCCCGGCTCCACCGACGTGGGCGACGTGTCCTGGCAAACGCCCACCGCACAGGCCAATATCGTCTGCTATCCGGCGCACACGCCGGGGCACTCCTGGCAAATTGTCTCTTGCGGCGCTTCCTCCATCGGCGATAAGGGCATGATTCAGGCAGCAAAGTTGCTGGCATCAACAGCCATTACCCTGTTTGAAAAGCCCGAGCTTTTAGCCAAAGCTAAAAAAGAATTTGACCAAACCCTCAAAGGCAAGTACGTCTGCCCCGTGCCAGAGGACGCCGTTCCCAAGCCCGTGAATTAAATATGCATACCACAAGGCGGTCAAGGAAAACTCCCTGACCGCCTTTTTATTGATTCTTGATGAAACTCAGCTTTTCTTACCCACGATCATTTGGACAACAACAGCATAGATACCAAAGCATACCCCCGCCACCGGCCAAACAATCCACGACCTGTCCCATTTTTGTGTAATGAAAGAATAGGCAAGAAAAAGAGCCGTGACTGTCAGCCAGTAAACGCCATAAAGAGGGCCTGCTTTTTTACTTACCCGCTTTTTTTCCGGAGTGTAATCTTCTTCCTGCAAGAGTTGCTGGAAGCTTCCCCAAATAATACCGCTTGATACAAACAGGTAGCAGGCAAAAGCGACAAGCGTCAGCCCAAAGGCCACAAAGAAAACCTCTTTAAGTTGAAGCAAATCCGCAAACAGTTCCGTTGACACAAAAGAGATGACACCTAAGATACACAGCACAACACCGACAGCGATGTTACTGGTATGTTGGGAAGCATAGCGGTTTTTCCTTTCCCTGACCATCCCGTCTACCCCGTAGGCAGTTTCAAAGGCAGTGCTCTCCATCCATTCATAGGGCTTGGTTTTTTGCCCTTGCACAATAAACAGCGCAACGGCGCAGGCCACTAAAACAAGCCCGATGATAACGCCCAAACTCGCATATGCTGTATTTTCAAAAAGCCCTCCAAACAGTGTTATGACGGCGCCTGCAAGTACGCACAGCATAACGCCAAAGGCAATCGGGCGGCTGATCCGGAGCTTTAGAGCCATCATTTCGTTTGCCTCTTCCATAGACACTTTGCGAAGGCTGGTGTCATCGGTGTCTGTGTGCACATCGGAATCGGTCAGCTCAAGTTCATCTTTCATGAGTACATCGGTGCTGACGCCAAAAAGCGTACTCATGGCTAAGATGCGGTCAAGGTCGGGAGTGGACTGCGCTCCTTCCCACTTGGAAATGGCCTGCCTCGATACCTGCAGTTTGGACGCTAGTTCTTCCTGCGACCATCCGTTCTTTTTACGTAGTAGAATAATTTTGTCTGCTAAAATCATGTTCCTGTACCTCCTGATTTTGGTAAAGCCTGTGGCTTTTCATGGCTTTATTGTACGGAACTTGCCGCTTTACATACCACCAACCGCGCCTTGAACCTTGTCAACCGGCGGTTGCATCTGTGATATTTATTGAGGTTTTGAGCTTACAATTTAGATAAACATGAAAATTAACCACCAAAGATGTTTTTCGCACCGAAAAAAATTTATCGAAAAAATCTGGCCGTTACTCGTTGGATTCCCCTAATTTAAGCAGCTCTTCTTCGGATAAAATAGGGATGCCCAAAGCCTGCGCCCTTTGGTACTTGGAGCCCGGTTCAGCGCCAAGGACAAGGTAGGCCGTCTTTTTGCTGACCGATGAAGATGCCGTCCCGCCCCGCTCCTGAATAAAGGCTTCGGCTTCTTTGCGGCCCATGTTTGGGAGGGTACCGGTAATCACAAAGCTGAGCCCTGAAAAAGGCTGCGCTCTTTCTTCGCTTTGCCAGGAAGGATTAACGCCTGCCGCCAGCAGCCTATCCACCAAGGAATTTGTAACAGAGTCGGTAAAGTAACCGACAATGGCGTCGGCGGTTATTGGACCTACATCACCTATCTGAGTTAACTCCTCAGCCGTGGATTTACGCAAGGCGTCCACCGAGCCAAAGTGCGAAGCCAGCGAGCGGGCGCCCGCCCTGCCGATGCCGGGGATCCCCAGAGAAAATAGGAAAGCGTCCAGCTTGCAGCGCTTGCTTTTTTCAATTTCCGTCAAAAGATTTCGCGCCCTTTTTTCCTTAAAGCCGGGCAGGGTTAAAAGCTGCTCCATGGTGAGGGCGTACAGCTCATCCGCCTCCTTAATATTAAAGTGTTTGATTAAAAGCTCGGCGGTCTTGTCGGAAAAAGTCTCGATATTCATGGCGTTGCGGGAGGCAAAGTGGGAGAGTCTTCCTTCAATTTGTTTGGCGCAAAAACGGTTGGGGCAAAAGAGATTGGGGCCAACCATATCCAACAAGGATGCGCACACGGGGCAATGTTCGGGCGGCACAATGGCTTTTATTGCCATACCATCCTTTACAACGCCGGTAATTTCGGGAATCACGTCGTTTGAGCGGCGAATATATACCGTCGCCCCCAAGGCAAGGCCTTTTCGCTCGATATCTTCAACGTTGTTAAGCATTGCTTTTTTGACGGTGACGCCCTCAAAATCAACGGCCTCAACGTGGGCAAGCGGGGTAACGCGGCCTGTCCGCCCAACCTCCCAAGTGACTCTTTTCAAGGTGGTGGTGGTTTCCTCGGCTTCAAACTTGTAGGCAACCGCCCAGCGTGGGAACTTGTCGGTGTAGCCAAGGGCCTGGCGAAAGCGCATATCGCTTACCTTGATGACCGCGCCATCCAGCATAAAATCAAGGGTGGGACGGGCATCTTCCACTTCTTGGACAAAGCTTAACAGCTCCTCCACCGTGGCGCCCTCTTTGTGGTAGGGGCTGACGGGAAAGCCATTTTGTTTGAGGAAATTTAGCTCGCCCAGCTGGTCCTGATAAGGAGGATTGTCGATGGTGTTGATGCCGTATAGATAAATCGATAGTTTACGGGAAGCCGTCACCTTGGGGTTAAGGTTGCGAAGGGCGCCGGCGGCGGCGTTTCGGGCGTTTTTCAGTTTTTCTTTGGCGTTTTTATTGTACTCTTCCAGCACCGACAGACGCATGACGCATTCGCCGAAGACTTCCAAGCGCCCTTTGTAGGGAATGGAAAGGGGAATGGTTTTAATGGTTTTGGCCTGCTCCAGCACGCCTTCCCCCACCTCTCCGTTGCCCCGGGTTGCCGCCTGCACCAAGATGCCGTCTTGGTAAGTTAAGCACAGGGAAAGACCGTCTAATTTATACTCAACGCCAAAAAAGCAGGGGTCGTCAAAGCCTGCTTTTTGAATATTCTCTTTGGTGCGGTGAAGCCAAGCAGCAAATTCTTCCCTTGACTGCGCCTTGTCCATGGACCATAAGCGATTTAGGTGCCTGTGCGGGGTAAAGCCGGGCAGGATATCGCCTCCCACCCTTTGGGTAGGCGAATCGGGAAGCACAATGCCCGTTTCCTTTTCCAGCTTGACCAATTGGTCGTAAAGAGCATCCCACTCCCTGTCGGAAATGAGAGGTTTATCATATACGTAGTACGCCGTCGCCGTTTCGTTGAGGCGATCGACCAAGGCTTGCATGTCCATAACTATTTTTCGATTTTGGCGATGGGCGCGATGGACAGGGCAAACTGCTTTTCGCCGTAAGCGGTAAAAGCAATGCTGATGCGGGCCTCGGCGCCCTTGCCTGTTACTTCCTTGACAGTTCCCTCGCCAAATTTTTTATGCAGCACACGGTCGCCCTCTTGAAAGACTTGCGGAGGCTTCTTGGCTCTGCTTGCTATCGAGGGAATGATACCCTTAAACACGCCGGGAATATCCTGCGGGGCAGGCATGTCCTGCCCCATACCGGGGGCGCCAAAAGAGATGCGAGGCTGTTTACGGGGACGGGGCTTTTCAAAGACAACTTCGTTGACTTCCTCACCAAAGTGTTTGCGCTTTTGTTCGCCCCATCTATCGTTCATCAATTCCTCAGGTATTTCCGAAACAAAGCGGCTGGGTCCGTTATAACCCCTCTGGTTATACAAGGTACGCCGCTTTGCAAGAGAAATGAACAGATGCTTTCTTGCGCGGGTCATGCCCACGTAGCATAGGCGACGCTCTTCCTCCAGGCGTTCCTCGTCCTGAACGGAACGATAACTTGGAAAGACGCCTTCTTCAAGGCCCATCATAAACACGCTGTTAAACTCAAGCCCCTTGGCCGAGTGCATGGTCATGAGGGTGACATATTCCGGCCCCTCCTCCTGCATATCAAGGTCGGTAACCAGAGAAACATTTTCAAGGAAGGCGGAAAGGGATTTATCTTCCGAAGCCTTTTCAAAGTCCTTAGCGGCGGAAACAAACTCCAGCAAGTTTTCCTTGCGGGTAATCATGTCTTCGTCCAGTGACTTTTCGTACTCTTCCAGCATGGTCGACTTTTCTAAAACATGCCGCACAAAGTCAGAAAGCGGCATGGTATCCACACATTCGGTTAATTCACGCATCATCTCGGCAAAGGCGCCCACGCACTTTTGGGGGCGGGAAGCCAAAACATCAGGCACATCCTGCACGGTTTGATACATGCTTTGACCTTTTTCTTGGGCGATTTTTTCAAGCACGCCTACTGTTGCCTCACCAATGGAGCGCTTGGGCACGTTGATGATGCGCTTTAAGGCCACATCGTCCTTGGGATTGACAATCAGACGCAGGTAGCTGAGAATATCCCTGATTTCCCTGCGGTCATAAAAGCGGGTACCGCCAAAAATGCGGTAGGGGATGCCCGCCTGCATGAGCATTTCTTCCAGCACACGGCTTTGAGCGTGTGTGCGGTACAGCACGGCCATCTCGCTGTAAGGCTCGCTCCGTTTGTGCAGAATGCGGATGCGCTCGCACACCCAGGCGCCTTCCTCACGCTCGTCAAGGGCTTCATAAAAGTGAATAAGGTCGCCCTCTTCCCCGTCCGTCCACAAAACTTTTTCCATGCGGCCGGTGTTGTTTTTGATCACATGGTTGGCCGCCTCCAAAATGGTTTGGGTGGAGCGGTAGTTTTGCTCTAACTTAATCACGGTGGCATCGGGAAAATCTTTTTGAAACTCAAGAATATTACGAATATCCGCCCCACGCCAACCGTAGATGGATTGGTCGTCGTCGCCCACCACGCAGAGGTTGCGGCTGTTGCCGCTAATTAAGCGAACCAGCGAATACTGGGCAAAGTTGGTGTCCTGATATTCGTCCACATGCACGTACTCAAAGCGGCGGCGATAGCTTTCCAAAACCTCGGGGTGCTGGTTAAACAGCTGCAAGGTGAAGGAAATGATATCGTCAAAATCAAGGGCGTTTGAATCTTTGAGCCGCTGGTTGTAAGCAGCGAAAATATCATGTATCTTTTGGCTGCGGTAATCCCGGGACGATTCCTTAAACCACTCGTCAGGCGACAACAGACGGTTTTTGGCATCGGAAATGATGCCGCGCATCTGGCGAATAGGCAGCTGCTTTTCATCGATATTGAGGGCCTTGTAGACATCCTTTAAGACCTTGGTCTGGTCGTCTTCGTCGTAAATGACAAAGAAGCGGTTAAAATCGCCCAGCCTTTCAATATCACGGCGCAAAATACGCACGCATACCGAGTGGAAGGTGCCTACCCAAATGTCCTTGGCCGTGTCGCCTACCAGCTTTTCCACCCGGTCACGCATTTCTTTGGCGGCCTTGTTGGTAAAGGTAAGCGCCAAAATGCTCCAGGGCTTCACGCCCTTTTCAATTAAATGAGCAATGCGGTAGGTCATGGTGCGGGTTTTGCCGCTACCGGCGCCCGCTATAATCAGCAGCGGCCCCTCAAGGGTTTTTACCGCTTTTTGTTGCATAGGATTGAGCTGCGCTAAATTCATGGTACTCCTCTTTAATCTTTCATAAACTTTCCGCCTATATTATAGCAGATTTGCGCCCTTTTGGCTAATCGAAACAGCGCCCGAAAACTCGGAGCGCTGCTTTCAATCCTGCCCGACAGACGGCAGGCTATGCGTTTATTGTTAACCCCTACAACCTAATGGGCATATCGGTAGAGGCAAAGGGGCTGTCCTGCAGGTAGGCGCTAAGCAGTTGCCGCTCCTCACCCTGCTGGGGCAACTTGGGTACATAGTAGTGGGGCGGCGTGTGGCTATAGTCCAGCACCAAGCCACCCCGCACTGAAAGGATGGGCAACACCAGCGTCTGAATGCCTGCGTGCTCACGTAAAAAGTTGTTGATAGCCTCGGCCTGCATACCAAAGTGCATGGGAATGAGCACCTTGGGCAACTTCTTTCGCATAAATCGGTTGGCGCCTTCATCGTAAAAACCGCCTTGCCTTGGGTCCACAGGAAACATGGCAAGGTCAATGTCCGAAGGCTGGGCGTCCAAAAGCTCGTTAAACTGCTGTTCAATTTCCATCACGGTGCGGGCGTCGTTTTCATCCCGCCAGTGCCAAAGATTCAGTTCGCCCGCATGATAGATGGTACGCTCCGCCACCTTGGCGCTAAAAGCCACGCCGTCATCAACCGAAGGGTGGGCGGTGACTTTTGTTTCAAGCAGCTCTACAGACTCGCCGGCTTTTAAAAAATGTACGTTTTCCTGCTCAGGGATATAGGTTTTCAGCGATTGGGCAGCCACAAAATCCACCGGCAGGTAGCTTGGCCACGAGAAAGCCTCCACGTCCATATGCGCAACAGAGGGGGCGGGGATAAACACCACAATATGGCGAAAGCCCGCCATATCCGCCGGACTGATCCAGGCGTCCCTATCCTGATCGTCCACCCTGGTATAGCTAAATAAAAGCAGGGTTTTGTCCACGCTCACCGCAAAGCAGGAGCGGTAAAAATAGGTCACATTAACCATATTTTGAAGCATCGCTTAACCCCTTTCAAATAGTTCGGTTAAAATACGCCCATCAGCATCGGGAAGGGACAGGCCGCAGGCCGCAGCCATGGTGGGCGCAATATCCACCAAGTTGCAAGCGTCTAAACGGGCGTTTCGCTTGATGCCGGGGCCGGACAGCCAAAACAGCGTGCGGGCTTCAGGCCAATCGATAGGAAAGCCGTGGTTGGCCTTGTGGGAGGATGCCCCATCATTATCAATAAATTCAACGCCCCGCACGGCGTCCACCGCTAAGGGTATGCTGGGGTGAACACGCAAATCATCAAGCGCCGCACGGTCCAGCGCCCGAGCGATAAAGAGCTGCTCCTTGTGGCTATCAAGGTATTCAAACACCTGCCTTCGCACGTCCCGAGCGCAGTGGATATAGGCCCCAAAGCCTAAGGACTGGGCGATGCAGGGAACGCCCGCCTCTTTGATCAGAGCATTCAGGTTGACCGTTTTTTGCACGTCGGCCTGCCCGTGGTCGCTGACCACAGCTATGATCGTGTCTTTAAAAGCGTCCCTGTCTTGCAGAATGAAAAGCAGTTGCCCAACCAAGGTATCAAGGTGAATAAGAGCGTCCTTGGCCTCCTTACTATGGACGCCGTACTTGTGGCGCATGGCATCCACCGACACAAGGTGCAAGAAAATCATGTCAGGCATGCGGCGCATCATGCGGCGGCGGGAGGGCTGCACGCCCTTTCTACGCCATATGGCTGCCTTGGGGCTGTATTCCTTTAGCAATAGCTGCTGGCAAAGAAGGGTGGCATAATTGTCTAAATGCGGCTGGGCAGTCGATACCCGCTGCCTGCCGATGAGAAGCTCGTTTTTTAATATCCACCAAAAGCTACCATACTTCATTATTTTGACAGCCTGATTTTCACCAGGGAGGGCAAGCGCTTCGGGAAAGTTATAGGCAATGGTTTTGTCCTTACCGGTGGTGGGCCATAAGATGGCCGCAGCGCTGCGCCCCGCCTTTGCCCCTTGGGATAGCAGGGTGGGCGCCTTGATGTCCTTCGACTCCCAGTACCAAGGACGAAGATGAGAAGGAGTGTTTGGCTGAAATTTATGGTTATGCGCAATGCCATGCTTGTCAGGGTAACATCCCGTCAGCAGGCTTGCGTGAATGGGATAGGTAATGGTGGGGTAGATGGTCTGTACATTGCCGCAAAAAACGCCTTGATGCGCAAGCGCACCAAGGTGTGGTAGGGATAGTAGGGTTTGGGCGTCCGCCTGATAGCAGGCGTCAAGGCTAATGCACAGGAGCCGCATTCTTATTTCCTCCAGCCAAATTTTTTGGCAATCCACGGAACGCCAAAAATAAAGCTCAGCGGGGCGCAGCCACAGCAGGCGCAGCCATCGCCATCCCGCCTGCGGTAAAGCAAGCGATAAAGGGCATAACCGATAATGGCCCAAGCAATGGCCGACAGCCGAATGCCGCTTAGGCTACTGCCCACAATGTAAATATCGCCTTGGCGGGGCTGATTGTAAACAGCAACGCTTAATTTATTAAGCGGCCTTTGGCCCAAAAAGGAGGCCACCCTACCGGAAAAACTTTCTTCTAAATCCTCATTATAGCGCGCCACTTTAACATTGTAAGCTTCAATTTCCTGAGAGCTTGCCGTTCTTGACATCAGCTCTTCGCTTTCCTTCAGCAGCTTCTTTGCCCGCCCATCATAGTGGCGACCGGCGCCAATCATGATGGAAGCCGCAACCAAAAGCAGCATCAGAATAAAAGCTAAAACAGCGGTTGTTTTATTGTCCATCTTAGCCGTTGACCAAGCGGTTTTTTAGCTCATTTTCAATTTTATAAAGGGTTTTTTCCGCCTCAATGCGTTGCTGGCGGCCTTCGGCCTGGATGCGCACCACTTCGTTCATGGTATCGATCAGGGATTGATTGGTTTCTACCAGCGTTTGAATATCAATAATGCTGCGCTCCGATTCCTTAGCGGTTTCGATGGTGCCCATTTTGAGCTTCTCAGCGTTCTTTTTGAGCAACTCGTTGGTCATGTCAGTCACAGCCCGCTGGGCCTTGACGGCCTCCTGAGTATGTTGCAAGCCAAGGGCAAGCACCATCTGGTTTTTCCAAAGGGGCAGGGTATTAACCAAGGTGGACTGGATACGCTCGACCAGCAAGGAATCGTTGTTTTGCAACAGACGAATTTGCGGCGCCATCTGCAGGCTGATTTGGCGGGTAAGTTTTAAGTCGTGCAGTTTTTTTTCAAAGCGGTCAAGTGAGGCGGCAAGGTCGGCTGCGTGACGGGCTTCCATGGCGTCTTCCGTCTGGGCGGCCTTTTCTTTCAGCTCCTTGAGGGTGGTTTCACGCACGGTTTTGAGCCGCTCTTCGCCAGCCACAATGTACATGGTCAGTTCCTTAAAGTATTGCAGGTTGGTATCATAGAGGTGGTCCAGCATGGACACGTCTTTAAGCAGTTGCACCTGATGTTTTTCCAGGGCTTCGGCGATTTTTTCAACGTTGCCGGATACATCGTCAAACTTGGCCCGCAGCTGGTCAAGCTGCTTGGCGGGGTTTGAAAACCAAGAGCGGATGCCCTTGGGTTTCTCGGCCGAGTCTTCAAAGTGGCGAAGTTCGCCCACCAAATCCGCCAGCATATCGCCCACGTCGCCTGCATCCTTGGTCTTAACGGAGTTGAGGATAGAGTCGGCGAAGTCGGACACCTTTTTCTGGGCGTCGGCGCCGTACATCATCACATGGTTGGCGTTGCCAAGGTCGATTTTTTCGGAAAACTCGTGTACGACCTTGAGTTCTTCTTCGCTGAGACTTGAAGTAAACTGCCGGGCAATGGCCTGCTCGGCTTCGGGCGCAATGGGGGCGTCCTTAACCGTTTCCTGGGTTGCTTTTTCAAGCTCTTCCACCGTTTTTTCAAGGGCTTGCTTGTCAAAAGCGGCCGAGTCAAGGCTTAGGGTAGGTACCTGCTGTTTTGCGGTTGCGTCTTGGTTCATGAAATTATTCCTCCTTGAGTTGTTGGGCGGTCGCTTGAGCGGCCATGTTGCCGATTCCCTTTCCCGTCAGATCGTCCTGCTTGAGCATGGTTTCCAACACCTGAATGTCGGTGGAAATGTCCAGCATATCGTCCTTACGAAGCTGTTCAAGCTGCTTGTGAAAGGCGCCGACAACAATATCGGTTGCGTTCTGTATTTTTTGTCGCATTTCGTTGGCTTGCGGCGTGCTCATCTGCTGCTCATCCATCTTGCGGTAGGCGGACAACATTTTAAGCGTAGTGGGCAGGTAGTAGTTCATAAACCTGCGAATTTGGGGCGCCTTCTTGGGCTGCTCCACCACCACACGAAAGATGCGCTCGGCGGTCTTTTCAATCTCGTCCATGGATTTGGAGAGGACGGGATCGTCAATCAGACGATTTTCCTGCCTGATTTGCTCCACCATCGCCTGCCCTTTTTCCACCATTTGGTCAACAGTTGAATCACCGGTCTTGGGCAAGGGCTTGCGCCTTGGGGCCTGCTGGCTTGTATCAAGCCCTGAGCCCATGACATAGCCAAAATAGGCCGCCACACCCGATAAGCCGAACATAAGCAAATACTGCCAGGCCGTGTGCAGGCTAAATATCGATGAATATAATAGGCTGCTTAGTCCAAAGACAATGCAGGCCGTTGTAAACCCTTTCCGTGGGGATTTGTCTTGGCTGTACTTTTTTGCCATATCGCCCTCCTTTTCTTTGCACATTATATCACAAACTGAAGCCGTCATACAAAAAACTCCCCGTCCTGTTTAGGTGGAAGAAACATCCGTCAAGAAACAAGCATTGAACGTTTGCTTGCTTTATAATCGCATCAAACCATCAGATACCAGTAGACGCCTAACCACAAAAGAAAATTCGTTAAGTGGTTCAATGTTTTCTTCAATCGCTTACCGCTTAAGCATGAGAAGCTGCTAAACAAGTATATTACATTGATAATCAGCCAAAAAACAAATGACAGGTATGATAGCCGACCGAAAAGCGCCCCAAACAAAATAGAGAATACAAAATTAATGATGATGGGAACCGGTATATAGCCAAAAACAACCTGCGCATCCGAAAAAGGAAGAGCAAGCCCCAAAAGCCTTTTGTTTAATACGGTCTCCATTTGTTCTGTAGTGATTTGATACAAGATGCGAAGAGCGCTTGTCGCACTATAAGCGGCAAGTACCTTGGCAAGTTCCGGATTATCTAAGAAAGGAATGAGGCTTAGTACATTCGTATGGATGAACGCCCATCCTGCCAAAAGAAAGATGAAAATCATGATAAGGAGGGACTTTTGAATCCTCATCACTTCAATCAAACTCTTGACCGTCAACGCAAAACGCTTGGAAGGCCGGAACTGATGAAACTTCACTCCGTAGGCATGCTGAGGCCTATTTTCCGCCGCAAGCTGGTGCATCTTGGCCATGTCATTTTGGCTTTGCGCCGCCGCAGTCGTATCCATGAATCGCAAGCGAGCATCATACTTTGGAACGTTCAGTTTCATAAAACCCCATGCCCAAATCTCCAGCCCCGCCAACATAACAAAAAGAATGATGGCGCCAAGGAGCGACCTTTTGTAAAACATAAGCGTCGCAAGCCCAAAAAGAAACGCTATCGTCCATTTCTCTAAGCGCTTTCCATGGTAGTAAATCCAAGCCATGAGCGTACCGCTTGCAAGGTACATTGTAAAAAACACGAACGGAAGCGCAAAGCCTTTTCCAATAACAAACCCTCGCAAAATATAAGTCATCATAAATGCAAGGCAAGCAGAAACCAATAAGGACTTGAATTGTTTTCTTTTTAGAAGTTGAGAAAAAAGCGCCGTATTGTAAGTGTGTAGCAATGTGGCGGCATTGACCTTGAATACCGGCGTATCGTCCAAAAATATCTGTATAAATTTTAAGATAATAACTGCATAAAAAACATAGGGTATATATTGACCATCCAAGGGGACGCCCTTTTTCATGTGAAAGAAAGCAAACAGAAGTTGATACATTAAAACGCCGCCGGCAGCAATTAAGCCGAGAATCGTCAGCCACATATGCCGAATGACGCCTAAAAAGAGGCGGAATTTGTTTTTTAATATGAACACACGCACACGGTTATTCATCCGCGCTTACCAAGTTTAAGTAAATGCGCTCCATTGCGCTATCGGGCGGCAAACTGGTTTTTGATAGCAGCTCCTGCCTTGAGCCTTCAGCAACCAGTTTTCCTTGCTTGATAATCACATATTTATCGCACAGGTTTTCAACCAAATCAAGGAGATGGCTGGACAGCAATACCAGCTTGCCCCTGTTTCGCTGCTGCAATATCGTTTCTTTTAGCAAAGCGATTTGTTTAGGGTCTAAGCCTGAAAACGGCTCATCAAGAACAAGCATCTCATACTCACGCAACAAAGCCATGGCGATCATCAGCTTTTGTCTGGTGCCCTTGGAAAGTGCGGACGGAATCTTGTTTGCGTGTTCTCGAAGTTCCTTCCTGTCAAGCATTTCATCAATTGAGGTCTGGTTTTGTGGGTAAATGGCTTGGATGAAATGCAAATGTTCTAATAGCGACAACTCTTCATAAAAAACCGGCGTATCCGGAACATAGGAAACAGGGTAATTTTCTATTTTGATTTTGAAAATATCTTTTCCATCAAGCAAAATGTTTCCGCTTTCGGGTTTTAGATAGCGTACGATATTTTTGATGGTCGTTGATTTGCCAGCCCCGTTTTCTCCAATCAGGCCAATCACCTGTCCCCTGTCGCCGCTGAAGCTTAGGCTCTGTAAAACCTTTGCGGCTCCATATGAAAAAGAGACTTTATTAAAACTAAACAGCAAGGTTTCGTCTCCTTTCTTGATGGGTTGTCGCTATTATATCATAAACTAAATCCAGCACACAGAAGCTCTCCCGTTCCTTGAGAATTGGAAGATTTTTCTTGGTTTCGCTTCTTTTACAGCAAAGTCACGCCTTCGACCCGCAAGCAGGGGAAGACTTCGCCCACGTCATAGCATAAGTCAAACACGCCTGTTAATTCAATTTGGGCATCGGGTAGCGGAATAGGAAAGACGATAGAGCGAGAGCTTGTCGCAAATTCTATGCCTAATTCGCAGCAGGCCGCCTGGTCATAAATGATGATAAAATGATAGGCAATGTTGCCTTCACTGTCGGGCGCCGGCCGATAGACGCCTTTCATGCGCACAGTCTTGCCCACATAGGTTTCAGGATACATGAGCATATGCGTCAACTGCCCAAAGGCCATGGTGGTAGATAGGCGGCTTAAATCCCAATCGATTAGCGGACTGATGGTAATGGGCGCTATTTCCCGATAGTCGGTAGCGCTTGGGTCCAAAGCGCTTGCGGGCGTCGGCGGATGGGTGGGAGCATTTTGATTGAGCGCATCCAGCGCCGCCTGAAATTCAGGCGACATAGTTTGCATGGCAAGCTCCTCTTCTAAGGTTAGGGTGGCAGAAGGCAAAGGCGCTTCAGTTTTATCGCCGCAAGATGTCAACAACAAAAAGCTTACAACAAGTAAAATGGATAGCAATACTTTTTTCATCAGGCCGTCCTTCCTTTCTTGAAGAGGCCAATCAGACCAAACAGGAAAAAACCCGCCATATCCGCCGCAACAATGGTGGCGCCTACGGGCGTCCCCACCAAAATGGATACCAATAGCCCAAGCAGGGCTGCGCTAACGCCAAAGATTGCCGAGCAAATAACCACCTTTTTGAAAGAATGAAACACCCGCATACTGGAAAGCGCCGGAAACACAAGCAGGGCGGAAATAAGCAGTGACCCCACCAAATTCATTGCAAGGGAAATGACCGTAGCCACCACCGCCGCCATACCCAATTGATACAGTCCCGTTCTCATGCCCGTTGCCCTGGCAAAGTCTTCATCAAAGGTGAGGCTGAAGATACGGTGATAAAAAATAACAAAGAGAATAACCACCGCCGCCGACAAAATCACGCTTAACCACACTTCTTCCTTGGTTAAAGTTAAGATGCTGGTGGAGCCAAAAAGGGTGGTGCACACATCGCCCGATACGTTGCCCCCTTTGGGCGGAAAGAGGTTAAACAGCATATAGCCCACCGCTAAGGAGCCCACCGATAGCATAGCAAGGGCGGCATCGCCCTGAATTTTTGTCCTGCCGCCACTATAAAGTATCAGGATGGATACTACAATGGTTACGGGCAACACCAGCAAAAGGTTATCGCTCAGGTTCAGCGCCGTCGCCGCCGCCATAGCGCCAAAGGCAATGTGGCTGAGACTATCGCCAATGTAACTTAGGCGCTTCAACACCAATACTACACCAAGCAGGGATGAACAAAGCGCAATCAGCACCCCTACAATCAGGGCATAGCGCACAAAAGGAAAGCTTAGGTAGTGTAGTAATGTTTCAAGCATGTTGTTCGCCCTCCAAAAAGTATTCCCGCTTGTAACCAAACACGTCGCCATAGTACAGGGGCTTTTCCGCCAAATGCAGTATGGTTTTGGAGTAGATAAGCGCCGCTTGAATATCGTGAGATATCATCACAATGGCGACGCCCTCCCGATTAAGCGACTGAATCACCTCATACATTTCTTGGGTAACAACAGGGTCAAGCCCCGCCGCAGGCTCATCAAGCAACAGCATGCTATCGGCGGCGCACAGGGCACGGGCTAAAAGCGCCCGCTTTTGTTGTCCGCCGGACAGCTCCCTGTAGGCACGGTTTTGAAGGGGGAGGATTTCCATACGCCGCATCTGTTTTGTGGCCAAGTCTTTTTCTTTTTTGGAATAGAACAACCCGCTTTTCCCAAGGCAACCGCTTAGCACCACTTCCAAGACGGAGGCAGGAAAACCCTTTTGGCCGGCGGTTTGCTGGGGCACATAGCCAATCCGGTTCTTCCGAAGACCATCGCCCAATTCCACCTTACCTGAAACTGGCGGCAAAAGCCCAAGCACGGTTTTCATCAGGGTGGTCTTGCCCGAGCCGTTTTCTCCCACAATGGTGAGATAATCGCCCGAGCTAACAGAAAAGCTGATGCCGGAAGCGACGGGCTTGCCTTCGTAGCCCGCCGACAGGTTTTGAACGGTTAAAAGCGCCATATATTCCTTTCTTTAGAAAAGCCGCTTGCCAAAAAACGCTTAGCCTTCCGGCAAGCGGCAAGTATCGTTATAAAAGGGCTTCCCCTAAGATAAGCAGATTGTTTTCCATGATGCCAAGGTAGCTGATGCCTTGGTCAATTTGGTCTTTACTTACAGTCTGCATGGAATTTAGCTGTAAAATAGGGCGATTGCTATCTTTGCTTGCGCCAAGGATGGCCTTGGCCACCTGCTGGGTGGAACCATCAATGGTGAAAATGCAACTCAAGCTTTCTTCATCCATCTTGGCGGACAAATAGGCAACAGTTTCAAAGCTGGCCTCGCTTTCGGCAGAGCAGCCTGAAAAGGCGGCATAGTACTTGATGCCGTAATCGTCCATGAGATAACGGAATGGGAACCTATCGCCAAAAAGCAGGGTTTTGTTTTCAGCCCTATCTACAACCGCTTGGTATTCCTTGTCCAAAGCGTCTAACTTTTCGATATAGCTTTGGGCGTTGGTTTGGATAGCCTCGGCATCTTCGGGCAAAAGAGCGGATAGCTCGGTAGCGATAGCCGCCACTAATACCTTGGCGTTTTTCAGCGACAGCCAGATGTGTTCATCGGTATGGTGATGATGGTTATGGTCGTCATGCTCCTCATGGTCATGCGTATGTTCGTCATGGGCTTCACCTTCGTGGTCATGGTCGTGATTTTCACCTTCGTGTTCGTGGTCATGTTCAGCGTGGGTTTCATCTTCATGCTCATGCACGTGGTCATGATCGTGCGCCTCCATGCCTTCCACACGCTCGGCTTCCTTGGCCATTTTGTCAAGCGCCTCCATCAGGTTAAGGGCATGCTGCTCTTTGTTTTTGGCTTCCTTGATAGCATCTTTCGCCCAGTCATCGCTTTGGCCGCCAATATAAATGAAAAGGTCGGCTGACGATACTTTGACAAAGTCCTCCACTGTTGGTTGGAAATTGTGCAAATCGGCGCCTGAATCTTCAAGCAGGGTTAAGGAAACCTTGCTTCCCACATCGCCTAAAATATTTTTTACCCAATCATACAAGGGAAAAGTGGTGGCAACCACCTGAATTTTTTCTTGCTTGGCAAAGCCAGTCACAAAAAATAATATGCAAAGCGCCAACAATAGCGCCGTTAATTTACGGTTCATAATTGATTCTCCTCATAAAGTAAAAGTATAGATAGGGTGGAGAGTTGCCTTTATCAATTAAGCATTTTTACCTTTAAGGAGATAGGCGTTTCCTTTTGGCATACGGCTTTTATGCCGCCGATAAGATAAGTTTGAACAAAACACAAACACCAAAACAAAATAAAAGCAATAGCAAAGCGCAAGGCAAAAACCGTCCGCTCAACAAGTGCGCACACAGAACAGTTTCCGGCCGAATGGTTGTGCACGCATATATGAGCCGCCGCACAAACAAATAGCAGCGACAGGCTAAGCGCAATTAGTAGCGCCGTGATGCGCCGCCTATTCATATTCGCCCCTTTCTACGCAGCTTTTGCACCGACCAAGGATGAGGGTTTCTTCGATGTCCATAACAAAATCCGCCGCCTCAACTGCGCCTTTGAGCATCTTGGAGAGTGATGCTTCCAAATGAATCAGCCTCTGGCAATTAGTGCATTTAAGGTGCAGGTGACTTGAACATTCGGGCAAAACCCAGCGGAACCTTGCCTGGCGCTTGCCTGCGACCACCGTCCGCTGCACCAGCCCCTCTTCCACCATTTGAGAAAGCAGGCGATACACCGTGCTTTTGCCGGGTTTCACATCATAGGCCTTGTCTTGAGCAAGCAAAGAAAGCGCCTCATCGCATGATAGGGCTGTTTGGTGCGCATGACGGCTTAAACAATCCGCCAAGGCTTTCTTTTGTTCGGTCTGATAGGTAGCCATGGCTCCCCCCTTCAAATTGAGAATCATTCTCAATTTGGAGATTACCACAACACCCGATGAAAAGCAAGCTTTGATGGCCGAAAATTTTGGCTATTTTTTAGTTTGCGGAAAAATCCCCTACTTCTTTCCCTCCCCCTGGCAGACAAAGTCTTGACTGTTTAGAATAGTAAAACCCTTATCTCCCCCCTCCTCGGGAGATAGAAAAATCCTTGCTCGCTGACCTGATTTTAGTGACAAGGGATTGTCCAAGACAGCATATTGCCCCCTGTCGCCAAAAACTTTTCCCTCACCGCACCAAATATTACCTTTTGCGTAAAAGAGAAAATAGTCGCCTTCGGGCAGTTGCGCAGTCGCGCTTTCGCCCGCCCTTACAAAAAGGGCACCGGCTTTTTCGCCTGTTTCCTTATCCACCAAAAAAGTATAAGCGCCGGCTTCTTTGGGCGCGGTAAATACAATTTCACAGTCCCCCTCACTTTCCATAACGGGACCGGACTGGGGAAGGGGTTGAGCGCCGTGAAGCAGTTCTGCTTTCTGCGCCGCTCCAAAACGGTCGCCAAGAGCTTTGTATATTTCAAGGGCTTGCATATAATCGCCCGATTGGTTCATTTTTTCCGCATGCAAATAGTTTTGATAGTAAAAGTATTCATCGGCTATCCAAAAATAACGAAAATTTTCCAAAATGGCTTGAGCCTGCTGTATATCGCCTTTTTGAAACAAATCGTAGGCATCGCTCAAACTCTTGCTTGGGGCAAAGGTTACTAAATTTTGGGACACCCAGCAGTTTTCGAATTCGGGATGCTTAAGCTTAAACCAAGTACCTTCCTTTCCAATGACGGGGTGGCTTTCATTTTTTTGCAGTGTACCCACCTTTTCGTATTCAGTCGAGGGGCCTGAGCGTAAATTACAACCACCAACGCCTGTAGCGATGCCAAAACACTCGGCTTGATTAACAGGCTGATGATCGTTTAATTGTTCCAACTCAAATGGCTTGCAAGAAAAAAGTATCTCCCCGTCCATTTCAAGGGATAGTACCGCATCCTCTTGCCACAGCGAGGATCGGGCCAGCATGGCAGGCTCCGCAATGTGAAAGCTTGCGCCCTCTTCATCAAAAAGCCACCCCTCCTGTTCATAGAGAGCCAAAAGCTTATGAAACATCCGGTTAGCATCGGCCGTGTTTTTTATGCCTTTAACCAGCAGTTCCCTGCTTGTCCAAAGTATGTTACAAAGCGGCAGGTCGTTAAACCCTTCCTGTAATGGAACAGTCGCCGTCAATAGCGCCTCCGCGCTCCTATGGGAAACCCTAAGCCTTATTATCGCTTCACCCGCCTTAGGGGCATGTAAGCAAACAATATGTTCCTTGGGATAATATCCCTCCTGTGCCTGGACACCAACTGCTATAAGCAAAACAACCAACAAACATATCAAAATCTTTCTCATTTTGTCCTCCAACGCTGTTCATAATAACAATTTTCTTTCACCGCTTCAAGGCTTGGTTGCACTTTCAAGCAAGGATACGGTAAAATATATGTATTGATTATGCGGAGGATTTTTATGAAGCGCTTTTTCCTAATGTTCATGAGCTTTGCTTTGGTTGTTTTTTTGCCGTTTTCAAGTTTAGCACAAGATGAAATGTATACCCAAATGCCTGCACTCCTTGTTTTTTCACAAAAAACCATTCGTGAAGATGTGGCAGATAAAATACAGATTTTCCGTACCTGCCCCACCACCTCCAACCCCTTAGTGGACGCGCAAATCGCCGCCTCCATCGACAATTTCTATGCGCAAGACAGCCTTCACTTGCCCGATAAAAGCGGCGGCATCCGGCATGAATTACATATCGGCGCCAATATTTACATCAGCGGAACCAAGATGATGGGTTTCCTGGTTTTGTCCGAATATACGGCAGGCGTTAAGCCGGTGTTTGCTCATTATGATTCATACCTGTTCGACATGGAAACGGGAAACGCCGTTACCATCGACGATCTTTTGATAGATAACGAAGAAGCAAACGACTTTTTACAAGCAGAAATTCATAAGCAACTCCTTGACTACTACCCGAATGACGAGGCCGATCTTGCCGCCCTTGAAACACTAAACACTGTTAAGCAGATTCGAGCAATGCAGCCGCAGCTTAGCGCCGCCACCCTGCGCCTGAGCTTCCACGCAAGCAGCCTTTATGCCGGGCGTGAAACGCTCATGCATGTGGTTATTCCCTACCAAGCCTTGAATCCCTACATGACCCCCTTGGCCCATCAAGAAACGGATAACAGCCGCTATCCCAAGGTAGCACTTACCTTTGATGACGGCGGCGCAGGCGGTATTACCAAGAGAGTCATTAACGCCCTTCAGTTTTATGGCGCCCGAGCCACCTTTTTTCTTGTGGGTATAAGATTTGCCAATAATGAATACAATGTTTTCAGGCAGCACAATGCCGGCCATTCCCTTCAGGATCACTCCTGGACACATAATTATTATTATAATTCAGTGAAGTATAAGGATTTAATTCTTGAAGAAAGGGAGTTGTTCCGTACAACTCTATGCGAACTCACCGGTCTGTATCCGGTTTTCATGCGGGCGCCGGGCGGTTTTGAAAAGCCATACGTTAATGCCGGCGTAGAATACCCCATGATTCACTGGTCACTAAGCAGCGGCGACTGCGGAAAGGGAGTAACGGTGGAAAAGCTTGCCAACCGACTTATCTATTCTACAAAACCGGGTGACATTGTCTTGATGCACGATTTAAATCCCCTAACGCCGCAGCACCTTCCCGATGTGCTTCCAGCCCTAGCAGCCAGAGGTTTTATGTTCCTAACGGTTGACGAGCTTCTGCTCGATAGCGGCATTGAGCCCCAACCCAATCTCGTTTACTTTAGCCCCACCCGTTACGGGGAGCCTGAATAATTTTTAGGAGAATTCTATGAGCCGACTTGGCAACTTATTGCGCCTTGAGCGCACAAGAAGAAAGCTGAGCCTCAAGCAGGTGGCAAGGCTCGTAGCGGTAAGCGAAAAATATTTGGCGGACGTGGAAGCAGGCAAGCGTATCATTTCCGATAGGGAAGCCAGGCGCATTCTTGAAAAAATCGGCGCGGACAGTCCCACGGGCGCCGAATTTTCCATGGAGGAAATCGCGAACACCGTGGACCTACACACCGCCGCCCCCATACAAAGAAAAGTGGAGGCGCAAAAAAGCAAAGCGTCCAAAAATGATGACGGTAAGCAAGAAAAGGTGGCCGGCTCCATTTGGCTGGATGCCCTTTCTTCGGTCATCCGTTCAGTTCCCATTTATAACGCCGCCATGAAAGAAATTGGCCGCCGACTTTTGCCCGTGGAAAAGGGCAAAATTGAAGGCGTTTCCGCCGACAAGGTTTTTTACTATCAAGCTCCCGATAACGCCCTGCAAGGTTTTCGGGTGAAAAAAGGCGATTTGTTGCTGATTATTCCCCAGAACATGTCTGAGGACGGAGCGCTTATGCTGGTGAAGACCGCCACCGGCATGACACTGCGCATGGTTAAAACCTTGCCCCGTTTCCAAGTGATGCTGCAAGCCTTTGACGCCTCCTTTGACAGCGAAATCGTCAATCTTTCGGATATTTCCTTTGTCGGTAAAGCTGTGAGGCTGGAAGCAGAGCTTTAACTCCAATTCCTCATTGAACTTTTGAAAGGAGCCACCATGTCTAATTCAACCCCCACCCTTCATAACACCGCCAAAAAGGGCGAGTTTGCCCGCACCGTGCTTATGCCGGGCGACCCGCTCAGAGCAAAGTTCATCGCCGAAACCTACCTTGAAAATGCCCGCCTTGTCAATAATGTCAGGGGTATTCACGGCTATACCGGCAGCTATAAGGGAAAAGAAGTGTCTGTCATGGGTTCGGGCATGGGCATTCCCTCCATTGGTATTTATTCCTATGAGCTGTACAACTTTTACGGCGTGGAACAAATTATCCGTGTCGGGTCCGCGGGCATGATTAGCCCCAAACTCAAGGTGCGGGATCTTGTCATTGGCATGAGCGCCTATACCAACT
This sequence comes from Clostridiales bacterium, assembly GCA_012837965.1. GTDB lineage: Bacteria > Bacillota > Clostridia > Christensenellales > Aristaeellaceae > DTU024. Next base: position 21,185 of record DUQF01000026.1, on the reverse strand, counting down.
CAAACTACGGCCAGCAGTTCGGCTTTGACGGCACCCTCGCCCCCTGCGCCGACTATGGCATGCTGCGCGCTGCCGCCGACTTGGCAGATGAAAAAGGCATGCACACCATGATTGGCCCCGTCTTTTCAACCGACATATTCTACAACGCCGCCAATCCCTTGCCTAAATTGCAGGAATTGGGCGTATTGGCGGTGGAAATGGAAGCTTACGGCCTGTACCTGAATGCTGCTGTTTCCGGTAAAAAGGCGTTGACCCTCTTACAAATTTCCGACAATCCCTTTACCGGTGAATCGCTCACTCCGCAAGAAGTACGGGAAACCTTTACCCAGATGATGGAAATCGCCCTGGAAATCGCATGAACATTTTGGTCAGCGCCTGCCTGATGGGCCTATGCACCCGCTATGACGGCAAGGCAAAGCCCTATCCAGGCGTAATTGAGCTTAGCAAAAATCACACCCTGATTCCCGTTTGTCCTGAACAGCTGGGCGGCCTTGCAACGCCCAGACCCCCGGCCGAAATACAGGAGGATGGGCGGGTAATCAATATCTTGAACGAAGATGTAAGCGCCGCCTTTAAGCTTGGCGCTCAAATTGCCCTTTCCATCGCCCAAAGTACCCGTTGTGTCTTTGCCGTCCTTAAATCCCGCAGCCCTTCCTGCGGAAAGGGGCAAGTGTATGACGGCAGCTTTCAAGGGAGACTCAAAGAAGGCAACGGCGTTTTCGCTGCTTTGTGTACGCAAAACGACTTGCCAGTCTATACAGAAGATGAAATTAACGACCTATCATCTTCTGTTTTAAATAGTTAGGAGGGACACACTCCGTCCCGGTCTTGTAAAAATATTTTCAAAAAGTTCCGTTTTTTCCATTTTTTTGGTTGACGAATGTATAGTATTAGGCAATAATTTAAAGTATCAAGATAGTACGGCTTTACTATGTACACGATGCTTTCGCGTGTACCTAAAGCCATACCAATCAAAGAATGGAGGAGTATCATGGATACAAACAACGATCGCCGCAATTTTCTAAAGACCTTTGGTAAGGTCGCTGCAGGCGCTGCCCTTCTGAGCGTCACAGCGCCCATCCAAGGCGTGCTTGCAGAAAGTGCCGAAGAGGAAAAAATTCCTTTCAAGTGGGTGCCCAACGCCCTGCCCTGTGAGCTGATTAAAGAAATCACTGATGACAAAACACCCGAAGGCTATCGCTCCTTTGAGTACACGCCCGACAACCGCGCGCACATCACTCTGATCACCTTTGATGTGAAGCTGGAAGACAATACCGTGCACAACATCAAATTTACCGGCGGGTGTGACGGCAGCACGATGGGCGTTGCCCGTGTGGCCAACGGAAAAGGCGTAGAGTTTATCGTCAGCCGCCTGAAGGGATTGGAGTGCAACCTCATCCAGAGCGGTTCTTCATGCCCCGACCAGCTGGCAAATGCCGTTGAGCAGGCAGACAGGCTCATCACCGGTAATGCCTGCACTTATTGTTTCTTTGCAGGCAACTTCCGCAACATGAAATGCGCAAACGCGTAATAGCAACTTGTAAGGAGAGAACGACATGAAAAAATTTACTACCATTTTAGCGCTGATTTTAGCGCTTGTGATGAGCATTTCGTCCTTGGCAGCCCTCACCCCCGGCGAGTACGAAGGCGTTGGCGAAGGCCGCAACGGCGATGTAAAGGTAAAAGTTACCATCGATGAAACGGGCATTAAAGATATCGAAATAATTGAACACCAAGAAACCGATGGTTTCTGGGAAAGGGCTCTTGAGGGCGTTAAAAACAACATCCTCGAAAGGCAAACCTTTGAAGTGGACGCCGTCGCCCAGGCAACCCTAACCAGAAACGCCTTGATTGAAGCCGTCGCAAAAGCTATCGAGGCTTCGGGCACCGACCCCGTAGAGCTTGGTTATGTTCCCCCCGCACTGCCCGATCCCTCTGAGCAAATCGTTGAAACGGGCGCCGACAAGGAAGGCATCCGTAACTTCACCTATACCACCCAGGGCAACACCTGTTCCACCAAAATCACCTTTGTGATTAAGGAAGCAGACATGACCGTTTATGACTTGGTCGTCTATGACGGCTGCGACGGCAATGCCCGCGGCTTTGCCGCTCTGGCGGATGGCTCTGAGGTGGACGACATTATCCAGCGTTTCCTCGGCATTCCTTGCCACGCATCGGATGGTTCCTCCTGCCCCGATCAGGTCGCCAAGGCGCTTAATGAAGCCCGCTTCCTGATTTTAGGCGAGCGTTTGGAAGTAGAACCCCTGCAATAATCGCTCCGACAACCAACAAAGGCTCCCCCGGATGGGAGCCTTTTTCTTATGTTCAAAATGTAACCAAGCGCAGCCAAGCCTATGTTTTAACTTTCTTTATTTCGTTTTTGTATTTCACTGTCGATAAAATCTTTGATTTTGCCAGCGACAAGCAGCTTGTTCATCAAGTCATCGGAACCTTGGGGCAACAGTTGCTGAACGCCCTCGTCAATATATTGGTGGGCCTTGAAGCGGGTATCCCGATACATTTGGTCTAAGGTACGGTACGAATCCTTCACCACAAAGTGAATGGCGTTGGGCCGAGGCGCAAATACTTTTCTGCTGGCTGACGATATCTCTACCCTGACAATGTCCCGAATGGGAATGACCCTGTTTTTATTCAAATACACCCTTAAAAACTTGTTGGTGCTTCGGGTTTCAAGCACTACCCTATCATGACACACATAACAGGACGCTTGGTTTTTCTTATTATATTCCGCTTGGATGCTGAACAGTATTTGATCCATAACGCCTCCCACTAAAAAGGCCCTGACCCGGTGGCCAAGGCCTATAAGTCTTTTACTTTTTGGTGCGGTACTTGCGCATATCCAAGATACAGGCAATCAGGATGACCCCGCCCTTGATAATGTAGGTAATGCTGCCGGAAATACCAAGGAAGGTCATGCTGGCAATGATCAGCTGCATCATAAACACACCTAAGATAACGCCGCTGATTTTTCCCGTACCGCCAACAAAACTGACGCCGCCGATAACCACCGCCGAAATGGCGTCGTTTTCATAGCTCAGGCCAAGTGAGGGACCGGAGGTGCCGATTCTGGCCGCCTCAATAAAGCCGGTATAGCCATAGAGAGCGCCGGCAATAATGAAAGTCACAACAATGGTAAACAGCACGTTGACGCCCGATACCCTGGCCGCCTCCTCATTGGAGCCTACGGCAAACATATTTTTGCCAAAGGCGGTTTTGTTCCATACCACCCACATGATAGCCGTTAAAATAATGGCAAGCAGCACATACATGGGTACCACCGTGCGTATACCGCCTACGGTAAATTCAAACAGAGGCTTAATAACAAAATTGGTGCTGTAGGAAGGGTCAAGGCTGGATACCTGCTTGGAGTTGGACACCGTCAGATACACGCCATAGGTAATTAGCTGCGTTGCAAGCGTTACGATAAAGGGGTGCAGCTTAAACTTGCCCATACAAAAACCGTTGACAACACCGATTGTGCCGCCCACCACCATGGCTATTAGGATAACAAGCGGCACCGGCAAAGGTTGTCCACCCTGTAAAAATCTGGTGGCAGTGCCTGCCGATTGCAGTAAAATCGCTGATATAAAACCTGTTAAGCCCGCTACGCGCCCGCCTGAAAGATCGGTGCCCGCAAGTACAATACAGCCGGCAACACCCAGCGCCATAGGAAGGCGCGCGGCTGTTAAACAAAGCAAGTTAACAATGGAAGGAATTCTAATAAAAGCCGGGCGCAATATGGCCACCACAATGGCCAGCAAAATAATCAGGATAATCATTGCCCGATCCAGTATCCAGTTCAGCACATCAGCAGGCTGACGATTTTCTACCTTTGTTTGAGACATGATTCTGTCCCCCTTTATACGTATTTGGCCGCCAGGGTCATAATCTCTTCCTGGCTGGTGTTATCCGCGTCTACCTCGCCTGCAAGCCTGCCGCCGGACATAACCAAAATACGGTTACAAACGCCCAGCAACTCGGACATTTCCGAAGACACCATCACGACGGATTTCCCTTCCTTGGCAAGGTTTTGTATCAGTTGGTAAATTTCGTACTTGGCGCCAACGTCAATACCCCTGGTCGGCTCGTCAAGCAGGAGAACATCCGGCTCGGTGAGCAACCAACGCCCAAAAATAACCTTTTGCTGGTTGCCGCCAGACAGCGCCCTGATCTTGGTTTTCTGCCCCGGGGTTTTGATGGACATGGCGTTAATCATTTCATCGGTCTTGTCTTCCATAGCTTTGTCGTTCAAAAAGATAAAAGTCATATACTTTTTAAGGCTGGCTACCACGGTGTTTTCTTTCACATCTAAAATACTGAAAATACCTGTCGCCCGCCGTTCTTCGGTCAACAAGGCAAAGCCGTTCCCGATAGCGCTCTTGGGGCAGGCGTTATCTATGAGCTGACCTTCTTTATATATTTTGCCGCCTCGCCTGGTAGCCGCGCCGAAAATATTTTCCAGTAGCTCGGTGCGCCCTGAGCCGTCAAGGCCGGCGATGCCCAAGATTTCGCCTTTTTTAAGGGAAAAAGACACATCGTTTAGCAGCGAATACTGGGCGCTCAATCCCTCCACCCGTAAAATCTCTTCATCTTGGACGGTATCAATCTTTTGGGGAAACTGGTTGGTCATTTCACGGCCGACCATCAGGCGGATGATTTCTTCCTTGGTTAAATTCTCGGCATCCTTGGTGGCGATATACTGCCCGTCCCGCATGATGGTAACTTCATCGGATATACGCAAAATTTCATCCATCTTGTGGCTGATGTAGATGATACCGCATCCCCTGCTCTTAAGCATATTGATAATCTTAAACAGGTGCTCAACCTCCACTTCGGTCAGCGAGCTGGTAGGTTCGTCCAACACGATGATTTTGGAGTTGAAAGAAACGGCCTTGGCGATTTCCACCATTTGCCGCTGAGATACGGGCATTTTGCTCATGATAGTGCGGGGGTTGATGTCAAGACCCAGTTTTTCAAACACCTCAACGGTATCTTGGTACATCTGTTTTTCGCTCACCAAAGGCAAGCCCTTCATTTTGGGGTACCTACCTAACCAGATGTTATCCATGACATTGCGCTTGAGAGCCTGGTTTAGTTCCTGGTGCACCATGGCAACGCCATTATCGAGCGCTTCACGGGAAGACTTGAAGTTGACTTCCTTACCTTCCAAGAAAATCCGTCCCGAATCTTTGGAGTAGATGCCGAACAGGCATTTCATCAGGGTGGATTTACCTGCCCCGTTTTCACCCATCAGAGCGTGCACGCTGCCCGCGCGAACGGTAAGCCTTGCGTTATCAAGCGCCTTTACGCCGGGGAAAGATTTGTTCATACCTTCCATATGCAGCAATATTTCTTGTCGCTGCTTATCCCGTGACTCTTGAACGCCGGAAAAAGTCTGACCTATCCCTTCTTTGCGCAGCGATACTTTTTCTTGTCCCATGCCTCAGAGGCTCCTTTCATTAGGTTTGTTTTGTTAAATTCAATCCTAAAGCGGCTCGAAACGCCCGCCTTAGGATTGAATTCTTAATGAATACGGCACACAGCACGGAGGAAGCAGAGCTCCCTCCGTGCTGCTTGTTGCTTAAGTGCAAATCACAAAGTACGCAAGAAACCTTGGATTATTCGCCGGTATACACAGCATAGGGAATCTGGACGAACCAGCCGTCAATAACACGAACGTTTTCTGCAAGGCCTTCAAACTTGTCTTTGCCTTGAATGAGGTTGTCGGTGATAACAGCAACGGCTTCGGCCATACCCACGGCATCCTGCTTGACGGTACCGGTCATCTTGCCCTGGTTAATGAGTTCTTTGGCATCGTCAACCGCGTCTACGCCGAATACGGGGATGACTTTGACGCCTTCTTCACCGGTGTTGTAGCCGGCCTGCATGAGGGCGTTGATGGCGCCCATGGCCATATCGTCGTTGTTGGCGATGATCAACTCAACCATGTTGCCGTTTGGCTCGTTGTACTGGGACAGAATGGTCTGCATATAGTCAAAGGAAGCGGCGTTGGACCAGGTACCGTTCAGGTCGACCAGGTACTTGGACGCATTGGCTTCGTCATAGAATTTAAGGGCGGGCTTGCCAGCAGCAGTCAGGATAGCGTCAGCATTCTCCACACCATACTTGGTACGGGCAATAGCTTCCTGGTTGGCTTCGTCGCCCTTGAACATGACATAGGAAATGACGCCGTCGCCGTTAAGGTCCAGGGCGTCGAAGTTTTCAAGCACATACGCGCCGATGAGGTCGCCTTGCATTTTGCCGGCTTCTTCAAAGTCGGTGCCGACAAAGGCGCTCTTTTCGTAGCTGGCGAACATGGCTTCGGCATCAGCGTTGTCGGTGGAAACAGCGCGGTTAAAGAATACAACGGGCTTGTCCTGCTCCTTGCCCTTCTCAAGCAGGGTGGTGGCAGTGCCGATGGCGCCCGAGTCAACTAGGTTGATAACCAAGGCGTCGGTTCCGCTGACGATAGCGGTGCTGATGTCGTCCAGCTGGGTTTGCTGAACGCCGTTGGCGTCCTTGTCGGTCACTTTGACGCCACGAGCCGCAAACGCTTCGCCAAGGGCATTACGTACACTGGTAAGGTAAACGTCACCAAAGGTGTACCAGGAAACAACTGCGGAGCCTTCCGCAAGGGCGCCGCCAACCACGCTAAGAGCCATGATGGCGACAAGAAGTAACGCTAGAACTTTTTTCATATGAAAAATTCCTCCAATTTTATTCACCGGTTATCCCGATGTTTGTTCACAGTCATTGTAACAGACGGGACGCTTTCTGTCCAGTGTATACAAAAAACATCCTGTATACATTCTACAATAAACCTTTTCCGTTTTGTACTATCAGGTTTTTATACCAATCAAAGGAATCCTTGCGGTATCGTTTGAGACTGCCGGAGCCGTCGTTATTGCGATCCACATAGATCATGCCGTAGCGTTTTTTCATTTCTCCGGTAGTAAAGGACACGCAGTCGATGATGCCCCAGGGGGTATAACCCATGACATCCACCCCGTCTATTTCGATGGCCTTTTTCATCTCTGTGATGTGTTCTTTTAGATACTTGATGCGGTAGGGGTCGTGGCAGGTTCCGTCCTCTTCCAAGACATCGACGGCGCCAAAGCCGTTTTCCACAATAAACAGGGGCTTTTCATAGCGTTCGTAGAGGAGGTTTAAGGTGTACCGAAGCCCCACCGGGTCGATTGTCCAGCCCCAGTCGGTTTCGGTGGTAAAGGGGTTTTCGACACCGCTTGTCAGCGCGCCCTTGTCCCTTGGAACGGAAACGTCCACGACGTTGCTCATATAGTAAGAGAAGCCGATATAGTCCACCGTGCCTTTTTTCAGGGTTTTCAGGTCTTTTTTGGTAATGTCCAGCTTAAAATTTTGCTTTTCAAAGTATTTGAGGGCGTAATTTGGATAGTGTCCCCTCACCTGCACGTCGCAGAACATCAGCTTTTCATGCATACGCTCGTTGGCGTAAAGGATATTGTCGGGGTGGCAATTGATGGGGTAATAGGGGGTGAGTGCAATCATGTTGCCAATTTGAAAGTCCGGGTTAATCTTCTTGCCCGCTTTCACCGCCAGGGCGCTTGCCACCAATTGATAGTGGGCGCTTTGGTACATGGTTTCTTCGGGATTATCGAACGTTGAAAACAGGCAGCCTGCGTTGGTCCAGCCAAACAGGTCGCTGCCAAAATTCATCTGGTTGTTGATTTCGTTAAAGGTGAGCCAATATTTGACTTTGTCTTTATAGCGCTTAAAGCAAGTTTTGGCAAAGCGCAGAAAAAAGTCGATGGTCTTTCTGTTGGAAAAGCCGCCGTATTCCGTCGCCAAGTGATAGGGCATCTCAAAGTGGGAAAGGGTTATCACGGGCTGGATGCCGTGTTTTAACAGGCAGTCAAACACCTTGTCGTAAAACAATAGCCCCTGCTCGCTGGGCGTTTTTTCGTCGCCTTTGGGATAGATGCGGCTCCAGTTAATGGAGGTGCGAAAGCACTTGAGGCCCAACTCAGCTATAAGGGCGATATCTTCTTCGTACCGATTATAAAAATCAATGCCGACGTGGTTGGGATAGTGCTTGCCGGGGACAATGCCCTTGGTAATTTCCCGGGGCGTATCCACGCTGCCGGCTGTCAGCACGTCAGCCACGCTCAGCCCCTTGTCGGTGCCGAACAACCCCCCTTCAAACTGATGGGCAGCTAAGGCGCCGCCCCATAAAAAGTCCGGTTTTATCATCGTTTAACCTCCCGTTTGTTGTAAGTGGTGGCGCATGGCCCCAAGTAGGTTACATTCGTCGAAATATACGGACGGAACAATGTCGGCCTTTAACTCATCCCCAAGGCGCATACCGTGGTAGAGGGCATTGAGCCTTTGTTTCAAGTCACGCAGCACACACTCCTGTCGGCTGAGTCCCCCGCCAACGGCAATTTTTTCCGGCGCATAGATTACTTGGATGGAATGAACCACCCACGCTAAAGCCTTGATAAATTGCCTATACACATCCTCTGCGTCGCTGTCGCCCTGCGAAAGTAAAGAAAAAAATTGAATCCCGTCCATTTTCTCTTTCTTTAAGGGCGCATCCGGAAAACGGTAAGGAATGCCAAGCCGCCTATCCAATTTTTGTAAAAATTCGCCGGAATTTTGCGCCGCCAGATCGATGTTCTTTTTCTTGCACATGCGGTAGGTAATGCCCATCATGCCGCAGGACATGAAAGCGTTGGACAGTTCAGATAAATCGTCAAGGTCGGTACTCAGATAGCTGATTTCGCCCGCTACAAAACCCCTGCCTCCATGAATTTTCCTATCCTTAATGATGCCGCCGCCAAGCCCCGTACCAAGCACAATGACCGCCCCATCTTTCACGTCTTTTAACGCTCCCTGCCAGCTTTCAGCAAGGGCAGCGCACTTGCCGTCGTTTTCCACGGTGACGGGAACGGGACATTTTTCCCGCGTCAAATGGATCAAGTTTTGCCCGTAAAGGTGCAGGTAAGCCCCCGCCCCGGCCAAGATGCCAGCTTGGGGGTCGATATAGCCGGGCATGGATAGGGCAATGCCGCCTATTTGCGTTTGGAAGCGTGCGTACAAGGAATGAACGCAATCTGCAAAGGCCTGCACCGACTGAACGGGAGCGGGCAGTCTACCGTTTTCGCTCATATTTCCCTGTTCATCAACCAGGGCGTATTTCACATACGAGCCGCCAAAATCGCACACAAGACAGGTTTTCATGGGTTTTCCCTTCTATGTTGATTGCAACAAAATACGGGCGGATGACCGCCCGTTATGTTTGCTTTTATCTGTTAATTAAAAGTACGGTCACGTCATTTACATTGGTGCCGGTGGGGCCTGTCATAATCAGGCCGTCCACTGCCTTTAGACCGTTATAAGCGTCGTTGTTATCCAAAACGGCTTCATAAGAAATGCCGGCCTTTTCAAGCTTGGATAGGGTGTTTTCATCCACATAGCCGCCGGCGGCGGCGGTGGGGCCGTCGGTGCCGTCAGAGCCCAAGGAGAACAGGCAGGTATTCTTACATTCGCTTAAATATTTAGCGCCGCTTAGAGCCAGTTCCTGGTTGCGCCCGCCCATGCCCTTGCCTTTCAGGTGCACGATGGTTTCACCACCGGCAATAAAAGCAAGGGGTTTTTCTGTGTCTTGGCGGCTTTGGGCAATAGCGCCCAAGAAAGCGCCCGCCTCCCTGGCCACACAATCTAAGCGGTCGGTTAAGAAGATGGTTTCGTAGCCAAGCTCTTGGGCGGCGGCAATGGCGCTTTGACAAAGCTCCCTGACGCTGCCGGTAATCTTGGTTTCCACATTGGAAAGAGTCTTGGGCGTTTCCACCTTGAGGGCTTCCTGCGCCTCGTGGGATAGTTCCAGCCCGTACTTTTGTACGTAGCTAAGCGCATCTTCGCTGGTGGATTGGTCGGGATAGGCGGGACCAGACGCAATCATATCCAGCGGGTCGCCGATAATGTCGCTCAGGACAATGGAAAACACCTTGGCAGGGGCGCATTTTTCAGCAAAGCGTCCGCCCTTGACCCTTGACAAACGCTTGCGGATGGTGTTCATCTCCACAATGTTCATGCCCTTGGCCAACATCTGTTTGGTGATGGATTGCAGCTCATCAAGCGCTACGACGCTGTCTTCAAACAAGGCGCTTCCTCCACCCGATACAAGGAAGAGGACGGCATCCTTTTCGGTCAGACCCTCAACCAGCTTCAGTGCAGCTTGGGTGGCAGTGAGGGTGTCTTGGTCGGGTACGGGGTGCCCTGCCTCGTACACCTGAAGGGGGCTTAGATCGCCCATGGAATGGTCGTGCTTGGTGATAACCACGCCGCCTTTGATTGGGCGGTCGATGGCGCCAAGCGCCGCCTCGCCCATGGACCAGGCCGCCTTGCCAACAGCTACAATGTAGAGATTTTTAAAGGGAGCAAGGTTCCAATCGCTCAACGCCTTTTGTACGGCCGTCTTGGGTTGGGCGGCCTCTAAGGCACGGTCAATAATGGTTTGCGCCTGTTCACGCAGTTTCATGGTTTCCTCCTTTCAAGCAGAAAGGCTTGCTGTAATATTTGCAGGGCGTTGATGAAACAAATACCCATTCTGATAGTATCACTTCTTTGTTTGAGGCGTCAACATTTTGTCCGTGATTACTCCATTTGGATTGGCATGTTATTTTAGGTGGCCTTATTGTACATTTTCAATTTTGCCTGTTCAGTCTACCATAGGGGTAAGTATTATAATAAATATCATTGCTTCAAGGAGGTCGCTTCACTTGGATTACGAACAACTTTTGCTGGATGAATTGGTTCTTGCCTTGGGCTGTACCGAGCCCATCGCCATCGCCTTAGCGGCGGCAGGCGCTGGGCAATTGCTGCCTGAGGAGCCGCAAACCATTGACGTTCATGCCTCAGGCTCAATTATCAAGAACGCGTACTCCGTGCATGTACCCCATTCGGGCGGCAGGCAAGGCATCCCTATCAGCGCCGCGCTGGGCGCCCTGAGCAAGCGGCCTGATAGATCCCTGCAAGTACTGGAGGAAGTAACCCCCAACATCCTCAATAAAGCTGTGCAAATGGTTGAAGAAGGCAAGGTACGCCTGCATCACCAGGAAAATGTGGACAATGTCTACATCAGGGTGGACTTGCAAGGTCAAAACCATCGTTCAAGCGCCGTCGTTTCCGGCCGTCACAACCGTATCAGCTTTAAATCGCTGGACGGCCAAATCCTTAAATCTTTGGATGAAGAGCTAAAAGAACAAAATAACGCCGAAAACTGGAACGAAGTAACGCTCAAAGGTATTTATCAATGGGTAAACAACCTGTGTTTTGAAGAAAGGCCCCGGCTTAAAAAGCTCATGGAGCAGGAAATCCAGACCAACCTCGGCATTGCGAAGTTGGGCCTGTCACAACCTTTTGGGCAGGAAGTAGGCAGAACCATTTTGGAAATTTCCGAAGGCGACTTAATTAAGGAAGCCATCGCCCACGCCGCAGCTGGGTCAGACGCCCGCATGGCAGGCTCGGACGCCGCCGTAACCATCAACGCGGGCTCTGGCAACCAAGGAATTACGGTGTCGGTACCCATCATCTACATTGCCCAAAAATTAGGCAAAAGCCACGATTTGCTGCTGCGGGCTCTCACCTTTTCCAACTTGGTGGGGCTGTATCAAAAGCAGTTTATCGGCAAGCTTTCAGCCTACTGCGGGGCGGTTAGCGCCGCCGCCGCCTGTGTATGCGGGGTGGCCTACCTGCAAAATTGCGACTATGCCACCATCCAGATGGCGCTATCCAACACCTTGGGCTCGGTGGGCGGTCTGGTGTGCGACGGCGCCAAGGGCTCCTGCGCCAAGAAAATCGCCTCCGCTTTGGCCGACGCTTTTCTGTCCCTTGATATGGCTAAAAAAGGCCTCGGATTTAAGGCGGGCGATGGAGTCGTAGGGGCAAATGTGGACGAAACCGTGCGCAATTTCGGCCGCATCGCCTACGAAGGCATGGTAGCCACCGACCAAACCATTTTGAACATCATGACACAGTACGCGAACGAACAAACTGCAAATTAAACCTCCCGTTATTTTTATTTTCGCCGTATTCCTTTGGGGTGTGGCGATTTTTGCTGGTCTGATGGGCTTTTGCTTGTCCCGTCTTTCATTAAATGATAGAATGACTATCATGTATTGTGTGGGAGGTTTTTAGGTATGCAGTTTAGTTTCACACAGGCGGTCTTTGTGTGCGCAGCACTCTTTTTGGCCGGCTTTATCGATTCCATCGCCGGCGGTGGTGGTCTTTTGTCCTTGCCCGCATACTACGCTGTGGGGCTTGAACCCTCCTTGGCAGCGGGCACCAACAAGCTAAGCGTCATGCCCGGCACCCTGCTTGCCACCGTTAATTACGCAAGAAAAGGCCATGTCAAGTGGCAAAAGGGATTGGCGGTGTTGGTTGGTTTTCTTTTGGGGATGGGAGCCGGCAAAGTCATTTCAACCGTCATGGAAAATGTCTTGGTATGTCTTCTGTCGCTCTCAGCTTTTTCTGTGCAGGTTTTTTCCAAAAAACAAGAGCAGCCGGACAGCCGCCTGCCCTATCTTGTAGCCGCCATCATCGGGCTATCAGCCGGTCTATACATGGGCGCGAAATCGCCTGAGCTGTGGCTGCTTGTCCCTATTTTACTGTCTGTCATTCTGTGCCTAAATTCCTTAGACTTAGCCAGCGCCGCCTTGCTGGGGAGCCTCCTTGGCGGCAACGTGGGAATGCGGCTTTTGCATGTCATCGACAAAAGTATTGCCCAAAAAGTTATTCTCTTTGCCCTGCCCTTGGTTGCGGCCTTTGTGCTGTTCGGCAAAAAAACGATGGAGCCCAAACAGCGGGTTCAGGATAAGGCCTTGCTTCCCGTAAGCCTTATAATCGGGCTTTCCATCGGCGTATATGACGGCCTTATCGGCCCCGGCACCGGCACGTTTTTGCAGCTGCTGTTTATTTCGGTCTTGGGGTTAAAGGCTCTGAACGCTTCGGGTACCGCGCGGTTGGTTAACTTCGGTTCCGGCCTTGGGGCTTTGATGCAAAACTTTTCCGCCGGAACGATATTATTTACGCTGGCGCTTCCTGCCGCCCTCTTTAACATGCTGGGCAACTACCTTGGCTCCAATTTAGCGATGAAAAAGGGCGTCAAGCTCATTCGTCTGCTTTTAATTGTAGTGCTTACCCTTTTAATGCTCAAAATGGCCTCCGACACCTTTCCCCAGGCTTTTTCTTTTATCACTGATATTTTTACGAAAGGTAAACCTTAATGCGCCAAAAGTCTTCAGGTAACGCTTTGCTTCAATCCCTCAAATCAGCCAAAGGCAACCAGCGGGTTATCCTGCTGTCCGAGCCGCTCTTTGGCGTTCTTTATTATATGTACATGCCCCTTGCGGCAGTGTACATGGCAGCCTGCGGGCTAAACCCCCTGCAGATCGGCACCTTGGCAACAGTCAACCTGCTCAGCCAAATGATGGCTTCGGCAGTATCGGGCGCCTTCGCCGACAAGTGGGGCAGGCGCAAAACCCTGATAATTTTTGATATGATCGCTTGGTGTACCCCGCTTTTGATATGGTCGTTCTGGACAAGTTACACAGGCTTTCTGGTGGCCGCCGTTCTCAACGGCTGGTGGCGGCCAAGCAACATCGGCTATTCCATGCTTTTGTCCGAAGACACCGACCCCAATAATTTGGTGCACTACTATTCGCTCACCAATATCGCGGCCATGATGGCGGGCTTTTTCGCGCCGCTTAGTTTTATTTTAGTCAAGCGCTTTGACACAGTGCCTGCCGTTCGGGGCATTTATCTGACCATGTTTTGCACCATGGCTTTCAAAGCCTGGATTATCTATAGGTTTTGCTACGATACCCAAGTCGCCAAAGAAAAAATGGCCGAGTTTAAAAACATTCCCATCCGGCGCATTGTGTTCAGCAGCGGAAAATTGCTGAAAACCATGTTCCGCTCCGCCAAAATCATGCAGGCCGTGGGCATTATGGCCTGCTACACAATCATGAAAAACATTACCGATAACTTCTGGCCCCTGTATGTCACCGGCCTTGTCGGGCAAAGCAACGAACAACTTTCGCTGTTTTCCACCCTGAAAACGCTCATTACGCTTCTATCAACCTTGATTTTCTTGCCCAAGGTGCGCATTGACCGCTTCCATTATCCGGCAGTTACCGCCTTACTTATTTACATTATGGTCAATATCACCTATGTATTATTACCCGTCTTGGGTCTGCCCCTCATTGTTTTAGGGTCGGCGCTGGAGGGCTTCAGCATGTCCATTTTAATCCCGCTAACTACTTCCATTTTGCTAACCACCTTGCCGGATGATAATCGGGCGCAATTACTGAGCCTTTCTTACACGATATGCTTGTTCGTTTCATCGCCCATGGGCGTTTTCGCAGGCAAGCTGTCAAGCATCAACCTATCGTGGCCGCTTATTTTGGCCGCAGGCATTGCCGCCCTCGCCGTTGTGCTGGCGGTTAAGCTGCATAACAACCTGTACCCCGAAAGGAGTTATTCGTGAAATTTGTGTCCTGGAATGTCAACGGTTTTCGCGCCGTAATGCAAAAGAACTTTGAAGAGGTGTTCGCGGCCGCCGACGCCGATTTTTTCTGCCTGCAAGAAACCAAGCTACAGCCTGAGCAAATGCCCTTTTTCCCCGACAGCCACTACACCTACCTGCACTCGGCCCAGAGGAAAGGCTATTCGGGCACGGCCGTTTTCGCCAAAAAAGAGCCGCTTAAAGTGGTGACCGGCTTTGATGGCGACCACCCGCAGGAAGGCAGGGTATTAACTCTCCATTATCCCAACTTTACCCTGGTCAACTGCTATGTGCCCAACGCGCAGGATGGGCTTAAACGCCTTGACTACCGCATGCGGTTTGAAGATGATATGCGGCTATACCTTGGCGAACTTAAAAAAGAAAAGCCCGTTATTTACTGTGGTGACCTGAACGTCGCCCACCAGGAAATTGACCTAAAAAACCCAAAAACCAATGTCGGCAACCCCGGCTTTTCCGATGAGGAGCGGAAAAAAATGACCGAGCTTCTTGCCTCCGGTTTCATCGACACCTTCCGTCACCTTAACCCCGACAAGGAGCAATACTCCTGGTGGAGCTACCGCTTCCAAGCCCGCCAAAAGGGCATCGGCTGGCGGATCGACTACTTTCTTGTGTCCGACTGCGCCAAAGACTTGATCCAATCTTCAGTTATCAGGGACGATATTTTCGGCTCCGACCACTGCCCGGTGGTGCTTGAAATGGATTTGAGCTACTGAATTTTAGGAAAAGACCACAAACATTTTAAAAAAACATTCTTATGAGCGACTTTTTCAAAGTTTAGAAGAAATATTATGGTAAAAAAATATCGTTTGCTAAAATTATCATTTTGCCGCCGGGTTCTGCTCCCAAAGTCGTGACAAATTTAATCCCTATTGTTACGACTTTAGGCATGATGCCTATTTTTTTCGCGCTCTTTCATTTTTGGTCGAGTGTCTACAAATGTATAAGTGTATTCTTCCCGATTAAATGTCCCTGAAAGAAAACCTTTTATCAAAATTTCCGCATTCTGACGGGCATTTTCTAAAAGACCATTTGCAATCGCTTTTTCTTCCGCTTCTTTAACAAGAGCTTTCTTTGCTTCACTTATGTCTTTAAGACGAAGAGGCATAAAAATGTTCTTTTTCTCCTCATAAATAACCAAACTGTCTTCTTTTACTTCACAGGAAAGAATCTTAACAGGCGGCATCTTTACCGTAATCATCTTGTTCTCTTCATTTACATCCAATTTTATTTTGGCAAAGTCAATTCCTGCTTTTATGACACCATCATAACTGTAAATATAGTTTCTATTTATAAGAGGAATATCAAGCCCAAAGAGTTTAGCGTTATCTTTTATTTGTTGAGTATTTGAAAAATACCCCGCTTGGGTTGCAAGTTCGCCAATATCTTTAAGGCCGAGGTTATTTGTTTTGCTGGTAATTATTTTTTGATTTGCAAAAATCTTAAATTGTAACAGTTTCAAAATAAGTAAAATCATTACCAGCGCTAAAACCACAATACCAAGAGTACCGAGTTTCATACCCATAAGAGTATCAAGAATAGCAGTGAGTTTCATATCAATCACCTCATTTTTTTCATACGCCATCAGCTGCGCATAGTCACTAAAATAATTATATCTTTTAATGAGTAAATGTCAATCTTTTCTTCCCTCTCCAAAGATTTTCCTAAACTTTCCCCAAAACCTTGACAGAAAGGCTCAAAGCGTGGTACATTATTAGTGAGGTTTAGCACTCGCCTCGAAAGAGTGCTAACAACGAAAGGAGGAAGCATGATTACCAAGCGACAAAAGCTTGTGCTGGAAGCAGTGATCTTAGACTATGTGCAGACCTGCGAGCCGGTCGGCTCCCGAACGGTTGCCCGCAAGTACATGCCGCAGGTTTCCTCCGCCACCATCCGCAACGAGATGAGCGACTTGGAAGAGCTTGGCTACCTAAGTCAGCCGCACGTGTCCGCCGGGCGGGTGCCCAGCGACAACGCTTACCGGCTGTATGTGGATCACCTGATTCGTGAGGGGCTCATTGATACCACCCCCAGGGAAGATACGCAAAGGGCGCTGTCCTCCCGCATGCATCAGACGGAAGATGTTGTCCAGGCAATGGCGCAAGCGCTGTGCGACTGGACACACTATACCACTGTGATCATGACGCCAAGGCAAAGGGATTTGCGGGTTTCCACCTTGCAACTGATTCCCTTAAGGCCTGGCGCGGCGCTGCTTGTGATTGTGACCGACAGCGGCATTATCAGGGACGCCGTAGTGAATGTGGCGGAAGATTTAGACGCCGACAAGCTCTATGCCATCAGCCGTGTGCTTGCCGATAAACTCGGCGGCAAATCCCTTGGAGAAGTGCAAGGTATCCTCCACTCCTTCTCCCAGTTTGTGGAGGGAGACCCCAAGGTGCTACACGGCATCGCCGACCTTGCCCGCCAGATACAAAAGCAATCGTCCAACGACACTTTAATTATCTGCGGGTCGGAAAATATCCTCTATCACCCCGAATACGCGGATGTACAAAAAGCGCGCCGCTTCCTGAAGGTTTTGGAGGACGAGGATAAGCTCATCCGCCTGATGCGCCACTCATCCAGTGAGGGCCTTGGCGCCTTTATCGGCTCCGAAATCGGCATCGCGGACTTGGAAGGCTGCTCCATCGTAACGGCCGCCTACCAGGCAGGCAAGGGCAGCCGGGGCACGGTATCCATTATCGGGCCCACCCGCATGAACTACCAGCAGGTACTGCAAAGCCTGTCATCAACTGCCGACATGCTCAGCCGCATGCTCCGGCGCACAACATAAACGGAGGAACCATGAAACACGAGAAACGACACAAAGAAAAGGCGCCCGAAACGGAAGTAAAAGACCTTCCCGTAGAGGAAACTACCCAAGAAGCCGCCCCTGAGGAAATTGTTCCTGAAGAAGCCAAGAGCCCGGAAGAAGAGCTCAAAGAGCAATTGGCCAAGGCCGAAGAACAACGGGACGAGTACTTGGATTTAGCGCAGCGTGTACAGGCCGAGTTTGAAAACTTCCGCCGCCGCAACGCAAACGTCCGCAAAGAATCCTTTGAAGACGGCACACGGGCCTTTATCAAGACCATTTTGCCGGTTTGCGACAATTTGGAAAGAGCTTTGGAAGCCGACGGCGACGCCCAGTCCCTCAAGGAAGGCGTCCGGATGGTTTACCGCCAGCTTGAAGAAACCCTTGAAAAGCAAGGCGTCGAAAAAATCGACCGTGTGGGCGACAAATTCGACCCTCAACTGGAAGACGCCGTTGTGCAGGGCAATCCCGAAGAGGGCGAGCCCGGCACCGTGTGCGAGGTTTACCTCAAAGGCTATAAAATGGGCGATCATGTCCTTCGCCACGCGATGGTCAAGGTCGTTCCCGAAAACTAATAAATTACTTTAGCAAACAACGAGAAAAAAGAAATTTGGAGGAAATAGACTATGGCTAAAATTATCGGAATTGACTTAGGTACTACCAACAGCTGCGTGGCCGTCATGGAGGGCGGCGAAGCGGTTGTGATTACAAACGCCGAAGGCGCGCGCACCACCCCCTCGGTCGTGGCTTTCAGCAAGGAAGGCGAAAGGCTGGTCGGCCAGATTGCGAAGCGTCAGGCCATTGCCAACCCCGACCGCACCATCTCATCCATCAAGCGTCATATGGGCTCAGACTTTAAGGTAGAGATTGATGGCAAGACCCTCAACCCCCAGGAAATCAGCGCCATGATTTTGCAGAAGCTCAAGACAGACGCCGAAAGCTACCTTGGCGAAAAGGTGACCCAGGCGGTTATCACCGTACCCGCCTACTTCTCCGACTCCCAGCGCCAGGCCACCAAGGACGCAGGGCGTATTGCCGGCCTTGAAGTGCTGCGCATCATCAACGAGCCCACGGCCGCGTCCCTGGCTTACGGCCTTGATAAGGACCATAACCACAAAATTTTGGTGTACGATTTAGGCGGCGGCACCTTTGACGTGAGCCTCTTGGAAATTGGCGACGGCGTCTTTGAAGTTCTTGCCACCAACGGCGATACCATGCTGGGCGGCGACGACTTTGACGAGCGTATACTCAACTTCGTGGCCGACGCCTTCCAGAACGACCACGGCATCGACCTGCGCCAGGACCGCATGGCCACCCAGCGCTTAAGCGAAGCTGCTGAAAAGGCCAAGATTGAGCTGTCCACGGCTCTATCAACCAACATCAACCTGCCCTTTATCACAGCCGACGCAAACGGCCCCAAGCACCTTGACGTGACCCTAACCCGCGCTACCTTTAACGAACTCACAAGCGACCTGGTTGAGCGCTCCATCGGCCCGATGCAAACAGCCCTCAAGGACGCCGGCCTCACCGCAAGCGATATTGACAAGATTATCTTGGTGGGCGGCTCCACCCGTATCCCCGCTGTGCAGGAAGCCGTGCATAAAATAACAGGCAAGGAGCCCTTCAAGGGCATCAACCCCGACGAGTGCGTAGCCCTTGGCGCAGCCATTCAGGCAGGCGTTTTGGGCGGCGACGTGAAAGACGTGCTGCTGCTTGACGTAACGCCCTTAAGCCTCGGCCTTGAAACCGAAGGACATATCTTTACAAAGCTCATCGAGCGCAACACCACCATTCCCACCGAAAAGAGCCAGGTGTTCTCCACCGCAGCTGACGGGCAGACCACCGTTGAAATCAACGTCCTGCAAGGCGAGCGCCCCATGGCTTACGATAATAAATCCCTTGGCCGCTTCCAGCTGACCGGCATCCCCGCCGCTCCCCGCGGCGTACCGCAGATTGAGGTCAAGTTTACCATCGACAAGAACGGTATCGTCAACGTCAGCGCCAAAGACCTTGGCACCGGCAAAAGCCAGAACGTAACCATCACCGCCTCCACCAACATGAGTGAGGAAGAGATTAACCAGCGCGTCAAGGAAGCCGAGCAGTTTGCCGAGGAAGACAAGAAGCGCAAGGAAGAGGTAGAAACCCTCAACCACGCCGAGAGCCTGTCCTACGAAATCGATAAACAGCTAAAGGAAAACGCCGACAAACTGTCCGAGGAAGACAAGGCTACCGTGCAAAACGAACTGGATGAATTTAATAAGGTTCGCGAAACGGGCGACGTGCAACAGATTAAGTCCGCTATGCAAAATATGACCGAAAAAGTCTATGCCATCTTCGGCAAGATTTACCAGGATGTCCAGCCCCAGGATGGGCAAACCCCTCCGGTTAAAGATGCCGATGGGCCGATAGACGCCGACGTCGATGTACAGTAACAAAGTATCATAGCGGGCGAGGAGCAATCTTCGCCCGCTTACAAAGGAAGGAACATGGCAACAAAACGCGATTATTACGAGGTGCTTGGCGTTGGCAAAAACGCCACACAGGATGAAATTAAAAAGGCCTACCGGCAGCTTGCCAAGGAGTGCCATCCCGACCTGCACCCAAACGATAAAGGCGCCGAAGACCGCTTCAAGGAGCTGAACGAAGCAAACGAGGTGCTTTCCGACCCGGAGAAGCGCGCCCGTTATGACCAGTTCGGCATGGACGGCCCCATGGGCGGCTTTGACCCCTCGGGCTTTGGCGGATTCGGCGGATTTAGCGGTATGGGCGGATTTGAAAGCATTTTCGACCAGCTCTTTGGCGGTATGGGCGGCGGTATGCGCAGCCGCGCGAACGCTCCCCGCAGAGGCGCCGACCTGCGGTACGGCCTGCGTATCTCCTTTGAGGAGGCGGCTTTTGGTGTCAAAAAATCTTTCGACTTTACACGAGAAGAAAACTGTTCCACCTGTAAGGGTTCGGGCGCCAAGCCCGGCACGCAGGTAGATACCTGCTCCCACTGCAAGGGCACGGGCCAAGTTCGCACGCAAAGCGGCTTCATGGTGACTATGCGTACCTGCCCCACCTGCGGCGGCACGGGTAAAACCATCAAGGAAAAGTGCGCCAACTGCCAAGGCTCGGGGCGTGAGCGCAACAAACGCACCGCCAACGTGGACATTCCCGCCGGTATTGATGATGGGCAAATGATTATTAAGGCCGGGCAAGGCGAACCGGGCGTCAACGGCGGCCAAAACGGCGATTTGCAAATCGTAGTTACCGTTACTCCCCACAAGCTGTTTAAGCGGGACGGCCGCAACTTGCACCTTGATATGCCCATTTCCTTTACCCAGGCCGCCCTCGGCGCCGATATCGAGGTGCCCACCCTGAAAGGCAAAACCAAGTTCCGCATCCCCGAGGGAACACAGACGGGCACAAGATTCCGCCTGAAAGGCGAAGGCATTAAGCAGCCTAATTCCTATATGACGGGCGACCTGTACTTTACGGTCAATGTTGAAATACCAAAGCGGCTGTCCGAAAAACAAAAGGAGTTGCTCCGGGAATTTGACGGAACCTTGGACGGCCGGGAGTTTTCCGACTCCCGATCTTTCCTTGATAAGGTAAAGGATTTGTTTAAGTAAAAAAGCACCCTTTTTCAATAGAAAAAGCGACTGTGTTTTAAGACACAGTCGCTTCAGACTGTAGACAAAGTCCCAACCATTCGCGTTGGGACTTTGTTCAATGAAACCTGCAAAATCCCTTAAAAGTCAAGATCAAATCGAGGTTATATGGTATAATATAGATACAAAAACTCGAGGT